>DJUX01000006.1 GCA_002440665.1 Dechloromonas sp. UBA6271
TGCAGCGACTGAACCACCGGCCACGAAAATGCCTCGGCTTCAAGACGCCGCACGAAGTTTTTATGAAGCAGCTACACTCGCCTCATACCTATGTTGCACTTCTGACTTGAATCCGTCCTTCGTTTTTGCACTCCTGTTGACTCTTGTCTCTGCAAGCAGCTACGCGGATATCTACGGCTATGTCGATGAGCAGGGCGTATCGCATTTTTCAGTGGAAAAACTGGATGCGCGCTATCAATTGCTGGTGCGCGGAAACAGGTTCGGGGCGCTGGATCTGGGTTCTACCGGATACGCAAAGCCGCAGCTGATGGACCGGCTTACAGAACATCCAAACCTGAAAACGTATGAGCCGCTGCTCAAGGCTGCAAGCAGCGAGTTTGCAGTCGAACTTGCCTTGCTCAAGGCGATCGTTGCAGCGGAGTCGGGATTCAATCCCGATGCGATTTCACCCAAGGGGGCAATCGGCCTGATGCAGGTGATGCCGGCGACCGCGGAACGCTATGGCCTGGCCGGCGACAAGCGGCGGTCGCTCGAAATGAAACTGCGGGACCCGCATACCAACATTCGCCTGGGGGCGCGCTACGTCGCCGACCTGTACAAGCTTTACCCCAGGCAGCAGCATCTGGTGCTGGCTTCCTACAACGCCGGGGAGGGGGCGGTGCAGCAATACAAGAACACGATTCCGCCCTATCCGGAAACGCGAAATTACGTCGAACTGGTGACACAGCTCCATCAGGTGTTTCGTTCCAAGGCAATCGTCAAGCAATCCGGTGGCCGGGTGTCCGTTCGTTACATGCCGCCAAGCAGCGAGTCCAGGGCGCTCCCCAAACCAGCCGGGGCCAGGGTGGGGAATGCTATGGACCCCAAGGAAGGGAAGGACTGAGCGGGGGGACATCGCGTTTCCAGGTGCCTGAAAGAAAAAGAGGATGGCCGGTCAAACCGGCCATCCTCTTTTTGCTTGGGTCGGCAGCGCCGCTCAGTGCCGGCTCTGGATTTCCTCGATATACCCCAGCATGCCGGTGCGGATATTGGCGGCGTTGCCTTCGTCGGTGTCGATGTGCATGGCCAGGCGGAAGTTGGGATTGACCCGCACCACGACGTCGCCGAAGATCAGTTCGCGCTCGCCTTCGACGCGCACGCGGACGACGTAGTTGTCACGGACGCGGAAGCGCATGGCGTCTTCCGGCGCCATGTGGATGTGGCGCTGGGCGCAGATGACGCCGCGTTCGATGGCGGTGCTGCCGAACGGACCTTCGAGCGTAATGCCCGGTGTGTTGACGAGGTCGCCTGACTGGCGGATCGGCGGCTGGATGCCGACCTTGAATTGCTCGGTCATGGCAATTTCGACCTGGGTTTCCTTGCGTGTCGGGCCGAGCACACGGACGTTGGCGATGCGTCCCTTGGGGCCGACCAGATGCACCTTTTCGGCGCAGGCGAACTGGCCGGGCTGCGACAACTCGTGTTCCGGCGTCAGCTGGTGGCCAGGGCCGAACAGCTTTTCGACGTCGGCCTGCGACAGATGGACGTGGTGGGCGGAAATTTCGACCGGGATCGGCAGTTCTTCCTCGCCCTTGGCTTCGAGCAGCAACTGGTTGCGCTCGATGGCGCGCAGCGTTTCCCAGGCGACCAGACGTTCGTCGTCGTTGGCGATGACGAGGATGGTTACCGGCGAATCGTCGGCCGAAATGACGGTGTGCGAGCCGAGCTTGCCCAGGTTGCGGTTCTTTTCCTCGTCGAGCTTGATGCCCATGTAGCCGAGGCCCTGGCAAGCCAGGCTACGCACCGTGGCGCTGGTTTCACCGATGTCGCCGGTGAAGGCCAGCACATCGATGCCACCCATCGCCGCGACGTAGGCGCCGATGTTCTTGCGTACCTGGTAGCAGAAGGCCTTGTGCGCGAGCAGGGCGCGGTGGTGGCCGTCGGCCGCCGCTGTCTCGATTTCGTGGATGTCGCTGGAGATGCCGGAAATGCCCTTGAGGCCGCTTTCGGTGTTGATCAGCGTCGACAGCTGATCGAGGGACATCTTGTGCTCTTCCATCAGGTGGATCATCACCGCCGGGTCGATGCTGCCCGAGCGGCTGGGCATGATCAGGCCGTCGGTCGGCGTCATGCCCATGCTGGTATCGACCGAGCGGCCGTGGTCGATGGCGCACAGCGAGGCGCCGATGCCGAGGTGGCAGGAGACGATTTCCAGCTCGCCGAGCGGGCGCTTGAGCACTTCGGCGGCCTTCAGCGAGACGTAGCGGTGCGAGGTGCCGTGGAAGCCATAGCGGCGGATGCCGTCCTGCTTGTAGAGGTCGTAGGGCAGGCCGTACAGGTAGGCGTAGGGCGGCAGCGTCTGGTGGAAGGCAGTGTCGAAGACGGCGACATGCGGCACGCCGGGAAATTGCTTCATCGCGACGCGGATGCCGGCGACGTTGACCGGGTTGTGCAGCGGCGCGAAGACCGCCAGCGCCTCGATGTCGGCGATCACCGCCGGGGTGATGACGGCCGAACTGGAGAACTTGTTGCCGCCATGCACGACGCGGTGGCCGACGGCGGTGACGTCTTCCGGGTGGAAGGTGAAGGCATCGCCGAGCAGCGCGGTCGCTTCCTGCATCACCTTGAACAGGTCGGAGAGCTTGAATGGCGCATGTTCGAGAACCTGCTGCTGCGGTCCGACCATGACGGTGATGCGGGTGACCTGCTGGTCGGCGTTGTCGATGATGCCGTGCACATCGGCGCCGCTGTCCTGGGTGTCGTAGATGCCGAAATGAATCTGGCTGACGCCGACATTGAGCACGACGACCTTGCCCGGTTCGTTGGTGTGCAGCGACAGGGCATAGGGGTCGTCGGACCTGACGACGGCGCGGGCCTGGGCAGTGACGATATCGACCGACATGGCGCGCGTGCGGTCGGCGAGCAGGCGGGAAAGATGGCCGACCGCCTTGGGGTTGGTCAGGATATGGGCGTTGAAGACATCCTGCGGGATCAGCAGCACGAAGCAGCGGTTACCGGCGATGACGTCGGCGACGATGCGGTCGCCGGTGAGCAGCGACATGACCCCGAAGACGTCGCCCGGTTCGAGCTGGCTGATCACCGAGCGGGTGCCGGTGTTGTCGGTCATCGAAATCTCGGCGTGGCCGCTGATCATGACGCCGATGAACTTGCCTTCGTCGCCGGTTTCGAGGATGGCCTCGTTGCCCTCATAGGTGGCGAGGCGGGACTTGATGACGATTTCCTCGACCTTGTCGGCCGGGAAATTCTCGAACAGGCGCACCTGTTCAAGGAAGAAGCGTTTCAGATCGATTTCGCTCATGCTGGTTCTCACTTGCATACGGTATTTTTATAAACGAGAGACTACCACTTTGCTGCAATGCAGCAAAGCAGGGTTTGGTTACCGCTTGTATTCCAACCACTTTTTGTCAGCGCCGCGCAATGAACCGGCCGGCAACGGCGATGGTTCCCGCCTTTTCCATTTGCGCCAGCGTGCGGTAGAGCGCCTCGTGGCTGAGGCCCAGTTCGGCCGCCCAGGCCTTGCGGGAGGAGGGGAGTTCCAGCTTGCCGTCGCGGCCTTCGCATTCGATGAAGTGCAGCACCCGGGCGGCGGCTGTTCTCAGCGTTAGCCGTTCGCACTGGGCGCGGCTGCGCCGCACTTCGCGCATCAGGTGTGATACCCAGCGGCTGCGAAAGTCCGGGGATTCGTCAATGGCCTGCCGGAATGCAGCCATCGGGAAAGCCAGCGCAGTACTCGCTTCGATGGCGACGGCGTCGCAGTGATAGGCCTGCGACTCCAGGCTCCCCTCGGCCAGGAAGTTGCGGCGGGCGCGCTGCAACGCCACCTCGCTGCCGTCGGGTGAATAGCGCCGCAGGCAGACCTCGCCGCTGGCGACGAAGAACATGGCCGAGGGCCGGTCGCCAAGCCTGAACAGATGTTCTCCCGCCGCGAATTGGCGCCACTCGGCGGCATTCTTCAGCGTATCCGGCATGACCTCGAATTCTGGGCGCAATGGCCAAGCCGGCAGCGAAGGAGATAACGAATCTCTCATATGATCGCAATCATATCGCTTGCCGGGGCCGGGCGTTTATCTTTCCCGGCCATACCAACCACAATCGAGAGAGAACCCCATGCGTTTCATTGTCCCCCTGGCGGCCATCGCCATCGCCTTGCCGAGCCTTGCCCAGCAACACGATCCGTCCATGCACAGCCAGCACATGGCGGAAGCGGCGGTTGCAAAGCCGGCGCCAAGGGGTGCCCGGCAACTGGTCAAGTTTCCGGCCGAGATGCGCGAGCACACGCTGGCCAACATGCGCGACCACCTGCTGGCGCTGCAGGAAATTCAGTCGGCGCTGGCGAGATCCGAATACGACCGGGCAGCCGACATCGCGGAAAAGCGTCTGGGCATGTCGTCGCTCGCCTTGCATGGGGCGCATGAAATCTCGAAATTCATGCCCCAGGGCATGCAGGATGCCGGTACCGCGATGCATCGCGGCGCCAGCCGCTTCGGCGTGGCGGCCCGCGATGCCGCCGTCACCGGCGATGTCAAGCCGGCGATCGGTGCGCTGTCAGAGGTAATGGGAGCCTGCGTGGCCTGCCACAGCGGTTATCGGCTGAAGTAAGGCGTTGGGTCTTTGAGCGGGCCGGTTGAACGTTGCTTTTGTTCTCCGGTGCGGCTTTCGATAAATTGTCACGGTTTTCTGCCAGAATTCGTCATTCGAACAACCGCAACGATTCCGGATTCCAGATGACCTACAAAGTTTTTGTCGACGGCCAGGAAGGCACCACCGGCCTGCAGATCAACGAATACCTCGCCAAGCGGGCCGATGTCGAACTGCTGAAGATCGATTCCGACAAGCGCAAGGACCTCGCCGAGCGCAAGCGCCTGATCAACGAATCCGACGTCACTTTCCTGTGCCTGCCGGACGACGCGGCGAAGGAATCGGTGACGCTGGTCGACAACCCGAACACCTGCATCGTCGACGCCTCGACCGCGCATCGCGTCAATCCGGCGTGGACCTTCGGTCTGCCGGAACTGGCGAAGGATCAGCGCGAGAAAATTCGTGGGTCCAAGCGCATCGCCAACCCCGGCTGCCATGCGAGCGCCTTCATCCTGGCGCTCAAGCCGCTGGTCGCCGGCGGCCTGGTTGCGGTCGACACGCAAATTGCGGCCAATTCCATCACCGGCTATTCGGGCGGCGGCAAGTCGATGATCGCGCATTACGAGAGTCCGCAGCGCATCGACGCGCCGCGCCCCTACGCGCTCGGTCTCGCCCACAAGCACCTGCCGGAAATGGCCGCCTATTCCGGGTTGACCGCAGCACCCATCTTCCAGCCCATCGTCGGCCCGTTCTACAAGGGGCTGGCGGTCACCGCCTTCCTGCATCCGCAGCAATTCACCCGCAAGGCAACGCCGGCCGACGTGCAGAAGCTGCTGGCCGACTATTACGCCGGCGAACCCTTCATCCGCGTCGCGCCGGTCGACCTGGAAGCCAATACTGAAGGCGGCTTCTTCAACGTCGAGGCCAATAACGACACCAACCGCGTCGACCTGTTCGTCTTCGGCAACGAAGAACGCATGCTGGTCGTCGCCCGCCTCGACAACCTCGGCAAGGGTGCTTCGGGCGCTGCCGTGCAGGCGATGAATGTGCACCTCGGGGTGGAGGAAAGCCTGGGGCTGGTGTGATCGGCCGCCGAAGCCGGAAAACGAAACCCGCCGCAAGGCGGGTTGCAAGTCCCTTGGCGGCTCGCGGCATTATTCCGGAGCGCTTTTCGGGGCCGTTGGCGGCACATTCTTGAATAACGCACCGGGTGGTTCGCCGCCGCTACCGGAGGTGGGCTTCGGGCTTTCCTTGCCCTTTTTTAGGGGCGCGCGCGCATCCGCTGGCTTGGACTGGCTATCCACCGCGCTACCATCTTGTCGCGCAGGACATGTCGCTCCCGGACAGTTATCCGGCTTCGGTTGCTTGGTGGTCGCATCGGCCATGGCTGCCTGAGACAGCAGAAGCATCAGTATGGAAACAAGTTTCATCTCTTTGGCTTCCTGTGAAATTCCTGAAGAACCGTAATTTGCCATTCCTCCCTTTGGCAAGCTCGGGAGTTTTTCGATGCTCAAATTTATTCGCCGACTGTACCACTCCTGGATTCCGGGCGCTGTTGAGACCAGCAAAGGGGTCGATAGCACTCCCGGGTAGCAAGCCGAATGAATCGTAGCCAACAAAAAGGCCTTCATTGAATGAAGGCCTTTTGCATGGATATCCGGTGTGGAAGTGGGTTCAGCCCTTCACGTGCAGCCCGCATTCCTTCAGTTCGGGTGATTCCCACCACCAGCGTCCGGAGCGGACATCCTCGCCGAGCGAAATCGCCCGCGTGCAGGGTGCGCAGCCGATGCTCGGGTAGAACTTGTCGTGCAGTGCGTTGTAGGGCACGGCGTTCTGCTTGATGTAGGTCCAGACTTCCTTTTCTGACCAGTCGGCGAGCGGGTTGAATTTTTCCAGTTGATTGCCTTCGTCGTACTCGCGGCTCGGCAGGCCGGTGCGGGTTGCCGCCTGCTGGGCGCGCAGGCCGGTGATCCAGGCTTTCTTGCCAGCCAGGGCGCGTTGCAGCGGCTCGACCTTGCGCATGTAGCAGCAGCCCTTGCGCAGTTCGATGGATTCGTAGAAGGCGTTGATGCCGTTGGCGCGGACATAGGTCTCGACCGCTTCGCTTTGCGGGAAGTAAACCTTCAATTTGAGCCCGTAATGGGCGTCGACCGCAGCCATCAGGTCGTAGGTTTCGAGCGGCAGGCGGCCGGTGTCGAGGCTGAAGATCTCGATCGGCAGGCCAGATTTGACGATCAGGTCGGTCAGCACCATGTCTTCGGCGCCGAGGCTGTTGGCGAAGGCGACGGGCGCCCAGTTGGCGGCGATGTCGGCGAGCAGGGCTTGCGCGGCGGCCGTTTTGGCAGCGACGCTGGCGGTTAGTTCGGGGGTGATGTTGAGCAGGCTCGGGGTCATGGCGGGCTGTTCCGAAAAATCAGGCGCGGCGGCGGAAGTAGGGTTGCGGCTGGCTGGTCGACGTCTGGTAGCCGTCGCTGAAACTCGTGAAGCCGGCTTCCAGCGCGTAGGCGATATCCTTGCCGTCCTTGAAGGCGTAGGCATCGAAGCCGACGCGGCGCATGAAGAAAAGCTGATCGTGCAGCACGTCGCCGACGGCGCGCAGTTCGCCTTGGTAGTGGTAGCGCTGGCGCAGCAGGCTGGCGGTCGAGTAGGCGCGGCCATCGACGAATTTCGGAAAATTGACGGCGATGACGATGAAGTAGTCGAGGTCGGTGGCGATGTCCTCGACGCGGTCTTCGGGTTGCAGCAGCAGGCCGATACGCTTGTGGCAGGAGACGATTTCAGCCTTGCGTGCTTGCCAGACGGCGAGCGGGAAGATGATGTCGCCGTCAGGCAGGGCGACGGTTTCCGGCGTTTCGCCCTCGGGCAATTCCAGTGTTTTCCAGGGGTCGACCGCAACGGTCTTGTTCTTGATCAGTTGCGCCATCATGCGGCCTCCTTTTGTGCAGCCTTGGCCTTGCCGTGGGCGCGGCCTTCGTAAACGCGGTTCTTGAAGGGGTCGATGCCGATGCGGTCGAGGGTGTCGAGGAAACGCTCGTCGGCGTGACGGTTTTCGATATAGACCTTGATGATTTTGTCGACGACATCCGGCATTTCATCGGCCGCGAAGGAGGGGCCGATGACCTTGCCGAGCTTGGCGTCGTTGCCCTGACGGCCGCCAAGCGTGACCTGGTAGAACTCAGAATCGTTCTTGTCGACGCCAAGCACGCCGATGTGGCCGACGTGGTGGTGGCCGCAGGCGTTCATGCACCCGGATATGTTGAGGTCGATCTCGCCGATGTCGAACAGGTAGTCGAGATCGTCGAAGCGGGCTTGGATGGCGGTGGCGATGGGGATCGACTTGGCGTTGGCGAGGTCGCAGAAATCTCCGCCCGGGCAGCAGATGATGCCGGTCAGCAGGCCGATGTTCGGCATCGCCAGGCCGGCGGCCTTGGCCTTTTGCCAGACTTCGTACAGGTCGGATTGCTTCACGTCGGCCAGGATGACGTTCTGCTCGTGGCTGATGCGCAGCTCGCCGAAGCTGTAGCGGTCGGCGAGGTCGGCGACGGCGTCCATCTGGTCGGAGGTGATGTCGCCCGGCGCGATGCCGTGCGGCTTCAGTGACAGCGTGACAGCGGCGTAGCCGGCGACCTTGTGCGGATGGGTGTTGCGGTCGACCCACTTGGCGAAGGCTTTTTCGGCCGGCAATTCGACCTCGCCCAGCTTTTCATAGGCCGGTGCTGCGAAGTTCACGGCAACGCGGTCGTATTCTGCCTGTGTCAGCGTTGCCGGGCCATCCTTGAGGTGCGCCCATTCTTCCTCGACCAGCCTGGCGAATTCTTCGACACCGAGCGCCTGCACGAGAATCTTGATGCGTGCCTTGTAGGCGTTGTCGCGGCGGCCGAAGCGGTTATAGACGCGCAGGATGGCTTCCGAATAGGTGAGGATGTGCTGCCAGGGCAGGAATTCGCGGACGATCTGGCCGCGGATCGGTGTCCGGCCGAGGCCGCCGCCGACGATGACGCGGAAGCCGATGGTTTTGCCAGACTCGCCATCCTGCTCCTGCAGATGCAGGCCGATGTCGTGGAACCAGGTGACGGCGCGGTCTTCGCGGGTGCCGGAAATGGCGATCTTGAACTTGCGCGGCAGGAAGGCGAATTCCGGGTGGAAGGTGCTCCACTGGCGGAGGATTTCGGCCAGCGGGCGCGGGTCGATGACTTCATCGGCGGCGACGCCGGCGAACTGGTCGGTGGTGACGTTGCGGATGCAGTTGCCGGAAGTCTGGATGGCGTGCATCTCGACTTCGGCGAGGTGGGCCAGGATGTCGGGCACGTCCTCGATTTTCGGCCAGTTCAGCTGCAGGTTGTGGCGCGTCGTGAAGTGGCCGTAGTCGCGGTCGTAGGTGCGGGCGACGAAGGCGAGCTTGCGCAGTTGGGCGGAATTCAGCATGCCGTAGGGCACGGCGATGCGGAACATCGGCGCGTGGCGCTGCACGTAGAGGCCGTTCTGCAGGCGCAGCGGACGGAATTCGTCGTTGGTCAGCTCGCCGGACTGCCAGCGGCGGACCTGATCGCGGAATTGCTCGACGCGCTCGTTGATCAGCTGGCGGTCGATGGCATCGTATTTGTACATTGAATTTCCTTAAGCAACGATCAGCTTGCCGCCGATGAGGATGAGCATTGAGGCCAGCAGGCGGCGCAGAATATGTTCCGGCACCTTGGCGGAAACGTGGGTGCCGAGCCAGATGCCGGGCAGCGAACCGAGCAGCAGGCTGCCAAGCAGCGACCAGTCGACACCGCCGAGCGCCCAGTGGCCGAGGCCGGCGACCAGGGTCAGCGGCACGGCATGGGCCACGTCCGATCCGACAATCTTGATCGGGGAAAGTTTGGGGTAAAGGAAGAACAGCGCGGCAACGCCGAGCGCCCCGGCGCCGACCGACGAGATGGTGACCAGCACGCCGAGGATGGCGCCGACGGCGACGGTGATCTTGCCGAGGTGACGCTGGCGCAACGGCGAATCATCATGGACGGCGGCGTAGTCGCGCAGCTTGCGGCCGAACAGGATGGCGATGGCGGTCAGCAGCAGCGCGAAGCCGAGGCCGTTCGAAATGATCGCGCCGATGGCGTTGCTGCCCTTCGGCAGTTGCGAGAGTACGTAGATGGTGATGGCGGCGGCGGGAATGCTGCCGAGCGCCAGGCGGCCGGTGATGGCCCAGTCGATATGGCCCTTGCGGCCGTGCGCCACGGTGCCGCCGGCCTTGGTCAGCGCTGCGTAGAGCAGATCGGTGCCGACCGCGGTGGCCGGATGCACACCGAAGACCAGCACCAGCAGCGGTGTCATCAGCGAGCCGCCGCCGACGCCGGTGAGTCCTACGATGGCGCCGACGGCAAAGCCGGAAAGGGTGTAGAGGGGATCCATGGCGCGCATCGTAGCAGCGGCTATTTGAAACAAAAAGAATATTGGGTTAGATTGTTATATCCATGAGTTATTAAGCCCTGCCATGAAGCTTCAGCAACTGCGTTACATCGTCGAAATCCAGCGCCAGGGCCTCAATGTCTCCGAGGCCGCCGAGTCGCTCTACACCTCGCAGCCAGGTATTTCCAAGCAGGTCAAGCTGCTTGAGGACGAACTGGGGATCGCCATTTTCGAGCGCAGCGGCAAGCGCTTTACCGGGGTCACCGAACCGGGCAAGGTGGTGCTGGCGATTGCCGAGAAGATCCTGCGCGAGGCGGAAAACCTCAAGCGCGCCAGTGCCGAGTTTGCCACCGGCGAAAGCGGGCGCTTGGTGCTGGCGGCGACGCATACCCAGGCGCGTTACGCGCTGCCGGTCGTCGTGCGTGATTTCGTCGCCCAGCATCCGACCGTCAAGCTGGAAATGCACCAGGGCAGCCCGACGCAGATCGCCGAGTGGGTGCTGGCCGGCGAGGCCGACATCGGCATCGCCACCGAGGCGCTCGACCAGTATGCCCAGCTGATCACGCTGCCGGTGCGCCAGTGGAGCCATTGCGTGATCGCGCCGGAAGGCCACCCGATTCTCAAGTCGCAGCCGCTGTCGCTCGCCGAACTGGCGCGCTGGCCGCTGATCACCTACGATACGGCGTTCACCGGCCGCTCGCGCATCAACCGCGCCTTCGAGCGCATCGGCGCGCAGCCGAACATCGCGCTGACCGCCCTCGATGCCGACGTGATCAAGACCTACGTCAGCCTTGGTCTGGGCCTCGGCATCATTTCGGCGCTGGCTTTCGACGCCCAGCGTGACGCCGGGCTGGTTGCGGTCGACGCGTCACACCTGTTCGAATCCAACACCACCCGCCTGGCCCTGCGTCGCGGCACCTACCTGCGGCGCTACGACTACGACCTGATCTCGCTGTTCGCGCCGCACCTGTCGAAGCGCGTGGTCGAAATGGCCATGCACGGCGGCGGCGCGGAATATCAGCTTTGACTGGTAGGGTTCCTGTCACTGCTTCCGGAGGCTACTGTTTTCACTCCAATCTTCTGACAACGCCAGATTGTGAGCCTCCCTCAGTTCCTCGGCGCTCATCGTCCGGACCAGATCATCGCGCTCGTGCATGGCACTGAGGTGCTTGGCTGCTGCGGCGCGGTTTAACCAGACGTAGGCGCGCACAGAATTCTGCGGCAATCCCACGCCGTCACGATAATAACGTCCGAGTTCGAACATCCCTTCAGCATTGCCCGTGGCTGCTGCTAATTGCATCCATTTTGCCGCTTGTTTCGTATCCTTCGGATGTTCATCACCGGTGGCCAGAATTTGCCCAAGGTGGACCATCGCTCCGACGTGGCCATTTGTGGCGGCCTTCTGCAGTAGAGCGACGTTGGCGGCAAAGTTATCCGGATGTCCGTTGGCATCAGGCGCCTCCTCGTCAATTCGGTTCGGGGCCTCGTTGCCTTCGTGGTGCTGGGCCGTGCTTTCCGCTGTATTAACCCCCGACACAAGTTCGACACGACCGGCCACCGGCTTGTCGTCGCTATCCAGCCAAAGCTCGACAGCGGTCACAACACCAATAAGCAGTATCACATAGGCAGTGCTGTTGACCAGAGTTCGTTCGAGGGAAGCGCCGCTGGCAGCGAGAAAACGATTCTCGCAGTCTTCGCAACGATACGGCTGAGATCCCTGATTGCCCAGCTTTTCATTTTTCGAATGCCATCGCGATTGTCTGCATCGCGTGCCATTGCAGGCCGGGCACTTTATTCCTGCGCCGACAAGTCGCGCGATGTCCAAGTATTTCAGCATCTCAAACCTCAAATACAATCAACAGAGAACAGTAAACGGCCTCGCAATCTTACTCCTCGAGGAAAACCCGGCCCATCCGCCATTAAGTTTGCAACGTGCAGGTTCGAATACCGGCCATCTATCTGTTGGCAATTGAGATCACGCCCCGCTCGCTTGGACGGAAGTGTCGCCCCACGCCACTTGTCGAAGCACCCCGCCAATCAGTGACGCAGGAGGTTGTGTCAGTTGTAGGTACGCGTCGGCTTCATGCGCGGTGCCGTGTCGCGCAGGATGAGCGCCGGTGCCGAGAAGGGCGCCAGGCGTTCGAGGAAATCGAGTAGTTCGAGCACCGGCGAGTTGCGGAAGAAGCGCGCCGCCGGCGTTTCCAGCCAGATACGGTCGGCGTAGGCCAGCAGGTCATAGGGACGGTCGCCGAAGCCGTCCTGGTCCTGGTCGAAGCCCTCGTAGCCGTCCCAGTAGTTGCCCGTCCAGGTGTCGTCCAGCGGATCGCCGTCGCCGATGATGGTGACCGGCCACAGGTTGCTGCGGAAGGTGTTGCCGATGGCGATGTGACCGCCCTTGGCGCCGTAGAAGTAGACGCCGGTGATGTTGTGGGCGACGAAGTTGTCGATGAAGACGATGCGGTTGAGCGGGTTCATCGGCGAATCGGCCATGATGCCGTGCGCACAGTGGACGATCTCGTTGCCGATGACCAGCGCCGCCGAGGTTTCCTTGAGCGCGATGCCGGCGCCGGAGGCGTCCATTGCGTGCAGGATGCGGTTGTTGCGGATGATCAGCCCGTCGGAATTGAGCGCGATGATGCCGGTCGAGTTCTGTTCGAGATGGTTGCGGTCGACCAGGCTGCGATGGGCAAAAAGGAAATTGAAGGCGCGCCGGCTGTCGCGGATGGTGTTGCCGGTGAAGCGGTTGCGCGGCGAGTTGGTCACCGTGACATCGCGAATCTGCGCGATGTCGTTGTTTTCGATGCGGTTGCCGCTGCTGTACCAGAGGCGCAGCCCGTCGCCGCGGTCGGCCGAATCGACCGGGCGCGAGCGAATGCGGTTGCCGCGCACGACGCTGTCGGTTGTCCGGTGCAGCGAGATGCCGAACAGCACGTCCTCGATCACGTTGTTTTCGATAAGTAGTTCGCTGCCTTCGGCCATGATGCCGCTGTCCAGCGCGTCATGCGAATCGCCGCTGCCGCGCAGGGTCAGGCCGCGCAGGATCACGCGGTCGGCCTTGACGGTGAGGACGGTGCCCTTGCCGCCGGCATCGATGACCACCTGGCCGTCGCCGTCCAGCGTCAATGGCTTGGTGATGACGGCCGGTCCCTGATAGACGCCGGGCGGCAGGCGGATGCTGGCGCCGGGCAGGGCAGTATCGAGCCACGGCTGGAGCGGCAGCGCGGCGAGCGCCGGCAGGGCGCCGTTCAGGCAGGCGAAAAGGACGAGGTGAACGAAGTTCATCAGACCGGAATTTTGCCGCTGG
This sequence comes from Dechloromonas sp. UBA6271, assembly GCA_002440665.1. Lineage (GTDB taxonomy): Bacteria > Pseudomonadota > Gammaproteobacteria > Burkholderiales > Rhodocyclaceae > Azonexus. Next base: position 13,274 of record DJUX01000006.1, read on the forward strand.
GGCCAGTCGTTGGCGTGAATCTGAATCAAGTTTTGCGTCGATGGCGCATGCCGACGATATAGAATACCGCTCCGCCCCTGATCCTGAAGTGGTTTTTCGCGTTACCGCTTGCCTCTTCGGGCCGGGAATTTTGCCTGCATCGTCCTCGATCGTCTTCGCGAATGGTCCTTTTTCGGCGCAATCTCCTTCCTGGCATGACTCTGGTGTGGTGCCTGCTTGCCGGCATGGCGCAGGCGCAACCGCAAACTATCAGGGTGGCGGTGCTGGAAAACGCACCGCCGCTGGGCTATCGCGATGCGGAAGGCAATCTGACAGGGTTTGCCATAAACATTGCCCGTGCCCTGTGTGCCGAAATCGGCACACGCTGCGAATTCGAGGCAACCCGGCTCGAATCCCTGATCGAACGGCTGGCGGCAGGGTACTTCGACGTTGCTGCCATCGGCCTGCTCAACACGCCGGAGCGCAGTCAGAAGGTCTTGTTCACCAAGGCGGTCTACCGCTCCGTTACCCTGTGGGTTGCCCGTCCCGGCATTCAGCCCGGCGATCTTGGAGCGCGCATCTCGATCTTCCGCGGTTCGGCGCACGAGACCTATGCCAAGGCCCAGCACTGGCAGCTGATCGGGGCGCAGACCGAGGCCGAGATGATCGAGCAACTGGCCGCCGGCGTCGCGCAGGGCGCCATCGTGCCGTTGATGACCAGCCTCAGTCTGCAGAAAAGTGCCGTATTTCAGCAACTCGGACTCAAGGTCACGGTGCTGCAGCAGCCGGAACTTTCCGGCAACGCCTCGTTTGCCATCAATCCGCGGCGCGCCGAACTCAAGATGCTGCTCGACGGCGCGCTGGAGGCCATCAAGCGCAAGGGCGTCTATGACCGGATCAATTCGGAATTCCTGCCGTTCCGGGTCGAGTGAGCCGCTCGTCGCTCACAGCACGATCTGCGATCCCAGTTCGACGACACGGTTCGATGGAATCCTGAAGAAGGCGGTGGCGCTGCTGGCGTTGCGGAACATGGCGACGAACAGCAGTTCGCGCCAGTAGGCCATTTCCGAACCCAGTTTCGGGATCAGCGTCTCGCGCCCGAGGAAGAACGAGGCATCCATCATCCCGATGTCGAGCCCGGCCGCGGCGCACAGGCCGAGCGCGGCCGGGATGTCAGGTTCGTCCTTGAAACCGTACTGGACGATGACCTGCGAGAAATTTCCGGCCAGCCGATGCACTTCGACGCGGTCGATGTCCGGCACATAAGGCACGTCGAAGACGCTGACGCTGAGAATGACTACCTGCTCATGCAGCGTCTTGTAATGCTTGAGGCTGTGCAGCAGGGCGTGCGGGACGGAATCCGGGTCAGGCGTCATGAAGATGGCCGTACCGGGAACCCGACCGACACCACTGGCGGCGATGTCGTCGATGAACGGCTTGAGCTGCAGCGCATCGGCGGCGAGCCGCTTGTGCAGGAGTTCGCGGCCGCGCTTCCAGGTCGTCAGCAGGATGAAGACGGCGAGGCCGAATGCCAGCGGAAACCAGCCGCCATCGGGGATCTTGACCGAGTTGGCGAGAAAGAAGCCGAGGTCGATAGCGATGAAGGGCAGGGCGCCCAGCACCGCGCGCAGCGGGCTCCACTGCCACAGGCGCACGGCGACGGCGATGGCCAGGATGTTGGTGATCAGCATCGTGCCGGTGACTGCGATGCCGTAGGCCGCCGCCAGATTGGACGAGGTGCCGAAGCCGAGGACAAGGGCGATGATCGATATCAGCAGCAGCCAGTTGAGGGCCGGCAGATAGATCTGGCCGATTTCCCGATCCGAGGTGTGCTGCACTTCGAGGCGTGGCGTGTAGCCGAGCTGGATGGCCTGCTGGGTGATCGAGAAGGCGCCGGAAATCACCGCCTGCGAAGCGATGACCGTGGCGACGGTGGCCAGAATGACCAGTGGATAGAGTGCCCATTCCGGGGCCAGCAGATAGAACGGGTTTTCGATGGCGCTCGGGTCGTCCAGCAGCAGCGCGCCCTGGCCGAAATAGTTGATCAGCAGAGCCGGCAGCACATAGCCCAGCCAGGCGTACTGGATCGGCTTGGCCCCGAAATGGCCCATGTCCGCGTACAGCGCTTCGGCGCCTGTGATGCAGAGGACGACGGCGCCCAGCGCGAAAAAGCCGAGCGCCGAATTGCCGAGCAGGAAATTGAACCCATAACGCGGGTTGACCGCAGCAAGCACCGCCGGGTGCTGGATGATGGCGATGCCGCCCAGTATCGCCAGCACGGCGAACCAGAGCACCATCACCGGCCCGAACAGCGCGCCGACGCTGGCCGTGCCGCGGCGCTGGAAGAGGAACAGGCCGACCAGGATCACCAGCGTGATCGGGATGATGTAGGGCTTGAAGGTCGGCGTGATCAGTTCCAGCCCCTCGACCGCCGAGAGAACCGAAATGGCCGGCGTGATCACCCCGTCGCCGTAGAACAGGGCGGCCCCGAACAGGCCGAGGGCGATCAGCAGCCGTTGCCGCCGCGAGGCCGGGTCGCCGTTGTGCAGGGCCAGCGTCATCAGCGCGATGATGCCGCCTTCGCCCTTGTTGTTGGCGCGCATGATGAAGGCCACGTATTTCAGCGTGACGACGATGATAAGCGACCAGAAGAACAGTGAGAGGATGCCCAGCACGTTGTCCGGGTTGATCGGCACCGGGTGATGGGCGCCGCCGAAGACCTCCTTGATCGAGTACAGCGGGCTGGTGCCGATGTCGCCATAGACGATGCCGAGGGCGGCCAGGGTCAGTGTCGCGAGACGCTTGTTGTCTTGCACTTGCATGGGGTTTCCTTCAGGGCTGGAAGCGGTAGCCGACGCCGGTTTCGGTCAGAAAATGCCTGGGCTGGGTCGGGTCGTCCTCGAGCTTCTGGCGCAGATGACCGACATAGACGCGCAGGTAATGACTGCTCTCGATATAGGACGGGCCCCAGATTTCGCGCAGCAGGTTGCGCTGGGTCAGCACCTTGCCGGGGTGGCCGAGCAGGGTGGCCAGCAGCCGGTATTCGATGGGCGTCAGATGAACCTCCGCGCCCGCCCGCAAAACGACGCGCCGCGACAGGTCGACCGCAACATTGCCGAATTCGACGATGGGCACCGCGGCTTCGCCGCTGCGACTGCGCCGGCGCAGCAGGGCGCGGACGCGGGCGCGCAATTCGCCGACGCTGAACGGCTTGGTCAGGTAATCGTCGGCGCCGGCATCGAGCGCATCGATCTTGTCGTTTTCCTGCGAACGCGCCGAGAGAATGAGTACCGGCACATCGGACCAACCGCGCAGGTCGCGAATCAGGTCGATGCCGTTGCCGTCCGGCAGGCCGAGATCGAGAATCAGCAAATCCGGCTTGCGCAGGCCGGCGTCGATCAGGCCCTGGGCCATGGTTTCCGCCTCGCTGACCTGGCAGCCTTCTTCCTCGACGGCGACGCGGACGAAGCGGCGTATCTGTTTTTCGTCCTCGATCAGCAGGACTTTGGGGCTCGGAGCGTTCATGCGCTTTCCTCCTCCAGCACCGGCGGGACGCCCTTGGGCAGGGTGAAGCGGATGCAGGCGCCGCCTTCATCGCGATTTTCGGCACTGATTTCGCCGCCGTGCGCCTCGACGATGGCGCGGCAGATGGCCAGCCCGAGGCCGGTTCCCGGCTTGCCGGATGCGCTCTGGCCGCGCGCGAACATCTCGAACAACGCGCTCAGGTTGCCGGCGGGAAAGCCGGGGCCATGGTCGCAAACGCGGATTTCGACGTGGTCGGCGAGTTGGCTCGCCGCGATTTCCACGTCCGTGCCGGCCGGCGCGTACTTGGCTGCGTTTTCCAGCAGGTTGCAGAAGACACGTTCGATCAGCACCGCATCGAACTCCAGCAGCGGCAGGTCGGCCGGTAGCGTAACGCGCACCGGGTGGGCATCAAGCGCGTTGCCGAGCAGCTTGATACTGGCGCCAATGACCTCTTCGAGCGGCTGCCATTCGCGGCGCAAGGTGACGTTGCCGGCGTTCAGGCGCGCCATGTCGAGCAGGTTGCCGACCAGACCCGCCAGCCGGGCTGCCTGTTCGTGCATGGCCTGCGCGGTTTCCAGGGCGGGCGCCGGCAGGGCCGGCTTGATCAGGAACAGTGAGTCGGCCAGCCCGACCAGCGCCGTCAGCGGCGTGCGCAAGTCGTGCGAGAGGGCGGACAGGATCGAACTGCGCAGCCGTTCCGAGACCATGTCGAGTTGCGAGGCGTGTGCCACATCGACATAGTGCAGGCGTTCGATGGCGATGGCGACCAGCGATGCCAGCGCTTCGAGCAGTGCCAGATTCTCCGCTGGTAAATCGAGTGAATCCGCCGGGAGGGCGACGGCCAGCACACCGCGAATACGCATCGAGGCGCGTAGCGGCAGGTAGAGCGACGCGTAGCCGCTGCCGGCGGTTCCGCTGTCACGAACCAGCTGCCCGCTTTGCCGGGCCACCAAGGCAAGGTGCGGCTCGACCCGGAACGAAAGCCCGGCCTGCGCGGCTGTCGGGTCGGGGTCCTCAGGCAAGAGAATCGCCGCGTCCGCGTTCAACTGGAAGCGGATGAACTGCCGGGCAATGTCGATCACCTGTTCGAGCGCCAGCGTTCCCGCCAGTTGTTGCGCCACTTCGTAGAGGGCCTGCGTGCGTTGCTCGCGAACCTGCGCTTCCCGTGCCTTCTGCTTGAGACCGGCGGCCAGCTGGCCGACGATCAGCGCGGTCGCCAGCATCACGGCGAAGGTCACCAGGTACTGGATGTTGCTGACAGCCAGCGAAAAGCGCGGCGGCACGAAAAAGATGTCGAACAACAGGACGCTCAGCACCGCTGCCAGGACGGCGGCGCCGCGCCCGAGGCTGACGGCGATGAGCAGTACCGTGAGCAGGAAAAGCATCACGATATTGGCGAGATCGAGATGGCCGAGCAGCGGGGTGGCCAGCAGCGTCGTCGCGGAGCACGCGACTACTGTCAGCAGGATGCGCTGCCAGGGGGTGAAACGTTCCGCAGATTGGATGCCCGGTTTGCCTTCGCTTTGCATGATTCACTTCCAGTGATTCAGTCCATTCAGACTAAGCTACCGGGTGTAAAAACGCTGACGATTCTGGCGAGGCCGACGTAAAAATGTCGTAAAGATTTTGCCGGGGCAGGTATTGCCGATACCGGAAATGAAAAAGCCCGCCGTTTCCGGCGAGCTTTTTCTTTGGCAGGTGTCGAAAGCTTAGTTGACCTTGGCGCTCTCGCGCAGCTTCTTGACCAGTGCTTCGACCTGCTGCTGGCTGGCGCGCTGCTGCAGTTGCGGCTTGACCTGCTCGAAGGGCGGCGGGGTCAGCGGGCGGGTGTCTTCAAGCATGATGACGTGATAGCCAAAATCGGTCTTGACCGGGGTCTTGGTGTATTCGCCCTTCTTCAGCTTGGTCAGCGCGTCGGAGAACGGCTTGACGTAGGTGCTGGGGGCGCTCCAGCCGAGTTCGCCGCCATTGTCCTTGGAGCCGGGGTCCTTGGATTGCTTGGCGAGGTCGGCGAATTTGTCGCCCTTTTCGAGCTTGGCGATGATCGCCTTGGCTTCGTCTTCGGTCGACACGAGGATGTGCTTGGCCTTGTATTCGGTCGTGCCGAGGTTAGCCTTGATCGCTTCGTAATCCTTCTTCAGGCGGTCTTCGCTGACCGGGTTGGCGCGCACGTAGTCGGAGAGGTAGGCGCGGATCAGCACGGCCTGCTTGGCGAGTTCCATCTGGCCCTGGATTTCCGGCTTCTTGTCGAGGCCCTTCTTCTTGGCTTCCTGGGTCAGCACTTCGCGGCGAACCAGTTCTTCCTTGACGGCGTTCTGCAGTTCCGGCGAATCCGGCGTGCCTTGCGCCTTCTGTTCGGCGACGAAGGCGTTGTAGGTGTTTTGCGAAATGGCCTGGCCGTTGACCGTGGCGACTGCGCCGCCCTTGTCGGCTGCGAAGGTCGGGGCGGAAACGATGGTACCAGCCACGAGCAGTGCGGCCAGACGGGAGAGCTTGATCATTGGATATTCCTTGGGAGGATGGATGGAAACGGGAAGATTATACTTCGTCGGGTGAAAATGCACGGATGCTGAGCGCATGGATGCGTCCGCGCATCAGATCGCCGACCGCGTCGTGGATCATGCGGTGGCGCTTGACCGTATTGTGCCCGGCGAAGGCGGTGGCGACTATGGTGATTTTGTAATGGCCGCCTTCCTTGGCACCGGCATGGCCGGCGTGCAGGTGCGATTCGTCCTCGATGGCGAGCGATTGCGGTTCCAGCACCGCCAAGCGCTCGCGCAGCAGGGCCGCGGTTTCGGCGCTCACGCCGGCAGCGCCTTCTTGAATGGCTTCACGGTGACTTTTGCATAGACACCGGCCGCGACGTAGGGGTCGACGCCGGCCCAGGCTTGCGCGGCGGCCAGCGATGCGAATTCGGCAATGATGATGCTGCCCGAGAAGCCGGCCGGACCGGGGTCGGGCGAATCGATGGCCGGGCACGGGCCGGCCAGGATCAGGCGGCCTTCGGCCTGCAGAACCTGCAGGCGCTCGACGTGGGCCGGGCGGGCGGCCATGCGCTGGTCGAGCGTGCCGGGGGTGTCTTCACCGATGATGACGTAAAGCATTATTGTTTGTCCTCGACATATTTTGACAGCATGAGGCCCTGCCCGAGCACGAACAGGAGCAGCAGGCCCATGCCGCCGAAGAGTTTGAAATTGACCCAGGTATCGGTCGGGAAGTTGAAGGCGACGATCAGGTTCAGTGTGCCCATGAACAGGAAAAAGACGATCCAGGAGATGGTCACCTTGTTCCAGACCGGGTCGGGTAGCGTCAGCTGCTCGCCGAGCATGGCGCGGACCGGATTCTTCTTCAGCACCAGCGTGGCGAAGGCCATGCTGACGGCGAACACCCAGTAAAGGATGGTCGGCTTCCACTTGATGAAGGTCTCGTCCTGGAAGATCAGCGTCATGCCGCCGAAGACGACGACTAGCACGAGGCTGACCCAGAGCATCTTGTCCACCTTGCCGTGGCGGAAATGCACCCAGGCGATCTGCGCGACAGTGGCGACGATGACGACGATCGTGGCGAGCAGAATCGGGGCCTGTTTGACGTCGACCGCAGCACTGCCGAGCAGTGTGCCGACCAGATCGGCAGCAGCTTCCGGATTGTTTCCGGAAAACTTGAAGGTGACGAAAAACAGGATGACGGGGAAGAGGTCGAAGAGCAGTTTCATGGCGGCGAATTATATACCCCGGAATTCGGGTAGTTTGAGATGGGATGCCGCGGCCGCCGGATCGCTGCCCGGCAGGTGCGGCACGATGCCGAGCAGCGGCGCGCCGAGGCGTTGATTTAGAGTGGCGATGTTTTCCGCAAGGCGCGGCATGGCCGGGTCGATCTGGTTGGCAACCCAGCCGACGAACGGCAGGCCGCGCGCGGCGATGGCCTCGGCGGTGAGCAGCGCGTGATTGATGCAGCCGAGGCGCAGGCCGACGACGAGAATCACCGGCAGGCCGAGCGCCACGGCGAGATCGGCGCTATCGCGGTCGACGCCCAAAGGCACGCGAAATCCGCCGACGCCTTCGACAATGAGCAGATCGGCCTGTTGCCGGGCATGGTCGCAGGCGGTGGCGATCGGCGCGAAGTCGATGGTCACGCCTTCCTCGGCGGCGGCGATGTGCGGGGCGATGGCCGCCTGAAAGCAGTAGGGATTGATGATCGCGTCCGGCAGCGCCACGTTGCTGGCGGCGCGGATGCTTTCGACGTCCTCGTTTCTGCCTTCCGGGTCGGTGCCGGCGGCGACCGGCTTGATCCCGGCGGCACGCAAGCCACGCTGTGCGGCATAGTGGAGCAGGGCGCAGGTGATGAAGGTCTTGCCGATTTCGGTATCGGTACCGGTCAGGAAATAGGCTTGGTTCATTTGCGGGCGGTCAGGTAGGTGACGTCATAAGTCAGGGGCAGGCCGCTTGGCGTGCGCAGGGCTTCGACGGCCGTCTCGGCGCGGCTGAAGGTGGCACGGCTCATCAGGCTGGTGCGGCGGCCGCTGCCCAGCTGGTTGGCGCCGATCGCCTTGACCGCCTTGAGCAGGGTCTTGAAATCGGCGTAGTGCGCGGTTTCGGTGCTTTTTTGCACGTCGACCGCAACCAGGCAGGCATCGGTCGCCATTTGGCGGATTTCTGCCGGCGTATGGAAGGCCAGGGTGTGGTGATAGTCGTCGACGTCGGCGAAGGCGGTGCGCAGTTCGTGAAAAGTGGCGGGGCCGAGGCTGGCGAGCGCCAGTTGGCCGCCGGGCTTGAGCACGCGCCGGGCTTCGGCCAGCGTTTTGGCCAGGTCGCACCACTGCACGGCGAGGCTGGACCAGTAAAGGTCGATGCTGGCGGCGGCCAGCGGCAGGTGTTCGAGGTCGCCGGCGAGGCGGCAGCAGGGGGCGGCGATGCGCTGCAGCATGCCGGCCGAAAGGTCGAGGGCGACAGCGTGGGCGGCGGGGAAACGGGCTTGCAGCAGGGCCAGGGCATAGCCGGTGCCGCAACCGGCGTCGAGCAGGCGGCTGACCGGCGGCATCGCCGGCAGGCAGTCGGCCAGATGGTGGCAGATGTGGCGCTGGACGGTGGCGGCGCTGTCGTAGGTCGGCGCGGCGCGCTCGAACGACTGGCGGACGCGCGCCTTGGACGGTCTAGTCATGCAGGAAGCGGCGCGCCGCGGCGAGGAAGTCATCCGGGCGGGAAACGAAGGGGGCGTGGGCGCAGTCGGCAAACGGTGCGAGGCGGGTGCCGGGGATCGCGGCGGCCAGCGCTTCGGCGGCGCCGAGCGGCATCAGCGGGTCGTTGGCGCCGTGGATGAGCAGGGTCGGCGCCTCGATCCGGGCGAGTTCCGGGCGCAGGTCGACGTCGCGCAGCCAGTCGAGACCGGCGGCGAGCGTTGCAGCAGGCGGGAGCGGGTCGGCCAGGTCGAGCAACTGCCGCGTCACTTCCTTGCTGCGCGCGTCGCCACGGTTGAAGCCGCCGACGAAGCGCGGCAGCATGGCTTCGACATCGGCGGCAATGCCGGCGGTGAATTCGGCCAGCATTTCCGGCGGCATGGCGTGCGGCCAGCCGTCGCGCTGGACGAAGGAGGCGGTGCCGGCGACGAGCAGCAGCTTGCCGACCTTGTCCGGTGCGCGGGCGGCGACGGCGAGCGCCAGCTGGGCGCCGAGCGACCAGCCGGCGAGCGTCGTGCCGGGTTGCAGGCGGCCGGCGATGTCGGCGACGGCGGCGTCGAAGTCGGTGATCAGTGGCGCCTTACCGTAGCCGGGCAGGTCGAAAATCGTGCCTTGCAGCGCGTCGACCGCAGCATTCAGGGGGCCGCGGCCGAGACACCAGCCGGGCAGGAAAACGAGGGGAGCGGTCATGCGAGTTCCTTGAGGGTGCCAATCAACTGGGCTATGTCGGCTGCGGTGTGGGCGGCGGAAACGGAAATGCGCAGCCGCGCCGTGCCTTTCGGGACGGTCGGCGGGCGGATGGCGGGCGCCCACAGGCCGCGTTCCCACAGCGCTGCGGAAAGGGCGACGGCAGCTTCGTTGTCGCCGACGATCAGTGGCTGGATGGCGGTCAGCGAGGGCAGCAAAGCCCATTGCAGGCCGGCCAGCCCGTCGCGCAACTGGGCGATGCGGGCCATCAGGCTGGCGCGCAGGGCGCCGCCATGCCTGATGATTTCCAGGCTTTTCGACAGCGCGCAGGCGACGGCGGGCGGCGCGGCCGTAGTGAAGATGTAGCTGCGGCCCTTTTGCAGCAGGTATTCGATGGCGATTTCCGAACCGGCGACGAAAGCGCCGCTGACCCCGGCCGCCTTGCCCAGCGTGCCCATCAGCAGGATGCGCGGCGATGCCGGCAGGTTGAAATGGGCGAGGCTGCCGCGGCCGTGCGGACCAAGGACGCCGAAGCCGTGCGCATCGTCGATCACCAGCCAGGCGTCGTAACGCTCGGCCAGCGCGAACAACAGCGGCAGCGGGGCGAGATCACCGTCCATGCTGAACACGGCATCGCTGACGATCAGTTTGTTGGCGGCCGGGCTGGCGACGAGCATTTTCTCCAGCGCTGCCATGTCGTTGTGCGGGTAGCGCTGAACGTCGGCACCGTTGGCCTTGGCCAACTGCATGGCGTCGATCAGCGAGGCGTGGTTCAGCTTGTCGGCGAATACGGCATCGCCGCGCCCGGCCAGAGTTGGCGTTACCGCGAGGTTGGCGAGGTAGCCGGTGGAGAAAGTCAGGGCGCGGGGAAAGCCGGTGAAGGTGGCGATTTCCTGTTCCAGCTGCTCATGCGGCGCGAGATGGCCGCTGACCAGATGCGAGGCGCCGCTGCCGGCGCCCCATTGCAGCGCCCCATCGGCCATCGCCTGCGCGATTTCCCGGTTGCCGGCCAGGCCGAGGTAATCGTTGCTGGCGAAATTGAGCACATTTTTGCCGTCGACCGCAGCAAGCCGGCCGCAGGGGGATTCCAGCACATGGCGGCGGCGGGTCAGGCTGGCGGCCTTGATCTCGGCGAGTTCGGCGGTCAGGCGGTTTTCAGTCATTCGTGGTAATCGCCTAGGGCTTTACACGGAAATAGCGTGCGGCGCCTTTTCCTTGCATTTCAAAAAGAGATGTAGCCTTTAATGCCTCGGTCAAGGTTGAGCCTCCGGACTCTTTTATGGTTCGGCCAAGCGCCTTGAATTTTTGCCCAATGGTGCTGATTGGCGCCCATCCGTTTGTTGCGGCAGCTTGCGTTACAGCTTTCACAAGTGCTGCACGATAAGCCTGTGACGAAATGCTCTTGTCGGGTTGTGCTTTGCCTACAGACGGATTCGACGTGTCTTTGGGGCGGCAAAAATAGCTCTGACCGTTCTTGTACGGTCGTTGAATCAATTCAAAGGTTTCTGCTTTTCGGATCAGGTCTATGAATTTGGCGCACCCATAGGTTCGTGGATCGAAGTCGGAATGATTGGCGTGGATATAAGATGATAGCTGTTCAAGCATTGCCCATCCGTGTTCATCTGCTACGTTGCTGAAAGCGCGTTGCAAGAGGTGAGATGCAGAGGGGGGAGTGGCCTTGGCAACCGACTGACTCGGGGATGGTGTGGGTGATTTTTTTTGATCTGATTCGGCCTCTTGGGGCGCGCAATTGCCTGTCTGCCCATTTTGTGATGCCTGATCAATTCCCTCAGGTGTACATGCTACTTCCTCTTTTTTAACTTCTATGCTTTCTTCAGGCAGGGCTGTGTCCAGAAGATTTTCAACGTAGATATAGCGGTCGCAGGCATTGACGAATGCCTTCGGGGCTTTCTTTTCACCAAAACCATAAACGACGAGCCCATCTTCTCGAATTCGGGTGGCGAGTCGAGTGAAGTCGCTGTCACTGCTGACCAAGCAGAATCCTTCAAAACGCCTAGAGTGTAGAAGATCCATCGCATCAATTATCAACGCGCTGTCACTGGCATTTTTTCCATTTGTATTTCGGTATTGCTGGATGGGATGTATCGCGTGGTCGGCCAGTTTGACCTTCCAGCCAGCGAGGTTCTGGCTTGTAAAGTCCCCGTAGATTCGTCTGACGGTCACCCTTGCGTGGCGAGTAATCTCCTCCAGAATTGAGGAAATGCTGTCCAGTCGAACATTGTCTGCATCGATCAGGACGGCAAACGAAGGAAGGTCGTGCTTCATCTATGGCGCCTCGCAAGATTGATTTTGTTGCGGTATGTTGGGGGCTATTGAGTGATTAAAGGCGAGCGCTTCAAACCAACGTGAAGTGTTTGCGGCCCGGCAGGCGGTAGGTTTCAAAGTCGGCTCGATCCAGTGTCCAGACTTTGGCGCAGCCGGTTTTGAGGGCGGCGACCACGAGCGAGGCGTCGGCCAGGTCCATCGGGCGGTCCGCGTAGCGCTCGATCCAGTCGATGGCGGTGACTAATTCCTCGCGCCCGAGCGACATGAGTTCGAGTCCACCGCGTTCGATCCAGTGATAGAGCGGCAATGTGGCGCCGATGGAATCCGCCATGTGGGCAAATTCGGTCAGTACGGCCCAGGTGGTGAGTAGGCGACCGCGGTAGTTCTTGAGAAATTCCGAGCAGCCAGGATGAAACTTGTCCCGTTTGTTGGCGATGGCGACGAGTGGGCCGGTGTCGACGAGCACGATCTCCATTATTCGGGCTGGCGTCCATGTTTGCGGGCGATGGCGGCGCGTATCGTGTTGCGGCTGTTTTCGGCAGCGTTTTCATCAAGCGAAAGGGTGCCGACGAAGCCGGTTTCACAGGCCAGCTCATAGGGCGTTTTGACTGGCGACTCGGCGGTGAAACGGTTTTCGAGGAGTTCGATGATCACTTCTGATTTGCTGCGGCGGGTTTCCACGCAATAGCGGGCCAGCGCTTGTTCGAGACGCTGGGGAATGCGAACGGTGGTGGTCATGGCTTGGCTCCGAGGCGATTTTGTATTAACAGTAATACAAAGGTGCGTGCGGTGCAAGCGGCGGCTTAGAGGGCGCTCTCCCACACCAAAGGGATGAGGCATTTCCTGTGTTCTTTCGGTTGAAGAACAACCCGAGTTACTGCGGTCGACCGGAAAAACTGGTAATCACTTTGACCTCTTTCACCCTTAGGCATTTCCGCTTTCGTGTAGGCGCCGCGTGCTGCCACCCGGTTTTCGGCCACCATGACCCGCCGTCAGCCACCGCTCAGCGCCTGGACGATGATCAGTTCGTCGCGCGGGTCGAGCGGGTGAGCGAGATCGACGACCTGCACGCCATCGACGAAAATGCGGATATGGCGCCGTATCCGGTTCTGCTCGTCGATCATCCGGAATCTGATGCCGGGGTAGCGTCGGTCCAGATCGGCGAGGGCGGCGGCGAGCGTGCTGCCGTCGGCCTCGGCCTTGCTGCCCCCGGTGTAGGAGTGCAGCGCACTGGGGATCAGCACCTTCATCGTGATCCCTGCGCTAGGCCACTTCTGCGGTTTCCACCGCATAGATCTCCGGCAGGTGCCGGGCGATGCATTCCCATTGCCGGCCTTCGTCGCGGCTTGCCCAGAGTTCGCCGCTGGTGGTGCCGAAGTAGAGGCCGATGGGGTCGTTCCGGTCGGCCGCCATTGCCTGGCGCTTGACGGTCCACCAGGCCTGGCTGGCCGGCAGGCCGGCGTCGAGCCGTTGCCAGGTCTCGCCGCCGTTGCGCGTCGCATAGACCGCCGGCTTGCCGTCCGGGCTGGTGCGCGGCCAGACGCTGGTGCCGTCCATCGGGAAGACCCAGGCGGTGTCGGCGTCGCGCGGGTGGATCACCATTGGGAAACCGATGTCGCCGACCGCTGCCGGCATGTTGCGGCCGATGCGCTGCCAGCGCCTGGCTGGCCGGTCGAGCCGGTAGATGCCGCAGTGGTTCTGCTGGTACAGGCGATCCGGATTGCTCGGGCACAGCCGGACGCAGTGCGGGTCGTGAAAGGTGATTTCTGCCGGATCGAAGCCTTCGACCACTTCGAGACCGTCTACCAGCGGCGTGAAGCTGTGGCCACCGTCCAGGGATTCATGAACGCCGCCGCCCGACATCGCCAGATAGAGGTGCGCGGCATCGCGCGGATCGACGATGATCGAATGCATTTTCGGTCCGTCCGGCGTGCCGTCCTGCACCGTGCCCATCCATTGCCGGTATTGCGGGTCGTCGTTGATGCACGAGAATGGCGCCCAGTTGACGCCGCCGTCCTCGGAGCGGAACAGCCCTTGCGGCGAGGTGCCGGCATACCAGACATCGGGCTCGTCGGCATGGCCCGGTGTCAGCCAGAAAGTGTGATCGACGGCGCGCCCGTTTCCGTCGGCAGACGCCGCGAAGGCCGGCGGCCGGCCGGCTTCCTTCCAGGTTCGCCCGAAATCAGTCGAGCGGAAGACGGTCGGCCCGAGATGGCCGGTCTTCGCCGCCGCCAGCAGGGTCCGGCCATCGCGCGGATCGAGCACCAGTTGGTTGATGATGTGGCCGAGAAAATGCGGCCCGTCGGTGCGCCAGGTCTGACGTGCCTGGTCGGCGTAATAGAACCACGCACCCTTGCGCGTGGCGACCAGCAACAGGGTCTGGCGCGCGCCTGGTTTTTGCACGGCCGGTTTTTCGGTATTGGATGCCATGACTTCCTCCTTTTCGATCGGCCATCGGTGCCGGCGCTTGCATGCCTCCAGCAAGTTGACGACGCAGAAATGTATGGCTTCGATCATGTAACGGCCGGCAAGTTGCACCAGCCGGGTGCGGCTTTTCAGTTTAAGCGCCGATGCCGCGGGCGGTGTCGAGTGCCCAGTGGATGGCTGCGCCAAGGTGCTCGATTTCCTCGTCGCTGACAATGTAGGGCGGCATCAGGTAGACCGTGTTGCCGATCGGCCGGATCAGGGCTTCGCGTTCCAGCGCGGCGCGATAGAACTTGCGGGAGAAATGCGGGTCGTCGGTTTTAACGTCGAAGGCGGCGATCATGCCGCGCTGGCGCAAGTGCTTTACTTGCGGGTGGTTGGCCAGCGGGGCGAGGGCGGTGCTGATTTTTGTCGCTTTTTGGCGGTTGACCGCAACCACGTCGTCCTGCTCGAAGATATCCAGCGTCGCCAGCGCGGCGCGGCAGGCGAGCGGATTGCCGGTGTAGGAATGCGAGTGCAGGAAGGCGCGGGCCACCGAATCGTCGAGAAAGGCTTCGTAGATGGTGTCGCTGCAGAGGACGACGGAGAGCGGCAGGTAGCCACCGGAGATGCCCTTGGACAGGCACATCAGGTCGGGCCGGGTTTCCGCTTGTTCGTGGGCGAAAAAGGTGCCGGTACGGCCGCAGCCGACCGCGATTTCGTCGCAGATCAGATGTACCTCGAAGCGGTCGCACAGGGCGCGGGCGAGGCGCAGGTATTCCGGGTCGTACATCGCCATGCCGGCGGCACCTTGCACCAGCGGTTCGACGATCAGGGCGGCGATGTTTTCGCCGTGTTGTTCGAGGTGTTTTTCCAGCGCGGCAGCGGCGCGGCGGGCGACATCGGCCGGCGTTTCGCCGGCTTCGGCCAAGCGGAAGTCGGGCGAGGGGACAACCGTCGCGGCGCGCACCAGCGGCGCGTAGGCATCCTTGAACAGCGCGACATCGGTGACGGCCAGCGCGCCGACCGTTTCGCCGTGGTAGCTGCCGGTCAGACAGAGAAATTCAGCCTTCTCGGGCCGACCGACGTTGCGCCAGTAATGGAAGCTCATCTTCAGCGCGATCTCGGTGGCCGAGGCGCCGTCCGAGGCGTAGAAAGCGTGGCCGAGCGCGCCGCCGGTCAGGGCCGACAAGCGCTCGGAAAGCTCGACCACCGGCTGGTGCGTGAAGCCGGCCAGCATGACGTGTTCGAGCGTTTCGAGTTGCTCACGCAGCGCCGCGTTGATGCGCGGATTGGCGTGGCCGAACAGGTTGGTCCACCACGAGCTGATGCCGTCGAGGTAGCGCTTGCCGTCGAAGTCGTAGAGCCAGGCGCCGCTGCCGCGGGCGATCGGAACCAGCGGCAGGTGGGCGGGGCCTGCGTCGGCGTGGTGCCGCATCTGCGTGCACGGGTGCCAGACGGCGGCCTGGCTACGCGCCAGCCAGTCCTCGTTCGCCGACCGCGTTTTCACGTCAATGCAGGGCTTGCGAGTTGGCGGCGGCCTGTTCCGGCATTTCGGCGTGCACCAGTTCGGCTTCGGCGTTGGGGTAGAGCGGGGCGCCGCAGTCGTCGCAGAATTCCATCGGGAAGTGATGGTCGAGGAAGACCACGTCCTTGACCCCGGCTTCGCGCAGCACGCTTTCGATTTCGCTGGCCGCGTCGGTGGCTTCGTCCTCGGCGCCGAGCAGCGGCCAGACGATGCCGTGGTAGGTCTCGTCCTTGTCCTTGGGGCCGAGGCCGACACGGTATTCCTCCATGCGGCGGTCGTAGCAGGGGCCGACGACGGCGCGGATATCGGCCGGCATCAGGCTCAGCATGGTCTGCAGGAAGGCGACCGAGGCCTTCAGCGAATACGGGCGGGAGAGGCGGTCGGCATTGCGGCAGCTGGCGTGGTAGGCGTCCGGCAGCAGCGGCTGCCAGGCGCAGCCGGTGAGCAGCGGTTCGAGATTCGGGCTGCCCTGCTTGATCCATTCCTTGAGCGCGGTTTCCTTGTTGCCGTCCTTCTCGTTCCAGCGGAACAGCGGCTTGCCGCGTGGCACGGCGATGCTGCCGACGAGATAACGGACATCGGAGAGGAAACGGTTGGTTTCGGCCATGCCGGCGGTGTCGACCGCAAGATGCTGGCCGGCCAGCGTCGCCTGGCCCAGCGCCTGCGTCAGCTGCCAAGTGTCGCAGAAGCTGCGCGGCAGCTGGTCGGGGCTGAACAGGAAATCGGCCAGCGCGACGCGGGTATCGGCGCCGAAGATGTGGGCGCCGAGATGGACGGCGAGCGCCTCGACCGTGCTTTTCGGCAAGGGGCTGGCGGGGATGGAGAAGCGCGACCAGGCGAGGATGGGTGCGGCGAACAGCTGGATGTCGAATTCCTGGCCATGAACCTCCATGCGGTTGGTTTCAGCTCGCGATTCGACCATGTCGGCCAGCTCGTCGTGGGCGCGCGGGTTGGCTTCGAACAGGCGGTCGAGCGCGGTGTTGATGTCGTCTTCGGCGCCGTTCTTGAGCAGGCTGTCGACGGTTTCGGCAAGCTGGGTTTCCCAGTAGCTGTCTTCCAGTTTGCCGCCGGATTCGGAAAGGCCGGTGGCCAGACGCTGGAGTTCAGCAGCATCGCGGGAAAGGCGGTCGCGCGCGCCGAAGCGGGTTCGTTTCATGGGTGTTCCAGAAAATACAAAGACAGGATTTTACCAGCCGGTAAAATCCAGCGTATCGCAATGCACAAAATTCACCGAAGGTTGTTCCCATGCTGATCTTTCTTTCCCCGGCAAAATCGCTCGATTTCAAGACACCGCCGCATGTCGTGACCAATACGCAACCGGCTTTCCTGAAGCAGTCGCAAACGCTGATCCGGCAGTTGCGTAAGCTGTCGCCGGCCGACATCGCCAACCTGATGGACCTTTCCGACCCGCTGGCGCTGCTCAATTTCAACCGCTACGCCGACTGGCACCTGCCATTTACGCCGGAGAACGCCAAGCAAGCAGCGCTGGCTTTCGATGGCGATGTGTACGATGGCCTGAGCGCGAAGACGCTGTCCGCCGACGACCTCGATTTCGCCCAGCAGCAGGTGCGCATCCTGTCCGGCCTCTACGGCATCCTGAAACCGCTCGACCTGATGCAGCCTTACCGGCTGGAAATGGGCACCCGATTCGCCAACAAGGGCGGCAAGAATCTTTACGAATTCTGGGGCGAGCGCCTGCTCAAGGCGATCAATGCCGAACTGGCCGGGATGCCAAGGCCTGTTGCGGTCAACCTCGCCTCCGAGGAGTATTTCAAGGCGGCAGTCGGGCGCAAGATCAAGGGCGAAGTGATCCAGCCGGTATTCGAGGACTGGAAGAACGGGCAATACAAGATCATCAGCTTCTACGCCAAGCGCGCGCGCGGGCTGATGACGCGCTTCGCCGTGGTCAACCGGCTGAGCGAGCCGGAAGGGCTCAAGGATTTCGACTACGACGGCTATGCCTTCGCGCCGGAAGCATCGGACGACGCGACCTGGGTGTTCCGGCGGCGGCAGTGAGATGACTTACAGCGCCGTCGTCGGCACCCGCTGCTACCGCTTCGCCGACCTCAAGGAGGTGTTGGCGAAAGCCGGTCCGGCGCGTTCCGGCGATGCGCTGGCCGGCCTCATCGCGGAAAGCGCGGGCGAACGCATGGCGGCGCGCCTGGTTCTGGCCGATCTGCCCTTGCGCCGATTTCTCGACGAAGCGCTGATCCCCTACGAAACCGACGAAGTCACGCGCCTGATTGTCGACGGCCACGACGCTGTCGCTTTTGCGCTGCTGGCGTCGCTGACCGTCGGCGAATTCCGCGAATGGCTGCTTGCCGAGACCACCGATGAGGTTCAACTGGCAGCCGTCGCCCCCGGCATCACGCCGGAAATGGCGGCGGCGGTGAGCAAGCTGATGCGCAATCAGGACTTGATCGCCGTCGCCCGCAAATGCCGGGTGGTCACCGCCTTCCGCGACACCATCGGCCTGCCGGGGCGGCTGGCGGTGCGCCTGCAGCCGAATCACCCGACCGACGACGCGAGCGGCATTGCCGCCTCGATGCTCGACGGTCTGATGTACGGCGTCGGCGACGCCGTCATCGGCATCAACCCGGCCTCGGACAGCATGGCTGCGCTGATGAAGCTGTGGCGGATGCTCGACGACTTGATCGGGCGTTTCGCCATCCCTACACAGTCCTGCGTCCTGACCCATGTCAGCAGCCAGATCCGCGCCATCGAAATGGGTGCGCCGGTCGATCTGGTCTTCCAGTCGGTGGCCGGCACCGAGGCTGCCAATACCGGCTTCGGCATCGATCTCGCCATGCTGCGGGAAGCGCGCGAGGCGGCGCTGTCATTGAAGCGTGGGACGGTCGGCGACAACGTGATGTATTTCGAAACCGGGCAGGGCAGCGCCCTGTCGGCCGACGCCCACCACGGCGTCGACCAGCAGACCTGCGAGGCACGGGCCTACGCCGTCGCCCGCCATTTCAAGCCGCTGCTGGTCAATACCGTGGTCGGCTTCATCGGCCCGGAATATCTCTACGACGGCAAGCAGATCATCCGTGCCGGGCTGGAGGACCATTTCTGCGGCAAGCTGCTCGGGCTGCCGATGGGCTGCGACATCTGCTACACCAACCACGCCGAGGCTGACCAGGACGACATGGACAACCTGCTGGTGCTGCTGGGTACGGCGGGGGTCAATTTCATCATGGGCGTGCCCGGCGCCGACGACATCATGCTCAACTACCAGAGCACATCCTTCCACGACCAGCTTTTCGTGCGGCAAGTGCTCGGCTTGCAACGGGCGCCCGAATTCGAAGCCTGGCTGCAGGCCATGGGTCTGACCGATCAGGGTGGCCGTTTGCTTCCCGCCCGCTCGGATCACCGCCTGTTGAGTGATCTTACTCGGGGCATTTCATGAGCACCTCGATCAAGCCCGATCCCTGGCAGCACCTGGCCGCACTGACAGCGGCCCGCATCGCGCTTGGGCGTAGTGGTTCCAGTCTGCCGACCCGCGCTGTCCTGGATTTCGACATCGCGCATGCACTCGCTCGTGATGCCGTTCATCAGCCGCTTGACGTCGGCGACCTGACGGCGCGCTGCCGCGAACAGTTTGCTCTGGATGTCATCGTCGTGCACAGCCAGGCCGGTGACCGCCTGATCTACCTGCAACGTCCCGATCTTGGCCGGCGGCTGGACCAGGCCGGTGTCGCCGAATTGGACAAGCGGTCCGGACCGGTCGACCTCGCCATAGTCATTGCCGATGGCCTCTCTGCCACCGCCGTGCAAGCGCACGCCCTGTCGCTTGTGCAGGCGCTGCTGCCTTTGCTCGACGATTTGCAGGTGGCGCCGCTGGTCATTGCCGAACAGGGGCGAGTGGCACTGGGCGACGAGATCGGTGTGCTGCTGAAGGCGAGCCTGGTATTGGTCGTGCTCGGCGAGCGCCCCGGCCTGTCATCGCCGGACAGCCTCGGGGCCTATCTGACTTTCGCGCCGCAGCTGGGGCGGCTGGATGCCGAGCGCAACTGCGTTTCCAATATCCGTGACGATGGCCTGTCGCCGGTAGTCGCTGCCCGCAAGTTGGCCTGGCTTGTCCGTGCGGCGCTGGCTTGCCGGCTGACTGGCGTGGGTCTCAAGGACGAAAGTGGTGAGGCGCCGCCGTTGATGGCGGTCGTCAGTCGACTGCCAGGGGCGAACGAGTGAAATCGGCTGCACGAGCGGGAACGCGCGCCCGCATGAGTCCCGGGTCGAAGGCGCTGAATTCGGATTTGGGTGGGTCGGCGAGCGCCCTGTCGTTCGCGCTGAGGTGCTCCTGCAGCGTTCTCCACTGGTCACGGAAAGACCTGCTCGGGCCGATTCTCGCCAGCAGATAGTTTGAGCCGGCTTTCGTTTCGATGACGTGAAATCCATTCACTGCATGGGCGCCGACGATTAGGCTCGTACGGATGTGGCTGCCGTCCCGAGCGGACTGGTGTCCGTAAATGGTACCCGTGGCCACAATGCCGATCGTCGTATTGAAAAGGACGCCGTGAATCTGCAATGTCGGCGACGCGTCGGAGATGTGCTTGGCTTGTGCGAGGAAGTATTCGATTGACTGGTTCATGGCTGGATGCCCGACGGTCATTTTTGATGGCTCAAGTGTGCTCGAAAGCAACTGCGCTGACTGTTAACGATTTCACGAATTGCAGTGAATTGCTTGAGCGGGATTCCAGCCGCGGCAGGCGGTGCGGGGTGTCAGGTCTCAATCAGGGCCGATGCCTGGGCGGGCTTGAGAATCTGAAATTCCAGCTTCGTTCTGCCGCACAGTTTCAGCAGCACCTTGTCCTTGCTGACCAGCAGGTCGGCGCCGCAGCGGGCGGCGAGTTCGAGGAACATCTGGTCGTCGCGGTCCTTACAGCGCGGTAGGGGTGGCGCTTCGCCCGCGTCGACCAACTGCACGAGACTGGAATAGCGCTGGTAGCGGTCGACCGCCATTTCGGGCGTTAATTTGAGCTGCGGGTAGGCAAGCACCCGCTGCAGTTCGTCCAGCGTGCGCTGGTCGGCAAGGCATTCGATCCGCCCGCCCTCCAGCGCTTCCATGATCGGCACGGCATCGACGTTGCCCCAATGGAAGAGGTCGAGGACCACATTGGTGTCGAGGACCAGACGCAGCATGGTCGTTCAGGCGGCCCGTTGCTCGCGGCTGGCTTCTTCCCGCGAGCGCTTGGCTTCGTCGAGCAGGTAGCGCTGGTAGTCGTCGAGGTCGCCGTCAAACGGCGCGATGCCGCCGCGCGAGACCAGCCAGAATTCGTCGCACACTGCACGGAGCAGGGCGCGGTCGTGGCTGACCAGCATTACCGTGCCTTCGAACTCGTTGAGCGCGACACCGAGCGCTTCGCGGGTCGACAGGTCGAGGTGGTTGGTCGGTTCGTCGAGCAGCAGCAGGTTGGGGCGTTGCCAGACCAGCATGCACAGCACCAGGCGCGCCTTTTCGCCGCCGCTCATGGTGCCGACCGCCTGCTTGACCATCTCGCCGCCGAAATTGAAGGTGCCGAGGAAGTTGCGCAGTTCCTGCTCGCGCCCCGGCACATTGCTGCGGCCGGAGGCCATGGCTTCCTTGGCCAGCCGGACCATGTGTTCGAGCGGCGTGTCTTGCGGGCGCAGCACGTCGAGTTCCTGCTGGGCGAAGTAGCCGATGTTGAGGCCCTTGCCTTCGGTGACTTCGCCGCTGATCGCCTTGAGGTCGCGGGCGATGGTCTTGACCAGCGTGGACTTGCCCTGGCCGTTGGCGCCGAGGATGCCGATGCGCTGACCGGCCATCACCGAGCGGTTGATGCCGCGCACGATGACGGTCGGCGGCGTGCCTTCCGGTGCGTCTTCGGCGGGTGGGTAGCCGATGGCGACATCGACCATCGATAACATCGGATTGGGCAGGTTTTGCGGTTCCTGAAACTCGAAAGTGAATTCGGCATCGGCCAGCACCGGCGCGATCTTCTCCATCCGTTCCAGCGCCTTGACCCGGCTCTGCGCCTGCTTGGCCTTGCTGGCCTTGGCCTTGAAGCGGTTGATGAAGGATTGCAGGTGGGCGATCTTGTCGGCCTGCTTGGCCATCGTCGCCTGTTGCAGCAGCATCTGCTCGGCGCGCATGTCCTCGAACTTGCTGTAATTGCCGCCGTAGCGGACCAGCTTGGCGTTGTCGATGTGCAGCGTGACTTGCGTGATGGCGTCGAGAAATTCGCGGTCGTGGCTGATCATCACCAGCGTGCCCGGGTAGCGCTTGAGCCAGGCTTCGAGCCAGACGAGGGCGTCGAGGTCGAGGTGGTTGGTCGGTTCGTCGAGCAACAGGATATCGGACGGGCACATCAGTGCACGCGCCAGTTGCAGGCGCATGCGCCAGCCGCCGGAAAAGCTGTCGACCGGATTGTGCAGTTCCGAGACCTTGAAGCCGAGGCCGAGAATCAGCGATTGCGCGCGCGCTTCGGCGTCATGCTCGCCGGCGTCGTTGAGCGCCATGTAGGCTTCTGCCATGCGCATGCCGTCGTCGCTGGCCTCGGCGTCGTGCACCTCGTTGCGTGCGGCGAGCAGGGGCGTGTCGCCGTCGATGACGAAATCGGTCGCGCTCTGCGCGGTTTCGGGCATGTCCTGCGCCACCTGACCCATCCGCCATTGGCTGGGAATGAAATAATCGCCGCCATCCTCGTGCAGCGTGCCGTTGAGCAGGCCGAACAGGGTGGACTTGCC
This sequence comes from Dechloromonas sp. UBA6271, assembly GCA_002440665.1. Lineage (GTDB taxonomy): Bacteria > Pseudomonadota > Gammaproteobacteria > Burkholderiales > Rhodocyclaceae > Azonexus. The sequence goes on from DJUX01000006.1 coordinate 35,560, forward strand.
GGCGCCATTGCGACCGACCAGGCCGACCTTTTCACCGGGGTTGATGGTGACCGAGGTCTTGTCCAGCAGCGTCTTGGTGCCACGGCGCAGGGTGACGTTCTTGAGGATGATCATGTGCGGAACTTTCAGGGAAGACGCGCATGATAGCCAGCTACAGGTCGCGCACCTACGGGTATTTGCAGGTTTGGCGGCTTAGACCGGGCCGCCGTTGTTGCGGCGCACCATATAGACGTACAGCGACTCCACCCGCTCGCGTGCCCACGGCGTGCGGCGCAGGAATTTCAGGCTGGAGGCAACGCTCGGGTCGTGGGTAAAGCAGCGGATGTCGATCTGCCGCCCCAGTTCCTCCCAGCCGTAGTGCGCCTGCAAAGCGTTCAGGATCTGCTCGAGGGTGATGCCGTGGAGCGGGTTGTTCGGCTGGGTCGCGGTCATGGCGCGGATTATAATGCGCGGCTGATCAGCGCCCGCCCCAGAATTCACATGTCCCGCATTCTTCTCGCCCCGATGGAAGGGCTCGCCGACAACCTGTTGCGCGGCGTGCTGACGGCCATCGGCGGCTACGACTGGGGTATCTGCGAGTTCGTCCGGGTGTCCGGCAACGTGTTGCCGGTCAAGACCTACGAGCGCATCTGCCCGGAACTGCTCAATGGCAGTCGCACTGCCGCCGGCACGCCGATGCGCGTGCAACTGCTCGGCTCGGACCCCTACCTCATGGCGGAGAATGCCCGCCGGCTGGTGACCCTGAATCCGGCTGGCGTCGACCTCAATTTCGGCTGCCCGGCGCCGACAGTCAACCGCCATCGCGGCGGTGCGGCATTGCTCGGCGAACCGGAACTGCTCAACCGGATCGTCAGCGCCGTGCGCGCGGTGGTTCCGGTCGACGTCCCATTTACGGCAAAAATGCGCCTCGGCATCGACGATACCAGCCTGGCCGTCGACTGCGCACAGGCGCTGGCGGCCGGCGGCATCGACGAACTGATCGTGCACGGGCGGACCAAGCTCGACGGCTATCGCCCGCCAGCGCGCTGGGAATGGATCGACAGGGTGCGTGCCGCCATCGACATCCCGCTGATCGCCAACGGCGAGGTGTGGACCGTGGAAGACTTCCGCAACTGCCAGCTGGCCACCGGCTGTGCCGACATCATGCTCGGCCGCGGGGCGATTGCCGACCCGCTGCTGGCGCGGCGCGTACGCGGCGAGGAAACCGGCGGCTGGGCGGAAGTCGCCCCCGGCGTTGCCGCCTACTGGCTGGGCGTGCGCCGGAAAGTGGTGCCGGACCATGCTGGCGGGCGCATCAAGCAATGGCTGGCCCTGCTGCGCCGCAATTACCCGGAAGCCGAAGTGCTCTACCAGACGCTGCGGCCGATCAAGACAGCGCACGAAATCGATGCCGCGCTGATCGCCGCCGGCATACCTGGCGCACTGCCGCTCGCCGCATGAGCGGAAATTCGCGTTTCATCAGCAGCGCGCAGGAGGGGCCGCATCGCGACCTCGAAGTACTCGTCCGCCGCCACATGGCGCATCCGTTCCGCAAGCCCATCCTCGACTACAACCGGGAAGCCTTCGCCGCCGCGCTGGCCGCCCGCGACGCCTGGCAGTCCGACGCGCCGCTGATTCTCGATGCCGGCTGCGGCGTCGGCTGGAGCACGCAGCGCATCGCTGAGCTGTACCCCGAGCATTTTGTTTTTGGCATCGATCAGTCGATTGACCGCATCAGTCGCGGTCGACCGCTCCCAATGCCCAAAAATGCCCGGCTGATCCGCGCCGAGCTGGTCGATTTCTGGCGCCTGCTCGCGGAAAGCGGCATCCGCCTCGCCCGCCACTACAACCTCTACCCGAACCCGTGGCCGAAAATCGGCCATCTCGCCCGGCGCTGGCAAGGTCACGCCGTGTTTCCGGTGTGGCGCGAACTGGGCGGCGAACTCGAATGCCGCAGCAACTGGCGCATCTACATCGAGGAAATGGCACAAGCCCTGATCCTGCTGACCGGCCAGTCGGTCGCCGCCGAACCGTGGCAGACCGACGACCCGATGACGCCCTTCGAGAAGAAATACCTCGCCTCCGGCCACGAACTGTGGCGCTGCCGGGTCAGCCTGCCATGAACGTCTGCCAGACCTGCGGCGCCTGCTGCGCCAGCTTTCGGGTCGATTTTCACCCCGCGGAACTGGCCGGTGGCGCTTTCGCCTGGGGGGCGGGGGTGCCCAGGGAAATGACCGTTCCGGTCACGCCGGCCATCGTCCGCATGGCCGGCACCGATGCAACCGAGCCGCGCTGCGTGGGACTGGCCGGAGAAATCGGAAAAATCGTGAATTGCACCATTTACGACGGTCGACCGTCGCCATGCCGGGAGTTCGATACCGAACATTCCGCCTGCAACCGGGCGCGGCAACGGTGCGGGTTGGCGCCCCTGTAATTCTCCTGGTATTCATCCGGGTGTCAGCGTCGTGGTGCTAGACAAAGACTGCTTGTACATGTACATTAAAACGTACATAAAAGGAGCCTTGCCATGGATGCAATCACCTACACCACTATTCGCGCCAACCTTGCTAGCGCGATGGATCGCGTCTGCAACGACCACGAAGCCCTGATTATCACGCGCAACGGAGAGCAGTCGGTCGTCATGCTCTCGCTCGAAGACTACAAAGCGCTGGAAGAAACCGCCTACCTCCTGCGCACCCCCGCCAACGCCCGGCGCCTTCTCGCAGCCGCCGCACAATTGAATACAGGCAAGGGCGTCGAGCGGACGCTGGATCGATGAAGCTGATCTTCGCCGACGAGGCGTGGGAAGACTATTTGTATTGGCAGAAGCACGACAAACGGATGGTCGAACGGATCAACAAGCTGATACGTGAGACGCAGCGCGAACCCTTTGCCGGTGTCGGCAAACCGGAGCCGTTGAAGCATGCCCTTTCCGGGTTCTGGTCACGCCGGATCACAGACGAGCATCGCATGGTTTATCGCTTAGATGGGGAAGCGCTACAGATTGCCCAGTTACGCTTTCATTACCGAGACGCCTGAGCTTTGAGTTCAGCGGATTACCGCAAGTGGCGCGAAGCGTGACATTGAGCCTGAAGATCATCTAGCCGGCCACCCGCCGCCGCAGTTGCGGCGGGGTTAAAGTGAGTTTGCGAACTTGCGATAACCATCGGAGGCCGGAAATGAAATATAGCGGAATTGATCTTCATTCGAACAACAGCGTGGTGACGGTAATGGATGACAACGACCGGGTGGTTGCGGAGAAGCGGCTGCCCAATGATCTCGCCAAAATCATTGGGTTTCTGTCGCCCTGGCGTGAGGAACTGACTGGGGTTGTCGTCGAATCCACCTATAACTGGTACTGGCTGGTGGATGGCTTGCAGGAAGCAGGGTTCGTGGTGAAGCGGGCCAATACGGGAGCCATCAAGAAATACGATGGTCTCAAGCACAGTGGCGACGAAGCCGATGCTCGCCATTTGGCGCATCTGCTTCGCTTGGGCATTCTGCCCACCGGCACCATTCTGCCACCCGAGCACCGGGCGATCCGTGACCTGGCCAGAAAGCGCATGCAACTGGTACGTAGTCGCACCAGTCACATTCTGGCGATCGAGAACATCATGGCGCGTCAGCAAGCAGTGAAAATCACCAGCAACATCATCAAGCGCCTGACTGCGGAAGGCGTCGAACAGATGGGGCTCCCGGCCGATGTCAGCCTGGCGATACAGAGCAACCTTGCGGTCATCATCACGCTGGGTGCGCAGATTGACCTTCTTGAAAAGCGTCTGCAAGAAAGCGTCGGTGAACGACCGGACTACGTACTGCTGTCCAGCGTTCCCGGCATTGGCCGCATTCTCGCCACCATCATCTTGCTCGAAACGGGATCCATCGACCGCTTTGCCGCCGTCGGCAACTTTGCCTCGTATGCGCGTTGCGTCGACAGCCAGCACACGAGCAACGGCAAGAAAAAAGGCGAGGGCAACACCAGGAACGGCAACAAGTATCTGGCGTGGGCTTTTGTCGAAGCGGCGAACTTTGCGCTGCGCTTCTGCCCCGAAGCCAAGCGTTTCTACGAGCGCAAGAAAGCCAGGACAAACACCGTGGTAGCAATCAAGGCGCTGGCCCACAAGTTGGCGCGAGCGTGCTTCCATATTTTGAAGGAGCGCAAACCCTTTGATGTGACGCGCTGCTTTGCCTGAGTCACGACGGCGGCGGCAAGCCCGGCAAGGGGCCTGGACGACGAGCCACGAGCCTGAATGGGATGCCGTTCGCTGTCACCCGAGCAGTAAAGCGGATCGCCTGTAACGTGAGCCAGCCAGGGGTTGGCGCCGGGAAGCCGGCAGCCACGAGTCTGTGAAATCCATTGGACACGAAGCGGCACCAATGTTCTTCTGGGGCGGCCAAGCCGCCAGGGCGAAGGCAGAGCATCGCTGATCGCTTGATCCTGATGGGTGGCTGGCGCGATTCGTTCGCAGCCATACTTTGAAGATACGGACGCGGTCAGCGATTGCGAGGGGGGTAGAGAAGTAAAAAGACTGGCGGCTTGCGCCGCCATGGGATTGTTTACTCGCTTGACACAGGCCGACTAATGGGCGGCCCCTTTGATGCTGTGCCTTTGATGTTGCACAGCCATTGTTGCAGCATCATCTTCGCTGCTTTGAGCCCATTTTCCAGCGATTTCAAGCAATAAATGCGTCATGACATTCGAGTGCAAAGACACCGCCCCTCTGTCATGCCGTGTAATTGATCAAAAAGTGCAGATATCATTCTCATTTTCGGCACCACATTGATTGGAGGGCCAAGAAACATGGCTAGAGAATTGAAAGCATTTAGTTTGCGAGGTGAGGTCGTGCTGTTCGACCCCGATATGCAAATCCCAAACTGCGTTCATATGTTCTTGTGGAACACCGAAGAACGGGAGGTAGATTGCTATCTGAGCACATTTATCACCTCAACCCTCGAATCTGAACCGAACGATTCGTCGCAACTTCAAGCCTACCTATCTACCTATCTCGCATGGAAAGACAAGTATCTTGCAGACTGGTTAGCTACGAAGAGACCGTATTACGCTTCTAGAGCCAAAGAGGCAGCAGATGAAGAGGCCAAGAAAATAGAACGGGAAAAGAACCTTGAGACACTTCGGACAGCCTCCTCTCTTGCGGGTCAAGAACTGGCGGAACGTCACATGGATCTTGTGATTAAGTCTGGCAAGCCTTACAGGGGACTGAGCCGGCCTACTGGGGGCTGGCGAAGACGGGTTACTCATTGCTACGCTTGCCATGCCCATCTCGACAACTCCAGTGATGTGGAGTGCGTTTCTTGTGGTTGGATTCTTTGCCACTGTGGGGCTTGTGGATGCGGCTATCTTGGTTATTAATGAACAACGATTCTTGTCGCGACTGTCGGCTAGAGGTCTAGCCGAGGGAAGGTTTCAGCGCATAACAGTCAGATATTGTTTAGCGTTGTTCCATGGCCGAAAGCGGGTCGCGGCGGCAATTCCAAATTTACTTGGATAGACTCCGCATCGCCCGCTCCAGCCCATCAATGGTCAGCGGAAACATTCGCTTGCCGACCAACTGTTCGATCATCCCAATCGACGGCGTGTAGCTCCAATGCGCTTCCGGCAGCGGGTTGAGCCAGGCGGCGTGGGGCCAGGTGGCGAGCAGGCGTTCCAGCCAGACGACGCCGGCTTCCTCGTTCCAGTGTTCGACACTGCCGCCGGGGCGGGCGATTTCGTAGGGGCTCATGCTGGCGTCGCCGACGAAAACCAGCTTGTAGTCGGGACCGTAGGTGTGGATGACGTCCCAGGTCGACAGCTTTTCGCCGTGGCGCCGACGATTGTCTTTCCACACCCCTTCATAGACGCAGTTGTGGAAATAGAAATGTTCGAGATGCTTGAACTCGGCGCGGGCGGCGGAGAACAGTTCCTCGCAGGCCTGGATGTGGTCGTCCATCGAGCCACCGATGTCGAGGAAGAGCAGGACCTTGACGGCGTTGTGGCGCTCCGGCCTCAGGTGCAGGTCGAGCCAGCCGCCGTTGCGGGCGGTACCGGCGATGGTACCGTCGAGGTCGAGTTCGGTGGCGGCGCCCTTGCGGGCAAAGCGGCGCAGCCGACGCAGCGCGACCTTGATGTTGCGCACGCCGAGATCGACGGTGTCATCGAGATTGCGAAACTCGCGCTGATCCCAGACCTTGATGGCCGTGCGATTGCCCACCGATTCGCCGCCGATGCGCACGCCTTCCGGGTTGTAGCCGCCATGGCCGTAGGGCGAGGTGCCGGCGGTGCCGATCCACTTGCTGCCGCCCGAATGGCGCTCCTTCTGCTCGGCCAGGCGTTCCTTCAATTGCTCGAAAATCTTCTCGTAGCTGAGTTTCTGCAGCTTGAGCCGGTCGGCTTCCGAGAGGTGGCGGCGCGCCGCCAGTTCCAGCCATTCTTCCGGCACGTCCGGCGCGAAGCCGGGCAGGTCTTCGATGCCACGAAAGTATTCGCCGAAGGCGCGGTCGAAACGGTCGTAAAGCGCTTCGTCCTTGACCAGGATGGTGCGCGACAGGAGATAGAAATCATCGAGGCTGGCGCTGACCAGTCGCGCTTCCAGCGCTTCGAGCAGGGCCAGCAGCTCGTTGGTGGACACGGGAAGCTGGCGGGCCTTCAGGTGCAGGAAGAAATCGACCAGCATTTACGGTTGCTTGCGGCGCGCCATGAAAGCGAGGCGTTCAAAGAGATGCACGTCCTGTTCGTTCTTGAGCAGGGCGCCATGCAGCGGCGGAATGGCGTCCTTTGCCTCTTTGGCGCGCAGGGCTTCGGGCGGGATGTCCTCGGCCAGCAGCAGTTTGAGCCAGTCGATCAGCTCGCTGGTCGACGGCTTCTTCTTGAGGCCGGGGACATCGCGCAGGTCGAAAAAGACTTCGAGCGCTTCCTTGAGCAGCTCGTGTTTGAGCACTGGGAAATGCACGCCGACGATGCGCTGCATCGTCTCCTTGTCCGGGAACTTGATGTAGTGGAAGAAGCAGCGGCGCAGGAAGGCGTCGGGCAGCTCCTTTTCATTGTTGGAGGTGATGATGATCAGCGGCCGGTGTTTGGCCTTGATCGTGCGGTGCAGCTCGTAGCAATGGAATTCCATGCGGTCGAGCTCGCGCAGCAGGTCGTTGGGGAATTCGATGTCGGCCTTGTCGATTTCGTCGATGAGTACCACTGACGGTTCGTCGCACTCGAAGGCCTGCCACAGCACGCCATGCACGATGTAGTGCCCAATGTCCTCGACACGCGGGTCGCCGAGCTGCGAATCACGCAGGCGGGAAACGGCGTCGTATTCGTAAAGGCCTTGCTGGGCCTTGGTCGTTGATTTGATGTGCCACTGGAACAGCGGCATGCCGAGGGCGCGGGCGACTTCCTCGGCGAGCAGCGTCTTGCCGGTGCCCGGCTCACCCTTGATGAGCAGCGGGCGTTGCAGGGCGACGGCGGCGTTGACCGCCAGCGTCAGGTCGCGGGTGGCGACGTAGGTATCGGTGCCTTGAAATTTCATGGGGGCTCGTGACCGATGGTCGGGTTGGTGACCCGGCAAATTGTACGGGGAAACCGCGGCGGCGGGATTGGGGCGTCGATAGTGCGGGGGCTGGCTGCCCAAGGTGCCAGCTGGTTGCTGCGTTGCGGGAAAATCCGGGCAAAAAAAGCCCGCGCAGGGCGCGGGCAAATTCCAATCCTTGGAGGAGGAAGTGGAGGAGACAGCCCCACTATGCCAAATAAAATGGTGCGCTGCAACAATTATTTTATATGACTAGGTTAATCGTCATCTGGGCAGGGTAAAGGGGAGGTGCATCGCTGCCTCTTCGGCGTAGGCCATGACAGCCAGACGGTTCCGTTCCAGGAATTGCCCGATCAGGTGGCGCATCCGGGCATCCTCGATCCAGTGACACGAACGCACGATGGTCGGCTCGAATCCGCGGGCCACCTTGTGTTCACCACCGGCGCCCGGCTCGAACGTCTTCAGGCCTTCGCGCAGGCAGTAGGCGATGCCCTGGTAAAAACACAGTTCGAAATGCAGGCTGTGGAAATTGCCGCTGGTGCCCCAGTAGCGGCCATAAAGGGTGTCGTTGCTACGAAAACATAGTGAAATGGCGACCGGCGCGCCTTGTTGCCGGGCAATGAAGATCACCATGCGACGGCCAAATGCAGCCGCCAGATCGGCGAAGCAGGCGGCCGAAAAGGCGGCGTAATTGCCGTATTTATCGAAGGTGGTGGCATACAGCTGGTAGAGCGCCGGCCATTCCTCGGGTGCGATTTCATTCCCGTGGCGGACTTCGATGGTGAGGCCGTTTTCGCCCACCCGCCGACGTTCTGCCATGACCTTGCGGCGTTTCGCGGAAGGAAAGGCTGCCAGGTAGCCGTCGAAATCGCCGTAACCATGATCCCGCCAGTGAAATTGCACGTCGTGGCTGACCAGCAGGCCATGCGAGCGCAACAATTCGACCTCGGCGTCCGTGGGTAGGCCGACATGCCACGAGGAGTAGTCGCTTTCGGCAACCGATGCCTTGATGTGTTCGATCAGGCACCTCCGAACCTGATCGCTGTCTGCTCCTGGCGCCACCAGAAATCGTGGTCCGGAAGCGGGCGTGTGGGGCACACCGGACAGTAGTTTCGGGTAATAAGTCTTTCCGAGCTGCTGGTAGGCGGCTGCCCAGGACCAGTCCCGGACAAAGTCGCCGTGAGAGTTCGACTTGATATAGGTCGGAACGAGGCCAACGACCGCACCGTCCGGATTCGTGGCGACCCGGTGATCAGCATGCCAACCGCAGGCGGGGCCAGCCGTTTCATGCTGTTCCATGAGCGAGAAAAAGTCTGCGTTGAGAAAGGGGTGCCCGTCGGGGGCGAGGCGTTCCCAGTCTCTGCGCTCGATCCGCCTGGCCGCGCTCACGGTAGCGATGGAAAGTGATGGCATCAAGGAAAACCAGCCTCGGTAGGGGGAGGTAAGAGTGTCATTTGCATGCGCGGTTCCTTCCGGCCCCGATATCCGGTTTGAACAAATGGCCGCGTTGCTTGCTGGTAGTGCAGCGTATCAGTTGAATTTATCCCCTGTTTGCTTGGGTAAGTCTGTGGATAAACACTGAACAGGTGGCGTAATGCATTGGGCCGGAAGGGTTTCCGGTAGGTTGCACAAAAAAATGGCAGACTCCCGGGCGCACACGGCGCATTTTTGTCAGCTCTGGTACAGCAGTGTTCTAACATATAAAATATATAAGACTTGCGAACCGGCCTTGGGGAACAAAAACCGAACCATTCAGCCGTCGCCATTGTCGTAAAATATTCGTTTTCCCAGAGCAACCCCTTACGAAAGGAAGTCGCCGTGCTTGAAGCCTATCGCGCCCATGTAGCAGAGCGTGCAGCCCTCGGTATCCCGCCGCTGCCCCTGTCCAAGCAACAGACCACCGAGCTGGTCGCCCTGCTGAAGAACCCGCCGCAGGGCGAAGAATCCGCCCTGGTCGAGCTGATCACCTACCGCGTTCCGGCCGGTGTGGATGATGCCGCCAAGGTCAAGGCCGAGTTCCTGGCCAAGGTCGCCAAGGGTGAAGAAGCCTGCGCCCTGATCTCCAAGGAAAAAGCCACCGAACTGCTCGGCACGATGCTCGGCGGTTTCAACGTCAAGCCGCTGATCGATTTGCTGGCTGATGCTGGCGTCGGCGCCGTGGCTGCCGAAGGCCTGAAGAAGACCCTGCTGGTCTTCGACTTCTTCCACGATGTCGCCGAGCTGGCCAAGGCCGGCAACGCCAACGCCAAGAGTGTCATGCAATCCTGGGCCGACGGCGAGTGGTTCACCTCCCGTCCGGAAGTCCCGGCTTCGCAGAAGCTGACCGTTTTCAAGGTGACCGGCGAAACCAATACCGACGACCTGTCGCCGGCACCGGATGCCTGGTCGCGTCCCGACATCCCGCTGCACGCGCTGGCCATGCTGAAGAACCCGCGTCCGGGCATCGAGCCGGACGAAGCCGGTTCCCGTGGTCCGATCAAGCAACTCGAAGCGCTGGCTGCCAAGGGCAACCTGATCGCCTATGTCGGTGACGTGGTCGGTACCGGTTCTTCCCGCAAGTCCGCCACCAACTCCGTGTTGTGGTTCACCGGCGAAGACATTCCCTTCGTCCCGAACAAGCGTTTCGGCGGTTTCTGCCTCGGCTCCAAGATCGCCCCGATCTTCTTCAACACCATGGAAGATGCTGGCGCGCTGCCGATCGAAATCGACGCCGGCCAGATGGACATGGGCGACGAGATCGAACTGAAGGTCGATCAAGGCACCGGCAAGGTCACCGCCACCAAAAACGGTGCCACCATCGCTGAATCCCAGCTCAAGACCCTCGTCATCCTCGACGAAGTTCGTGCTGGCGGCCGTATCCCCCTGATCATCGGCCGCGGCCTGACCACCAAGGCGCGTGAATTCCTCGGCCTGCCGCAATCCACCCTGTTCCGCCTGCCGCAAAACCCGGCCGACGACGGCAAGGGTTACTCGCTGGCCCAGAAGATGGTCGGCAAGGCCTGCGGCGTGACCGGCATCCTGCCCGGCACCTACTGCGAGCCGAAGATGACCACCGTCGGTTCGCAAGACACCACCGGCCCGATGACCCGCGACGAACTCAAGGATCTGGCCTGCCTCGGCTTCTCCGCCGACCTCGTCATGCAATCCTTCTGCCACACCGCGGCCTATCCGAAGCTGGTCGACGTGCGCATGCACCGCGAACTGCCGTCCTTTATTTCCACGCGCGGCGGTGTCTCGCTGCGTCCGGGCGACGGCGTCATCCACTCCTGGCTGAACCGCCTGCTGCTGCCGGATACCGTCGGCACCGGCGGCGACTCGCACACCCGCTTCCCGATCGGCATTTCCTTCCCGGCCGGTTCCGGTCTGGTCGCCTTTGCCGCCGCCACCGGCGTCATGCCGCTGGACATGCCGGAATCCGTGCTGGTCCGCTTCAAGGGCAAGATGCAGGATGGCATCACCCTGCGTGACCTGGTCAACGCCATTCCGCTGTACGCGATCAAGGCCGGCCTGCTGACCGTCGAGAAGAAGGGCAAGAAGAACGTCTTCTCCGGCCGCATCCTGGAAATCGAAGGCTTGCCGGATCTCAAGGTCGAACAGGCCTTCGAACTGTCCGACGCGGCTGCCGAGCGTTCCGCCGCCGCTTGTTCCGTGCGCCTGAACAAGGAGCCGATGGTCGAGTACATGCGCTCCAACATCACGCTGATGAAGTGGATGATCGCGGAAGGCTACGAAGATGCCCGCACCCTGAAGCGCCGCATCAACGCCATGGAAGACTGGATCGCCAATGGCGTCCTGCTGCAGCCGGATGACAACGCCCAGTACGCCGCCGTCATCGAAATCGACCTGGCCGAAGTCACCGAGCCGATCCTGGCCTGTCCGAACGATCCGGACGACGTCAAGGTGTTGTCCGAAGTCGCCGGCGCCAAGATCGACGAAGTCTTCATCGGTTCCTGCATGACCAACATCGGCCACTTCCGTGCTGCCGCCAAGGTTCTCGAAGGCAAGTCAGACATCCCGACCCGTCTGTGGATCGCCCCGCCGACCAAGATGGATGCGTTGATTCTGACCGAAGAAGGCTACTACGGCGTCCTCGGCAAGTCCGGCGCCCGCATGGAAATGCCGGGCTGCTCGCTGTGCATGGGAAACCAGGCACAGATCCGCAAGGGCTCCACCGCGATCTCCACCTCGACCCGCAACTTCCCGAACCGCCTCGGCATCGACACCCAGGTGTACCTCGGTTCCGCCGAACTGGCCGCCATGTGCGCGCTGGCCGGCCGCATCGTGACGGTGCCGGAATACATGGAGCAGATCAAGCTGGTGAACGCCAAGGCCGGTGAAGTCTATCGCTACATGAATTTCGACCAGATTCCGGAGTTTGTGGAACAGGCGGCTACCGTCGAGATATAATCAGTCTGGTTTTTCCCGCGTCAGCGGGAACCCAGTAAAAAGCCCCCGCCGGGAAACTGGTGGGGGCTTTTTCGTGGGATCAGCAGGCGGCATGCGCGAGGCAAGTCCATCCAACCTGCACCAGTGGGCCGTCTACGCCACGATTTGCGCAAATGACTGTATATCGACACAGTCATTCATCCTGATCCCCCGATCAGGATGCCCATGCCCGCCGCTGCCGCCACGTGTGCCATTTCGCGCATCGCCACCTATCGTCGTCGCCAGCCTGAACGCACCGTGCTCTACCGCACCGTGCGTGCGATGTGCGCCTTGTCAAAGGGGGCTGGGACACTCAGGTTTTGAAATGGTAAATGTCTCTGACCCATTTTCGCCCCCGTGGCGGTGTCGCCTATTCTTCTCCGCCGGCCGCAGCTACCGCCAGCAGGAACCTAAGCATTTCGCTTTCCTCGTCCGGAATGTCAGGCGGGAAGTGGTCGACGTGGGGGGCCAGGCGCTCGATCAATTCGCGACTCTTTGCCTTGAAATCGGGGTCGCCCTGTTTGAGCCTCGCCAGGACGGCGTGGTAGACGGCCCGCACGATCAACAGATGGCCCGGGCTCAGGGACGCGCAGGCCAGGCCCACGGCGGTTTCGGCCTGTTCCACCGCGGCCGGCAGTTCGCCCAGGCTGATGAGTATGCCCGCCAGGCTGATGCGGGAGGCGATGCAATCCGGGTCGCCGGCGCCCACCAACTCGACGCGCCGGGCCAGCACCTCGGCCATGACTTCCCGGGCTTCGGCGAAACGGCCTTCGCTGTGCAAGGCGGCGGCCAGATTGTTCTGCGCCGTGAGGCTGAGGGGCGTTGCCCCGGCCCAGTCGCCCTGCATCGCCGCCGCGGTCTCGGCGTTCAATTGGCGTGCCTCCCCAGATGCCCCCAGGTGGCGCAGAATCTCCGCCAGATTAAGCTGGCTCTCTAGGGTTTCTGGGCTGTGGGGGCCCAGCACCTCGCGGCGCAGCGCCAGCGCCCGCTCGGCGAGGGCCCGCGCCCCCTCGTAATCTCCCTGGTCGCGCAGGGTGCCGGCCAGGTTGTGCAGGGCGAGCATGGTCCGCCGGTCCCGCTCGCCGACGGTGCGCTCGTACTGGGCCAACACCATTTCCTGCATGTCCCGTGCTTCCTGCAGGTTGCCCTGGGCCTGCATCACCAGGGCCAGGTTGTTGGCAGAGATCAGAGTGTCGGGGTCGCCCGCCTGGCTGCGGGCGGCGAGGACGCGGTAATGCAGGTCGTAGGCTTCCTGCAGCCGGCCCTGCAGGCGGTAAACCTCCCCCAGATAGGTCATGAAGATCAGGGTATTGGTGTGATCCGGGCCGAGCCGGGCCTGCCCGTAGGCGATCAGGCACTCGGCCACGCGGGCGGCCTCGGCGTAGTCGCCGTGATGGAAATCGTAGATGTAGAGGGCGTCGAGCAGCCGCAACTCGGACAGCACCGCGGTGGCGGGATCGCCGTAGGTGCCGGCCAGGGCGGCCCGGGCGTGGGCGATGTCGTCGGCCAGGGCGGCATGCCGGCGGGCGTCGAAGATGTCGTCGCCGAGCAGGGCTTCCAGAGCGCCAAGAGCGCCCAGGCGCAGGCGGGCCGCCCGCTCGCCCTCCCCCGCCTGCCGCGCCGCGCGGGTGACCAGGGGATGCACCAGCAGCGCACCCCCCGGCAGCGCCCGCGCCAGGGACTGGGCAGCCACCGCCGCCATGGCGATATCCGCCGCGTCTTCGGCGTCCGCCGGGTCGCTGCCGTCGGCGATGGCGAAGGAGCGCGACACCAGTTCCCGCGACAATCGGGCCGGCGCGAGGACCGAGGCCAGGGTCAGGCAATCCCGGTCGGCCGCGCCGATGGCGGCGACACTCTGGGCCAGTATGAGGGAAAGATTGAGCTGGGTGCGGTCCCGGTGCGGCAGGTTCTGGCCCTTGGACTGCACGAGGCGCGCCGCGAATTCCAGGGCGTCCCGGGAGGGCGCCTGCAGGCTGGCCCGGAACTCCCCGAAGCCCCGCGTGCGCACGGCGGCGGCCGCCAGTTCCACGGCCATGGCGTGGCAACCCAGGTCGCGCACCAGTTGGCGGGCCTCGGCCAGTTCGGCGGTGTCCGCCGGGGTGCGGGCGTGGGTCAGCAGGCGCAGGGCGGCGGCCTCGTCCAGATCCGCCAGCCGCACCAGGGCGCCGGCCCAGTCGGCGCCTTCGCTGCGGGAGGTGATCAGGGTGTGCCCGTTGCCGCTGGGTGCCAGCCACCCCTGCGCCGGCCCCCACGCCAGGTTTCCCGGTAGATCGTCCACGATCCACAGGTAGTCGCCCCCGCCGCCCAGCCGGTCGGCCAGGGCCTGGCGCAGCTCTGCCCGCGCCCCGGGGGGCGCGGCGACGCCCAGCTGCAGGGCGAAATCGGCGAGCTTGCCGGTGCACGACTCGGCTAGATCGGCGGCTGGCATGTCGTCGCCCGTCGCCCGCAGCCAGAACACCCCGCCCGGGTAGGCAGCGGCAAAACGCAGGGCATACATTTCCGCCGTCAGCGACTTGCCGGCGCCGCCCATCCCCGTCAGGCGCACCAGGGAACGGCCGTGGCGGTCGGTGATGATCGGCACAGCGGCGCTCCAGAGGCCGGAATGGATCTCCCACATCTCCCGCTGGCGCCCGACGAAACGGTTCGACCCGTCGCCACCAACCGGTCCGAACCAACGGGGGCCGGTCCCGGTGCCGACCGCGCCGATGACGCCGGGCAATCCCCCCACGTGGGCCCGCACCGCCTCGGCCGCCCCCTGCAGCGCGGCGGGATCGCCGGGTGCCGCCCGATAGAGGGCATCCCGCAGCTCCACCGGGTGGATGTGGCCGTTCGCCGGCTCGGGATTGACCAGCAGCACGCGGCGCCGGGGGTCGCCCTCCTCCTGGCCGGCGAGAAAGGCCCGGGTCAGTTCCCACTGGCAGGCCAGGGATTCAGGGTAGCGGGCCGAGTACCAGGCGAGCAGAACCCGCGACTGGGCCAACCCGGTCTCGATCGAGCGCTGGATGCTGGTGAAATCCTCGATCCCCGATTCGTCCTGCCACACGGCGAGGCCGGCTTCGCGCAAGGCCGCCACCAGGGCGCCGACCGCCGCCGCGTCGCTATGTCGATAGCTGATGAATACGTCGAACATCGGTCATCCTCCGCAATGGCGGCGCACGCTTCCGCGAGCGGGGCAATGCCAGTTATGCCCGGCGCGGGCACGCAGGCCGATGACAATTGGATGTTGGCCGCGGTGGGTCAGCCCGGGATTTCCGCCTCGACCAGTAGCGCCAGCAGGGCCAGGGACTCCTGCCAGCCCAGATAGCACGCCGCCCCGTGGGGCTAACGACGCTGTAGAAAAAGTATATTCATGCCGGCATCTTGCCGTGAACCATATGGAATGACAAGGCGCCAAGCTGAAGTTGAATTCGGGGAGGCGCCATGGCCCGCTACAAAGCAATCGACACCAGCCCGAACCGGAGGCCGCCGAGGAAATGGCCGCTTGGGAACACGGTGGCGGCTTCAGCCTTGATGTCGGGGTGCGCATCGAAGCCGAGGCCGATCTGGTCTGGAACGCCTGCTACGGTACTGCGCCCGTCCTGTCTTCGCGCTCGAACCGCTGCGCCAGATTGATCCTGAGCGTCTGGTTTACGAAAGCATCAAGCCCGGCCCCGGCGGCAGTGTCAGGCTGCTCCTGACGGCGCACGAACTGATCGAACGACTGGCGGCGCTGATTCCGCCGCCCCGTCGGTATCGACATCGCTACTACGGGGTGCTGGCGCCGAATGCGCTGCTGCGGGCGGCGGTGACGGCGCTGGCAGTGGCGAAAGACGTGGTGCCCCTACCGACCTCGATGACCGAAGCGGTGTCGGCACCAGAATCGGGCGCGACCGTCCCGAACGCACCAGACGAAGAGGCAGAGGAGCCTGCCCTCCGCAGGGCCGCACGTTACGTCTGGGCGCTGCTGCTGGCGCGTATCTACGAGGTGCTGCCGCTCGTCTGCCCGAAGTGCGGAGGCGACATGCGGATCATCGCCTTCATCAACGAAGGTCCGGTGATCCGCGAGATTCTCGGCCACCTGGGCGAGCCGAACTCGGCACCGCGTCTGGCCCCGGCGCGCGGTCCGCAGCTGTGGGAGTTGCCGGTGGACGATCAGGCCGAGCGGGAAATCGATCCGCAGGCCCAGCCGGCACCGGACTACGAATTCGACCAGCGCGTCGCCTGGTAGGGGCGGCAAAGACAAGAGTTGCGGCTTGTCGCGGGACGACTCGCGTCTGAAGCCTCAAGACCGGCCGAATTCAGCCGGTCTTGAGGCTTCAGACGGTGGTTCTGCATGAGCGAGTGAGCTTTGCCGACGAAGTTCTCGTTTGACATGGGGCGAAAAGCGCGGCGATACTTGCCTTAGAGGCTGTTCACAATCATTTACATGTCGTAAACTGGGGCATGAGAAAGAGCTACCTCATTGACATCAGCAAGGACGCCTTTGAGGAGATCAGGCCGTTGTTGGAAAGCGTGCGCAAGCAGACCAAGCCGCGGACGGTTGATCTATATGAAGTGTTCTGCGGCGTACTGTATTTGCTGAAAAGCGGCTGCCAGTGGCGGATGTTGCCGAGCGAATATCCCAAATGGCGAACGGTGCATGCCTACTTCGCCAAATGGAGCGAGCCTGCAGACGGTTTTAGCGTCCTGGAGCGGGCTTAAAAAAATGTGGTTGGCGAGGCGCGTACAAGACAGGGGCGCAAATCCTCGACGAGCTTTTTGATCGTCGACGCACAGAGCGTCAAGAACACCGATAGTGCGGGAGAGAAAGGCTACGATGCCGGCAAGAAGGTCTCGGGGATCAAGCGCCACATTGCGGTCGACACCCAAGGTTTGCCCCACGCGATCGCTGTCACGACGGCCGATGTGACAGATCGCAAGGGGGCATTGCTGGCTCTCGGTCGTTGCGCGGCTGATTTACAAGCCGTTCAGCGCATCCTGGCCGACGGCGGGTATGTCGGTCAGCCATTTGCCCATGCCGTTAAAGAACTGCTCGGTGCCGAGGTTCAAGTCGCCAAACGCAGCGAGCTCCACACCTTTGCCGTCATGCCTCGGCGCTGGGTCGTCGAGCGATCCTTCGCCTGGATCGAGAAATGCCGCCGTCTGTGGAAAAACTGCGAGCGCAAACTCAACACCAGCCTACAGTTCATTCACCTCGCCTTCCTCGCACTTTTGCTCAGAAGATCGTGAACAGGTTCTGAGGTAAAAACCGCACGACTGTAGCCGATCCATTGGCCGTCAGTGAAGTCCGAAAGACCATACCCCGGACCGGAGGGTGTAAGAATTTTTGTGTAAACGGTCATTTGGCAGGAAACTGCCGCGCCCCAAGGAGCGATGATGGCCGTAGCAAAGAAAGCCGTACCCAATGAGTTGCTGGACAGCCTGCTGGTTGATTACCGAAAGCCGGAAGACCTGATTGGTGAGCACGGGTTGCTCAAGCAACTGACCAAGTTGCTGGTCGAGAAGGCGTTGGAAGCCGAGATGGCCGATCACCTCGGCCATGGCAAGAACGAACCGGTCGAGAATCCAGCGGGCAACACCCGGAACGGCAAGAGCAAGAAGACGCTGAAGGGCGAATTCGGCGAACTGCCGATTGAAATCCCCCGCGACCGCCACGGCACCTTCGAGCCGCAGCTAATCCCCAAACACCAGACCCGCTGGACGGGTTTCGACGACAAGATTCTGTCGTTCTACGCCCGCGGGATGACAGTACGCGAGATCCAGTCACACCTGGAATAAATGTACGGCACGGAAGTTTCACCGACCCTCATCTCATCGGTGACCGACGCCGTCATCGACGAAGTGAAGGCCTGGCAGTCCCGGCCCCTGGATGCGCTGTATCCGATCGTCTATCTCGACTGCCTCCACGTCAAAGTCAGGGACGGCAGTGTGCGGGTCAAAGCCGTCTATCTGGCCATCGGCATCAACATGAGCGGCGAGAAGGAAGTGATGGGCCTCTGGATTGCTCAGACGGAAGGTGCCAAGTTCTGGCTGCAGGTCGTCACTGAACTGAAGAACCGGGGCGTGCAGGACATTTTCATCGCCTGCGTCGATGGCCTGAAGGGCTTCCCGGAAGCCATCGAAGCCGTCTATCCCCTGGCGGCCGTTCAACTGTGCATCGTCCATATGGTGCGCAACAGCCTGAACTACGTTTCCTGGAAAATGCGCGCCGAAGTCGCCGCCGACCTGAAGCGGATTTATACCTGCGCTACCGCCGACGAGGCTGAGCAGAGGCTGGGCGAGTTCGAAGACAAATGGGATGACGCCTATCTGCCGATCAGCCAGTCCTGGCGCCGCAACTGGTCGAGGATCATCCCGTTCTTCGACTACCCGCCGGAGATCAGGAAGGTGATCTACACGACCAATGCCATCGAGTCAGTGAACATGAGTCTGCGAAAAATCACCAAGAACCGCGGTTCGTTCCCGAGCGATGACGCACTGCTGAAGCTGTTCTTCCTGACCCTGCGCAATATCAGCAAGAAATGGACAATGCCGATTCGGGATTGGAAAGCAGCGCTGACTCGCTTTACTATCCAGTTCGAGGACCGGATGAACAGCCTTTAACCGAAATCCCGTTTACACAAAATTCCGGACACCCTCCAAACAGTAGCGAACGAGATTACTCGATGCCATGAAAAATGGCAGAAAAATGCTTCAAAAACTGCTGGGTTGCTTCGCAAAGTACGGCAGTTTTAGACGTTTCTTCAAACAAAGCTTTGCTTGTACCCCACTCAAGCTGAATTATTCAGCGCCTTTTTAGGTTAGCAACGTCTCATTTGTCCTATTGCAACCAATATTTGCTCAATGCGAGTGCATATTGATGGCAAAGTACAGCTGTGTGGTTAGGTTCCCCGCATCTTGCTCAGCGCCAGATTGGCCGCCGCTGTGCGCGTCTCGACGCCGAGCTTCTCGAAAACATGCTCTAAGTGCTTGTTGACCGTGCGCGGGCTGTTGCCGAGGATGTCGCCGATGTCGTTGCTGGTCTTGCCCTGGACGACCCAGTAGAGCACCTCGGCCTCGCGCTGGGTCAGGCGGAAGGCGGCGATCAGCGAGTCGATGGCGGAGGCGTCGTTTTCTTCACGCAGCACGACCAGCCATTCGTCATCGCCGGTCTGGTCGTGGAAGGAGGCGAGCAGGCGGCGGCTGCCGTCGGCGATCAGCAGCGATGACGGCTCGCGGCCATCACGCCGGGCACGGTGGGCGCTGGCGATCCAGGTGAGCAACTCTTCCGGCGCTACGTCTTCCGGGTTGGCGAAATAGTCGTTGAGCAGCTTGCGGGCGAGCGGCGTCTGCCAGACCAGCCGGCCGTCGGCGGCGCGCACGGCGACGGTGGCCTGGCCGAAGGCGTCGAGCGCGCTGCGCGCCTGCTTCATCTGACGGGCGTTCTGCATGTGGGCGGCGATGCGCGCCAGCACTTCCGGCGGGCGGATCGGCTTGGTCACGTAATCGGCACCGCCGGCGGCGAAGGCGGCGACGACGTGCTCGGTTTCGGTCAGCCCGGTCATGAAGACGATGGGAATGTGCTGCGTCGCGAAGTCGGCCTTCAGCCGGCGGGCGACCTCGAAGCCGTCGATGCCAGGCATCAGCGCATCGAGCAGGACGACGTCGGGCAGGCTCTGGCGGGCGCGTTGCAGCGCCGATTCGCCGTTGGTGGCGACGAGCACCGTGTAGCCGGCTTCATCCAGCGCATCGTGGAGCAGCGAGAGGTTTTCCGGGACGTCGTCGACGATCAGCACGATGTCCGAAATGCTGCGGTCAACGGTCGGCATCGCGCATTTTCCTGAGTAGTTCCTTCATGGCGTCGAACTGGAATTGTCGCGCCAGATCGCGCAGGACGCGCACGAATTCGCCATGCCGCGGATCGATTTTTTCGATCTCGGCCAGCCTGGCGAGGATGCCGCGCAGGTAGCCGAGGCCGATCAGTTCGTCGAGCGCGGCCAGTTGCAATTCCGGCGGCGGCACCAGCGGCGGCGGCTCGGCGGGGATGGAAGGCGGGGCCGGGGGCGGCGTGTCGGCGGTGACCCATGCCAGTTCCAGCTTGCGGCCGATCCAGTCCAGCAGTTCGTTGACGCGCACGGGTTTGACGATGAAATCCGCGGCAATGACACCGGCGTCGTTGTCCAGCCCCTTGTCGAAGGCGTTGGCCGAGAGGACCGCGATGCGGGCATCGGTCAACTGCTGCTGGCGGATGCGGCGGATGGTTTCCCAGCCGTCGATGCCCGGCATGCCGAGATCCATGAACACCAGATGCGGCGCGAAGCGTGGAATCACCTGCAGCGCCTCGTAGCCGCTCGCCGCCTGTTCGACGACGAAGCCGAGCGGTTCGAGTACGTTTTGCAGCATGTCGCGGTCGACCTTTTCGTTGTCGACGACCAGGATGCGCCGGCGCACGCCGACGTAGCCGATGCGGTTGATGCGCGGCAGTTCGCGCGCTGCTTGGGCCGAATGGACCTGCGGCAGGAACAGGCGGATGCGGAACAGCGTACCTTCACCCGGCTTGCTTGACACTTGCATCTCGCCGCCCATCAGGTCGGTCAGCATGCGCGCGATGGTCAGGCCGACGCCGCTGCCGCCGGCCTGCACCGTGCTGCCGCGGACGAAGGGCTCGAAGATGCGGTCGAGGTCGGCGGCCGGAATGCCGGGGCCGCTGTCGCGGATTTCGAAGACCGCCATCTCGCGCCGGCATTCGACCCTGAAGGCGACGCCGCCGCGCACCGTGAACTTGACCGCGTTGCCGAGCACGTTGATCAGGATCTGGCGCAGGCGCTTTTCGTCGGCGCGTACCACGGCAGGAATCTCACCTGTCGGCTGGTAGGCGAAGGACAGCCCCTTGTTGCGCGCCTGCAGCTCGAACATGCCGACGATCTGCTGCATGAAATCGGGGAAATCGAGCGCCCTGACGTCAAGCGTCAGCTTGCCGCCCTCAATGCGGGCGATGTCGAGCGTGCCTTCGATGACCGACAGCAGGTGGTCGCCCGACTTGCGGATGATGCTGACCGCCTGCTTGCGGTGGGGTGGCACGCTTTCATCGGCAGCGAGAATCTGGGCGTAGCCGAGGATGCTGTTGAGCGGCGTGCGCAACTCGTGACTGATCGCGGTGATGTAACGGCTCTTGGCCTGGTTGGCCTGTTCCGCGACCTGGCGGGCTTTCTGCAGGGCTTCGTCGGTGCGCTGGTGCGATTCGATTTCCTGCATCAGCAACTGCGTCTGGCGGTTCGATTCCTCCTGCGCGACTTCCCGGCTCTGCTGGGTCAGCACCATCCACCAGGCGCCGACGCCGGAAAGCAGCAGCAGCGCCGCAAAGGCCTTGACGAAGCTGTCCTGCAACGCGGCGATCAGCACCGTCTGCTGCGGTCCAAGGGCCAGCAGTTCGTGGGTGTACAGTACGCCGAGGACCAGCGCCAGCACCGGCACGATGCCGGTCATCAGCAGCAGGTAATGGCCGAGGCCGGTTTCCAGGTAGGGCAGGGCGGGGGCCGGCAGCAGGCGGCGCAGCAGGGCGTTCCACTGTGCGGTGAGGCTGGCCTCGGGCTTGCACAGGTCGTGGCAGCGGGCGTCGAGCGAGCAGCACAGCGAGCAGATCGGCCCCTGGTAAGCGGGGCAGTGGGCCATGTCCTCGCCTTCGTAATCGCGTTCGCAAATCGAGCATTTTTGGGCGTCGACCGCAACAGGTGCCGCTGGCCGCGCCAGATAGTAGCGGCCGCCTGTGGCCCAGGCGATCAGCGGCGAAACCAGCAGCGCGCTGCCGAGCGCGACAAACGAGGCGTAGGGCTGGAGCTCGGCCCCGAGCAGGCCGACGAAGGCGGCAATCGAGAGCAGTGAGGCAATGCCCATGGCGCCGACGCCGACCGGGTTGATGTCGTAGAGATTGCTGCGCTTGAACTCGATGCCCGGCGGCGCCAGCCCGAGCGGCTTGTTGATGACGAGGTCGGCGACGACCGCCGCCATCCACGAAATGGCGATGTTGGAATAGAGGCCGAGCACCTGGCCGAGCGCCTGGAAGACGTTCAGTTCCATCAGCAGCAGCGCGATCAGCGTGTTGAAGACGACCCAGACGACGCGCCCCGGATGGCTGTGCGTCAGGCGGGCGAAGAAGTTGGACCAGGCCAGCGAGCCGGCGTAGGCGTTGGTGACGTTGATCTTGAGCTGCGAGACGACGACGAAGAGCACGGTGGCGGCGATCGCCAGGGTCGTGTTGTCGAAGACGTGCGAGAAGCCGATCAGGTACATCTGGTTGGGGTCGACCGCCTTTTCGGGGGCAATTCCGTTGCGCAGCACCAGCCAGGCGAGCAGGGCGCCGCCGAGCATCTTGAGGATGCCCGGTAACACCCAGCCCGGCCCGCCGACGATGACGCCGAACCACCAGCGGCGGGCGTTGGCGGCGGTCTTTTCCGGCATGAAACGCAGGTAATCGACCTGCTCGCCCATCTGCGTCACCAGCGCGATGCCGACAGTGAGCGCGGCGCCGAACAGGTGCGGGTCGAAGCCGGCGCCGGCGCCGTGCTCGCCGGCGTATTGCCAAAGGCCGGCGAGCGCCGCGGGCTCCTCGATGAAGACGAAGGCGTAGGGCAGCACCAGCAGGAAGATCCACAACGGCTGCGTCCACGCCTGCAGTTTGCTGATGGCGGTGACACCGTGGGTGACCAGCGGAATGACGACCAGCGCGCAGATCAGGTAGCCCCAGGCCGGCGGGATGCCGAAGGCGAGTTCGAGCGCATAGGCCATGATCGCCGCTTCGAGGGCGAAGAAGATGAAGGTGAACGAGGCGTAGATCAGCGAAGTGATGGTCGAGCCGATGTAGCCGAAGCCGGCGCCGCGCGTCAGCAGGTCCATGTCGAGGCCGTGTTTGGCGGCGGTGTAACTGACCGGCAGGCCGATCAGGAAGATGATCAGGCCGGTGGCGAGGATGGCCCAGAAGGCGTTGACGAAGCCGGTATCGACCAGCATGGTGGCGCCGACGGCCTCCAGCACCAGAAAGGAAGCGGCGCCGAAAGCCGTGTTGGCGACGCGCATTTCCGACCACTTGCGGAAACTGCGCGGCGTGAAGCGCAGCGCGTAATCTTCCAGCGTTTCGTCGGCGACCCAGGTGTTGTAGTCGCGGCGAATCTTGATGATGCGTTGGGTGGGAATGCGCTGATCCATGGCAACGAGCCTAGCATGTTCCATGCCCTGCATCGGGGCGCGCGGTTTGCGCCGGCAGGCACCGGTTTGGTGCAATGACGCGGCCGGCGGGCTTTTGCGCGGTGCATGGCATAATTCGGCCTCAGAAAAAACAATGGCTTGCAAGCTGGTTCGCCTTTTGCTTTTAAGCCTGCAGTCATCTTGCCCGGAGCAAACCCGTGTCCATTCACGTCGCACTAAATCACGTCACTCACTATTCTTATGACCGCCTGGTCAATCTCGGGCCGCAGGTTGTCCGCCTGCGCCCCTGTCCGCATTCGCGGACGCGCATTCTTTCCTATTCGCTGAAGGTCGGGCCGGAACAGCACTTCGTCAACTGGCAGCAGGATCCGCAGGGTAACTACCTGGCCCGCCTGGTCTTCCCGGAAAAGACGCGCGAGTTCCGCATCGAGGTCGACCTGGTGGCCGAGATGTCGGTCATCAACCCCTTCGACTTCTTCCTTGAACCCCATGCCGAGAAAATTCCCTTCACCTATGAGGCCTGGGAGCGTCATGAGCTGAAGCCATATCTTTTCAAACTGCCGGCGACGCCGCTGTTCCAGAAGTACATCGACGGCATTTCCCGCGCACCGTTGCGTAGCGTCGATTTCCTGGTCGCCCTGAACGCCCAGTTGCAGAAGGACATCGCCTACACCATCCGCATGGAACCCGGCGTGCAGACCCCGGAGGAAACGCTGAAAAAGCGTTCCGGCTCCTGCCGCGACTCGGCCTGGCTGCTGGTGCAGATCCTGCGTCACCTCGGGCTGGCGGCGCGCTTCGTTTCCGGCTATCTGATCCAGTTGACCGCAGACGTCAAGTCGCTCGACGGCCCCTCCGGCCCGGAGAAGGACTTCACCGACCTGCACGCATGGACCGAAGTCTATCTGCCGGGTGCCGGCTGGATCGGCCTTGATCCGACCTCCGGCCTCTTTGCCGGCGAAGGTCACATCCCGCTCGCCTGCACGCCGCAGCCGGCTTCCGCGGCGCCAGTCACCGGTGGCATCGACGAGTGCGAAACCACCTTCGAGCATCACATGCAGGTGACCCGCATCTGGGAAGCGCCACGTGTTACCAAGCCCTACACCGACGAACAGTGGATCGAGATCGAAGGTCTCGGCCACCAGATCGACGAAACCCTGCAGAAGCTGGACGTGCGCCTGACACAGGGCGGCGAGCCGACCTTCGTCGCGGTCGACGACCCGGACGGCGCCGAATGGAATACCGACGCCCTCGGTCCGACCAAGCGGATTTTCGCCGCCGAGATATTCCATCGCCTGCGCGAGTATTACGCGCCCAATGGCCTCATGCACTTCGGCCAGGGCAAGTGGTACCCCGGCGAGCAGCTGCCGCGCTGGAGCCTGAACTGCTTCTGGCGCAAGGACGGCGAGCCGATCTGGAACTCGCCGGCGCTGTACGCCAATGAGAGCGTCAATTACGGCGTCACTGCCGAGCAGGCCGGGCAATTCCTGAAGCGCGTCGCCCAGCGCCTGGGGGTCACCGACGAGCACGTCTTCCCAGCTTACGAGGACGTCTATTACTACATGTGGCGCGAGCGCCGCCTGCCGGGCAACGTCGATCCCTTCGATTCGCGGGTCGACGATGCGCTCGAGCGCGAGCGCCTGATGAAGGTGTTCACCCAGGGCATGACCCATGTCGTCGGCCATACCCTGCCGATCATGAAGAACGTCTGGAACCAATGGCAGACCGGGCCGTGGTTCCTGCGCGCCGAGCGCTGTTACCTGTTCCCCGGCGATTCGGCGATGGGCTACCGCCTGCCGATCGACTCGCAGCCGTGGACTTCGAAGAGCGACTACCCCTACGTCAATCCGCCCGATGCCGAGACGGCGACCGATCCGCTGGCCAGCCACGCCGCGCTGCGCGCCCGTGTCAGCGGCGAGCGCGCCGCCAGCGTGCCGCAGATGCAGGACCGCCGCAGCGGTGCCGTGCCCGTCTACGGCGATGCCTCGGGTAAGGGCAAGGCCCGCCCGTGGGAGAAGCCGACCGATACCGTCCCCGGCTTCAAGGAATCTGCCGCCTGGATCACCCGCCTGGCGATGTGCGCCGAACCGCGCGACGGCAAGCTCTACATCTTCATGCCGCCGACCGAGAAGCTGGACGACTACCTGGAAATCGTCGCCGCCGTCGAGGCGACGGCTGACGAGATGAGCCTGCCGGTCATCATGGAAGGCTACGAGCCACCGTCCGATCCGCGCCTGACGCATTTCCGCGTCACACCCGACCCCGGCGTCATCGAGGTCAACATCCACCCGGCCAAGAGCTGGGACCAGCTGGTCGACCAGACCACCCACCTCTACGATTCGGCGCATCTCTCGCGCCTGACCACCGAGAAGTTCATGGTCGACGGCCGCCACACCGGCACCGGCGGCGGCAATCACTTCGTGCTCGGCGGCGCCACGCCCAACGATTCGCCCTTCCTCCGCCGGCCGGACCTGCTCAAGAGCCTGATCGCCTACTGGCACAACCACCCCAGTCTGTCCTACCTGTTCTCGGGCCTGTTCATCGGTCCGACCAGCCAGGCGCCGCGCGTCGATGAGGCGCGCAACGATTCGCTCTACGAACTGGAAATCGCCTTCAAGCAGATTCCGCAGCCGGGCGGGCATGTGCCGCCGTGGCTGGTCGACCGTATCCTGCGCAACCTGCTGACCGACGTCACCGGCAACACGCACCGTTCCGAGTTCTGCATCGACAAGCTCTACTCGCCGGACGGCCCGACCGGCCGCCTCGGTCTGCTCGAACTGCGCGCCTTCGAAATGCCGCCGCACGCCCGCATGTCGCTCGCCCAGCAACTGCTGCTGCGGGCAATGATCGCCCGTTTCTGGGAAGAGCCCTACGAACCGGCCCGCCTGGCGCGTTGGGGCACCGAGCTGCACGACCGCTTCATGCTCCCGTTCTACGCCGAGCAGGATTTCCGCGACGTCATGGAAGAAATGGCGGCTGCCGGCTTCCCGTTCAAGGCCGAATGGTTCGCCCCGCACTTCGAGTTCCGTTTCCCGAAATACGGCGATTTCGCCGTCAAGGGCATCGAGTTCGAACTGCGTCACGCGCTGGAACCGTGGCACGTGATGGGTGAAGAAGGCGGCGCCGGAACGACGGTCCGCTATGTCGATTCCTCGGTCGAACGGGTCCAGGTCAAGGTCAGGGGCATGGCGCCGGATCGTTACGTGCTGACCTGCAACGGCGTTCCCGTGCCGCTGCAGAATACCGGCACCAATGGCGAGTTCGTCGCCGGCGTCCGTTACCGCGCCTGGCAGCCGGCTTCGTGCCTACACCCGACCATCGGCGTCCACGCGCCGCTGGTTTTCGACCTCGTCGATACCTGGATGCAGCGTTCGCTGGGCGGTTGCCAGTACCACGTGGCGCATCCGGGCGGGCGTAGTTTCGACACCTTCCCGGTCAATGCCTTCGAGGCCGAAAGCCGTCGTCTGGCCCGCTTCTTCCGCTTCGGCCACACGCCGGGCAAGATGCAGGTGGGTTTGCCGGAAGTCAGCATCGAGCACCCGTTTACGCTAGACTTGCGGCGTTCTTAACCGCTGATATTGCAGGTGCGGCAAAGCGGCCGCGCCAGTCGGGCCGGCAGCGGCCCGACTGCATTTTCCTCCAGGCTTTATGGCCCGTACCCTCCTCGCGATCTATCCGCAAAGCGCCCGCCGTTACGACGAAATGTTGACGGATGACGGGGCCGTGCGGCCGCACTGGCGGCAGTTTTTCATTCATCTCGACTCGGTGGCGCCGGAGGAGATGCACCAGCGCCTCGATTTTGTCGACCGGCGCATCCAGGAAAACGGGGTCACCTACAACGTCTATGCCGATCCCAACGGGTCGGACCGGCCGTGGGCGCTCGACCCGCTGCCGCTGATCATCGCCCCCGACGAGTGGGCCGAGGTGTCGGCCGCTGTCGCCCAGCGCGCTACCCTGTTGAATGCCATTCTGGCCGATCTCTACGGCGAGCAGACATTGCTCGCCGAGGGCCTGTTGCCGCCGGCGCTGGTCTATGGCCAGCACGGTTATCTGTGGCCTTGCCAGGGCATCAAGCCGCCGGGCGGCGTCTGGCTGCATCAATATGCGGTCGACCTGGCGCGTTCGCCGGACGGTCGCTGGTGGGTCATCGCCGATCGCACGCAGGCGCCTTCCGGTGCGGGCTACGCGCTGGAGAACCGCCTGATCGTTTCGCGCGTCTTCCCGGAAATGTTCCGCGACCTGCATGTTCAGCATCTGGCCGATTTCTTTCGCGACGAACTGGATGGTCTGACGGCGCTGGCGCCGGTCGACGGCGACGAGCAGCCGCATATCGTGTTGCTGACGCCGGGGCCGTACAACGAAACCTATTTTGAACACGCCTATCTGTCCCGTTACCTTGGCTTTCCGCTGGTCGAAGGCCAGGATCTGACGGTGCGCGGCGACACGCTTTACCTCAAGACCCTGCGCGGCCTGAAGCGTGTCCATGTCGTCCTGCGCCGGCAGGATGACGGCTATTGCGACCCGCTCGAGCTGCGCGGCGATTCGGCGCTCGGCATTCCCGGCCTGCTCAACGTTGCTCGCGCCGGCCGCGTCGTCGTTGCCAACGCGCTGGGCAGCGGCCTGCTCGCCTCGGGCGCGCTAATGGGCTTCCTGCCGGCGATCTGCCGCAAGCTGCTCGGCGAGGAGTTGGCCATGCCCTCGGTCGGTACCTGGTGGTGCGGCGAAAAGCCGGCGCTCGACTACGTGCGCGAGAATTTCGACGACCTCGTCATCAAGCCGGCCTACCCGACGCAGCGCATGGACCCGGTATTCGGCAACGAGCTCAAGGGCGAGGCACGCGAGGACATGCTGCGCCGCATCGAGGCGCGGCCGCATGCCTACGTCGCGCAGGAAATGATCAACCTATCGCAGGGGCCGACCTGGAGCCGTTCGCACGAACGTCGCCTGCTGGCGCGGCCGGTCGGACTACGTGCCTACGCGGTGGCCTCGCCGGAAGGCTATTCGGTGATGCCGGGCGGTCTGGCGCGCGTGGCGACCGGCGCCAATGCCCGCATCATCTCAATGCAACGCGGTGGTGCCTCGAAGGATGCCTGGGTGCTGACCAACGGGCCGGTCAGCGAATTCACCATGCTCAAGCCCTCGGTCGGCGTCCGCGATCTGGTGCGTGCCGGCGCCAACCTGACCTCGCGGGTCGTCGAAAACCTGTTCTGGCTCGGCCGCTATTCCGAACGTTTCGACAACAGCGCCCGCATGCTGCGCGTCGCCCTGAGCCGCGTCGTCGAAGCCGGCGGGGCCAAGACGCCGGCGGTCGCCTCGGCCATGGAACTGGCGCTGCATCTCGGCATCCTGCCCAAGCCGGAAGAGGATGAGCCGGTGGTCGAAGGCAGTGACCACGTCCTGCTCGAAGCGATCTACGACCCCAAGCAGCCGGGCAGTCTGGCCGGCAACATCCGCAGCCTGATGTGGTCGGCGACGCACGTGCGCGAGCGCCTGTCGCTCGACCACTGGCATTCGCTGAACCGCCTGCAGCGCGAACTGCAGGCGGCGCTCAAGACCCACCCGACGCTGACCGAGGCCATTGCCTTCCTCGACCGCGTGCTCGGCGTGTCGTCGTCGCTGACCGGCTTCGCGATGGACAACATGACCCGCGATGACGGCTGGCGTTTCCTGATCATCGGCCGCCACCTCGAGCGCCTGTCCTTCCTCGCCAACGCGATCGGCAATTTCCTGCGCATGCCTTCGGCGCGTGGCCCGGGCAGCCTCGAATGGCTGCTCGAACTGACAGATTCGATCATCACCTACCGCTCACGCTACTCGCGCCTGCCGGAGTTGCTGCCGGTCATCGACCTGCTCGTGTTCGACGACAGCAATCCGCATGGCGTCGTCTTCCAGGGCAGCGTGCTGGCGCGCTACCTCGACCGCATGGGGCGAGAACTGGGCGATCACAGCGAGAGCAGTCTGCCGGACGTTCTCAGCCGCCTGCGCGCCTTCAGTCTGGAGCCCCTCGAGCACCTCCAGTTCAGTGAGTGCCGGACCTGTCCGCCGTGCGAGGAACTGGCGGATCTGCTCAAGGAGCTCGATGCGGCTGCCGTCCAGTTGTCCGCGCGGCTGGGGATGCGCTACTTCACGCACGTCGGCGACGTCAGCCGGCAAACTATGGCGCTGTAAGCATGGAAAAGATACCTGTCCGCTATCACGTGCTGCACGAAACCTTCTATGACTACGGCAGTCCGGTATCGTTGTCACAGCAGCAGTTGCACCTGTCGCCACGCGTCCTGGCCTGGCAGCAGATCGAAGAGCAGCGCATTGAAATCGTGCCGCAACCCAGCTGGCGGCGCGACGGCCAGGACGCGTTCGGCAACCCGGTGACCTGGATCGCCTTCCATGCTCCGCATGACAGCCTGCGCATCAGTTCGGCGATGACCATCGCCATCACGCCGCATCTGCCGGAAAACCTGGAGACTTCGCTGCCTTGGGAAACCGTGCGCGATCGCCTGGCCTACGATTCGGCGCCGCCGCTGCCGGAAGACCTCGACGCGGCGCGCTTCCTGTTCGAGAGCGCGCATGTCCGTATCAAGCATGAGCTGGCCGCCTATGCCGCTGATTGCTTCCCGCCCGATACGCCGCTCCTGGTCGGCGCCCAGGCGCTGATGGCGAAAATCTTCCGAGAATTCAAGTTCGATCCCGAGGCAACCACCGTGTCGACGCCGATCATGGAGGTGCTCGAGAAGAAGCGTGGCGTCTGCCAGGATTTCGCCCACCTGATGATCGCCTGTCTGCGGGCACTTGGCCTCGCCGCGCGCTATGTCAGCGGCTACCTGCTGACCCGGCCGCCGCCGGGCAAGCCGCGCCTGATCGGTGCCGACGCTTCGCATGCCTGGGTTTCGGTTTACGCGCCGGGCTTCGCTGGAGGCGACTGGGTGGATTTCGACCCGACCAACAACCTGCTGCCCAATACCGAACACATCACCGTCGCCATCGGCCGCGATTTCGGCGACATCTCGCCGTTGCGCGGCATAATCCTCGGCGGTGGCGGCGCCGAGCCGGAAGTCGAGGTCACCGTGACGCCGCTCGACGAGGAAGAGCCGCCGGTCGTCGCAGAGGCTTTGCCGGAGACGGCGGCATCCGGAGTGGCGGAGTCGGAGACGGCAGAGCCTGGAGCGGTGGCGCCAGAATCGGCGGAGCCTGGAATGGACGAACCCGAAATTGCGGCGTCGCCCGAGGAATCTCCGCAAGTGGGTTCGGTCGCGGCCTGATGCCGCGGATCGCCATCATCGGCGGTGGGCCGGCCGGCCTGATCGCGGCCGAACAGCTTGCTGCGGTCGACGGCCTGGAAGTGGCCGTTTTCGACGCCATGCCGTCCGTCGGCCGCAAGTTCCTGATGGCCGGCAAGGGCGGTATGAACATCACCCATGCCGAGCCGCTGGCGGATTTCATCGGTCGTTTTGGCGCCCGGCAGGACATCATCGCTCCGCTGCTCGACCGCTTCGGCCCGCAGCAATTGCGCGACTGGATACAAGACCTCGGCATCGCCACCTTCGTCGGCACCTCGGGCCGCGTTTTCCCTACCGAAATGAAAGCAGCACCGCTGTTGCGCGCCTGGCTGCATCGCTTGCGCCAAGGTGGCGTGCAGTTTCATGTCCGGCATCGCTGGCTGGGCTGGGCAGACGATGGTGCGCTGCGCTTCGCGACGCCGGCTGGCGAGAAGCAGCTTGTAGCCGACGCGACGATTCTGGCGCTGGGTGGTGGCAGTTGGGCAAGCCTCGGATCGGATGGCGCCTGGGTGCCGCTGCTGGCTGCGCGCGGTATCGACATCGCGCCGCTGAAACCGGCAAATTGCGGTTTCGACGTGGCGTGGAGCGCACATTTCGCCGGGCGCTTTGCCGGGCAGCCGGTCAAGCCGGTCATCGGCTCGGTCGCCGGGCGCCGCCAGCAGGGCGAGTTCAACATCACGGCGACCGGTATCGAGGGCGGGTTGATTTATGCGCTGTCGGCGCCGCTGCGTGACGCGCTGGAAACCGAAGGCCGTGCCGTCCTGCATCTCGATCTGGCGCCCGGAAAAACGCTGGAGCGCCTGACAGCCGATCTTTCGCGCCCGCGCGGGCGCGATTCTCTGGCCAACCACCTGCGCCGACGAGCCGGCATCGAAGGCGTCAAGGCCGGCTTGTTGCGCGAATTGCTGCCTTTCGAGACGTTGACCGCAACAGGCCAACTGGCGGCAGCGATCAAGCATCTGCCGCTGCCGGTGACGGCGACGCGACCGCTTGACGAGGCGATCAGCACGGCCGGCGGCGTCGCCTTCGCGGCGCTCGATGAAAACCTGATGCTGCGTGATTTGCCGGGGGTCTTTTGCGCCGGCGAAATGCTCGACTGGGAGGCGCCGACCGGCGGCTATCTGCTGACGGCCTGCTTCGCCACCGGCCGGGCTGCCGGGGAAGGGGTGCAAGCCTGGCTGACACGAACCGACTGACAACATTAGGCGTTTTGCGTGTCAATCTGAAAATGTGGGTCAGCCCGTATAGCAGTCGTAGATAATTTTGGTGATTTTTCGGTCAGCGCTTTCGAAACGAAGATCGCCCGCTTCGCTGCCGTAGCTAGACTTGAGATCGGGGTCGCGCTCGGCTGGTAAACCGAGTTTCCGCTGTACGGCAAAGGTTTTCTCTCCAATCCTGAAAGGCGAAATCTCCGCCCATCGCGCGTCGGTGACTTCGGCGCGACTGACCATATAGCGCTCCCGATCATTCGAGAAGGTGACCAGCCCCAAAGTTAAGCCCGGGAAATGGACGTATTTGCGGGTTGTTACGTAGCCCTCCCATTTCTCCACTTCGAGAATCTCGACATGTCTGACTGGCGCGAGTTTCATCACACCTTGCAGATGCGCCGGCAAACGCAAACCGAAAGGAGGGGCCTGGCACCCGAACTCCGGCAGGTACCCCGGCTGTTCCTGGGCCAAGGCAGTTGCCGGAAGCAGCAGAAGCATGGCCAGGGTGAACCGTATTGGTACTTGCAAAAAGAAATAGAAGGCAGGATCAAATATTTGGATCATATTCACACGATTATTCTTTCCAATAATGCCGACTTGTCCTCAGATGACCAGATTGCTAACGGTGCCCCATGTTGCGGTCGACGGCAAAAAATGGCCAATTTTCAAATTTGCCGATGGTTGCAAGGATTCCCTGATTCATCGCCAGCATTAACCGACAATGCGGTGATAAAGCGCAAAGCGCCGGGCGTCGATTTGGCCGGCTGCGAGCGCGGCCAGCAGGGCGCAGTCCGGTTCGCGGTCGTGGCGGCAGTCGCGGAAGCGGCATTGCCCGAGGTAAGGGCGAAACTCGCGGAAGGCGAGTTCGATTTCCTGACGGTCGAGATGGCCGAGGCCGAATTCCTGCAATCCCGGTGAGTCGATCAATTGGCTGTCGGCGTCGAGGTGATAGAGCGTGGCGTGCGTCGTCGTGTGCTTGCCGGAATCGAGCGCCGAGGAAATTTCGCGCGTTGCCGCCCGTGCTTCCGGCACCAGCGCATTGACCAGCGTCGACTTGCCCATGCCGGATTGGCCGACCAGCACGCTGGTGTATCCGTGCAATTCGGGACGCAGATCTTCGGCGTGGTCGCGGGCGGAAAGCTCGAGAACGCGGTAGCCGAGGCTGGCGAAAACCGCCAGTTGCGCGCGGGCGGCGGGCAGTTTGTCGGTCAGGTCGCATTTGTTGAGGACGATCAGCGGCTCGATCTCCTCGCTCTCGGCGGCGAGCAGGGCGCGCGTCACCAGTTCGTCGGAAAAGCCAGGTTCGGTGGCGACGACGATGACGACCTGGTCGACGTTGGCGGCGATCAGTTTCTGCTTGATCTCGTTCGAGCGGTAGAGCAGGCTGGTGCGCGGCTGGATTGCCTCGATGACGCCCTGATCGTCGGAAGTGCGCTGGATGTCGACGCGATCGCCGCAGGCGACCTCGCTTTTCTTGCCGCGCGGGAAACAGGGCAGCAACGTGCCGTCGGCCAGTTGCACGACGTACTGGCGGCCGTGGGCGGCGACGACGCGGCCCTCCATCAGCGTGCCGCCGCCTGCAGCCGGGCGATGCGCACGGCCGCCGGCGGGTGGGAATCGTAGAACAGCGAGTGCAGCGGGTCGGGCGTCAGCGTCGAGGCGTTGTCTTCATAGAGCTTGACCAGGGCACGAACGAGATCGCCAGCCGCGGCATTTTCAGTGGCGTAGGCGTCGGCTTCGAATTCGTTGCGCCGTGACAGGTAGCTGCTCAGCGGCTTGAACGGGAAGGTGAACACCGGGATGACGAGGAAGAAGAGGATCAGCGCCAGCGCCGTGCTTTGCGCCGGCACGCCAAGGCCGTTGTAGAACCACGGGGCGTCGATCAACTGGCCGAGTAGCCAGAGAAAGCCGAGCGCGCCGGCAAACATGAACGCGATGCGCTGGACGATGTGGTGGCGGCGGAAGTGGCCGAGTTCATGCGCCAGCACGGCCTCTATTTCGCCGGGAGCGAGGCGCGAGAGCAGGGTGTCGAAAAAGACGATGCGCTTGTTGTTGCCGAAGCCGGTGAAGTAGGCGTTGCCATGGCTGGAGCGCTTCGAACCGTCCATCACGAAGAGGCCGCTGGAGCGGAAGCCGCAGCGGGCGAGCAGGGCCTCGATGCGGGCCTTCATTTCACCCTCTTCGAGCGGCGAGAATTTGTTGAACAGCGGCGCGATCCAGGTCGGGTAGACGAACAGGGCGAGCAGGTTGAAGGCGCACCAGAACAACCAGACGTAGAGCCACCAGAACGGGCCCATGGCGCCCATCAGCCAGAGTACGGCGAGGATGACGGGGGTGCCGATGAGGATGCCGAGCAGCGTGTGCTTGGCGAGATCGGCGCAGAACAGGCCGAGGGTCATGCGGTTGAAGCCGTAGCGGGCTTCGACGACGAACTGGCGGTAGAGCGAAAACGGCAGGTCGATCACGGCCGAGATGAGCATTACGCTGAAAATCAGCGCCAGGCCGTAGGGCAGGCCGGTGAGGCGCGCGTTCCAGAAGTCATGCAGCCAGGCGAGACCGCCGCCAAGCGTCAGGGCGAGCAGCAGCGCGGCATCGATCAGCGTGGTGAAAATGGCCAGCTTGTTGCGGTCGACCGTGTAATCGGCGGCTTTTTGATGGGCGGCGAGCGGAATGCGCTCGGCGAAATTGGCCGGGACGGCAGCACGGTTAGCGGCGACGTGGCGGATCTGGCGCAGCGTCAGCCACAGGCGGCCGGCCAGCGTCAGTGCAATGGCGGCGAGAAAGAGGAGGGTGAAGTCGGTAGTCACGAAATGAGGTACGAAGCTATGAGAAAATGATGCTTTTCAAGGGTTTTGGACAATTATATGACAGGCAACGCAAACAACCTCGTCTGGCTGGACATGGAAATGACCGGTCTCGATCCGGATGGCGACCGGATTATCGAAATGGCGATGGTGGTGACCAATTCGGAGCTGGAAATGGTTGCCGAGTCCCCATCCTGGGTCGTTCATCAGAGCGATGAAACGCTGGCCGGCATGGATGATTGGAACCAGAAAACGCATGGCCGTTCCGGGCTGATCGACAAGGTCAAGGCGTCCACGCTGGATGAGGCCGCTGTCGAACTGGCGGCACTGGAATTCCTGAAGAAGTATTCATCGAAGGGCCATTCGCCGATGTGCGGCAATTCCATCGGCCAGGACCGCCGTTTCATGGCCCGCTACATGCCGACGCTGGAAGCCTTCTTCCACTACCGCAATCTGGATGTCAGCACCCTGAAGGAATTGTGCAAGCGCTGGCAGCCAGAAATCTACAAGGGTTTCAAGAAGAAGGGGCGGCATACGGCGCTGGCCGACATCTACGAGTCCATCGACGAACTGAAGTATTACCGCGAGCACTTCCTCAAGGGCTGAACCGGCGGTTGCGATCAACGCTTGTAAAGGCGGAATTTCTCCTTGCGGTCGCCGGGCCGGTTGCCTTCCCAGGCGCGGGTCCATTTGCCATCCGGGGCGGCCAGTTCGGGCCGGGTGTCGCCGGTGACCAGTAGCCAGCGGCACTGCTTGCCGGCGCTCGAGTCGGCAGCCAGCGGCTCGATGCCGACGAAGTAGGCGAGCGAGGCGCGCTGGGTGTCGTTGAGGCCGCGTTCGGCCAAGCAGCCATGGTCCTCTGGCAGAGCCTTGGCGATGGCCTGGATTACCGGACGATAGCTCTTACCGTAGTCGAACCACGGCAGGACCAATGTCGTTGCCAGCAACCACAGCGTCGTGAAGCCGAGTGTCCAGTGTGTCAGGCTGCGGTAGGGCGAGCGCGGCGCGGTGACGATCAGCCAGGCCCACCAGGCGGTGGCGATCAGCCCGATGACGAGGGCCAGTAGATCGAACTGCCCGACGAAACCCGGACGCAGCACGACGGCCCGCTGTGCCAGGCGCTCCGGCCAGCCGAGCGCCATCGCCGACCAGGCCAGCCAGGTCACGGCGACGAAGAAGCTGAAGGTCATCATCGCGAACCAGTCGAAGGCGCTGGCGGCGCCGCGGCGCAGGGTCAGGGCGCCCGGTGTGGCGAGCAGAGCGAGCGGCGGCAGCATCAGCAGGGCGGGGATTTCACGCGGCCGGTAGGCGAGCGCCAGCATCAGGAAGGTGAGCAGCAGGAAAACCAGCGGCAGCAATTGCGGCATGGCGCCCAGCGCCTGGCGCCGCGTCCACAGGGTCCACCCGGCCAGCGGCAGCGCCGGGAAGGCGAACCAAGGCAGCAGGGACAGGAAACGGCCGGCGCCGTTGAATGAGAAGGGCGTCCTGAGCGGCACCAGTTCGGTATTCAGCCAGCCGTGGAAGCGGGCCGGTTCGAGGGCCAACAGCAGCAGCGGCCACGGGAGGGCCGTCACCGTGGCAACGGCGAGGCCAATGGCCAGTCCGCGCAGCGCCTGCGGGCGATCGGCCGCTAGCCACCAGGCGAGCGGCGCAATGAACAGCAGTGGCAGGGTCGGGGCGATGCCGGTGCCGAGCAGGCAGGCAGTGATGGCGAGACCATAGAAAGTGCCGGCTAGCCATGGCCGGCGGCCGAGTGCCGCCAGCGCGCCGAGACCGCCACCATAGGCGGCCAGGGCGATCAGCATCGGCTGTGCGTCGTGGGCGTGAAACAGCAGTCCGGCGCAACCGGCAAGCAGCAGCGGACTCGCCGCGGCGCTGTCCTGGCCGTAGAGTTCGCGGCCGGCGTAATAGAGGCCCATCAGCGCCAGCGTGACCCAGACGCCGCTGGCCAGGCGCATCGCCTCGTGCAGCGGCAGCAGCCAGCCGAAAACCTTGCCGGTCAGCGCTGCGGTCCAGTAATACAGCGGCGGTTCGTGGAAGGGGCGGCCGGCGAGGTCGGGCGACAGCCAGTCGCCGTAGTGCAGCATGTGCCAGGCGGTGCCGATGTGGATCGCGTCCTCACCCTTCCACGGGTCGCGGCCGAAGAGGCCGGCCAGCACGTAGAACGCCAGCATGGCCGCCAACATCCAGCCGACCGGGGGCAGGCGGATGCCGCGACGGAGCAGGGCGCTGAACTCAGACATGGAAAGAGGATAGCCTATAAACGAAAAAGGCAGCCCATCGGCTGCCCTTTCTGTCGTGCCTCAAGCGGATCAGGCAGCAGCCTTGCCGCGCATGGCGCCAAACTTCTGGTTGAACTTCTCGACGCGACCGGCGGTGTCGACAATCTTCTGCTTGCCAGTGTAGAACGGGTGGCAGAGGGAGCAGACTTCGACATGAAGTGGCTTCTTCATGGTCGAGCGGGTCGTGAAGGTGCTGCCGCAGGAGCAGGTCACCTGAAGATCGTTGTAATCGGGATGGATATCGGCTTTCACTTTGTGTCCTTTCGTTACGCGACCGGCGGATGTGGCCGACCTGGAAAACGCAAGATTATCCTCGAATAATCACGCGCTTGCAATATAAATTGGCAACTTACCCGCGCCGCATGGCATCAAAAAATTCGGCGTTGCCCTTGGTGGATTTGACTTTGTCGAGCAGAAATTCCATTGCGGCGAGGTCGTCCATCGGGTAACAGAGCTTGCGCAGCACCCACATCTTCGAGAGGACATCCGGCTTGAGCAGCAGTTCTTCGCGGCGGGTGCCGGAGCGGTTCACGTTGATCGCCGGATACATCCGCTTCTCGGCCATGCGGCGGTCGAGGTGGATTTCGGAATTGCCGGTACCCTTGAATTCTTCGTAGATCACTTCGTCCATCCGCGAGCCGGTGTCGATCAGCGCGGTGGCGAGGATGGTCAGCGAGCCGCCTTCCTCGATGTTGCGTGCGGCACCGAAGAAGCGCTTCGGCTTCTGCAGGGCATTGGCGTCGACGCCGCCGGTCAGCACCTTGCCGGAGGCCGGCTGCACGGTGTTGTAGGCGCGGGCGAGGCGGGTGATCGAGTCGAGCAGGATGACGACATCCTTCTTGTGCTCGACCAGGCGCTTGGCCTTCTCGATGACCATCTCGGCGACTGCGACGTGGCGGGTGGCCGGTTCGTCGAAGGTGGACGCAACGACCTCGCCCTTGACGGTGCGGGTCATCTCGGTGACTTCTTCCGGGCGTTCGTCGATCAGCAGGACGATCAGCACGACTTCGGGGTGATTGGCGGTGATCGCGTGGGCAATGTTCTGCAGCATCACCGTTTTGCCGGATTTCGGCGGCGAGACGATCAGGCCGCGCTGGCCGGCGCCGACCGGGGCGATCATGTCGATGACCCGGCTGGTGATGTTCTCGTCGGCCTTGATGTCGCGCTCGAGCTTCAGGTGACGCGTCGGGTGCAACGGCGTCAGGTTCTCGAACATGATCTTGTTCTTGTTCGCCTCGGGCGGGAAGCCGTTGATCGACTCCAGCTTGGTCAGCGCGACGTAGCGTTCGCCATCCTTCGGTGTGCGGATTTCGCCCTCGATGGTGTCGCCGGTGCGCAGGTTGAACCGGCGGACCTGGGAAGGCGAGACGTAAATGTCGTCGGGGTTGGCGAGGTAGGAGGTGTCCGAGGAGCGGAGGAAGCCGAAACCGTCGGAAAGGACTTCGAGCGTGCCGTCACCGTAGATGGTGTCGCCGTTCTTGGCTTTGGCTTTCAGGATGGCGTAGATCAACTCCTGCTTGCGCATCCGGTTGGCGTTTTCGATGGCCAGTTCGGTGGCCATATCGAGCAGTTTGCTGACGTGTAGTGTCTTGAGTTCGGAAAGTTGCATGTGTGCGAATGTGTGGCACCCGCACGGGGCCGGACGAATGCCGGAGGCCGAGGGGGCGCGGAGTGCTGCTTGAGGTGGGGAGATTGACGCCGGCTACAGCCGTTGAATGCGTCTGCCTGAAGGCGCAGAACGCACCTTCAGGCCGGGAGACTACGGAGATTACAGGTTGCTGTCAATAAAGGCAGCGAGTTGCGACTTCGAGAGGGCGCCGACCTTGGTCGCTTCGACGTTGCCGTTCTTGAAGATCATCAGGGTCGGGATGCCGCGAATGCCGAACTTGGCCGGGGTCGCCTGGTTATCGTCGATATTGACCTTGGCCACCTTGAGCTTGCCGGTGTAATCCTTGGCGATTTCGTCGAGGATCGGAGCGATCATCTTGCAGGGACCGCACCATTCGGCCCAGTAATCCACCAGAACCGGCTGCTGCGACTGCAGCACTTCGGCTTCGAAGGTGTCATCGGTGACGTAATGGATATGCTCGCTCATGAATTGCCTCGTGGAATGGGAAAAAGCCCGTAAAAAAGTATTTGCCGGAAATGGCTTTCGCGGGTTGCGGGGAAATGCTAGCGAAAAAGCGCGGGCAAGGGAAGGGTCAGCGCTGGGGTTTCAGCAAATTGGCCAGCTCGACTGCGGTTTTCACCTTCATTTTGTCGAACAGGTTGGCGCGATGCACCTCGACAGTGCGCATGCTGATGTTCAAATCGTCGGCGATGACCTTGTTGAACTTGCCGAGCAGGACCAGTTCCATGATCTGCCGCTCGCGTGTGGTCAGCGTGGAAAGACGGGTGTTTACCGAGTCGACCGTGGCATTGGCCGCGCGTTGCCCGGCATCGAGTTCCATGGCTTCCTGGGCGCGGGTGGCGAGGTCGTTGTCGTTGAACGGCTTCTCGAAGAAGTCGAAAGCACCTTTTTTCAGCGTCGCCACGGCCAGCGGCACGTCGCCGTGCCCGGTCAGGAAAATCACCGGCAAGGTCGAGTTGCGTTCGCGCAAGGCGTCGAAGCAGTCGAGCCCGCTCATGCCGGGCATGCGCATGTCGAGAATGACGCAGCCGGCCAGCTTCGGCGTCCACGCGGCGAGAAAGGCTTCGGCGCAGTCATAGGTCGTGCACGGCAGGCCGCGCGACTTGAGCAGCCAGGCCAAGGCATCGCGGATGGCTTCGTCGTCGTCGACCAGGTGGGCTTGCGGCAGGCTCATGCGGATTCCAGCGGCAGGGTGAATTTGAATATCGTACCGCTTCCGGTCGGTGAATGTGAATTGTCCTCGGCCCACAGGCGGCCGCGGTGGAATTCGATGATCGAACGGCAGATCGACAGCCCGACCCCCATCCCTTCGGGCTTGGTCGTGAAGAAAGCGGTGAACAGTTTTTCGCGCACCTCGGGCGCGATGCCGCAGCCGTTGTCGGCAATGGCGACGATTACTTCGCCGCTGCCCGGTTCGGCAGAAACGCGCAGCATGCGCCTGGCTTCCGGCGTCCCGGCCATTGCCTCCATGCCGTTGCGGATCAGGTTGAGCAGCACCTGTTCGAGCATCAGGCGGTCGGCCAGCACCAGCGGCAGTTCCGGCAGTGCGGTTTCGATGTGCACATGGCGTTTGCGCGCCTCCGCTTCGACGAAACCGACGCAGTCTTCGATGATCTCGCCGAGCGCGCAGGGCGCGCGCTTGGGTTCGCTCTTTCTGACGAAATCATGCACGCGGCGGATGATGCGCCCGGCGCGCTGCGCCTGCACGCCAAGTTTCTCCAGCGCCTGGCGGATGTCCCGCATGTCGAAATTCTCGTTCGCCAGCAGGTTCAGGCAGCCGGTGTTGTAGCTGGCGATTGCCGCCAGCGGCTGATTCAGTTCGTGCGCCAGCGTCGACGCCATTTCGCCCAGCGTCACCAGGCGCGACGTGAATTGCAGTTGTTCCTGTTGCTGGCGCGCCAGTTCCTCGGCGCGCCGCCGTTCCGTGACGTCGAGCACCGATGCCATCCAGCCGGTATGCCGGCCCGTGCTGTCGATCAGCGGTGCCTCGTAGATCAGCGCCTGGAAATGCTCGCCATCCTTGCGCCTGAACGTGATCTCGAAGCCGTCCGGCGGCGCCTCGCCGGCCAGGACGGCCTGGTGAACCGCCATTGTCTCGCCGAGTTGCTCCGGTACCCAGTAGGGCATCGGCGGGCTGCGGTCGACCAGTTCATCACTGCTGAAACCGGTCATCCGGCAGAAGGCCGGATTGACGTAGATGATCCTGCCGGTCAGGTCGCGCGCCCGCATGCCGACCGTCAGCGAATCCTCCATCGCCGAGCGCAGGGCGTGTTCGGCGCGCAGGGCTTCTTCGGCTTGCGAGCGCTTTTTCATCAGGTCGCGCACGATCCACAGGCTCCAGAAGACGCCGGCGGCGAGCACCAGGATGGCGCCGGCCAGCAGGCGCTGCAAGGGGTTGCCGGCGCTCTGGTAGGTGGTGACGCGGAATTTCAGGCCGTAACCCGGCGGTTCGAAGGGCAGTTCGTAGGAAATGCTGGGAACGCCTTCGATGTTCGACTTGGCGGCGAACTGCACCTCATTGTCGTCGACCACGACGACCCGGTATTTCTCGGCAAACCACCAAGGCACCAGGTTGTTGAGCAGACCGTCGATCGAGTAATTGACGACCAGCATGCCGGCCAGTTCGCGGTCGGCAAAAACCGGCACGGCGAGCGCGAAATGGCCGACGTTGCCACTGAGGAAGAAAGGCTCGCTGTAAACACGCTTACCCAGGCGGCTGGCCAGCTCGAAGGCTTTCTGCGTCACCGGCGGCCCGAATACTTCGAGTTCGCTGTCGGCCGGCAATGCCGCCGGCAGGGCATCGATCACCTTGCGCCGCGGGTCGAACCAGACGATCTGCGAGATATCCGGATTGTTTTTCAGCAGATGGTTGGCGCGCACGCGGAACAGTTGCTTCCTGTCCGGCTGGTTGCCGAGGTCGGAGGCCAGCTGCTGCAACTGTTCCTCGTTGTTGCCAAGATGGAAGCGCAGGTTCTGCTCCAGCCACAGCACATCCTTGATCAGGCTGAGGCGTTCCTCCTCCAGTTCGTTCTGCTGCAGCAGCCAGAGCAGCGTAATGACCGCGGCCAGCAGCAGCACCACGCCGAATTTGGGCAGGGCGAGAAGCCAGCGCAGGCGCCGGGAGCTGATGGGTTGGGGAGGCGGGTGCATGGGCGGATGTTAACAGAGCGGATGGCGCAATGCCCGCAGGCTGTGGAAAACCACATTGCGGATTTCCACAATGGCCGCGGTGATCGGGAATCGCGATACTTGCGGCAGAAATATTTTGCAATTATTCGAACGTCGCCATTACAGGAGCTCGTTTTCATGGCTAAGAAAGCGATATACAAGAGTCTTTACTTCCAGGTCATCGTCGCCATCGTCATCGGCGTCCTGCTTGGTCATTTCTACCCGGAAACCGGGGCGGCGATGAAGCCGCTGGGCGATGGATTCATCAAGCTGATCAAGATGATCATCGCGCCCATCATCTTCTGCACCATCGTCGTCGGCATCGCCGGCATGGAGGACATGAAGAAGGTCGGCAAGACCGGCGGTCTGGCGGTGCTCTACTTCGAGATCGTCAGCACCGTCGCCCTGATCATCGGCCTGATCATCGTCAACCTCTGGGCACCGGGCGTCGGCATGAATGTCGATCCCTCGACCCTCGATACCAAGGCGATCGCCAAATATGCCGCGCCGGGGCAGATGCAGGGGACAGTCGATTTCCTGCTGAACATCATTCCGACCAGCGTCGTCGACGCCTTTGCCAAGGGCGACATGCTGCAGGTGCTGTTCTTCTCGATCCTCTTCGGCTATTCGATGAACGCCTTCGGCGAACGCGGCAAGCCGGTATTCGAGTTGATCGAAAAACTGTCGCATGTGCTGTTCGGCATCGTCGGCGTCATCATGAAAGTCGCCCCGATCGGCGCTTTCGGCGCCATGGCCTACACCATCGGCAAACACGGTCTGGGCAGCCTTGCCCAGCTGGCCAACCTGATGGCGGCCTTCTACGTGACCTGCATCATCTTCATCTTCGGGGTGCTTGGAACGATTGCCAGATTGCATGGCTTCTCGATCGTCAAGCTGATCAAGTACATCAAGGAAGAACTGTTCCTGGTGCTTGGTACTTCCTCTTCCGAATCGGCGCTACCGCGTCTGATGGCCAAGATGGAAAACGCCGGGGCGCAGAAATCGGTGGTCGGCCTGGTGGTGCCCACCGGCTATTCGTTCAATCTCGACGGTACCGCGATCTACCTCACCATGGCCGCCGTGTTCATCGCCCAGGCGACCAACACGCCGATGACCCTGCAGCAGCAGATCACGTTGCTGGTCATCCTCCTGCTGACCTCCAAGGGAGCGGCCGGTGTCACCGGCAGCGGCTTCATCGTCCTTGCCGCCACGCTTTCCGCGGTCGGCACCGTCCCGGTAGCCGGACTGGCACTGATCCTCGGCATCGACCGCTTCATGTCCGAGGCGCGTGCGCTGACCAACTTCATCGGCAACAGCGTGGCCACGCTGGTCGTTGCCAAGTGGTGCAAGGCACTCGATACCGACCGCCTGAAGGCCGTGCTGGACGGCGAGACGGACGACGAGGCCGATCGTCCGGAACTGGTGCTCGACGATGCTCCCGAGCCGCCGATTCCGCACAGTCCGCGTCCGATCATCGAACATAACTGATCGGTAGCATGCTCATAAAAACCGCCGGCTGGTCCGGCGGTTTTCTTTTCTGGGACGAAAAACGCCCGGCCTCTCATTGTGGAAAACCACAATACGGAAATCCACAATGTCCGGCCGCTCTGCCTTTGGTGATACTTCCACCATGCTGGAGACTGTGCCGGCAGAGACAAACCAACCGGAGGAGAAACCTGTCATGAAGATGTCTTCATTGTTGTTCGGCCTGATGACCTGCGTGCTGTCGGCCACGGCCTTTGCCCAGCAGCCTATCGTCATCAAATTCAGCCACGTCGTCGCCAAGGACACCCCCAAGGGCCTGGCGGCCGAGTATTTCGCCAAGAAGGCGGACGAGCTGACAAAGGGAAAGGTCAAGGTCGAGGTGTATGCCAACTCGACGCTGTACAAGGACAAGGAAGAAATGGAAGCGCTGCAGCTCGGCGCCGTCCAGATGCTCGCCCCGTCGCTGGCCAAGTTCGGCCCGCTCGGCGTCAAGGAATTCGAGGTCTTCGACCTGCCATACATCTTCGACGACTACAACGACCTGCACAAGGTCACCCAGGGCCCGGTCGGCCAGCAACTGCTGAGCAAGCTGGAACCCAAGGGCATTCGCGGCCTCGCTTACTGGGACAACGGCTTCAAGTCCTTCTCGCTGAATTCCCCGATCAAGGCCCCGGCCGACCTCAAAGGCAAGAAGATGCGCATCCAGTCGTCCAAGGTGCTCGAGGAACAGATGCGCGCACTCGGCGCGCTGCCGCAGGTGATGGCCTTCTCCGAGGTCTATCAGGCGCTGCAGACGGGTGTGGTCGACGGTACCGAGAACCCGATT
Source organism: Dechloromonas sp. UBA6271 (assembly GCA_002440665.1). Lineage (GTDB taxonomy): Bacteria > Pseudomonadota > Gammaproteobacteria > Burkholderiales > Rhodocyclaceae > Azonexus. Next base: position 79,315 of record DJUX01000006.1, read on the forward strand.
TCCAACCTTTACACCCAGAAGATGCATGAAGTGCAGAAGCATCTGACGATTACCGACCACGGTTACCTGGGCTACGCCGTCATCGTCAACAAGAAGTTCTGGGACGGCCTGCCGGCCGACGTGCGCGGCCAGCTGGAAACGGCGATGAAGGAATCCACCGCCTACGCCAACAAGATGGCCAAGGAGCAGAACGACAAGGATCTGGAATCCGTCAAGAAGAGCGGCAAGACGACGGTCTACGTGCCGACCAAGGAAGAGCGCATGGCCTTCAAGAAGGTGCTGGTGCCGGTGCATCAGAAGATGGAGTCGCGCATCGGCAAGGAGATCATCCAGAACGTCTACAAGGAAACCGGTTTCGATCCCAATTCCCTGTAAGCAGCTAGCCAGACATGCCGGGGGCTGTGGCCCCCGGCAACACACCGGGGGAATTCGTAATGATCAACAAGGCGCTCAATCACATTGAAGAGCTGCTGGTGACCTTCCTGATGGGAGCGGCCACCCTCATCATCTTCGTTTCGGTCGCGCACCGCTACATGGCAGGGGTCGCTGTTCCCGGCCTGCAGGACTGGCTGCTGACCCTCAATTTTGGCTGGGCCCAGGAACTGTGCATCATCATGTTCGTCTGGATGGCCAAGTTCGGCGCCGCCTATGGCGTGCGCACCGGCATCCACGTCGGCGTCGACGTGCTGATCAACCGGCTCAACGACAACATGCGTGGCAAGTTCATCGTTTTCGGCCTGCTCGCCGGGGCGCTATTCACCGGCATCGTCGCCACGCTCGGCGCCCACTTCGTCTGGGAAAATGGTGCGCACTACGCCTTCTTCAACCTCTTCGGCATGGAGATGGGTGAGCTCTACGAGGGGCCGGTCACGCCCGACCTCGAATGGCCGACCTGGATCGTTTATAGCGCCATTCCACTCGGCTCGTCGCTGATGTGCTTCCGCTTCCTGCAGGTGTGTTATGCGTTCATAAAGACCGGCGAACTGCCGCACCACGACCACGGCCATGTCGACGGCCTGGAAGAAGAAACGCCACCGGTCGACGTCGATGTTTACGGCATGGACGACAACCTGCACATGCACGACCTCAAGCACGAAATGGTCGGTGATCGCCGCAGTGGCGAGGAACGCCGCCACAAAGCCGCTACAAAACCCGATCCAGAACGCCGACAGGATGAACGGCGCAAAGAAAACGGCAAGGGAGACCAGCAATGAACGCCCTGGTGATTTTCAGCCTGCTGGCTGTGCTGATGCTGACCGGCATGCCGATCTCGATTTCGCTCGGCCTGACCGTTCTCTCCTTCCTGTTCATGATGACTCAGGTGCCGCTCGAATCGGTGGCGCTCAAGTTGTTCACCGGCATTGAGAAGTTCGAGATCATGGCCATCCCGTTCTTCATCCTGGCCGGCAACTTCCTGACCCACGGCGGGGTGGCGAAACGAATGATCAACTTTGCGGCCAGCATGGTCGGACACTGGTATGGCGGTCTCGGTCTGGCCGGCGTGCTTGCTTGTGCGCTGTTCGCGGCAGTTTCGGGTTCCAGCCCGGCGACGGTCGTGGCGATCGGCTCGATCCTGCTGCCGGCGATGGTCAGGGCGGGCTTCCCGAACAAGTTCGGGGCTGGCGTCATCACCACCTCCGGCGCGCTCGGCATCCTGATTCCGCCGTCCATCGTCATGGTGATGTACTCCGTCGCCACCAACACCTCGGTCGGTGCCTTGTTCATGGCGGGTGTGGTTCCCGGCATTGCGCTGGCTTGCGTGCTTGGCGGCGTCACCTGGTACCGCGCCAAGAAGTTCAACTACCCGCGCCAACCCAAGGCGACCTGGGGCGAGCGCTGGAAGTCCTTCCGCGCTTCGGTCTGGGGCCTGTTGCTGATCATCGTCGTCATGGGCGGTATCTACACCGGCATCTTCACGCCGACCGAAGCGGCGGCGATGTCTGCGGTCTACGCCTTCATCTGTGCCGTTTTCATCTACAAGGACCTGGGCATGAAGGACGTGCCGAAGGTGCTGCTGAATTCGGCCAACATGTCGGCGATGCTGCTCTACATCATCACCAACGCCGTGCTCTTCTCTTTCATCATGACCAACGAGAACATCCCGCAGGCGTTGGCCGACTGGATGCTGGGCAACGGTCTGGGCGTCATCACCTTCCTGCTGGCGGTCAACGTCATCCTGCTGCTCGCCGGCAACTTCATGGAGCCGTCGTCGATCGTCCTGATCTTCGCGCCCATCCTGTTCCCGGTGGCCGTGGCGCTCGGCATTCATCCGGTGCACTTCGGCATCCTGATGGTGGTGAATATGGAAGTCGGCATGTGCCACCCGCCGGTCGGCCTCAACCTCTACGTCGCCTCGGGTATCACCAAGATGGGCATCACCGAACTGACCGTGGCGGTCTGGCCGTGGCTGCTGTCGATGCTTGGCTTCCTGGTCGTGGTTACCTACTGGCCGGGACTCTCGCTCTGGCTGCCGCGGCAGCTTGGCATGCTCTGAGCGTCGCCGCCAACGAAAAAGCCGCGCCTCGGGCAACCGGGCGCGGCTTTTTTTCGTCGGTTGCGGTCGACCGCCGCAAACAGCCCGATTTCAACGTCATTTGAGCAGCGTCAATAAACTGTCAGGCGGGCGGCGCAGAATCTCTGGTTTGAAGAGGGCTTTCAAGTCCCTCCAGAACAACAAGACTCAGGGGGAATACATGAGTTCGCGCCAGGCCCTTCCGGCAATCACCATTGCCGCCATCGGTGTCGTCTTCGGCGACATCGGCACCAGCCCGCTCTACGCGCTGAAGGAAATCTTCAACGGCCACCATCCCATCCCGGTCACCCCGGCCAATATCCTCGGCGTCCTGTCGCTGGTCTTCTGGGCGATCATGGTGCTGGTCACCCTCAAGTACGTGCTCATCATCATGCGCGCCGACAACCGCGGCGAGGGCGGCTCGCTGGCCCTGCTGTCGCTGGTCACCGAAAAGGCCAAGAGTCCGCGCCTGGCCTGGGTCATCTCGCTGCTCGGCATCTTCGCCGCCGCACTGTTCTATGGCGACAGCATGATAACTCCGGCGATCTCGGTGCTCTCGGCAGTCGAGGGGTTGCAGATCGTCGCGCCCGAACTCGGGTCCTACGTGATTCCCATCACCTTGGTCATCCTGACCGGCCTGTTCTTCATCCAGCGCCGCGGCACCGGCACGGTCGGCATGTTCTTCGGGCCGGTCATGGTCGGCTGGTTCGCCATCCTCGCCGTGCTCGGGGTTGCCGAGATCATCCATAACCCGGCCGTGCTCGCCGCGCTCAACCCGGCCTACGCCATCGGCTTCGTCGCCGGCCACCCGGCGCTGGCCTTCCTCGCCCTGGGGTCCGTGGTCCTCGCCGTCACCGGCGGCGAGGCGCTGTACACCGACATGGGCCACTTTGGCCGCTTCCCGATCCGCCTCGCCTGGTTCGCCTTCGTGATGCCGGCGCTGGTCCTCAACTACTTCGGCCAGGGCGCGCTGCTGCTCGCCGAGCCGGGCGCCATCGAAAGCCCGTTCTACCACCTGGCGCCCGACTGGGCGCTGGTGCCGATGGTCATCCTGTCCACGCTGGCCACCGTCATCGCCTCGCAGGCGGTCATCTCCGGCGCCTTCTCGGTCGCCCGCCAGTCGGTGCAGATGGGCCTGCTGCCGCGCATGCAGATCATCCACACCTCCGGCCACGAGGAAGGGCAGATCTATGTCCCGTTCACCAACTGGACGCTCTACCTCGCCGTCGTCGGCCTCGTCGTCGGCTTCAAGAATTCCTCCAACCTGGCCGCCGCCTACGGCATCGCGGTGACCACCACTATGCTCATCGACACCATCCTCGTCGCCTTCGTCATGGTGCTGATCTGGCGCTGGAACAAGCTGCTCGCAATCGCCGCCGCCGGCGCGCTGCTGGCGGTCGACATCGCCTTCTTCGCCGCCAACATCATCAAGATTCCCGAAGGCGGCTGGTTCCCGCTCGCCATGGGCCTCGTCTCCTTCACCACCCTGACTACCTGGCGCCGCGGCCGCCAGCTCGTGCTCGCCGAAATGGCCAGGCAGAGCATTCCGATGGCCGATTTCATCGAGACCATCGGCGACGTCCATCGTGTCAACGGCACCGCCGTCTTCCTGACCAGCGCCAAGGAAGGCGTGCCCGCCGCGTTGCTGCACAACCTCAAGCACAACCAGGTCCTGCACGAGCGCGTCGTCCTGCTGACTGTGCAGACCGCCAGCACGCCCTATGTGAACGATCTCGATCGCCTCTACGTGCACCGGCTGTCCAAGGGCTTCCTGCGCGTCATCATCCGTTATGGCTTCATGGAAGACCCCGACGTGCCCAGCGCCCTCAAGTTCTGCAACCGCTTCGGCGAAGGCTTCGACATGATGGAAACCACCTTCTACGTTTCCCGCGAAACCGTCATCCCGCGCCTCACCTGGCTCAACATCCTCCCCTGGCGCGCCCGCCTGTTCGCCGTCATGTCCAAGAACGCCACCAGCGCCACCGATTTCTTCAAGATTCCGACCACGCGCGTGGTCGAACTCGGGACGCAGCTGGTGCTCTAGCCGCCTGTCGCGTACAAACCGAAAGCCCCGGCCAAGACTGGGGCTTTTTATCGGAAGGATTTTAATTTGGTGGCGTTTTTGATACCATGTCTCGCATATGAAAGTCGTTATCGACACCAATATTTTCCTCGGCGCCTGCCTTGGCAAAGGCGCGGCGAACCTCGCGATTGCCGCCTGCCTGCGCGGGCAATGTGTGCCGCTGATGGGCGCCGCACTGCTGGCGGAATTCGAGGATGTGCTCGGTCGCGAGGCGCTGTTTGAGCGATCGCGGCTGGAACCGGAGGAGCGGCAAACTTTGCTCGATATCTTCCTGTCCAAATGCGAGTGGGTGCGGGTGTATTACACGTGGCGTCCCAATTTGCCGGATGAGGCCGACAACCATCTTGTGGAACTGGCAATTGCCGGTGGCGCCGAACTGATCGTCACGCGCAATCTGCGTGATCTTCAGCGCATGGAACTCCGGTTTCCGCAGCTTCGCGTCGTTTCGCCCGATGATTTTTTGAAGGAGTTGGAAAAATGACCGCCTTGACCGTTCGTCTGCCCGACGAAAAGCACCGCCGCCTGAAAGCGCTCGCGAAAAGCCGCGGCACGCCGCTCAATCGGCTGATCGATGAAATGACCACCCTGATGCTTGCCGAGTTCGATGCCGAAACCCGTTTCATGGTCCGGGCCGAGCGCGGCGCCAACCAGACTGAACTCGGCCTCGCACTGCTGGAAAAGGCTGCCGGCTAACCACCTGCTGCGGTCGACCCCCAAAAACCGCCCAAAACCGGTTTATCATCGCCCCTCCTTCATGACGGGCGATTTCGCATGACCGCCGAGCAATTCATTGCCCGCTGGCAGCACGCCAGCGGTTCCGAACTCGCCAACGCCCAGAGCTTCGTCCGCGAGCTGGCCGCACTGCTCGACCAGCCGCCGCCCAACCCGGCGCGCGAGGACACGCGCGACAACGACTACGTCTTCGAGCGCCGCGTCATCTTCCGCCACGGCGACGGCAAGACCTCGGAAGGGCGCATCGACTGCTACAAGCGCGGCCATTTCGTCCTCGAAGCCAAGAAGCTCAAGCAGAACGCGCAGACCAGGGGCTTCGACGACGCCATGCTGCGCGCCCGCGCCCAGGCCGAAGGCTACGCCCGGGCGCTGCCGGCGGAGGAGGGCCGGCCGCCCTTCATCGTCACCGTCGACGTCGGCAATGTGCTCGAAATCTACGCCGAGTTCAGCCGCAGCGGCGCCACCTACACCCCGTTCCCCGACCCGCGCTCGCACCGCATCAAGCTCGCCGACCTTGCCGACGACGCCATCCGCGCCCGCCTCCAGGCCATCTGGACCGACCCGCAGAGCCTCGACCCATCGCGCGCCGCCGCCCGCGCCACCCGTCAGATCGCCGAACAGCTGGCCGGTGTCGCCAAGGCGCTGGAAAGCGCCGGCGGGTCGGGCAACTACAGCCCCGAGCGCGTCGCCGGCTTTCTCACCCGCTGCCTGTTCAGCATGTTCGCCGAAGACGTCGGCCTGCTGCCCAGGCGGGCGTTTACCGACCTGCTCGAATCCCTGCAGCGCGACCCCGGCCAGTTCGTCCCGCTCGTCGGCGCCCTGTGGAAAGAGATGGACGCAGGCGGCTTCTCTGTCGTCCTCCGTCACACCCTGCCGCGCTTCAACGGCAAGCTTTTCAAAACACCGGACGTCCTCCCGCTCGACCGCGACCAGATCGGCCTCCTGCGCCAGGCCGCCAGCGCCGACTGGACGCAGGTCGAACCCGCCATCTTCGGCACCCTGCTCGAACGCGCCCTCGACCCCGCCGAGCGCCACAGCCTCGGCGCCCACTACACCCCGCGCCCCTACGTTGAACGCCTCGTCCTGCCCACCGTCATCGAGCCCCTGCGCGAACAGTGGGCCAACGTTCAGGCCGCCGCGCTGCTCCTCGCCAACGAAGGCAAGCCCGCCGCCGCGCTCGCCGAAATCGATGCCTTCCACCACCGCCTGTGTCAGGTGCGCGTGCTCGACCCGGCCTGCGGCTCGGCCAATTTCCTCTACGTCACGCTCGAACACATGAAGCGTCTCGAAGGTGAAATCCTCGACTTCGCCCACAGCATCGGCCAGACCCTGGGCGGCTCCCAGCAGCGGCTGGAAGCGGAAGGCCTCACCGTCGACCCGCACCAGTTCCTCGGCCTCGAACTCAACCCGCGCGCCGCCGCCATCGCCGAACTCGTCCTCTGGATCGGCTACCTGCAATGGCACTTCCGCACCCGCAGCGCCGGCCTGCCGCCCAGCCCCATCCTGCGCGATTTCAGGAACATCGAATGCCGCGACGCCGTCCTCGCCCACGACGGCAGCGAACCGGTCTGCGACCAGAATGGCATCCCGCAAAGCCGCTGGGACGGCAAGACCACCAAGGCCCACGCCATCACCGGCGAACAGGTGCCCGACGAAAGCGCCCGCCAGCCGCTGCTGCGCTACCACAACCCGCGTCGCGCCCAATGGCCGGCCGCCGACTACATCGTCGGCAACCCGCCCTTCATCGGCGCCGCCACCCTGCGCGCCGCCCTCGGTGACGGCTACGTCGAAGCGCTGCGCTCAAGCTGGCCCGAAGTTCCGGAATCCGCCGACTACGTCATGTACTGGTGGCAGCACGCCGCCGCGCTGGTCAACGCCGGTGCGGTGCAACGCTTCGGCTTCATCACCACCAACAGCCTGAAACAGACCTTCAACCGCCGCCTCGTCCAGCAGGCCATCGATGGCGGCCTGCACCTCGCCTTCGCCATCCCCGACCACCCGTGGGTGGACAGCGCCGACGGCGCCGCCGTGCGCATCGCGATGACCGTCGGCAGCGCAACGAAAAACGGCGATGGCCGGCTGTTGACCGTAACCGGCGAGCGCGAAGCCGGCGGCGAAGGGCTGGAGGTGACGCTGGATGCCCGCAGCGGCAAGCTGCACGCCGATTTGCGGATAGGGGCGGATGTCGCGGATGCCAAGCCTTTGAAAGCAAACGGCGGGATCAGCAATCGCGGCCTCGAAATTGGTGGCGCTGGTTTTATCGTGACGCCGGAAGAAGCTGCCCGGCTCGAAGCCGACGCGCCGATCAGGGATTACCGCAACGGTCGCGACCTGACCGACCGGCCGCGCGGCGTGAAAATCATCGATTTATTCGGGTTGACCGCAACCGACGTGCGCAGCCGCTACCCGGCGACCTACCAGTGGGTTTACGAACGGGTGAAGCCGGAGCGCGACCAAAACCGCATGGATTCTGTCCGCGAAAACTGGTGGTTGCACCGCCGCCTGCGCGAAGATTTGCGTGCTTCGCTCGCCGGCCTGCCGCGCTACATCGCCACCGTCGAAACCGCCAAGCACCGGCTTTTCCAGTTTCTCGACGCCGCCATCGCGCCCGACAACAAGCTCATTTGCATCGCCCTCGACGACGCTTACCCACTCGGCGTGCTGTCCAGCGCCGTCCATGTCGCTTGGGTTCTGGCGGCGGGCAGCACGCTCGAAGACCGGCCGGTTTACGTCAAAACCACCTGCTTCGAAACCTTCCCCTTCCCGGACGCCACGCCCGACCAGCAAGCCCGCATCCGCGCCCTCGCCGAACAACTCGACGCCCACCGCAAGCGCCAGCAGGCGCAACACCCGACGCTGACGCTGACCGGCATCTACAACGTGCTGACGAAAATCCGCGCCGGCGAGGCCTTGACCGCCAAAGACAAAACCATCCACGAACAAGGCCTGGTCAGTGTCCTGCAAACCCTGCACGACGAACTCGACGCAGCCGTCCTCGCCGCCTACGGCTGGTCCGACCTGCTCCCCGCGGGCGGGAGCGGGGCCGCGGGTGAGGGCGGGTTCGCCGAAACCCTGCTCGAACGCCTGGTCGCCCTCAACGCCGAGCGCGCCCGCGAAGAAGCCGCCGGCCACACCCGCTGGCTGCGCCCGGCCTTCCAGAACCCGCAAGCCAGCCTTGCTGCGGTCGACGCCGAAAAAGGGCCAAAAACCGCGTCGACCGCAACCGTCGAACCGGCCGCGCCCGCCGCCACCGAAAAATCCCCATGGCCCGCCACGCTCCCGGAACAAATGGCGCTCCTCGCCCGCCTGCTCACCGCCACCCCGCAATCCGAACCCCAGCTCGCCGCCCGCATCGCCGGCAAAGGCCCGTGGAAAAAACGCCTCCCCGACCTCCTGCAAACCCTAGTCGCCCTCGGCCGAGCGCGGCAGGAAGGGGAAACGTGGCGGGCGGTTTGATGGTCTACAATGATTCGGCAATCAGGAGAAACTGAACGATGAACACCGAACAATTAATTACCGAAGCCTGCAGTCTGCCGGTGGAGCAGCGCGCGCAAGTGGTTGAGCGTTTGCTGCAAAGTCTGACAGCAAGCAATGCCGAGATCGATCAGGCATGGTTAAGCCTGGCACAGCGTCGCCAAGATGAATTGACTTCGGGCAAGGTTGCCGGCATCCCCGCTAACGAGGTCTTCACCCGGATTGCCCGGCGTTTTGGCGGATGAATACGCTGTTTCACCCGGAAGCAGAAGCGGAGTTGAATGCAGCTATCGACTGGTACGAGGAAAGGCAGCCGGGGCTGGGCCTCGATTTGGCTGCCGAGGTGCAGGCAGCCATCGAGCGAGCCGTACAACTACCGGACGCATGGTCTGAGTTGGCGCCTGGCATTCGCCGCGTGCTGACCCATCGATTTCCTTACGGTGTGTTGTACGCGCAGGCCGGAACGACCTTGCACATTCTGGCCGTAATGCATTTGGCGCGGCAGCCTGGTTATTGGCAGGGCCGGCATTGAGCCGAATGTTCAACCCCCGCACGCAGCCTGTTCCTTCCGGTTCGCCCGAGTGGGATGGGCGGGCGTTCGCGCTGAATGATCCCCGTGTTCCCGCAGGTATCGCCGCGCGCGCCCGGGCGGATTTTGGCGAGGGCTATCCGTTGTTCTATGCCCATACGCCACAGGGCGGCGAGTGGTGGCTGATGGACGGCGATAATCTGCTCGAAGTCTATTGGGTGGAGTGAGTGGCGGTCCCGAGCGCGCGGGTCGTCGAGCCCGGGACGCAACTGGTGCTCTAGCCGCCGGTTGCGGTCGACCCCGAAAAACCTGCCATTTCCAGCGGCGTCACGAAACTGAAATCTGGGCGTGCTCCAATGCGCGCCCTTTCGGTTTTGCGGTGCCTATTCATGTCTGCCTGTCGTTTTCCCGTTCGTGCCCTGTTTTTGTCCGCTTTCCTCGCCTTGGCCCTGCCGGTCTGGGCGCAGGGGACGCCGGCCAAGGCGGGAGACGCTTCCGCCATCGCCCGCGACATTGCCGATGCCGGCGATGTGCGCCTGCAGGCGCAGCGCCTGGCCAAGCTCTACCTGCAGGCCGGGCAGGGACTGAATGCGCCGGCGGCAGCTCGCCAAATCGAACAGGCGGTCGCACAGACTGAAGGCGAACTGAAGCGGCTGGAGCGCTTCGCCAGGAAGCCGGGTACCCAGCGCAGCTACGCGCGTACCGTGGCGGCCTGGCAGGAACTGCGGGCGGCGCTGCAGAAGCCCTACGGCCCGGCGGCGGCCGAGCGGGTGGGTCAGTTGGCGGAGGAGCTGACGATTCACGCCGGCAAGCTGGCGATGCAGATCGAGTCGGAGGCCGAGACGCCGGCCGGCCGCCTGCTCGATCTTTCCTCGCGCCTCAACATGCTGGCCCAGCGCCTGGCGCGGCTTTACCTGCAGGCGCAGGCCGGCGACCGCTCGCAGGGCCTGCTGGTCGACATGGAGCAGACGCGCAAGGAATTCGCCGCCGGCCTGCAGGAACTGGCCGCAGCACCAGAAAACACGGCAGCCGGCCGCGATGCGCTGGGGCTGGCGAAGAACCAGTGGATCTTCTTCGATAGCGCCATCCAGCAACTGCACAGCAAGGGCGCCGACGGCAAGGGGCCGCAGAACGTGGCGACCACCAGCGAGCGGATCCAGGAGGTGCTGGCCGCGGTCACCGCGCAGTACGCGCAGGATTTCGCCGGGGCTGCCGGCAAGACCCGATAGCACCCGCGGCGATGCCGGGCCGGCGCCGGGGCTGTGGCACAATCCGGCATCCCGTTTTCCGCAGCTGCCATGAAATTCGCCCTGTCCCTGATTGCCCTCGTCCTGCTCGCGCTGATCCTGCCGTTTTTTCTGCCCGGCGCCGGCAAGCAGGCGGGCGTCGACCCGAACAGTAACCTGCCGTGGCAGATCGCCGTGGACGGGCAGGGCGGCAGCACGGTGTTCGGGCTGCAGCCGGGCGTCAGCACGCTCGGCGACGTGCGGCAGAAGCTCGGTAACGAGATCGAGGTGGCGATCATCGCCGAGCCGAACGAGATCGGCCTGCTGGAAGGCTATTACGCACAGTTGCCGCTTGGTTTCGTGCTGGCGAAGATGGTGGTTACGGTCGACGCCACAAACGAGGCAATTTCCGCGATGCGCGAGCGGGCGCTCAAGGCCAAGCACATGGAGAGCACGACGCGCCGCATCACCCTGCATCCGGATGACCTGGCGGCGGCCGACCGCCTGCCGATCCGCGCCATCAGCGTCATCCCGACGGTGAATCTGGACGAGGCGACGATCGTCCAGCGTTTCGGCGAGCCGGGTGAGCGCATCGTGCTTTCCGACAAGCGCACGCACCTGCTCTACCCGAAGCAGGGGCTGGACGTGGTGGTCGACAAGGACGGCAAGGAATTGCTGCAATACGTTGCACCGCAACAATTCGCCCGGTTGCGCGAGCCGCTGCTGGCGGCGCCGGTCGAAAGCGCGCCGCGCTGAGCGGGGCGCGTTCGCCTCATATCTGCTAAAATTGCCCGTTTTTCAACTGACTAGCACCGCGGAGCAATCACATGGCTATCGAACGCACCCTCTCCATCATCAAACCCGACGCCGTCGCCAAGAACGTCATCGGCCAGATCTATTCCCGTTTCGAAGGCGCCGGCCTCAAGGTCATCGCCGCCCGCATGACCTGGCTGTCCGCCCAGGAAGCCGGCCAGTTCTACGCCGTGCACAAGGAGCGCCCGTTCTTCAAGGATCTGGTGTCCTTCATGACCTCCGGCCCGGTGATGATCCAGTGCCTGGAAGGCGAGAACGCCATTGCCAAGAACCGCGAACTGATGGGCGCCACCGACCCGAAGAAGGCCGACAAGGGCACCATCCGCGCCGATTTCGCCGAGTCCATCGACGCCAATGCCGTGCATGGCTCCGACGCGCCGGAAACCGCCGCCGTGGAAATCGCCTTCTTCTTCCCGGGCATGAACACCTATTCGGGTCGTTGATTCAAAGCGAATGACCGTCAATCTGCTGGATTTCGATGCCGAAGGCCTGACCGCCTGGTTTGCCGAGCAGGGCGAAAAGCCCTTCCGCGCACGCCAGGTGCTGCGCTGGATCCATCGTGCCGGCGTGGCGGACTTCGATGCCATGACCGACATCGCCAAGAGCCTGCGTGAAAAGCTCAAGGCGAAGGCGGTCGTGGCGCCGCCCGCGGTCGTCTCCGACAAGCTGTCGGACGACGGCACGCGCAAGTTCCTGATCGATGTTGGCAATGGCAATGCCGTCGAAACGGTGTTCATTCCCGAAGACGACCGCGGCACGCTGTGCGTGTCCACGCAGGCCGGCTGCGCGCTCGATTGCGCCTTCTGTTCGACCGGCAAGCAGGGTTTCAACCGCAACCTGACGGTGGCGGAGATCATCGGCCAGCTGTGGCTGGCCAACAACGCACTGGGTGCGGTCCACGGCGACGAACGGGTCATTTCCAACGTTGTCCTGATGGGCATGGGCGAGCCGCTCGCCAATTTCGAAAATTCGGTCACCGCGCTCAAGCTGATGCTTGACGACAACGCCTACGGCCTGTCGCGCCGTCGCGTCACGGTGTCCACCTCCGGCCTGGTACCGGTCATGGACCGCCTGCGTGACGAATGTCCGGTGGCCCTGGCGGTGTCGCTGCATGCGCCGAATGACAAGCTGCGCGACGAAATCGTGCCGATCAACCAGAAATACCCGCTGAAAGAACTGATGGCAGCCTGCCGGCGTTACCTGGACAAGGCGCCGCGCGACTTCATCACCTTCGAGTACATCATGCTCGACGGCATCAACGACAGCGACGCCCACGCCCGCGAATTGCTGGCGCTGGTAAAGACCGTCCATTGCAAGTTCAACCTGATCCCCTTCAACCCCTTCCCGGGCTCGCCGTTCAGGCGCTCGCCGGCGGAACGGGTGCGGCGCTTCGCCGACATCCTGATGGGGGCGGGCATCATCACCACGACGCGCAAGACGCGCGGCGACGATATCGATGCAGCCTGCGGCCAGCTGGCCGGACAGGTGCAGGACAAGACCCGGCGCACAGCCGGGCGGATTATTCCCCTACACGAGGCGAGATCATGAATGGCTTGATGGCGAAAACGCGGGTTCTGGCAATTTTCCTGGGTGCGTCCTGCGCTCTGCCGGCGCTGGCCCAGCAGAGCCTGGAGTGGATGAAGGAAATGCCGGGCGGCAGTAGCAACCAGGGGCCATCGACGACCATCATCCCCGGCGCGAGCAACGAATCGAGCCAGCCGGCGCCGGTGGATCCGAAATACCGCGCCAAGGTACATACCGAGCTGGCGGCCGCGTATTTCCAGGCGGGCAACATGGCGGTGGCGCTTGAGGAAACCCGCATTGCGCTCGAATCCGATTCCGATTACTACCAGGCTTACAGCGTCCGCGGACTGGTGCATGCCCAGCTCAAGGAAAACGCCAAGGCCGAGGAAGATTTCCGCAAGGCGCTCAAGATTGCCCCGAAGAACCCCGAGGTCAACAACAACTACGGCTGGTTCCTCTGTAACACCGACCAGCCGCGGCAGTCGATCAGCTATTTCCTGAATGCGCTGAAGGATCCGCTCTACGACACGCCTGACGTCGCCTATTTCAACGCCGGCACCTGCGCGGTGAAGGCTGGCGACCTCGACGGGGCGCTCGGCTACCTCCTGAATTCCCTGCGCCTGGCGCGCGGTCCGGCCGCGGGGACGCGTTACCAGCTGGCCAATCTTTTCTATCTGCGCGGCAATCTCGATGAGGCGAAAATCTATTTGAACGATGCCATGAAGGCGATGGATACGCCGTCGCCCGAAGCGCTGTGGCTCGGTGTTCGTCTCGAGCGCAAGCTGGGCAACAAGGCGGGCGAGGGCAATTACGCGGCGCAGTTGCGCAACCGCTATCCGACATCGCTTGAATACCAGGCTTTTCTCAAGGGGAATTTTGAATGACCGAGTCGCAGAGCCCGGATTTCGTGCCTGAACAGGCGGCCGAGGCATCCCGCGAGGGGGTGAGTGGCGTTGGCGCGCGCTTGCGCGTGGCGCGCGAAATGCGGCAGATGAGCGTGGACGAAGTGGCGCAGGCGCTGAAACTCGGTCCGCGCCAGGTCGTGGCGCTGGAGAGTGGCAACTGGCAAGGGCTGCCGGGCCAGACCTTCGTCCGCGGCTTTGTCCGCAATTACGCCCGGTTGCTGCAGATCGACCCGGCGCCACTGATGGATCATCTCGATGCGACGCTGGAAAAGCCGGTCGACAGCCTGCATGTACCGGCGGGACGGCCGGCGACGATGCCGAGCGGGCAACCGCGCCGCGACCGGACGGTCGTCATTGCCGGCCTCGTTCTCGTCGTCCTGGCGGCGCTGGCTTATGCCCTGCTGCCGAACGATCTTTCGGCATTGCGCGAGCGCGCCCAGGGTCTGATCGATTCCGTGTCGCGCAAGGAACCGGCGCCCGAAGCGGCAGCCGGCAGCGCGCCGACGGCAGCCCCGGCGGCAGCCGAGGCGGTTTTTCCGCCGGGCGCAACACCGCAGCAGGTAATGAATCCGCAAGCCCTGGCGCCTGCCGAAATGGCGCCGGCGCCGCTCGCCGCACCGGCGGCAAATACGCCGGCAGCGACCAATGCGCAATTGCGCTTCGTCTTCGCCAAGGAATCCTGGGTCGAAGTGCGTGACCGCGACAACAAGGTGGTCTATTCGCAGCGCAGCCCGGCCGGTGCCGAGCAGAGCGTGGGCGGACAGGGTCCGCTGTCGCTGGTGATCGGCAACGCAGCGGGCGTCACGTTGTTCTGGCGCGGTCAGGCCGTCGATCTGGCGCCGCACACCAAGGGCGAAGTCGCCCGCCTGGTTCTGGAGTAAGTTCTTGAGTGCCGTTGCCAAGCGTCTGACGCGCAGTTGCCTGATCGGTCATGTGAAGATCGGCGGCAGCGCCCCGGTCGTCGTCCAGTCGATGACCAATACCGACACCGTGGATTATCTGGCTACCGCCCTGCAAACCGCCGAACTGGCGCGTGCCGGCTCGGAATTGGTGCGCATCACGGTCAATTCGCCGGAGGCCGCCGCCGCCGTGCCGAAAATCCGCGAGCATCTCGACCGGATGAACTGCAACGTGCCGCTGATTGGCGATTTTCACTATAACGGCCACCGTTTGCTGACCGAGCACCCGGCCTGCGCCGAGGCCTTGGCCAAGTACCGGATCAACCCGGGCAACGTCGGCTTCGGCCGGAAGAAGGACGAGCAGTTCGCGCAGATGGTCGAACTGGCCTGCAGGTACGACAAGCCGGTGCGCATCGGCGTCAACTGGGGCAGCCTCGATCAGGACTTGCTGGCGCGAATAATGGATGAAAATTCGCGTCGACCGCAACCGCTCGACGCCACCGAGATCATGCGCCACGCGATGGTCACCTCGGCGCTCGAATCCGCGGCCAAGGCCGAGGAAGTCGGGCTGGCCGGCGAGAAGATCATCCTGTCCTGCAAGGTGTCCAGCGTGCAGGACCTGATCGCCATCTACCGCGAACTGTCGCAACGTGCCGATTACGCGCTGCACCTCGGCCTGACCGAGGCTGGTATGGGCTCGAAGGGCATCGTCGCGTCGACCGCAGCACTCTCCGTACTGCTGCAGGAAGGCATCGGCGACACCATCCGCATTTCGCTGACGCCGGAACCCGGCGGCTCCCGCAGCCAGGAAGTCATCGTTGGCCAGGAAATCCTGCAGACCATGGGGCTGCGCGCCTTCACGCCGATGGTCGCGGCCTGCCCCGGCTGCGGGCGGACAACCAGCACCTTCTTCCAGGAACTGGCCGGCGAGGTGCAGGATTTCGTGCGCGCCAAAATGCCGGAATGGAAGCTGCGCTACGATGGCGCCGAGAACATGACGCTGGCCGTCATGGGCTGCATCGTCAACGGGCCGGGCGAATCCAAGCACGCCAATATCGGCATTTCCCTGCCGGGGACGGGCGAAGCACCTTCGGCGCCGGTCTACGAAGATGGCCAGAAAACGGTCACCCTGAAGGGCGACCACATCGCCGACGAATTCAAGCAGATCATCGAGCGCTACGTAGAGCGCACCTACACCAAAAAACTGAAGTCATGAGTCAGACATTACAAGCCGTGCGCGGGATGAACGACATCCTGCCCGACGAAGCGGCATTCTGGGAGCTGTTCGAGGACACCATCCGGTCGTGGCTGAAGGCCTACGGCTACCGCCCGATCCGCCTGCCGATCGTCGAACCGACGCCGCTTTTCAAGCGCGCCATCGGCGAAGTCACCGACATCGTCGAGAAGGAAATGTATTCCTTCATCGACAGTCTCAATGGCGAACCGTTGACCCTGCGCCCGGAAGGGACGGCCGGCTGCGTGCGCGCCGTCATCCAGCACAACCTGATCGCCCGCCAGCCGCAGCGCCTTTACTATATCGGCCAGATGTACCGCCACGAGCGGCCGCAGAAGGGGCGTTACCGCCAGTTCCACCAGGTCGGCGTCGAGGCGCTCGGCTATGCCGGTCCCGACATCGATGCTGAAATGATCCTGATGGGCGCCCGTCTGTGGGCCGACCTTGGACTGGACGGCATCGAACTGCAGCTCAACAGTCTCGGCCAGGCGGAAGAGCGCGCCCAGCATCGCGCCGCGCTGATCGCCTATTTCGAGGAAAACGCCGAGTTGCTCGATGAGGACGGCAAGCGTCGCCTCTATACCAACCCGTTGCGCGTCCTCGATACCAAGAACCCGTCGCTGCAGGATCTATGCGCCGCGGCGCCGAAGCTGATCGACTATCTCGGTGCCGAATCGCTGGCCCACTTCGAGGGCGTGCAGCGCGTGCTGCGCGACGCCGGCATTCCCTACACGATCAACCCGCGCCTGGTGCGCGGCCTCGACTATTACAACCTGACCGTCTTCGAGTGGGTCACCGACCGCCTCGGAGCGCAAGGCACGGTCTGCGCCGGCGGCCGCTATGACGGTCTGGTCGAGCAGCTCGGCGGCAAGGCGGCGCCGGCCTGTGGTTTCGCCATGGGCATCGAACGTCTGATCGCGCTGATCAAGGACGCGGGCGGCGAGCCGGCGGCCCCGGCGCCGGATGTCTATATGGTGCATCAGGGCGAGGCAGCCTCGCGCCTCGCTTTCCGCGTCGCTGAAGGGCTGCGCGACCAGGGTATTGCCGTGCTGCTGCATTGCGGCGATGGCAGCTTCAAGTCGCAGATGAAGAAGGCCGACGGTAGCGGCGCCACCTTCGCCGTGATTATCGGCGATGACGAGGCGGCGACCGGCGAAGCCCAGCTGAAACCGCTGCGCGAAGAAGGCGCGGCGCAACTGAAACTGAAAGTGGATGATCTGGCGGATGCCATCATCGGACAATTGATCGATTCGGACGAAGAGGAATAAGCACATGGCGCATTACGACCTCGAAGAACAGGAACAGATAGATTCCCTGAAAACCTGGTGGAAGATGTACGGCAACCTTGTCTCCGGGGTGCTCGTCGCCATCTCCGTTGCAGGGCTCGGCTGGCAGGGCTGGGGCTGGTACCAGCGCAGCCAGGCGGCGCAGGCCGCAGGAATCTACGCCGTTCTGGAACAGGCCGCCGCATTGCGCGACGGACAGAAGGTCAAGGCTGCCGCCGGTGAACTGGCCGAAAAATTCGGCAGCACCAGCTACGCCTGGCTGGGCGCGCTGGTCGCGGCCCGCCAGTCATTCGACGCCGGCGACCTGAAGACGGCCAGGGCCCAGCTGAGCTGGGCGGTCGATAACGCCAAGGACGAAGTCAAGGATCTGGCCCGCCTGCGCCTGGCAGCGGTCCTGCTCGACGAAAAGGCCTACGACGAAGCCCTGAAGCAGCTCGAAGCGGCTCATGATGCCGCGTTCGCTGCCCGCTTCCTCGAACTCAAGGGCGATGTGCTGGCCGCCCAGGGCAAGGTGCCGGAAGCGCGCGCCGCCTACAAGGCAGCGCTGGACAAGGGCGATGTGCGCGAAGGCAGGGGTGGCGCCGGCCGCGAACTGCTGCGCCAGAAGCTCGACAGCCTCGGCGGGGCGGCATGATGTCGTTGCGTTCGCTCCCGCTGCTGGCCGCTGCCAGCCTGTCCATCGCCGGTTGCTCGACGTTCTCCGACACCGTGGACAAGATCAATCCGTTCGCCTCGTCGGGGCCGAAGATGGCTGTGCTGACGCCGATCACTCAGAGCATCGAGCCGCGCGACCAGTGGTCGGCCAGCATCGGCAAGGCTGGTGACTACACCTTCACGCCGGCTGTCGTCGGCAGCGCGGTTTACGTTGCCGCCCGCGACGGCACGCTGAGCAAGCTGGTGGATGGCCGCGCTGCATGGTCGATCAAGGCCGGCCAGCCGCTGTCGGCCGGCGTTGGCGCCGATTCGCGGCTGGTTGCCGTCGGCACCGCCAAGGGCGAGGTGCTGGCCTTTTCCGCCGAGGATGGCCGGCCGCTCTGGCAGGTCCGGGTAACCAGCGAAGTGCTGGCGGCGCCGGCGGTTGGCACCGATGGCGTCGTCGTCAAGAGCGGCGACAATCGTGTGGTGCTGCTCGATGCCGCCGACGGCACGCGCAAGTGGATCTATCAGCGGGCGACGCCGTCGCTGTCGCTGCGCAGTGCGGCGCCGCCGGTCTTTGCCGACCGCTTCGTCTTCGTCGGCTTCCCGGGCGGCAGGCTGGTGGCGCTGGCGCTGCAGAACGGCACGCCGGTCTGGGAAGGCCCGGTCGCTTTGCCCAAGGGCGCGACGGAACTGGATCGCGTGGCGGATGTCGTCAGCGTGCCGGTGATGGACGGGCGCATGATTTGCGCGGTCGCCTTCCAGGGGCGGGTCGCCTGTTTCGACATGTCGCAGGGCGGGTCGCTGCTCTGGTCGCGTGATATCTCTTCGGCCGCGGGGCTGGCGCTCGACAACCGCTATCTGTTCGTGACCGACGAGCGCGGTGCCGTGCATGCGCTGGATCGCAATTCCGGCAGCAGCATGTGGAAGCAGGACAAGCTGCTTAATCGCGCGGTCTCGGGACCTGCCGTCCAGGGCAGCGTGGTGGCCGTGGCCGATGCGGAAGGGATTGTCCACTTCCTGTCGCGTGAGGATGGCGGCTTTGTGGCCCGCAAGAAAATCGACGGCACGCCGGTGCGCACGCCGGTCCAGACGCTCGGTTCGGCCTTCCTGGTGCAGACCAGCGGCGGCAGCGTCAACGCGATCGAGGCACGATGAAACCTACCCTGGTCCTCGTTGGCCGTCCCAATGTCGGCAAGTCGACTTTGTTCAACCGCCTGACCAAGTCGCGCGACGCCATCGTCGCCGATCTGCCCGGCCTGACGCGCGATCGTCATTACGGACACGGCAAGCTGGGCGGCAAGCCTTACCTGGTGGTCGATACCGGCGGTTTCGAACCGCTGGTCAAGGACGGTATCCTGCACGAAATGGCGCGCCAGACCGAGCAGGCGATCGCCGAAGCCGATGCGGTCATTTTTGTCGTTGATGGCCGCACCGGTATCACGCCGCACGACAAGGAAATCGCCAACAAGCTGCGGCGCCTGGAGCGGCCGGTGTTCGTTGCGGTCAACAAGTCGGAAGGCATGAATTCCGGGATGGTCGAGGCGGATTTCCACGAACTCGGCCTTGGCGAGCCGAATGCGATTTCCTCCGCGCATGGCGAGGGGGTGCGTGGTCTGGTCGAACTTGCACTGGCCTCCTTCCCCGAGCCGGAAGAAGAGGAAGAAAAATCCGATGCCGTGCGCGTCGCCATCGTCGGCCGGCCGAATGTCGGCAAATCAACGCTGATCAATACGCTGCTTGGCGAAGAGCGCGTCATTGCCTTCGATGCACCGGGCACCACGCGCGATTCGATCGAGATCGATTTCGAGCGCGCCGGCAAGAAATACGTGCTGGTAGACACCGCCGGCATGCGCAAGCGCGGCAAGGTCTTCGAGTCGATCGAGAAATTCTCGGTGGTCAAGACACTGAAAGCGATCGAGGATGCCAATGTCGTCATCCTGATGGTCGACGCCCAGGCCGATGTCTCGGAGCAGGATGCGCATATCGCCGACTTCATCGTCCAGTCGGGGCGGGCGCTGGTGGTCGCGGTTAACAAATGGGACGGTCTCGACGCCTATACCCGCGAGCAGACCCGCGTCATTCTCCAGCGCAAGCTGAAGTTCCTCGACTTCGCCAAGTTCCACTTCATTTCCGCGCGCGACAATATCGGTCTGCCGGCCGTGTTCCGCTCGGTCGACGCCGCCTACGCGGCAGCGATGGCAAAGATGTCGACGCCGCGCCTGGCCCGCGTGCTGGCCGATGCCGTGGCCAAGCAGGCGCCACCCAAGCACGGTGCCTTCCGGCCGAAGCCGCGCTATGCCCACCAGGGCGGTTCCAACCCGCCGATCATCGTCGTCCATGGCAATGCGGTCGATCACATCAGTGACAGCTATCGCCGTTACCTGGAACATACCTTCCGCGAGGCGTTCAAGTTGCAGGGTACGCCGCTGCGTATCCAGTTCGTGACCGCCAAGAATCCGTTCGCCGACAAGGACAAGAAATAAAGCAGAAATATTTTGGCGCCATGCAGCAATTTTCGGTACATTAGGCAACTCATAACAACACACATGGAGCTCAACACCATGAGCAACAAAGGGCAACTCTTACAAGACCCCTTCCTCAACGCTCTTCGCCGCGAGCACGTTCCCGTCTCTATCTACCTGGTAAACGGGATCAAATTGCAGGGCCAGGTTGAATCCTTCGACCAGTACGTCGTACTGCTGAAGAACACGGTTACCCAGATGGTGTACAAGCACGCCATCTCGACGGTGGTTCCGGCGCGTCCGGTCAACCTCCAGCAAGAACAGGCGGCGGAATAATAAGCCTCTGCTCAATGGCCTGCCCGATTGGCAGGCCGCTGCTTCTCCCTCCAGAAAATGCCCATGACTGAACGACCCGCCGCCGGCGAACGCGCGGTGATCGTTCAACTTGACTTCGGTCAGCCTGATCTCGAAGATCAGCTGGAAGAGGTTCGCCTGCTGGCCGAGTCGGCGGGCGGGCTGGTCGTTGCCGAAGTGTTCGGCCGGCGTCATAGTCCGGATCCGAAGACTTATGCCGGCAGGGGCAAGGTACAGGAAATCGCGGCGATGCTGGCGGCGGGCGAGGCCGACCTGGTGATTTTCAATCACGAACTGTCGCCAGCCCAGGAACGCAATCTCGAACGCGAACTCAAATGTCGCGTGATCGACCGCACCAGCCTGATTCTCGACATCTTTGCCCTGCGCGCCGCCAGCGCCGAGGGCAAGCTGCAGGTCGAACTGGCGCAGCTCGAGCATTTGTCCACGCGGCTGGTGCGCGGCTGGACCCACCTGGAACGGCAGCGCGGTGGTATCGGCATGCGCGGCCCGGGTGAAACCCAGCTCGAAACCGACCGCCGGCTGCTCGGCAATCGCGTCAAGTTGTTGAAAGAGCGTCTGGAAAAGCTCTCGCGCCAGCGCGGCGTGCAGCGCAAGGCACGGATGCGCGGCGATGTGCTCAACGTTTCGCTGGTCGGCTACACCAATGCCGGCAAGTCCACTCTGTTCAACGCGCTGACCCATGCTGGCGTCTATGCCGCCAACAAGCTTTTCGCAACGCTCGATACCACGTCGCGCAAGTTGTGGATCGAGGGCGCCGGCAATATCGTCATTTCCGATACCGTCGGCTTCATCCGTGATTTGCCGCACTCGCTGGTCGATGCCTTTCATGCCACGCTGGAAGCGGCCATCGACGCCGATGTGCTTCTGCATGTGGTGGACAGTGCCAGCCATGCCCGCGACGAGCAGATGGTCGAAGTCGACAAGGTGCTCGAGGAGATCGGTGCCCATGACCTCAGGCAGGTGATTGTCTGGAACAAGATCGACCTGACCGAGGCCGCGCCCGGAGTCGAGCGTGGCGAGTATGGTAATATCGCGCGCGTTCGTGTCAGTGCGCGGTCAGGCGAGGGGCTGGACCTGTTGCGTGAATCCCTCGCCGAATATGCCCGAAGCAAGGCCGAAAGTCGCCAGGAAGCACTGGCAGCGGCCGCCCGCAATGCCCAACCAGATTACATAAACTAATCCCCAATCCAGATGATCCCGACACTAGGAATTTTCATGTCACTCAACGACCCGCAGTGGGGTAACCGTGGCGATGACGACAAGCCGAACAGCGGTGGTCCGCGCCGGCCGAACCAGGGGCCGCCCGACCTCGAAGAGCTTTGGCGCGACTTCAACCGCAAGCTGAACGGCATGTTCGGCAAGAAGGGCGGCGGTGGCGGCAACAACGGTGGCGGCGACGGGCCGCGTCTGCCGCAGATTGACTTCAATCCGAAATTTCTCGGCGGCGGGATCGGTTTGCTCGTGGGGCTGGCCTTCGTCGTCTGGCTGGCTTCCGGCTTCTACATCGTCGATGCCTCGCAGCGCGGCATCGTGCTCCAGTTCGGCAAATACAAGGAAACGACCGAACCAGGCCTGCGCTGGCGTCTGCCGTATCCGATCCAGTCGGTCGACCTGGTCAACCTGACCGGGGTGCGTACCGTCGAAATCGGCTACCGCGGCAGCGAGCGCAACAAGGTGCTGAAAGAGGCCCTGATGCTGACCGATGACGAGAACATCGTGAACATCCAGTTCGCCGTCCAGTATTTCCTCAAGGATCCGGTCGAGTTCCTGTTCAACAATCGCCATCCGGACGATGCGGTAATGGGCGCTGCCGAAACAGCTGTGCGCGAAATCGTCGGCCGCAGCCGGATGAATTTCGTGCTTTACGAAGGTCGCGAGCAGATCGCCACCCAGGCTGCCAACCTGATGCAGGAAATTCTCGATCGCTATAATGCGGGCATCCTGATCTCCAAAGTGACGATGCAGAACGCGCAGCCGCCCGAGCAGGTGCAGGCGGCGTTCGATGATGCCGTCAAGGCCAGCCAGGATCGCGAACGGCAGAAGAACGAAGGCCAGGCCTATGCCAACGACGTGATTCCCAAAGCCAAGGGCACTGCCGCCCGCCTGCTGGAAGAAGCCGGCGGCCACAAGCAGCGGGTGATCTCGACCGCCGAAGGCGATGCCTCGCGCTTCAAGCAGGTGCAGGTCGAGTACGCCAAGGCGCCGGAGGTGACGCGGCAGCGCATGTATCTCGAAACCATGCAGCAGCTTTACTCCAGTACCAGCAAGGTCCTGATCGACGCCAAGGGTCAGGGCAATCTGCTCTACCTGCCGCTCGACAAGCTGATGCAGGCAGCTGGTGCCGCGACTGCCGCGCCGGTTGCTGCGGAAGCGGCGGCAGCGCCCGCCCAGGGGCAGGCCAGAGCGGCGGCACCGACCAGCAATGAGTCGCCGCCACAACTTGATAACTCGCTGAACAACCAGAGCCGCCCGCGTGAGCCCTCGTTGCGTTCTCGTGACCGGGAGGCCCGTTGATGAATTCCAGATTGAATGTATTGGCGGCGATTGCACTGACCGTGCTGGTCGTCATCGCCATGTCGATGTTTACCGTCGATCAGCGGCAACACGCGCTGGTTTTCCAGCTTGGTGAAGTCAAGCGGGTAATTTCCGAGCCGGGTCTGAATTTCAAGATCCCGATGATCCAGAATGTCCGTTTCTTCGACAACCGCATCCTGACGCTGGACAACAACGAGCCGGAGCGTTTCATCACTTCCGAGAAGAAGAACGTGCTCGTCGATTCCTACGTCAAATGGCGGATCATCGACCCCAAGCTCTATTACATCTCGGTCGGTGGTGATGAGGCTCGGGCCAAGACCCGCTTGAACCAGACGGTGAACGCCGGCCTGCGCGAGGAGTTCGGCAAGCGGACGGTGCACGACGTGATTTCCGGCGAGCGCGAACAGATCATGGAAGACATGCGCGTCAAGGCCGACGCCGATGCACGCAAGATCGGTGTGCAGATCGTCGACGTGCGGCTGAAGCGGGTCGAATTGCCGAACGAGGTCAGCGAAGCGGTTTATCGCCGCATGGAAGCCGAACGCAAGCGGGTGGCCAACGAGCTGCGCTCCGAGGGTTACGCCGAAGCGGAAAAGATTCGTGCCGATGCCGATCGCCAACGTGAAGTCATCGTTGCCGATGCCTACCGCGACGCGCAGAAGATCAAGGGCGAGGGCGATGCCCAGGCGACGGCGATCTACGGTCAGGCCTTCGGCCAGAATCCCGAGTTCTATTCCTTCTACCGCAGTCTGGAAGCCTATCGCAGCAGCTTCAAGGGCAAGAGCGACGTGCTGGTGGTCGAACCCAATTCCGATTTCTTCAAGTACATGAAGGGCGGCGGGCGCGGCAACGACAAAGGCAAATGACCTCGACGTTGCTGCTGGCCTTCGCGCTGATGCTGGTGCTCGAAGGCCTGATGCCCTTCATCGCCCCGGCGGCGTGGCGTGAAACCTTCCGCCGTCTCGTTCAACTCACGGACGGGCAGATTCGCTTCATCGGTTTGACCTCGATGATCGTCGGCCTCGTCCTGCTCATGGTCTTTGCATGAACTGGCTGTTACCCGAATACATCGCCGATGCCCTGCCGGCCGAGGCCGAGCGCATCGAGCGTCTGCGCCGTGCCTTGCTCGATCATTTCCGCAGCCGCGGCTTCGAGTTCGTCATGCCGCCGATGCTGGAATACCTGGATTCGCTGCTGACTGGCGCCGGGCAGGATCTCAAGTTGCGCACTTTCAAACTGGTCGACCAGTTGTCCGGTCGCACCATGGGTGTGCGTGCCGACATCACGCCGCAGGCGGCGCGCATCGATGCCCATCTGCTGAATCATCGCGGCGTCACCCGCCTGTGCTACTGCGACAGCGTGCTGCACACTTTGCCGGCGACCATTTCGGCCAGTCGCGAGCCGGTGCAGGTCGGTGCCGAGCTTTACGGTTATGCCGGGATCGCTGCCGACCTCGACGTGATTCGCCTGATGGCGGGCGCGTTCGCGCGGATCAAGGTGCCGGTGAGTCGCATCGATCTCGGCCATGTCGGTATTTTTCGTGCCTTGGCCGAAGCCGCCGGGCTGCCGCAGGAGTCCGAGGAACATCTCCTGAACCTGTTGCAGGCCAAGGATGTGCCGGGCTTGATCGAGGCCTGTGCCGAGGTGCCGTCGCCGTACCGCGAGGCGCTGCAGCGTCTGCCTCAGCTCTATGGTGGCGCCGAGGTGCTCGACTGCGCCGCGGCCGAACTACCGGCACTGCCGGCCATCACGGCGGCACTCGAAGGCTTGCGCCACCTGGTCGCGTCGGCCGCCGATCTGCCATTTTCGGTCGATCTGTCCGACCTGCGCGGCTACCACTATCACAATGGTGTCGTCTTTGCCGCCTACTGCCCGGGCTACCCGGCGGCCATCGCGCTCGGTGGTCGCTACGACGGTGCCGGCAAGGCCTTTGGGCGGGACCGTCCGGCCACCGGCTTCTCGATGGATCTGCGCGAGGTGGCGCGGCTGGCGCCGGCCAGCAAGCCGTCGGGCGCGATTCTCGCACCCCATGCTGCGCATGATGGAAAGCTTGCGGCGCATATCGCCGCGCTGCGCGAGCAGGGAGAAATCGTCGTCGAACTGCTGCCGGGCGAAACTGCCTGCGAAGGGCCGGTTTGCGACAGGAAGCTGGCCCAGGTCGGCGAACACTGGATTATCGAAGCAATACAAGAGGATTAGAAAATGGCCAAGAACGTCATCGTGGTGGGGACCCAGTGGGGCGACGAAGGGAAGGGCAAGATCGTCGACTGGCTGACCGATCACGCCCAAGGGGTGGTGCGGTTCCAGGGCGGGCATAACGCCGGCCACACGCTGGTCGTCGGCGAGCAGGTTTACAAGCTGAATCTGGTGCCTTCCGGCATCGTGCGCGACGGCGTCAAGTGCTACATCGGCAACGGCGTGGTGCTCGACATCCATCACCTGTTGGCAGAGATCGCCGAACTGGAGAAGGGCGGCATCGACGTCCGCTCGCGCCTCAAGATTAGCCCGGGCTGTCCGCTGATCCTGCCTTACCACTCGGCGATCGACAAGGCGCGGGAAAACGCCAAGTGCGAAGACAAGAAGATCGGCACCACTGGCAAGGGCATCGGCCCAACCTACGAGGACAAGGTTTCCCGGCGCGGTCTGCGCGTCTATGACCTGTTCCACCCGGAACGCTTCGCCGAGAAGCTGAAGGAAGTGCTGGAGTACCACAACTTCGTGCTGACCCAGTATTTCAAGGCGCCGGCGGTCGACTACCAGATGGTACTCGACCAGGCGATGGCCGATGCAGAACAGATCAGGCCGCTGGTCGCCGACGTTTCCGCTGCCCTCTACGAAGCCAACCAGGCCGGCCAGAACCTGCTGTTCGAAGGCGCCCAGGGTACGCTGCTCGACATCGACCACGGCACCTACCCGTTCGTCACCTCGTCCAACTGTGTGGCGGGGCAGGCGGCTGCTGGTTCCGGCATCGGTCCCGGCATGCTGCATTACGTGCTGGGCATCACCAAGGCGTATTGCACGCGCGTTGGCGGCGGTCCTTTCCCGAGCGAACTGGATATCGAAACCGTTGGTGTGCCGGGCTACCAGATGTCGCAGGTCGGCAAGGAATTCGGTACCGTCACCGGGCGCAAGCGCCGCTGCGGCTGGTTCGATGCCGCTGCGCTGCGCCGCTCGGGGCGTATCAACGGCCTGACTGGCCTGTGCATCACCAAGCTGGACGTGCTCGACGGCCTGAAAGAATTGAACATCTGTACCGGCTACAGGCTCGATGGCAAGGTTATCGACCTGCTGCCGATCGGTGCCGATGAAGTGGCCCGTTGCGAGCCGATCTACGAAACGATGCCCGGCTGGTCCGAAACGACGGTCGGCGCCAAGCGCTGGGAAGACCTGCCGGCCAACGCCCAGGCCTACCTCAACCGCCTGGAACTGCTCTGCCAGGTGCCAATCGCCATCGTGTCGACTGGTCCGGAACGCGACGAGACGATTCTTCGCCAGCATCCGTTCAATTAAATGCAGCCCGGGTGCCGGATGGCACCCTGTTGCGGTCAACGGGCCTGAATGGCCCGTTTTTCGTTGACCAGCGGCGGGGGTGTCCCAGGTGCCGAATAATCAGCCGTCACCCGTTGGCGGGTGCGCGGCTCGAAGACATAGGGCGGGTTGCCGACGTAGAAATGCAGCGGCAGCGAGCGCATCGCGAAGCCCGCGGCGGTCGGCAGCGGCTTTTGCACGACAAAATGCAGGTGCGGGCCGGAGGTGTAGCCGGTGGCGCCAGAGTAGCCGATCAGCGTGCCCGCCGCGACGCGTTGTCCGGGCGCGACAGTGACGCCGTCGGGCGCCAGGTGGGCGTAGGTGGCGACCGTTTCGTCGGCGTGCAGGATGCGCACGTAATTGGCCATCTGCGCCAACACACGATCCCGGCCGCCATAGCGATTGGCGGATTCGGTCTCGATCACGGTACCGTCGCGGGCGGCGACGATCGGCGTGTTTTCCGGCAGCGTGAAATCGACAGCGTATTCGCTGTCGGCCGCGCTATGTGTCGTCAGCGGGCCGTCGGCGGCCTGGCTGATGACGAAGCTGCCGCCATCCGCGAAGGGCAGCCGGTAAAGGGCATGCGGGTCGTGTTCGGCGCGGAAATTCCCGAGGTTGTAGGCAGACTGGCTGGAAAAGCGCAGGCTGCGCGCCGGGTCGGCCGGACGAATCTGCAGCAGCACCATCTCGCTGTTGGGACGCACGACGGCATGAACGGGCAGGGGCTGGGAGGCAACGACATTGTCGGTGCCACTCAGCGTCAGCCGGACCGATACCGGCGCCGGTCCGCTGTTGCGGGCGATCAGGTTCTGGCCATTGCCGATCCGCTCGACGGTGACCGAGAACGGGTAAGGCTGTTTGGCCTCGGCGATACCGGCGCTGGCACTGTCAATCAGCAGCCAGAGCAGCAGAAACAGGCGCATGGAATTTACGGGGCAGGGTCCGGAGCGTGATGCGGGAGTTCCACTCTACGGTGTTGCCGGCCGTCAGTCCATGCCTTGCCTGGAAGCGGCCTGGGAGCCGCCAATGCGGCTGCTAATACTCTGAATAGCGCCAGTAACCTCTCGGCGGTGCCACATAAACCGGCTGTGGTGCCTCGATGTAGACAGGTTCCTGCGGCTGCACGTAGACCGGCTGCGGGGGCGGCGCGTAGTGGCTCGCGGCGGCCACGCCGGCGGCGATGCCGGCAATCGCCAGCACGGCGGCCGGGCCGGCCCAGTTGGAACCTCGGGAATATCCGCCATTGTGGTGGTGGCGTGGCGGGCCGTCGTAGTATCCGCCACGGTATCCGTGATCGGCCAGCGCGGTGGTGGAGGCGCCCAGCGTCAGGACGAGAGCGATACAGAGGGAGGTGATGGTCGTTTTCATGAACCGAATAACGCGGCCTGACGCTGATGGATGACGATTTGCCGGGCGGGAATTGTGAGCATTTGTTACAGAGCGCCCGCTGACCATGTGAGACAATGCTTCGCGAGTCGATATGCGCCTGTTGCGGTCGACCGGAAAAAAGCGGCGAAAATGAAAAAAGGCCTTGTCAAGACAAGGCCTTCGATCAAAATCGCTGGTGCCCAGGAAGGGACTCGAACCCCCACGGAGTTACCCGCTAGTACCTGAAACTAGTGCGTCTACCAATTCCGCCACCTGGGCACAGGTGCGAAGAGCCGCGAATTATAAAGAAAGATAAATACATGTCAAGAAAAAAACTATCCAAGATCCGTCGTGCCGATCCGTTCTTTGAACGCGAGTCGGCGCGTTATGAGTTTCCGCTGCCGTCGCGCGAGTATGTTTCGCAGAAACTGGCCGACGAAGGGCGGCCGCTGAGTTTCATCGAACTGACCGAATTGCTGGACATCGCCGGCAGCGAACGTGAGATGTTCCAGCGTCGTCTTGGCGCCATGGAGCGCGAGGGCCAGTTGATGCGCAACCGCAAGGGTGCATACATTCTGCCCGAGCGCGCCAGCCTGACGGTGGGCAAGATCCAGGGCCACCCGGACGGCTACGGCTTCCTGATTCCCGATGACGGCAGCGCCGACATCTTTCTCGAGCAGCACCAGATGGGCAAGGTGCTGCATGGCGACCGTGCCCTGGTGCGGGTCACCGGCATCGACCGCAAGGGGCGGCCGGAGGGCAGCATCGTCGAGGTCACCGAGCGCGCCAACACGCGTGTCGTCGGCCGTGTCTTCGTCGAGCACGGTGTCGTCTTCGTGGTCCCGGAGAACCGGCGCATCGCCCAGGACATCCTGGTGCCGCCGGAGAAGAAGGCCAAGATCAAGCCGCAGTCCGGCCAGGTGGTGATGGTCGACATCATCGAGCAGCCGAGCAAGTTCTCGCAGCCGATCGGGCGCATTACCGAGGTGCTGGGGACTTATGCCGACCCCGGCATGGAAATCGAGATCGCCCTGCGCAAGCACGATCTGCCCTTCGAGTTCTCGAAGGCGGCGCTCGAGGAAAACAAGGCGCTGCCGGACAAGGTCAAGAAAGCCGACCTGCCCGGGCGCGAGGACTTGCGCGATCTGCCGCTGGTGACCATCGACGGCGAGACGGCGCGCGATTTCGACGACGCCGTGTATTGCGAAAAGAAGGGGCGCGGCTGGCGGCTGGTGGTCGCGATCGCCGACGTATCGCACTACGTCAAGCCGGGCATGACGCTCGACAAGGAAGCGATGGAGCGCGGCAACTCGGTCTATTTCCCGCGCCGGGTGATCCCGATGCTGCCGGAGAAATTGTCGAACGGCATCTGTTCGCTGAACCCCGATGTCGAGCGCATGGCCATGGTCTGCGACATGGAAATCAGCGCCAGCGGCAAGATCGGCAAGTACCGTTTCTGCCGGGCGGTGTTCCGTTCCAGGGCTCGGCTGACCTACAACCAGGTCTGGTCGTGGCTGTCCGGCGCGGCCATGCCGGAAAGCGACATCCATATTTCACTGCAGCCGCACCTGCAGAATCTCTACAAGCTTTTTCACGCGTTGCACAAGGCGCGCGGCGTGCGTGGCGCGATCGATTTCGAGACGATCGAAACGCAGATGCTGTTCAACGAGCAGGGCAAGATCGAGAACATCGTGCCGGTGGTGCGCAACGACGCCCACCGCATCATCGAGGAATGCATGCTGGCGGCCAACGTCTGCGCCTCCGATTTCCTGGCCGAGCACAAGCAGACCTGCCTCTTCCGCATTCACGAAGCGCCGGGCGAGGAAAAGCTGAAGAACCTGCGCAGCTTCCTCGGCGAGTTCGGCCTGCCGCTGGGCGGCGGCGACGATCCGAAGGCCAAGGACTATGCCAAGCTGCTGGAACAGATCAAGCCGCGGCCCGATTTCCAGCTGCTGCAGACGGTAATGCTGCGCTCGCTGCGCCAGGCGATGTACAGCCCCGACAACGTCGGTCACTTCGGCCTCGCCTACGAGCATTACACCCACTTCACTTCGCCGATCCGCCGCTACCCCGACCTGCTGGTGCACCGCGCCATCAAGGCCGTGCTGGCCGGCGAAAAATATACGCCGGCCGGGGACTGGGAAGAAATCGGCCTGCACTGCTCGGCCACCGAACGCCGCGCCGACGAGGCGACGCGCGACGTCGAGAACTGGCTCAAATGCTTCTTCATGAAGGAGCGCATCGGCGAGGAATTCGACGGCACCATCTCGGCTGTCACCGCCTTCGGCATTTTCGTCGCCCTCGACACCGTCTATATCGAAGGCCTGGTGCACGTCTCGGAACTGGGTGCCGACTACTTCCAGTTCGACAACATCAAGCACCAGATGCTCGGCGAGCGTACCGGCCAGCGTTTCCGCCTCGGCGACCGGGTGCGGGTCAAGCTGGTGCGCGCCGATCTGGAAAGCAACAAGATCGACTTCGTGCTGGCGGGCAGCCTGCAGCAGCCACCAAAAAAGGCCAAAAAACGGGGTTGACCGCAACAGGCGTCGGGGGAAAGGGCGGGCGATGGTAGACTCGCCCCCTTTCCCGAATAGACCGCTGCGATGTCCTCTTCACGCCTGATTTACGGCTTCCACGCCATTACCGCCAAGCTGCGCCATGATCCCGATTCGCTCAAGGAGATCATGGTCGACGCCACGCGCCAGGACGCGCGCGCGCGCGATCTACTGAACCACGCGGAGTTGCAGGGCGTCAAAATCATCGCGACAGATGGCAAGCGGCTCGACGGCATGGCGCCGGGTGCCAAACACCAGGGCGTCATCGCCCGCGTCGAGGGCGGGCGCAAGGCGGCGCATCTCGACGACGTGCTCGATACGCTGGAAGAGCCGGCTTTCCTGCTGGTGCTCGACGGCATCACCGACCCGCGCAACCTCGGCGCCTGCCTGCGCGTCGCCGACGCGGCCGGCGTGCATGCGGTCATCGCGCCCAAGGATCGCGCCGTCGGCCTCACCGACGTGGCGGCGAAGACGGCCAGCGGCGCCGCCGAAACGGTGCCCTACGTGATGGTCACCAATCTCGCCCGCACCCTGCGCGAACTCAAGGAACGCGATATCTGGGTGATCGGCACCGCCGGCGAGGCGGACAGCGACCTCTACGCCGCCGACTGGCCGCAGGCCACGGCCTGGGTACTCGGCGCCGAGGGTGAGGGCATGCGCCGCCTGACGCGTGAGAATTGCGACCAGCTGGTGCGCATCCCGATGCACGGCGCCGTCGAAAGCCTCAACGTCTCGGTGGCGGCTGGCGTCTGCCTGTACGAGGCACGCCGCCGGCGCGGCTGATTTCCGCATGACTCACCGCCGCGCAGTGGTGCTGATGGTGCTGGTCACGTTGTTGTGGAGCATCGCCGGCGTCGTCACCCGCCACCTCGATGCGGCGCGCAGTTTCGAAGTGACCTTCTGGCGCAGCCTGTTCAATGCGCTGACGCTGGCCATCGGCCTGACCGCCCTGCGCGGCCCCGCGCTGTGGCCCGGGCTGCTGCGCGCCGACCGCGTGCTGTGGGCGTCCGGCCTGTGCTGGGCGGTGATGTACACCGCCTTCATGGTGGCGCTGACGCTGACCACGGTGGCCAATGTGCTGGTGACGATGGCGATCGGGCCGATGGTGACGGCGCTGTTTTCCCGCATCTTCCTCGGCCAGCGGTTGCCGTTGCGCACCTGGGCGGCGATCTTCATTGCCGGCGCCGGTATCGCCTGGATGTTCGGTGCAGAGGCCGGCAGCGGTGGCTCGCTGCTTGGCTCGCTGGTCGCCTGTGCCGTGCCGCTGGCCGGCGCGGTCAACTGGATTTTGCTGCAACGGGCCGCGGAGTCCGGCGCCCAGGCGCCCGATATGCTGCCGGCGGTCCTGCTCGGCGCGCTGATCTCGGCGGCGGTGACGCTGCCGCTGGCCTGGCCGCTGCAGGCTTCCACCCACGATCTTCAGTTGCTTGCGCTGCTCGGCAGCGTGCAACTGGCGTTGCCCTGTCTGCTCGTCGTCCGTCTCAGCCGTGAACTGCCGGCGCCGGAAATCGCGCTGCTGGCCCTGCTCGAAGTGTTGTTCGGCGTCGCCTGGGCCTGGCTGGGCGCGGGGGAGCGGCCGCCAGCCAGCGTCCTGCTCGGCGGCGTGCTGGTACTCGGGGCGCTGGTCGCCAACGAGGCATTTGCATTGCGGCGGCCGTCCCTCGCCGAAACGCTACAATGAACCATTCACACACCGTATTTCGCCCCCGTGCGTCCCAACTTCACCATTCCGCCTGAAGAAGTCGAAATCACCGCCATCCGCGCCCAGGGCGCGGGCGGGCAGAACGTCAACAAGGTATCGAATGCCGTCCATCTGCGCTTCGACATCTCCGCCTCGTCGCTGCCGGAAGAGATTCGTGAGCGGTTGTTGAAGCTTGGCGACCAGCGCATCAGCAAGGAGGGCGTGGTCATCATCAAGGCGCAGGAATTCCGCAGCCTGGAGAAGAATCGCGGCGAAGCGCTGCGCCGGCTGGAACAGTTCGTCGCCAGCGTCGCCGTGCTGCCGAAGAAACGCCGGCCGACCCGGCCGACCCGCAGCTCCGTCGCGAAACGTCTGGAAAGCAAGGCACGGCATGCCTCGCTGAAAGCCGGGCGGCGGATGTCCGGCGATTAGGCGAGCGTTGATGAAAAACACAGAGTTTCCGGAATTCGCAGCCCAATGACCTTTGCCCGACTCGGCCTGATCGACCCCTTGCTTGCCGCGCTCGCCACGCTCGACTACAAAACGCCGACGCCGGTCCAGACACAGGCGATTCCCGCCATTCTGGCCGGGCGCGATCTGATGGCGGCGGCGCAGACGGGCACCGGCAAGACGGCGGGCTTTGCCCTGCCGCTCCTGCAAAGTCTGGCCACGGTTGGGGCGCCGGTCGCCAGCAACTCCGTGCGCGCGCTGGTGCTGGTCCCGACGCGCGAACTGGCCGAGCAGGTCTGCGAAAGCATCCGTGCCTACGGGCAGAACCTGCCGTTGCGGACTTGCGCGGTCTACGGCGGGGTCAGCATCAATCCGCAGATGATGAAGCTGCGCAAGGGCGTGGATATCGTCGTCGCGACGCCCGGCCGCCTGCTTGACCTGCATCGACAGAATGCGATCAAGTTCGGTCAGTTGCGGATTCTTGTGTTGGACGAGGCTGACCGCATGCTCGACCTCGGCTTTTCCCGAGAACTCGATGCCGTGTTCGCGGCGCTGCCCAAGCGTCGGCAGACCCTGCTGTTCTCGGCGACCTTTTCCGATGCCATCCGCAGCATGGCCGGAACGATCCTGAACGATCCGCTGACCATCGAAACCAGCCCGCGCAACACCGCGGCCAGAAGTGTCAAGCAGTGGGCGATTCCGGTCGACAAGAAGCGCAAGGCGGAATTGTTCAGTTATCTGCTCAAGCGAAGGCGCTGGGGCCAGGTGTTGGTCTTCGTGAAAACCCGCAAGGGTGTCGAGCAGCTGGTCGCGATCCTGCAGGGGCAGGGGGTCGGCGCCGATTCGATCCACGGCGACAAGCCGCAGCCCGCCCGCCTGCGCGCCCTTGAACGCTTCAAGGCAGGCGAGGTGCAGATTCTCGTGGCGACCGATGTGGCGGCGCGCGGGCTGGATATCGACGACCTGCCGCTGGTGGTCAATTTCGACCTGCCGATCGTTGCCGAGGACTACATCCATCGCATCGGCCGCACCGGTCGCGCCGGCGCCACCGGTGAGGCGGTTTCGCTGGTCTGCGCCGATGAGGTCACTCAGCTCGCAGCCATCGAGACCCTGACCCGGCAGATGCTGCAACGCGTCGAGGAGGGCGGTTTCGCGCCCGATCATCGCGTGCCGCTGACCAATACCGCCGGCCAGGTGCTCAAGAAGCCGAAAAAACCCAAGAAGCCCAAGATTGCCGGTACTCCGGGGCCTGCTGAGCGGAAAGGTGGCGTCGCCACGCCGCAGGTCCGCCAGGGGCGTAGCGGGGCACGGGCCGGCGGCCGCAAAAGTGCCCCCAAGACCGCTTCCCGCCGATCATCGTGAGATAGCCAGCCATGAAATCCATCGACCATAACCGTCTCGACCGTGTCGTGCTCGACGCACGTAAAGCCCGCGAAGATCGGGAAAAGGGCTATCGGGAAAAAGCCCTGAAAATCTACCCGTGGATCTGCGGTCGTTGTGCCCGCGAATTCACCCACGCCAATCTGCGCGAGCTGACCGTTCACCATCGCGATCACAACCACGACAACAATCCGCCGGACGGCAGCAACTGGGAGTTGCTCTGCCTCTATTGTCACGACAACGAGCACCAGAAGCAGATCGAGGCGGACCGGGGGCATGGCGGCATGGGTGAGGCGAAAGGCGGCGGCGCCTCGCACTCGCCGTTTGCCAATCTGAAGGCGCTGCTGAAGGCGGACGACAAGGCGTGAATCGGGATCGCCGGATGCCGGCGCCGGCGAAGCGATCAGCGAGCGCTTCCGGTGCTACGCACCGTGTTGTTCGCCGATTGTCGCGAGCCTTGCTCGGACTCATGCTGGGACTGGTTTCCCTCGGGGCTTTGGCGCGCTCGCCGCTGGAGCCGGTGACCGAGGACATGCCGCCGCTCAAGACGCTCGATTTCACGGTTGAGCCGCCCAAGGGCGAGCACTGGCTCTACTATCGACGCGCCATGCCGGGGTACGTGACCTTTCGCAAACAGGAACCGATCAAAAAAATATTGCCGGGTGGCGAACATCTGTCCTTCGTCATCGAGATCAAGGCCGAGAAATTTCCCGCTCACGATCTGACGACGGTGTCCGGCCTGGAGGCGGCGTTGAAGTTTGCGCTGTACGAGAGTCCCGACGTCTATCGATACGGGATGTTGCGGGTAGAGAGTTTCGTCTGGCAGGACACCGACTGCGCCAGCTACCTGATGTCGCGCGAGGAGCCGGAAACACTGGATGGTCAGCCGGTCGTCTTCGTCTGGAGCGTCGAAGGCTTCTTTTGCCGGCATCCGGCCAATCCCGAAGTCGCCGTCACCGGCTTGTTTCAGGAGCGGCGACTGGCCGCGACGCCTTCGCGGCTGGATGACGTGCTGCGCGCAGAAGCCGAGCAGACCCTGCAAAGCGTCCGTTTCATTCCTGCATCCAGATGAAATAGGGCGCCGGACGCGCTCGGCGAGTCGCTGGCCCGGTTACCAGCGGCGATACCCATACCCAGGCCCGTACCCGTAGCCACGGTAGGCTGGCGGGCCATAGTAAGGGCGGGGTGCGTAATATGGTGCGGGGCGCACGGCGACCACCGCGACGTCAGGCCCGGCGTAGCCGACCTGTGCTGGAACCACCGTACAGGCGGTCAGGCCAAGCAGCGTTGTCACGGCGACGGCAATTTTCAGAATCTTCGACATGGCGTTTTTCTCATCGTTGTTCATGATGGAAATAACGTCCGAGCGCAGTCGGGGACTGACGCTGAATTGTATGGATGTGTTTCTGAATGTAAGGGATGCAGCGCGACCAAGTCTGTGCAAGCCACGCTGCCTTCGGCGTTGCGGATGAGGTCGGAGGCGACCAGCGTCCCGACTTCTTCGTCGATCAGCGACCAGAAGGGGTTGCTGCGCAGGCGGGTGAGCGAGCCGAGGGTGATGGTGACGGCGCCGTTTTCGCCGCGCAGCAGCCAGGAGCCGATGCTGGGTACGCCGTTGTGGCCGCTGCCGGGCATGAAGCCGTAGACCGGGTCGTTCGGCGGGAAGGGCAGGGCGACGTGGCCGAGGGAGACGAGGCTGGCGGGCCAGGCCAGGCCGGTTTCGCGAGTGCTTTCGCTGTTGTCGGGCGCCAGGTGGCGGATGCTGATGGCGGCGGTGTCCGGGTTGGCATTGCCGACGATTTCGAGCTGGTAGCGGCGCGTTTGCTGTGCCAGTCGCTCGATCAGTTCGCCGGCTTGCGGTCGCTGTACGCTGGCGAGAACGCGCTGGCGATTGACGTCGAACAGCACGAGCTGGTGGTCGGCGCCGTCGAGTTGTCCGTAGAGTCGTTCGGCGACGCCGAGCGAGCCGACCGTGGAATCGACGACCGACTGCCAGGTGACGACCGGCGGCAGTTGCTTGATGCGGCCGCTTTCGCGGGCACGCAGCAGCGATTCCTGCAGGGCACGGGTGCTGCTGTTGACCTGGCGCGAGGCGTTGACCGGGAAGGAGTTGAACTTGTAGGGATCGAATTCGGAATTGATGTTCTGCCAGCGGACTTTTTCGAGCAGCGGGATGGGGATGATGCTGAAGAAGTCGATGATCGAGGCGAGGGCGGCGACGCGGGTGATTTCGATGGCCGGGGAGATCAACAGGACGCGATCCGGGCGGCGTAGCGCGGTGTTGTCCAGGGAATCGAGGGCGTATTGCATGGCCAGCGTGCCGCCGGTGGAGTAGCCGCCGATGTAGAAGGGCTGGCCGGGGGCGACGCGGGAAGCGACATCGTGGGCGGCGATGCGCACGGCGGCGGTCCAGTCGCGGTGGCTCATTTCGACCATCATCGAGGGCAGGGTGCCGTGGCCCGGCAGGCGCAGAACGGTAACGTCGAAGCCGCGCGCATGCAGTGAATCGGCCAGCGCCTTGGCCGAGTAGGGCGAGTCGGTGAGGCCGTGGATGAGCAGCGCCTGGCCCTTGGGCTGGGTCTGCGCGAGGCGGAAGGAGCGGTTGTGCGGGGCGCCGTCGACCAGCCGGTTGACCGGGCTTTCCGGGTTGAAGCGGCTGAAGAGATAGGCTTCGTCGCGGCTGTTCCAGCCGGCGACTTTGGCGTGGTATTCGGCGAAGAGTTTTTCTTCCTGTTTCAGGTAGCCGGCGAAATCGAGATTGCTGTGGCGCAGGGCGGTGAATTCTTCACTCAGCCGTTCGAGATGCCAGGGGTGCAGCGGCGGCAGCATGGTGACGGCGTAGAGCGTGAAGCCGGAAACGATGGCCAGCCCGACCAGCCCGGTAATCCAGGCCAGCCGCACGCCCAGGCGCCAGAGGCGGCGTCCGGCGGCGGTGGTCAGGTGGAAGAGCCCGGCCATCAGCGCTTGAGCTTGGCGAAGGCCGAGGCCATCGCGTTGCCGGCAGGGGCCGGGCCGCTGCTGCGCTGCTGCGGGCGGCTCGGGTTGCCGCGGCTGGCCGGGGCGCTGTCGTGGCGCTTGCCCTGTGTCGGTTCGTCGCCCATGCGCATGGTCAGAGCGATGCGCTGGCGTTGCAGGTCGACTTCGAGCACCTTGACCTTGACGATCTGCCCGGCCTTGACGACGGTGTGCGGGTCCTTGACGAAGGTATTGGAGAGCGCCGAAACGTGCACCAGGCCATCCTGATGGACGCCGATATCGACGAAGGCGCCGAAAGCGGCGACGTTGGTGACGACACCCTCCAAAATCATGCCCGGGCGCAGATCGCTGACTTTCTCGACGCCGTCGGCGAAGGTGGCGGTCTTGAACTCGGGGCGCGGGTCGCGGCCGGGTTTTTCCAGTTCCTTGAAGATGTCTTGCACGGTCGGTAGGCCGAAACGCTCGTCGGTGTATTTGCTCGGATTCAGACCCTTGAGGGCGCGGCTGTCGCTGAGGATTTCCTTGATCGGCTTTTTCAGGTCGACAATGATTTTTTCGACCACCGGGTAGGCTTCCGGGTGCACCGACGAGGCGTCGAGCGGGTTGTCGCCGTTCGGCACGCGCAGGAAGCCGGCGGCCTGCTCGAAAGTCTTGTCGCCGAGGCGCGGCACTTTCTTGAGGTCGTCGCGCGAGCGGAAGGCGCCGTGGGTGTCGCGGTAGGCGACGATGTTGTTGGCCAGGCTGCCGTTGAGGCCGGAGATGCGGGTGAGGAGCGGCACCGAGGCGGTATTCACATCGACGCCGACGGCGTTCACGCAGTCCTCGACGACGGCATCGAGATTGCGCGCCAGCTTGCTTTGCGAAACGTCGTGCTGGTACTGGCCGACGCCGATGGATTTCGGCTCGATCTTGACCAGTTCGGCGAGCGGGTCTTGCAGGCGGCGGGCAATCGACACCGCGCCGCGAATCGAGACGTCGAGGTCGGGGAATTCCTTGGCGGCGAGCTCGGAGGCGGAATAGACCGAGGCGCCGGCTTCCGAAACCACGATCTTGGTCAGGCGCGCTTCCGGGTAGCGCTTCATCACGTCCTGCACCAGCTTGTCGGTTTCGCGGCTGGCGGTGCCGTTGCCGATGGCGACGAGCGAGACGCCATGCCTGGAAGCCAAGCGGGCGATGGTGGACATCGAGCCGTCC
Organism: Dechloromonas sp. UBA6271; assembly: GCA_002440665.1. Classification (GTDB taxonomy): domain Bacteria; phylum Pseudomonadota; class Gammaproteobacteria; order Burkholderiales; family Rhodocyclaceae; genus Azonexus. Next base: position 117,675 of record DJUX01000006.1, read on the forward strand.
CAGTCGCAGCGCGGCTCGTGCGGGTAGATGGTGGCGGTGTCGAGCAGCTTGCCGGTGGCGTCGACGACGGCGATCTTGCAGCCGGTGCGGATGCCGGGGTCGATGCCCATGGTCACGTGCTGGCCGGCCGGGGCGGCGAGCAGCAGGTCTTTCAGGTTCTTGCCGAAGATGCGGATCGCTTCTTCCTCGGCGCGTTCGCGCAGTTCGCCCACCAGTTCGAGTTCGAGGTGGGTGTAAACCTTGACCTTCCACGTCCAGCGCACGGTGTCGGCCAGCCACTTGTCGGCCGGGCGGTTCTGGTTGCGGATGCTGAAGCGGGCGGCGATGCGCTGTTCGCAGGGGTTTTGGGTGGGCTGCGAGCCGGGCTTCTGTTTGTCTTCGTCAAGTTCCGAGTCGAGTACCAGCGCGACGTTGAGGAAACCTTCGTTGCGCCCGCGCAGCAGCGCCAGCGCGCGGTGCGAGGGCATGTCGACGATGGATTCGGCGAAGTCGAACCAGTCGCGGAACTTGGCGCCTTCCGATTCCTTGCCCTCGACGACGGTCGACCGCAACAGGCCGTGTTCCTTGAGGTATTCGCGCAGCTGGCCGAGCAGTTCGGCGTCTTCGGCGAATTTTTCCATCAGGATCTGGCGGGCGCCGTCGAGTACCGCCTTGGTGTCGGCGAAACCGGCATCGGCGTTGATGAATTTTTCTGCTTCGGCTTCCGGTGTCAGGCTCGGGGCTTCCAGCAACGACAAAGCCAGCGGTTCGATCCCGGCCTCGCGGGCGATCTGCGCCTTGGTGCGGCGTTTTTGCTTGTAGGGCAGATACAAGTCTTCGAGACGCTGCTTGGTCTCGGCATCCTCGATCTCGGCCTTCAGCTCGGGCGTCAGCTTGCCTTGCTCTTCGATGCTGGCCAGCACGGCGACCCGGCGGTCTTCGAGATCGCGCAAATAGGTCAGGCGTTCTTCGAGATTGCGCAATTGGGTATCGTCCAGTTCGCCGGTGACTTCCTTGCGGTAGCGGGCGATGAAGGGCACGGTGGCGCCTTCGTCGAGCAACTGGACGGCGGCCTTGACCTGGGCGGGACGGACGCCGAGTTCGACGGCGATGCGGTGTTCGATGGGTGCGAGCATGGGTGTGGCAGTGCAGCAAAAAGGAGGTGAACTATGCGCAATCCGGCCGGAAAAGACAAATCCGGCGTGTGCCGTCACCCCGCTGCTTTATAGCGGCTGTAGCGTATCCCGGTAGCGCCTGGCATTCTCGACATAGTGCTCGGCCGATTTCTGCAGATTGGCGACGTCGGCATCGCTCAGTTCGCGCACCACCTTGCCCGGCGAGCCGACGATCAGCACGCGGTCGGGGAAGATCTTGCCTTCCGGGATCAGCGTGTTGGCGCCGACGATGCAGTTTTTGCCGATCACCGCGCGGTTGAGAATGACCGAGCCGATGCCGATCAGGCTGCCGTCGCCGACCGTGCAGCCGTGCATCATGACCAGGTGGCCGACGGTGACGTTGGCGCCGATGTGCATCGGGATGCCTTCGTCGGTGTGCAGCACCGAGCCGTCCTGGATGTTGGTGTTCTCGCCGATGTGGATCGGGTCGTTGTCGCCGCGCAGCGTGGCGTTCCACCAGATCGAGGCGTTGGCGGCGAGGCGGACGTCGCCGATCACCGTGGCGTTGGGGGCGACCCAGGCGTTGGCGCCCGACTGCGGCACCTTGTCACCGAGACTGAAGAGGGGCATAGTGAATCCTTCGTTAATCCTGAAAATCGGTCGTTTTGCGGCGTCGACCGCAACCGGCCGACCATCTTACAAGGAAGGGCAGGCCATGGAATCGTTCCGGCGAAACATTTCGCTGACCGGGGTCGCGCTCGCAGTCCTCGCTACTGCACCAACCGCCCGTGCCGACCTGGCGCCGGCCGAGCAGTCCGCGGTGTTCAAGGCGGCCGGTTTCAAGAAGGCGCGCGGCGGTCAGTACATTCGCTGCAAGGAAGATCCGCCGACCGCATCCTACATGGCGGGGCGCATTGAGCTGGAAGATCTCAACGGCGATGGCCGGCCCGAGGCCTGGGTCAAGGAGAGCAGCAGCTTCTGCTACGGCAACACGGCCGAGGCCTTCGTGCTGCTGACCAGGGACGACGGCGGCTGGCGCGTGCTGCTCGACGCGGTCGGCGTTCCCGTCGTGCGCAAGGCGAAGCGCGGCGGGTGGCCGGAAATCGAGGTCGGTGGCCCGGGATTCGGCAAGTTTCCTGTCTATCGCTGGGACGGCAAGGCGTATGGGGTGCGCCGCTGAGTTACACGTCGAATCCGGCCGTTTTTCGGGGTCGACCGTAACTGGCCGGGCAATCGTCGAAAATGCAGCCGGTTCGTCTGGCACAGCGTGAGTGCAGGGAGACACAATGAATTTCCGGAACATCAAATCATGGCAGTGGGCACTGCTGGTGCTGGCGCTGCTGGTTGCGCTCGACTGGGCGATCCGCCGGCCGGACGGCCGCACGCGCGAACTCAACAGCGTCATCCAGACGCAGGCAAGCCCGCAGCTGAAGAATTATCCTTATCCCTTCCATGTGCTGCGCGTCGAGGGTAGCACGGCGGTGATGGGCACGCCGCGCAATTTCGAGATGCCGGCCTTCCGCTTTCTCGGTGCCATGTACCCGGACGTGAACGTCAAGGATGCCAACAATCCGGCCTTCATCGCGCTGCAGAACGCTCTCGGCAAGGTGCAGGACGAAGTCCGGGACATCGTCCTCGCCCAGCCCGGAATCAAGGCGGTGCGCTGGGAACTGGACCGGGAATGGCTGCAGCAGAATCACATCCAGGTGCCGGACAAGTAGCCGGCGCCTGCCTTACGCCGGGCGGTCGGCCAGCTTCTGGACGATCAGCGCGCCGACCATGTCGCCTTCGACGTTGACCATGGTGCGCGTGGTATCGAGGATGCGGTCGATGGGCAGCAGGATGGCGATGGCCGCGGTCGGCAGGCCGACCGATTCGAGCACCAGCACCATGCTCAGCATGCCGACGCTGGGGATGCCGGGGGCGCCGATGGCGCCAAGCATGGCGACGAAAAAGATGATCGCCTGGTGCGCGAGGTCGAGTTCGATGCCGGCCAGGCGGGCGACGAACAAGGCGGCGGCCGCTTCGTAAAGCGCGGTGCCGTCCATATTGACGGTGGCGCCGAGCGGCACGACGAAATTGGCGATGTCCTTCCGGACGTGCAGGTGCTGCTCGGTACAGCGCAGCGTCACCGGCAATGTGGCGGCGCTGGAACTGGTGGCGAAGGCGGTGATCAGCGCCTCGCGCGCGCCCTTGAAGAAGTGCAGCGGCGACATGCGGGTGAATAGCCAGAGGATGGCCGGCAGCACGATCAGGCCGTGGAACAGCGTGGTGCCGGTGACGACGACGATGAAATGGCCGAGGCTTCTGAGCAACGCGCCTTGCTGGCTGGCGACGAGTTGCAGCAGCAGGGCGGCGAGGCCGAGCGGGGCGAGGCGCATGATCCAGCCGACGATCAGCAGGCAGAGTTCCTGCAATTCCTGGATCAGCGTGCGGATGTTGCGGTAGCGCTCGCCGCCGACGACTAGCGCGATACCGAGGATTAGCGCAATGACGACGATGGCCAGGATGTCGCCTTGGGCGAGGGCCTTGAACGGGTTCTGGAACAGGCCGCGCAGGAACTGGGCGATGTATTCCGGCAGCGGCATCTGGCGCGCCTGGAAATCCCGCGTCGCCTCGGCGAACATTTCCAGTTGCAGGCCCTCTCCGGGACGGAACAGATGGGCGGCGCCGAAGCCGATGACGATGGCGATGCCCATGGTGGCGAAGAAGAAGACCAGCGTCGTCGTCCACACGCGGTGCATCTGGTCGTGTGCCCGCAGGTTGGCGACGCCGACGACGATCGACGAAAAGACCAGCGGCACCAGCACCATGCGCAGCAGATCGAGAAACAGGTTGCCGACCATGCGCGCACCGTACAGGGAATTTTCGACCGCCGGCGTCGCGCCCTGCGTCTGCAGGAACAGGCCGCCGGCGATGCCGGCCGCGCAGCCGATCAGGATTTGCGTGTTGAGCGACAGCTTTTTCGCCATGCGGCTGTTCCGGGAAGCTTGACTGGGGGTCGATTGTATCCGGCCAGCGTCCACCGGGTCAGGGAGCGGTCAGATAATTCGGGCAGAATAAGCCTGCAACTCCTCCTAGAATGAATTCACCCGCCTTCGTGGCGGGTTCTTTTTGTCCAGGTTGCGCTCAGTGCAAGGCCCTGGCCAGACGCGGGTGCGTCGACAGATAGTAATAGAGCGCCGGCAGCACGAAGAGGGTGAGCAGCGTCGCCGAGATCAGGCCGCCGATGACGACCAGCGCCAGCGGCCGCTGGGTTTCGGAGCCGATGCCGTGCGACAGCGCCATCGGCAGCAGGCCGAGCATGGCGAGCAGGGCGGTCATCAGTACCGTGCGCAGACGCGACATGGCGCCCTGGAAAACCACCTGGTAGGAATCCATCCCCTGCTGCTTTAGCTGATTGAAGTAGCTGACCATCACCACCCCGTTAAGCACCGCCTGGCCGAACAGGGCGATGAAGCCGATGGCCGCCGATACCGAGAGCGGTATGCCGCTCAGCAGCAGCGCGAAAATGCCGCCGATCAACGCGAAGGGGATGTTGCAGATGATGATCAAGGCATCCTTGAACGAACTGAAGGCGTCGAAGAGCAGCACGAAGATGAGCAGGATCGACAGCGGCACGACCAGCATCAGGCGTTTCATCGCCCGTTCCTGGTTCTCGAATTCACCGGACCAGGTGATCGAATAGCCCTGTGGCAGCTTGATGTCCTTGGCATGCGCCTGCATGTCGGCAACGACGCTGCCCATGTCGCGGTCGCGGATAAAGACGCCGATGGCGACGACGCGCTGCCCGGATTCGCGGGCGATGTTCATGGCGCCGCTGCCGAGCTTGAAATCGACCAGGTTGGCCAGCGGCACCTGGGCGCCGGAAGGGGTCGGGATCAGCACTTCGCGCAGGCGGTCGAGGGAGCGTTCCTCGTTCTTCAGACGGACGACGACGCTGAAATGGCGCTCGCCTTCCCAAAGTTCGGTCGCCGCCTTGCCGGCGAGGGCGGTTTCGATGACATCCTGGACGTCTGCCACATTGAGGCCGTAGCGGGCGGCGGCGGCGCGGTCGATTTCCAGGCGGTACTGCGGCAGGTCGCCGTCTCGGTCGATGAAGGCGCGAGCCACGCCCGGTACGCTACCGATGCGGTCGAGCAGCTGGCGACCGGTTGCCCTGAGCGTCTTCATGTCGTCGCCGAAGATCTTGATGACGATCTGGCCGTCGATCTGCGAGATCGATTCGAGGATCTGGTCACGCACCGGCTGGCTGAAGGTTGGTTCGATGCCCGGCATGTCGTTGATCTTGTCCTCCATCTCGCGGACCAGCTTGTCCTTGGTCATGCCGGGGCGCCACTGTGCATCCGGCTTGAGATCGACCAGCATCTCGGTCATGTTGATGTTCTTGGGGTCGGTGCCATCTTCCGGACGACCGGCCTTGGAAACGACGGCATTGACTTCCGGAAAGCCGGCAACCACGGCCCGCAGCTTGCGCAGGTCGCTTTGCGCTTCCTCGACCGATACCGAGGTAGGCAGCGTGATGTTGATCCAGATCGAACCTTCGTTCAGTTCCGGGAGGAACTCGGTGCCCAGTTGCGGCACCAGCGCGGCGGTGATGGCCAGCGCGACCAGCGCGCCGCCAAGTACCCGTTTGGCATTGGCGAGCGCCCATTTGAGCGCCGGTTCATAGCGGTTCGCGAACCAGTGCATGAGCTTCGTTTCCTCATGCGGCACGTGGTTGCGGAAGGCGATCTTGCTGAGGAAGGGCACCAGCGTGAAGGACAGGATCAGCGAGGTGACCAGCGCACCGACGACCGAATAGGCCATTGGCGAGAAGATCTTTCCTTCATGGCGCTGCATGGTGAAGATCGGCAGGTGGGCAACGATGATGATGATGATCGAGAAAACCGTCGGTCGGCCGATTTCCATCACCGCCTCATGGATGGTGCGTGTGTGCGGCCGGTGATCGTTGCTCTTTTGCGCCTCGCCGAGGCGCCGGAAGATATTTTCGATGACGATCACCGCGCCGTCGACGATTATGCCGAAGTCCATTGCCCCTAGCGACAACAGGTTGGCTGGAATGCCGACCAGCGACAGACAAATAAAGGTGCCGAGCAGCGCCAGCGGAATGATCGAGGCGACGATGGCCGCCGCGCGCAGGTCTGCGAGGAACAGGTAAAGCACCAGCGTGACCAGCAGAGCGCCTTCGAGCAGGTTCATGAAGACCGTCTTCAGGGTCTTGCTGATCAGCCAGGAGCGGTCGTAGAAGGGGACGATCTGGACCCCGGGTGGCAGCACCGAGCTGTTCAGCGTATCGACCTTGGCCTTGAGCGCGTCGAGGACCATCGACGGATTCTCATCCTTGCGCAGCAGGACGATGCCCGAAACGACGTCATCCTGATCGCCGGTGGCATCGGTGAACCCGACCATGCCCTGCGCCGGGACACGCGACTCGACGACCTCGGCGATATCGCGGACCAGGATCGGCGTGCCCTTGTTTTCGGCGACGACGACGCTGCCGATGTCGGCCGACGATTGCAGCAACCCGAGCGAGCGGATCAGAAACTGTTGCCGGCCTTGCGCCACAGAACCGCCGCCGGCGTTGGCATTGGCCCGCTGCAGTGCGGTGAACAACTGGCCGATGGTCAGGTTGTGGTCGCGCAGCCGGCCCAGATCGGGGCGGACTTCGTACTGGCGGATCGGCCCGCCGAGCGAGACGACGTCGGCAATGCCGGGCACCTGCTTGAGCTGGCGGGCGATCGTCCAGTCCTGGATGGCGCGTATCTCGGTGGGCTTGAGGCCCGGCGCGACGACTCGATAGCGGAAGATTTCGCCTGTGGCGGTGGCTGGCGGCGCCAACTCCGGCTCGACGCCGGGTGGCAGGTCAAGGCCGCGCAGGCGTTCTTCGACCAGTTGGCGGGCCATGAACAGGCTCGGCTTTTCGTCGAAGGTAACGACGATGAAAGAGAGTCCGAACTGCGTGTGCGAGAACATGCGGATCGAGTTTGGCACGCCGGCCAGCGCGATTTCCAGCGGGATGGTGACCTGCTTTTCGACTTCCTCGGGCGCCCGGCCGGGGTAGAGCGTAATGATCGTGACCTGGGTGTCGGTAACGTCCGGGAAAGCCTCGATCGGCAGTGAACGGAAGGCAGAGATGCCGACGCCGATGAACAACACCAGGCCAAGGATGATGAACAGCGGCTCGTTGAGAGCGAAATGGACGATGCGCTTCATCATTTGGCTGGCTGTTTCGGCTGGCCGGGAAGCGTCTTGAAGAACTTAATCAGGTGCAGGTTGCCTTCGATGATGACCTTCTCGCCTTCCTTGACGCCGGCCAGGATCTCGATCCGGCCGTTACGTTCGGGACCGGCCTGAACGGCACGCAGGATATAGCGACCGGTCGCTTCCTCGACGAAGACGTAGCGCTGTTCGCCAACCAGGAATACCGCCGCGACAGGAACCAGCAGGGCTTGCGTCGGTGGCAACTCGATAAGGGCGGTGACGAACATGCCGCCCTTGAGGCGGCGATCCTGGTTCGGCACCTCACCACGGACCCGGATAGTACGGGTGGTCGGGTCGACGAAATCCCCGACATGGTGGATCACGCCGGAAAAACGTTCATTCGGATATTGCTTGACCAGCAGGCTGATCTTTTCGCCGGCCTTGAGCGCTGCCAGATCGGCTTCGCTGGCGTCGAGCTGAAGCCACAGGCTGGTCGGGTCGGTGACGACGAACAGCGGATCACCGCCCTGTTCGGGGCGGAATTCCAGCCCCGGGTTCAGGTTGCGCTCGACGACGACGCCGGCCAGCGGGCTGCGCAGCGTGTAAGAGCCATCACTGGCGCCACCCAGCCCGGCCAGACGCCGGCTGGCGCGCTCGGCCTCGGCCTGGGCACTGATCGCTTCGGCTTGAGTCTGCTGAAAATCCTTGTCGGCAACGATGCCGGCCGCGTGCAGTTCGCGCTGCCGTTCAAGCGCCTGCCTCGCGAGTTGCTGCTCGGCCTGGGCTTTGCGTGCGTCGGCCTGGGCTTGCCCGAAATCGGGAGAGGAGAGAATTGCCAGCATCTGCCCGGCCTTGACGTTGCTGCCGATTTCCACCGTGATCTTCTGCACGCGACCACCAACCTGCGGCACGATGCGCACGGTACGGTCCTCGTTCCAGACCAGGCGGCCCGGCAGGCGCAGTGTCGATCCCTGGTCCTTCTCGACGCTGGCCGTCTTGAGGAAGTCGGCCTTGTCCGGTTCGCTGAGGATGGCGTGATCGCCCTCGGTCTTGATGGCGGCTTCCTTTGCCGGCTCCGGGTCGCCACCGCAGGCGGCGAGGGCGAGAGCCAAGGTAAAAGTCAGGGCAAGGCTGGTCGGTTGTCGCTTCATTTGGTTTTTCCGTAGTCGGCCTGCAGGCGCCAGGCAGCCAGCGCCTTGGCATAGTCGGCGCGCGCGGTGGCGGCTTCGATCTGGACCTGGCGCAGGGTCCGGCGCGCATCGAGGAGGTCCATCAGGTTCATGGCGCCGCGGCTGTAGGCCAGTTCGGCGGCGCGTGCGACGCGTTCGGCATCGGCGAGCAGCCCGGTTTCAAGGCGCCGTAGGCGTTCTTCCGCCGAGCGCAGGGCGCTGGAGGCCTGATCCGTGCTGCCGACGGCCTGCGCCATTGTCCGTTCGTAGATCAGGCGCGCAGCGGTGAGGTCGGCCTCGGCGCGAGCGATATCCCCCTCGTATTCGTGGAAGATGAAGAGCGGGACGCTGACGCCGAAGCCATAGCTGTTGGTCGGCTCGTTCTGCATGTTGTGTTCATACTGGACGCCGACCGTCACATCGCGCGTCTTCTGCGCCTTGGCGAGGTCGCGCGCCGCCTCCGCCGCTGCCATGCGCAGGCGCGCTGCGGCGACGTCCGGGCGCTGTTCGAGGTCGCCGCGCTTGAGTTGCTGGTCGCCGAGGGGCGGCCAGCTGTCGTCGGCCACCAGCAGGCCGGCATCGCCCTCGCGGCCGATCAGGTAGGCTAGTGCCACCTGGGCTTGTTCCAGTTCGGCCTGCGTCCGGCGGGCATCGTTGTCGGCGCGCGACTTGTCGATTTGCAGGCGCGACAACTCGACCTGCGAGATATCGCCGGCCTTGAGGCGTAGACGCCCGGTTTCCAGTCCCTTGTCGTAGGTGGCCGCCGACTCGCCGGCCAGGCGGCGCTTTTCCTGAGCCAGGCGCAGGTCGTAATAGGTCTGCTGGAGGCTCAGCAACATCTGCCGGCCGGTATCGTCGAGGTCGCGCCGGCTGGCATCGAGCCGAGCGTCGGCGCCCTTGACACGCAAATCGCGCTTGCCGCCACGCTCGACCAACTGATCGAGGCGCAGCACGTTGTCCATCTTCTTGTCTTTCCACGGGCCGGCGCCGTAGCCAGACCATGGGCTGATCTGCGTGATGTTCAGCGAGACTTGAGGATTGGGCAGTTGGCCGGCGGTGAGGACATCGGCTTCGGCGCCGGTAACCGCCGTCCGGGCCAGTTGCAGTTCGCGGTTGTGTTCTTGCCAGAGCGCCTCTGCTTCGGCCAGCGACAGGCGTTGCGGTGTTTGGGCCAGCACTGCGACAGGGACTAGCAGGAGAGCGGTGAGCAGGCGGCGCATTGGTTCGATTTTTGACGGGGAGTGGTATCGTATGGGGCAACCCTGACCAATAGCTGACTGTGATGCGGATACTCCTTGTCGAAGACGATGCCTTGCTGGCCGATGGCCTGGCGCGGGCCCTGAGCCATTCCGGCTACGTGGTGGAGTTGGCCGGCGACGGGAAGTCGGCGGATTCCTGGATCGAAGGCGGCACCTTCGATCTCGTCATTCTCGACCTCGGCCTGCCGGGACTCGACGGCAGCGAGGTGTTGCAGCGCCTGCGTGGTCGCCGCCAGAAAATTCCCGTTCTCGTTCTCTCGGCGCGCGAGGGGCTGGAGGAGCGGGTTCGCCTGCTCGACCTTGGCGCCGACGACTACCTGGTGAAACCGGTGGCGCTGGCTGAACTCGAGGCGCGGGTGCGCGCCCTGATCCGGCGTGGTCAGGGAACCCCCGATCCGGCCATCCGTCTCGGACGCCTGACGCTCGATACCGTCGGCAAGCGCGCCTGGCTGGATGGCGAGGCGCTCGACCTGACGGCGCGCGAGTGGGCGGCGCTCGAGTTTCTTGCCCAGCGCGTCAACCGGATCGTCAACAAGGACCAGATCATGCAGGCCTTGTACAGCTGGGAAGATGAAATCACGCCCAATGCGGTCGAAAAATTCATTTCCCGCCTGCGGGGCAAGCTGGAGCCGGCCGGCATCGTCATCCGCACCGTTCGCGGCCTCGGCTACTACCTGGAAAAGCCGCCGGATGCCCGCGATTAGGCATCCTAGCCTTCGTTTCCTGCTCCTGCGCTGGTTGCTGCCGGCGATGCTGGTGCTGCTGCTGGCCGGCGCCGTGACCGCCTACTGGGTGGCGCTGCGCAGCGCGACGAAGGCCTACGACCGGGCACTGTTCGACACCGCGCTGGCGATCGTCGAGCAACTGGCAATGTACGACGGCAAACCCGTGTTGCCTCTCACTGCGCAGGCGCGGGATGTCCTGCTGGTTGACAAGTTCGACCAGATTTTTTTTGCGGTGCGCGGTCCGAATGGCGAATTGCTCGACGGCGAAGCGGGTTTGCCGATGCCGCCGCAGCTGCCGAAAGAAGTCTGGAGCGAGGGTCGTTACTACTTCGACGGCCGGCTTAACGAGCAGCCGGTTCGTGTCGCGGCACTGAGGACCGAGCGGGCCGGCCAGACCTTTACCGTGCTGGCTGGCGAAACGCTGGTCAAACGCAACGCGCTGGTCCGCGAAATCCTGCTCGGCATGCTGTTGCCGGAAATGCTGTTGATCGTCGTCAGCCTGGCGGTAGTCTGGTTCGGCGTGCGTTCGGCGCTGAACCCGCTGGCCAGCCTGCGCGAGGAACTGGCCGGGCGTTCGCAGGCCGACCTGCGGCCGGTGACCACCGACGTGCCCGAAGAAATCCAGCCGGTGGTGCAGGAAATCAACGAACTGCTGACCCGGCTCGGGCATTCGCTCGACACCCAGCGCCACTTCGTTTCCGATGCGGCACATCAGTTGCGGACGCCCATCGCGGCGCTTCAGGCGCAGGTCGAGGCGACGCTGGCCGAATCGGACCCGCTGATGCGGCAGCAACTGCAGGGGATTCTCGCGGCGGCGCACCGCCTGTCGCATCTTGTCGAGCAGATGCTGATGCTGGCCCGGGCGCAGCCCTCGCTGGCCCGGACACAGCCGGAAGTGGCGCTCGAGGACGTGGCCCAGGCGGCGGCCGAGGACTGGTTGCCGGTGGCAATCGGGAACGGGGTCGATCTTGGCTTCGAGCTCGCACCGAGCACGGTTTTCGGCAATAGCCTTCTGCTGCAGGAAGTGTTTTCCAACCTGATCGACAACGCGCTGCGCCACACGCCGCGCGGCGGCAGCGTCACCGTCCGTTGCGGCGATGGCGAAGACGGCGCCTGGCTGGCGGTCGAGGACAGTGGCCCCGGCATTCCCGAGACTGACCGTGAAAAGGTGTTCGAGCGCTTCTACCAGTCGCCCGGCAGCAGCAGCAGCCGCGGTAGTGGCCTCGGCCTCGCCATCGTGCGCGAGATTGCCCGCCAGCATGGCGGCCAGGCAAGTATCGACCGTTCTCCCGAACTGGGCGGCGCTCGGGTGACGGTGCGTTTTGCGCTAGGATAGGACGTCGATATGCTTGCCCCGGAGTCTGAAATTGAGCGATTTTGAAGCGTTGACCGCAGCAGTCCTGGAATTCCGCGATGCTCGCGACTGGCGGCAGTTTCATTCGCTACGCAACCTGATCACCTCGCTCAATCTGGAAGCAGCTGAACTGCTGGAACTGACGCAATGGAAGAACGATGCCGAGGTCGAGGCGCTGCCGACGGACCCGGCGATCCGCGAGGCGCTGCACGACGAATGCGCCGACATCCTGCTTTACCTGCTGCTGATTGCCAAAACAGCGGGTATCGATCTGGCGGCAGCTACGCGCGCCAAGCTGGCGAAGAACGCGCAGAAATATCCGGTCGAAAAAGCCTGGGGATCGCGTGCAAAATACACCGAACTCGGCTGAAAATCAGGCGCTCTGGCTTTCCAGCGTGTATTTCGCTCCGGTGTCCTGAGCGAGGATATCGGTCAGTTTCGGCAGGGTTTCGTGCAGCTTCTTTTCCAGCGTCCATGGCGGGTTGATGATGAACATGCCGCTGCCGTTCATGCCGAAACCGTCTTTCGGCGGTGCGCCGACTTCCAGCGTGACATGCAGCCAGTTCGCCGCGCCGAGCCCCTTCAGTTTGTCCGGCAGTTTGCGCGATTCGAGCTTGGGCAGCATTGGATACCACAGTGCGTAGGTGCCGGTGGCGAAGCGCCTGAGCGCTTCCTGCAGGCCCTTGACGACGTTCACGTAGTCGTCACGTGTTTCGTAGGAAGGATCGATCAGCACCAAAGCGCGCCGGGTCGGCGGCGGCAGGATCGCCTTCAGCCCGGCGAACCCGTCGCCGGCGGTGATCGTGACCTGGCGCCCGGCGCCCTTGAAGCATTCCTGCAGCAGCTTGACGTCGGTGCTGTGCAGTTCATAGAGGCGCAGGCGGTCGCCCTCGCGCAGCAGCTGGCTGGCCAGCCACGGCGATCCCGGGTAATGGCGCAACTGGCCGTCCGGGTTGAGCATTTTGACGAATTCCAGATAGTCGACCGCAGCCGGCGGTAGTCCCTTCCTGCCCCACAGGCGGCCCACACCGTCGCGGTATTCGCCGAGCTTGCTGGCGTGCGCCGACTCCAGCGCGTAGCGCCCGGCGCCGGCATGGGTGTCGATGACCCAGAACGGTGCCGGTTTTTCGCCCATGTACTCGGCGATCTGCAGCAGGATGAGGTGTTTCAGCACGTCGGCATGGTTGCCGGCGTGAAAGGCATGACGGTAGCTGAGCATGGGTGCCTGAAGGTCTAGAGCGGGACGAGGGCGAAGAACTCCAGCCCCTCGGAGGCTTCGAGGCGCCTGCCGATCTGCCAGAGCTGGGGCTCGCCAGCGGCGGCAAGCTTGAGTTTGTGGCCGCTGGCGAGATGGCCGGGCCGGGCCATGATGCCCGGGAGATTGCCATGGCCTGGCAGTCGGTGAAGGTAGATGCCGCGCCGGATATCGCCGTGACCCTGCAGATCGACCACGCTGACCTGCGGCGATAGAACCTGCAGGCCGAGTTCGAACCGTCCCTCGGTGTTGGTGGCGATGCGCCGGACCAGGCAGACGTGGACCTTGCTCGATTCGCGCGGCTGCAAGGCGACGATGTTGCCGACGCCAACTTTCCAGCTCTCGCCCTGGATGAAGCGGACGAGGAAGCCGTCAGGACTCTGGTCGATCAGCGACCATTCGCTAGGCTCGAAGGTTTTCGGACCATGATGGCTGGCGGCGTCGGCCGAGCGCCGGGAGTGGGGGCTGGCCTCGATGAAGGGAATGACCTGGGCGATGCCGCCGACCATGTCAGCGTGCGGTTTGAAGCGCTTGCGCGCGAAGCGGCGCATCGAACGGCCGCCGAGCGCCAGTTGCAGGGTGTGCAGCAGGGCAGGGGGAATATCGAGACCGGGTTCCTCGGTGGCTTCCGGATGACGGTTGACCGATTTGTCGAGGACATTCAGAACACCGCTGCAATCGATGATAATGCCGTCGAATATCGGGGTGCCCTGGGGCAGGCGTTGCAGAGGCGTGCCAGGGTTGCCTTCTTCTGGGCGAACCACGAAGCTGGAGGGGCTGGCCTTGGTGGTGTTTGTTTCGGGTGTTACTTCGGCAACGACGGCATGGACCGCCAATTGCTGCGTACAGAAGATGGCTGCTGCCAGTTCGGCGCGGGCCAGTTTGCTGGGTTCCAGGTAAGCGAACAGTAAAGCACTCAGATACTGGTGCTCAATCGGGGAAATATTCTCATCGGGAAGTCTGGAGCAAAAACCGCGGGCTGTCTGGTAGAGTTCGTGCAGCATCGTCCAAGAAGAAGAGGGTTTTGCGTAAGTACGGTACGCCAACTGCTGACGCCTGGCCAGGAGCGTCATTGCGCACAAGGCTGCTCGCTGGAACATGCGGGCCAAGGTCTTGTGCTGATTCCCTTGCATGATGGCCTTGGCGATATCGAAATAGCCGCAAGCAAGCGCCTTCATCAGATTGTCGGCTGCGAGGGCGGATGTCGTGGCTGCCAGCGGCAGCGGCAGTTCAGCATAATCGATATGCCGTTCAAGTACTGGTAGTGCCTTTTCTGCTTCCTGACGGGCATCTTCGAGCAGTTTGAAACGCATGTGGAGGTTCTGCTGCTTGACTATGGCAGGAATGACCCGAGCCGTCAGTTCGGTGACCACTTCGTAGGACGACAGGCCGGCCACCGTATCCAGCAGCTCGCGCACCTCGACCGCCTTCCTTTCAGCCGGTGGCTGGAACGAGAGCAGATCGCGAAACAGTCTAAGCGCAGACTTCATGGCTCGATATAAGTGGAATTTGGGCGAATTATCCTGCAAATGTTCATGGAACACCGTGGCATGTTTCACGGTTTACGTATACTTGGACGATGGATTTACTAGAATTGCTCGTTCTCGGGCTGCTGGGGGCCGGTGTCTGGCTCTGGCTGGACAGCCTAAAAGCACGCGAAATCGGCGTTCGTGTGGCGCAGACGGCATGTGCCGAAGAAGGGCTGCAACTGCTCGACGAAACCGTCGTCATCCGCTCGTTACGGCCGGCGCGCGACGATGACGGGCAGCTGAAACTGCGCCGCATCTATGCCTTCGAATACAGCGACAACGGCGACAACCGGCGGCCCGGCAGCGTCACCATGCTCGGCCACCGGGTCGAGTTCCTGCATCTCCGTCCCCAACTCTACGTGGTGCCCAAGGCACCGGAAACTCATGAAACCGACTATCGAAACGATTGAATTTCACGGCATCGAAGCCTTGCGCCTGCACGGGCCGCGCGGCTCGTCTGCCATCA
Organism: Dechloromonas sp. UBA6271; assembly: GCA_002440665.1. Taxonomy (GTDB): domain Bacteria; phylum Pseudomonadota; class Gammaproteobacteria; order Burkholderiales; family Rhodocyclaceae; genus Azonexus. The sequence goes on from DJUX01000006.1 coordinate 132,730, forward strand.
TCAGCCGGTTGGGCGCCCAGCTCCTGTCGTGGAACACCCCCGATGGCCGCGAGCGCTTGTTTCTTTCCGAGCGTGCCATGTTCGACGGCAGCGTGGCGATCCGCGGCGGCATTCCGGTCTGCTTTCCGCAGTTTGCCGGCCTCGGCGACCTGCCCAAGCACGGCTTTGTGCGTACCCGCGAATGGTCGGTCGCCACCCAGCGCTGCGGTGACGATTACGCGCTGGTGACGCTGGAAATCGCCGATGACGCAGAGACGCGCGCCCTATGGCCGCACGCCTTCCGCGCCGAAATTACCGTGATGCTGGAGGTCGACCGCATCGATGTCGAATTTTGCGTCGTCAATACCGGTGCGGCGCCGTTCGCGTTCACCGGCGCGCTGCATTCCTATCTGCGCGTTGTCCAGGTCGAAGATGTAGTGCTCGAAGGCCTCTACGGCCACGACTACCGCGATGCCGCCAACGCTGACCGGATCGTTCGCGAAACCGGCACCGAGCTGATCGTCGAGGGCGAGGTCGACCGCGTCTACCACGGTGTCCGGCGCCCGCAACTGCTGAAGGCCGGCAACCTGACCCTCGGCATCCAGAGTCAGGGCTTTCCCGATGTGGTGGTATGGAATCCGTGGCTCGATCGCTGTGCCGGCATCAAGGACATGCCGGCCGACGGCTGGCGGCACATGCTTTGCGTCGAGGCCGCCATTGCCCGTCAGCCGGCGACCTTGCCTGCCGGCGAGGAGTGGTACGGGCGGCAGACGCTGGTCGCTGTGTAACTGAATCCGTATGGCTGCCGGTTAGCCAGCCGGTTGCAGTTCCAGCGGCCCGGCGACGCGGTTGCGGCCGGATTCCTTTGCGTGATAGAGCCATTCATCCGCCTCGTGGAGCAACTGGTCGAGGCTTTCATGTTCGCCGCGCTCGGCGATACCGAAACTTGCCGACAGCCGGATCGGCTTGCGCGGCGAACCCAGGCGCAGGGCAGCGATTTTCACGCGCAGACGTTCGGCCAGTTGCGCGGCCTGGGCGGCGCTGGTTTCCGGCAGCAGGATGGCGAATTCCTCGCCGCCCCAGCGCGCCGCGATGTCGCCGCCACGGCAGACTTCCGCGAGGAGCTGGGACACTGCCTGCAGGACCCGGTCACCCATCGCGTGCCCGTGGTTGTCGTTGATCGCCTTAAAGAAATCGATGTCGACCATCATCGCCGCCAGCGGGCGCTGGCTGCGCTGGGCCGTGCTCCACACCGGGCCGGCGTGTTCGAGGAAGGCACGCCGGTTAGACAGCCCGGTCAGCAGGTCGGTGCGGGCGAGCTGCTCGGCCTGCAGGCGGGCGCGCTGGTACTGGCGCATCCGGTAGGCGAGCGCCAGGGCGAGCAGGATGCCTTCGGCGACGACACCCCAGCCGGCTGCGTGGAAGGCGAGCGGCGAATAGGCGAGGCCGAACCAGACGGCCAGCGCGGTCGTCGAGGTACCGACCATGGCGGTCAGCGCGGCGGCGAGGAAGTAGCGGGCGGCGACCTGGCCATGACGGATCGCGATGAGCCCGAGCCAGACCATGACGAGCGAGAACAGCAGGACGAAGGCGAAGGCGAACAGCACGGCATCCTGTTGCCGTTCGAGCGCGATCGTCAGGAAGATCGTGAACAGCCCAGACAGCGACATCCAGCGGATCAGGCGGTGAATACCCGGTGAGTGCTGGCGGAGGTTGAGAAAGCCGTCGGCGAAGCGCAGGCCGAGGCAGCCGAAGATCACCATCATCAGCGGAATGGCGTATTGCTGGATGGCAGTATTTCCAGGCCACAGCCAGATGTAGCCGTGGCCGGTGTAGCTGATATGGGCCAGCGTGAAGCTGCCGAGATAGAAGGTGTAGTCGAGGTAGCTGCGCTCGCGCAGGCCGATATAGAGCATGGCGTTGTAGGCGATCAGCGCCAGCAGGAAGCCATAGAGCAGGCCGTAGCCGTAGTCGTACTGCCGCTGCAGGGCACCGATCTGGGCATTGTCGAGCAGGCGGACCGGCAGCAGCAGCGGGTCCGGCGTTTCCACCCGCAGGAAAATTTCGCTCTGTCCGGGCGGCAGGGTGAGGTCGAAGACGTAGCCAAGGCCGGGCAGGGGGTGCTGCGCCGCTGCGTCGCCATCGCCGGCAGTCTTGTACAGGAGCATTTCGCCGTCCTGGACGAGATAGACGTCGATGCGGTCGAGCCAGGAAATTTCCAGTTGCAGGCGGCGTTCGGCAGGACGCAGCGCGCCGTTATCGATGGCCAGGTGCAGCCAGACCGGGCGCGCACCGATGCCGAACTTGAGCACCTCTTCGTGGCCGCGGACGAAGGCGCCCCCGCGCAGCCGCCCGTGTGCTTCGTCGAGCGTCAGCGGGCGGCCCTTCTCGATCATGACCTCCATCCAGCGGCCAAGCGGTTCGGCGGGCAGGGATTCGAGGCCGGCGGCATGGAGCAGGACTGCCTGCATTGCCAGCAGCCAGAACAGCGCGACGCGGACCAGCCGGCGCAGGGCCGGCGGGGCGGAAGTGGGGCGACAGCATGAAGGAGGGCGGGTGGAAGCAGGCATGGTTGGCAAAGTAGCTGCGCCATTCGTTATATAGGTATGAAATTTGCCACGATTGCTGCATAACAGCAATTAAAGTAGGGTGATTATTTGATCTGGATTGGCGCCTGGGCGCCGGCTTTTCGCTAGGCTTGCATTTTCACCCCCGGTTGCCGCCTGCCTTGCCATGAAAATCCAGCCCTTCTCGCTCGCCACACTGCGCCTTTCCCTGGTCGACGGCTGGCGTCTGGCCAATGCCACGCGCGGTGTCAGCATCGCCTATTCGCTGCTTTTCGTCTGTGGCGGCGTGGCGATCATGGGCGGCTTGCTGGCGCAGGGCTGGTCGCCCTTCGTGATCGCCGCGGCGGGGGCCTTCATGCTGGTCGGGCCGGCGATCCTGGCCGGTTTTTTCGGGATAGCGCGGGCTTTCGAGGCGGGCGAACGGGTGACGGCGGGCGCCGTGGTCGCCGGCTTCGGCGGCGCGGCGCGGGCCCTGTGGGCGCTGGCGCTGGTCTGCGGCCTGCTGTTCATGATCTTCGTCACCGACGCCGCCATCCTCTATGCCTACATGGTGGGCGCGACGCCGGTCTGGCTGAGCAAGGCGATTCCGGCGGCGGCCGGTGTGGTCAGCTTCGTCAAATGGGCGGCAGTTTCGGGCTTTGTCGTCGCGCTGCTGCTGTTCTGCATTTCGGCGTTTTCCGTGCCGCTGCTGTGCGAGCGGCGGGCCGGGCTGGTCGACGCGGTGGTGACCAGCGTGCGCGTCGTGTTCGGCAATTTCGGGCCGGCCATTTCGTGGGCTTTTTTGCTGTCGACCGCAACCATCGCCAGCGTCCTGCTACTGCCGCTTCTGCCGCTGACCCTGCCGTGGCTCGCCTACGCCAGCCGCGCGCTTTATCGCCGGGTCTTGCCGCCGGGCTGAATCTTCGTTGCATCGCAGCAACGGTATAATTGCGGACTTTCCGCTATTTAGCCGCTCGCCGTGACTGCCCTCGACACCGAAATCTTCCGCCGCCGTACTTTCGCCATCATTTCCCACCCTGATGCGGGCAAGACCACGCTGACCGAAAAGCTGCTGTGGTTCGGCGGCGCCATCCAGGTGGCCGGCGAAGTGCGCGCCCGCAAGGCCTCGCGCCACGCCACCTCGGACTGGATGGAACTGGAAAAGCAGCGCGGCATTTCGGTGACCTCGTCGGTCATGCAGTTCCCCTACCGCGAGTGCATGATCAACCTGCTCGACACGCCGGGCCACGAGGATTTCTCGGAAGACACCTACCGCACGCTGACTGCCGTCGACTCGGCGGTGATGGTCATCGACTCGGTGAACGGCGTCGAAGCGCAGACCATCAAGCTGCTGAACGTCTGCCGCATGCGCGACACGCCGATCCTGACCTTCATCAACAAGCTCGACCGCGAAGGCAAGGAGCCGATCGACCTGCTCGACGAGATCGAGTCGGTGCTCGGCATCCAGTGCGCCCCGATGACCTGGCCGATCGGCATGGGCAAGCGCTTCCGCGGCGTCTATCACCTCTACGACGACGCCATCGCCTTCTTCGACCCGCAGGCCGAGAAGGGCACGGCCGAGATCATCCAGGGCCTCGACAACCCGCGCCTCGACGAACTGATCGGCGCGCAGGCCGATGAACTGCGTACCGACATCGAACTGGTTCGTGGTGCTTCGCATGCCTTCGATGCCGAGGCTTATCTGAACGGCAAGCAGTCGCCGGTATTCTTCGGTTCGGCAGTCAACAACTTCGGCGTGCAGAGCCTGCTCGACGCCGTGGTCGAACTGTCGCCGGCGCCGATTGCCCGCCCGGCGGTGTCGCGCCGTGTCGAACCGAACGAGCCGAAATTTTCCGGCTTTGTCTTCAAGATCCAGGCCAACATGGACCCCCGGCACCGCGACCGTATTGCTTTCCTGCGCGTCTGTTCCGGCCGCTTCGAGCGCGGCATGAAGGTCAAGCAGGGTGCCGGCGGCAAGTTCCTGGCGGTCAATAATGCCATCACCTTCATGGCGCGTGACCGCAGCACGACCGACGAAGCCTTCCCCGGCGACATCATCGGCATTCCCAATCACGGCACCATCCGCCTCGGCGAAACCTTCACCGAGGGCGAAGACCTGCGCTTCACCGGCATCCCGTCCTTCGCACCCGAATATTTCCGTTTGGCGCGGATTGCAAACCCGCTAAAAATCAAACAATTACAGAAAGGTCTTCAGCAATTGGCTGAAGAAGGGGCGACCCAGCTTTTCCGGCCCTTGTCGGGTACTGACCTGATCCTCGGCGCGGTTGGCACGCTGCAGTTCGACGTGGTCGCCAGCCGACTGGAAAACGAGTACGGCGTGCAGGTCATCTTCGAGAATTACAACTGCTCGACGGCGCGCTGGATTCACGGCGACCCCGGCGAACTGCGCCAGCTTTCCGACCGCTACAGTGCCAACGTGGCACTCGACGGCGCCGACGACCCGGTTTACCTGGCGCCGAACAACGTCTACCTGAACATGGTCAAGGAGAAGTACCCGAACCTGCGCTTCGCCGAAGCGCGCGAGGTGATCTAGCCGCGGCGGCTGGCCAGCAGGCGGTCGAGCTGGTTGGCGAAAGCCTGGCGGTCGGCCTGGCTGAAGGCGGGCGGGCCGCCGGTTTCGACGCCGCTGCTGCGCAGGACGTCCATGAAATTGCGCATGTCCAGCGTCTGCCGGATGTTTTCCTTGCTGTAGAGTTCGCCGCGCGGGTTCAATGCCAGCGCGCCTTTGTCGATCACTGCGGCAGCCAGCGGTATGTCGGCGGTGATGACCAGATCGCCCGTCTGAGCTTGTTCGACGATGTGGTTGTCGGCCACATCGAAGCCCTTGGGCACCTGAATCGCCCGGATGCTTGGATAGGGCGGCGTCTTCAGCCACTGGTTGGCGACCAGCGTCAGCGGCAGCCTGGTGCGCTCGGCGACGCGATAGAGAATTTCCTTGATGACGCCGGGGCAGGCGTCGGCATCGACCCAGATATGCATGGGGAGTCCGGTGGTGGCTGACCCCCGATGATACCTCCCGGCGAGGTCAGCGCAGGGGAATGACGATGGGCGAAATGCCGATGGTCACGGCCGGCGCCGGGCGCGGCACGTAGTAATTTGGTTGATAGACCACCGGCGGCGGCCCGTAGTACACCGGCGCCGGCGCGTAATAAGGCGCATAAACGGCCGGGCCGCGGTAATGGTGGTGATGGCGGTAATACTCGTGGCCCCGGCCACGGTCATCGTAGTAGCGGTAGTCACGGTCATGGCCGCGGCCATCGGCGAATGCGGCCGAGGCGGAGAGGGAGAGAATGGCGCCGGTGAGGGTGGCGGCAAGGATTTTGGTCAGGGTTTTCATCTTCGTTCTCCTGCTGTTCAAGGTGCCGGCCACGCTGGGCCGGACTGCATGAACGAAGGATAACGGGGCCGCTCCGGCCAAGCTGTTAAGATTTGTAAGCAAATGTAGATCGGCGCTCGTCCGCCGGATTTGGGATAATGCCTACCTTTCCCGCAACGACGACTCACCTGCCCATGTCCATCCAATGGTTCCCCGGTCACATGACCTCCGCCCGCAAAAAGGCGGCCGAAACGCTGGCCATGGCCGATGTTGTTGTCGAAGTGCTCGACGCCCGCCTGCCGCAGGCGAGCAGCAATCCGATGATTCATGAGCTGCGCGCCTTTCGCCAGCGACCCTGCCTAAAGCTGCTGAACAAGGCCGACATGGCCGATCCGGTCGCGACCAAGGCCTGGCTCGACTATTTTGCCCAGCAGCCCGGCGTCAAGGCGGTGGCGATCAGTTGCAAGAAGCCGGGCGACGTCGCGCGCGTGCCGGCGCTCGCCCAGCAACTGGCGCCGCATCGCAACGATGCCGTCAAGCCGCTGCGCCTGATGATCATGGGCATCCCCAACGTCGGCAAATCGACGCTGCTCAATGCGCTGGTCAAGAAAAGGGTGGCCGCCGTCGGTGACCAGCCGGCGGTGACCAAGAGCCAGCAGCGCATCGACATCAGTTCGCGGCTGACTCTCTACGACACCCCGGGCATGCTGTGGCCGAAGATCGCCCACCCGGTCGACGGCCTGATGCTCGCCGCCAGCCACGCGGTCGGCGTCAACGCCTACATCGACATCGAGGTCGCCACCTTTCTCGCCGGCTTCCTGCTCGAGCATTACCCGGCAATGCTCACGGCCCGCTATGGTTTTGCCACGGAAGGCAGCGACGCCGTAGCGGTCATCGAAGCCATTGCCAAGAAGCGTGGCTGCATCATCAAGGGTCGCGGCGGCGAACTCGATCTCGAAAAAGCGGCGTCGATCCTGTTGATCGATTACCGCAATGGTGCGCTCGGTCGAATTAGTCTCGAAACTCCGGCACTGCGTGCAGCGCGGGCGAGCGAATTGAAGCACGCTGCTACGGTCGACGGCGAAAAAGACTGAAAAACGAGGGGAATAGCATGGAAAACGAGCTTTCTCTTACGCAGTTTCTTGCACGCCTGGGTTGCCCGTTGCGAATCGGTTACTACTGGTCTGCAAAATCAGAAGACAATTCCAGAGTGATCTTTACGATTTGGTCAGATCAACTTAATGGTGATTTATACGAACTCTGGCCAAGCGTTGACCCTCTTCCAGATTGGACGAGGCTGCCCGGGGCTCACGAATGGCGTCGTCACATAGATGTGGCTCGTGGTGAGAGCGTCGAAATTCTCGGGGTGCTCTGCCATGCAGTCGATCCAGCAGCCAGAAGGAGGGAGCGTGCATATTATGATGAGCGATCTCTCTTGGTGTTGGCGCTTGAGGAGAAAGATGGTGAAACTTTTGCCAGAGTCGTCGGTGAGGTTGGTGTTGATATTGCAAGAGATGCTCGGGTTCGCGGACACGTAACTCCACAGCGATCTGCTTTAATGACATCTTCGATGCTGTCCCCGAGGGCGCTGAATTTCCTGAGCGGCGTAATGCATATGGAACTGAGTTTCGGCGAGACCCGATGGTGGGCGATTACGTGCTGCGAAGAGCAAAAGGACAATGCGAGTATTGTGGCAAGGATGGATTTTTAATGCCAAATGGGCAAAATACCTTGAAGCACATCACCTCGTCGCGCTTGGAAATAATGGGCCGGACACCGCAGGCAACGTGATCGCACTATGTCCTGAACACCATCGAGAATCCCACTTCGGTGTTGAGGCCGAAGCACTAAACGCCAGGATGCTTGGGATCGTTCAACAACTTTGTGATTCAAGGTGAAGCAGATGACGAAAATTGACGCCTACGAACTCAGAAATTCTGACTGCCTTTGAGAACGGCCAACTGGAATCTGTCGCGACCAAGGCGGCGCTTGTGAAGTTCAAGGCGACAGCACGCGCCATCGCCACCATGGATGGCCGCGTCAATGTCGGGGTGTCGCCGGGTGACTTGGAGCGCGTTGGCAAGTATTTGAAGTAAAGCTCGGGTAGCGCAAAGTACCGGTTAAACACTGATTGATTAGTCACACCGACGCAAGCCGGTCACCAGTCCGCTTGTTTTCCTAGATTCCGGCTTTCGCCGGAATAGCGAATTGGGCATCAATCAGAGCTTCCCTGTCTGTCTATGTCAATCGCGAATTCCCGGCGACTGCAGGGCCGCCTGGCACAAAACTGGTGCCAAAATCAGTCGCGATCCGCAAATTTGGTGCGCCGCAGTATTTGTACAACGGCAATCAGCGCATGCGGAAGCAACGACGCTGCGGTCACTCCAAGGAATATTTCTGTCAGGCCGATTTCCATGGTCAATCTCCCAGTGCGCATCCACACTGGGTTGAGCATAGAGTGTGCCAATGAAAGCTGGGCCGGGGCTCCCGACCAATAGGAGATTTGCCCGACAGGCGGCCTGTTTCACTATGCCGGAGCTTTCCAGGCGACCGTTACCTGCAATCCCTGCGAATTTTCACCCGCCGCGAGATCAAGATCGGCCCCATGCAGTTCGGCGATGCGCGCGACGATGGCCAAGCCCAGTCCGCTGCCCGGCTGGGTGCCCTGGTCGAGGCGATGGAAGCGGCGCCGGACCGCATCGCGTTCGCCGGCCGGGATGCCCGGGCCGCTGTCACTGACGCATAGCCGGCATTGGCTAGCAGTGCGGGAAACGGTGACGCGCAGCGCGCCGCCGGCCGGCGTGTAGCGGATGGCATTGTCGACCAGATTGCGGATCAGCACGCGCAGCCATTCCGCCTGACCGGTCACGCTGCTGCCGGGCGCGGCGTCGAGGGCGAAATCGAGATTTTTGTCGAGAATCAGTGGGCCGAGGTCGGCGCATACCGCTTCGGCAAGCCTACCCAGATCGACCGGCTGCGGGTCGGGCAGGCCGGATTCGGGGTCGAGGCGGGCCAACTGCAGCATCTGGTCGACGAGGTGGGAAGCGCGGGTCAGGCCGCTTTGCAATTGCGCCAGCGAGCGGTCGCGTTCCTCGCTGTCGCGGGCGCGCCGGGCGACCTGCAACTGCGCCTGCAGCGCTGCCAGCGGGGTCCGTAGTTCGTGGGCGGCATCGGCAGTAAATTGGCGCTCGGACTCGAGGGCGGTTTCGACGCGCTGGAATAGGCCGTTCAGCGCCTCCAGCATGGTGCGGATTTCTTCGGGCGCTGCCGCCGGCGTAAGCGGCTGCAACTGCTGCGGCGCCCGGCTGGCGATCTGCTTGGCGATGCCGTCCAGCGAGGCGAGGCCATGCCGGGTCGCCAGCCAGACCCAGAGGCCGATCAGCGGCAGGCCGAAGAGAGCAGGGAAGAGCAGGCGCCAGGCAATATGGCCAATCAGGTCGTCGCGAATGTGGTGGTTCTCGCTGACCTGCACCTGCAGGCTGCGCTCCTCGTTCCATTGACTGAAGTGGCGCCAGTGGCCGTCCTCGCCGCGCGTTTCGGAAAAGCCATCGGTTGCGGTCAACGCCGTTTCCGGGGCATTTTTCGAGCGCATCAACAGCTTGCCGTCGGCACGCCAGATCTGGAAACGCAGGCGGCGCTGGTATTTGTGGGCGACGTCGCCAAGATCCTCGATGTCGTCGCCCTCGTCATGGCCGGCCAGCGCAAGCAGGGTTTGCGCGGCCTGGGCGAGCTGGGCATCGAACAGCTCGTCGACTTCATGATGGGCATCTATGTAGCTGAAAACCATGGTCGCCAGCCAGGCGGCGGCGACACCGCCGAGCAGCAGACCGAGCAGGCGGCGGCGCAGCGAGAACCAGGCGGTCGTCACTTGGCGATGGTGTAGCCGACCCCGCGCAGGGTGCGGATCAGCTCGCTGCCCAGCTTCTTGCGCAGGTGGTGGATATGTACTTCGAGGGCGTTGCTGTCCGGCTCGTCGCGCCAGCCGTAGAGCGACTGTTCGAGCTGGCTGCGGGTCAGCACGCGACCGGCGTTTTCCAGCAGCATCTGCAGCAGCGAGAATTCGCGGCTGGAAAGTTCAACCGCCTGGCCGGCCAGCGTGACGCTGTGTGCCGCCGGGTCGAGGGCGAGCTCGCCATGCGTCAGTAGCGGCGCGGCGCGGCCGGCGCTGCGCCGGGTCAGGGCGCGGATGCGGGCGGTTAGTTCGTCGAGATCGATTGGCTTGACGAGATAGTCGTCGGCCCCGGCATCGAGGCCGGATACCTTGTCGCCGGTGGCGTCGCGGGCGGTCAGGATGAGCACCGGCATGGTCTGGCCGCGACTGCGGGCGCGGGTCAGGACTTCCATGCCGGAGAGGCGTGGGAGGCCGAGGTCGAGGACGACGAAATCGAAACTCTCGGCCTGCAGCGCATGGTCGGCGGCATTGCCGTCTTTTACCCAGTCAACCGCGAAACACGCCTGGCGCAGGCCGATGGTCAGGCCGTCGCCAAGTTCTGGATCGTCTTCGACAAGCAGGATGCGCATGGCGTGATTCTATCAGCTGGCGATCCACCAGCCGGCCAGCGCGACCCAGGCCAGCAGGACGGCGGCGGCCAGCGGCCGCGCTGAGCGGATGGCCGCGTCCGGTGCGCCCAGCTTGTGGCCGTTGACCATCGCGCGAACCAGGTTTTCGCCATGCAGCAGGCTGCCGGAAATGACGCCGGCGACATGGACGATGACGACGGTGAGCATCGTCGCCGCCAGCGCTTCGTGTATCTCTTCCAGCCAGTGGCCGCCGATGTCGTTGTAGATCGCCCAGCCGGCCAGACCGGTCACGATGCCGAGGCCGAGCAGCAGCACGATGGCCCAGCCGCCGGCCGGGTTGTGGCCGACATGGTGGTTGGGCTGCAGCCGGAGCAGACTCGTCAAGTATTCCTTGACTGCCGCTGGCCCGCGTACGAAATCGACGAAGCGGGCATAACGCGAGCCGATAAAGCCCCACGCCAGGCGGAAGCTGGCGACGCCGACCACCGTCGCGCCGGCGATGACGTGTACGAGGCGGAAGCTTTCGCTGTCGCCGGTCAGCCAGGCGAGGGTGAAGCCGCCGACCATCAGCCAGTGGCCGAGACGGACCGGCCAATCCCAGACGAGAATTTTCTGCATGGCTTACCTCTTCAGTTCACGAATGGTGATGTCGTGTTCGCTGTAATTGCCCTCGGTGGCGCCGCGATGGCAGGCTTCGCAATTGGCCGCCGATTTCACGCGCGGATCGCGCCACAGCTTCGCTGGCACTTCGCGGTGCTTGCGGACGAAGCGGGCGGTCGTGCTGATGCGTGGCGGATCGCCTGCGTTGCCCAGCTTTCCGGCGTTGCCGGCATGGCGTTCGAGAAAGGCCGTGATTTCCTGCCTTTTTTGGGCGTCGACCGCAGCATCCGTCGCGAAGTGATCGTCGAGGCCGGCCATGATGCGCTGCCAGTCGCCGCCGGCGAGCAGGGCGGGTGGATAGGCGAGGTGGCAACTGCCGCATTCCGCCGGGTAGCTGGCGGGCGTATCGGCGGGCAACGGCAGGCGGTCGGCCAGCGCCGGCAGCGTGACGCCAAGCAGCAGGCTCAGGGCAATGCGTTTCATGTCAGCGCACCGCGCTCATGTAAGCCACGAAATCGGCCTTCTCGCCCGGCGTGCAGGCGCGGCCGACGACTTCCTTGCAGTTGCGGCCGAACCATTTTTCGACCTTGGCCGGATCGGCGAAGCGCTCGCCATTGACGGCGACGGCGAGCGGCCGGATGGCCTTGCCGGTGACCGCGTGCTGGCCGGCGTTCAGCGGGCTGTCGGTATGGCAACTGGTGCACGCCGGCATCTTGTCGTTGAGCGCAAAGCGCTGGTGGAACAAAGCCGCACCGCGTTTGGCCGAAGGGGTGAACCCGGGCTGCCGGGCAGCAGCGTCGGCGGCGTAGGTCTGGATGATCTGTTGTGGCGTCTCGGCGTGGCAGGCTGTGCCGACGAGCAGCAGGCACAGGGCGGGCAGGACTCTCATCGTTATGCTCCTTGTCATCATGGAGAAGGAGTGTAGAGAGCCAGCCTTAAGCGCTTCTTAGGCGAAGCTTAAGTCCAGATTAAGGGCGGTCAGCCTTCGGTGAGCGTCATCAGGATATCGGCGTACCAGGCGCAGTTCAGCCCGAGCGCCTCGTCCAGCTTCAGATCGCGCGTGCCGACGTCGAGGCGTGACGAATGCACGCCAAGCAGCATCCACGGCAGGTCGCCATGTTCCGGATCTTTGTCGGCAACGCGCATGACGACGGGGGCGCCGCTGGTGCCGCGGTGCGTGCGCGCATCGGTGAGGAAATAGCCCTCGCCCTGAAAGCGCAGACCGAACGAAGAGGCGATCGCCGCCTGGCGGACGACCGGCATGTGGTGCAGGGTGTCGTGGAAGCCGAGCGGAAAGCCGACGATCAGCAACGAGGTGCCGACCTCGACCTGGTCGAAGCGGCCGGCCAGGTGCTTGGGGGTGAAGGCATGGTAAACCGCGGTTTTTGGCAGCGCCTTGCGTTCGATTTCGATCACCGCCACATCGATCTCGCCCGACGCGTCCTTGCCCTGGCGCCAGATGCTTTTGCCGTTGCGGTAGAGCGGAATTGAGAAGCCGGTGGATTTGGCCATATTTTCCGGATCGATATGCAGTTCGACCTCGATCCGGTCCGGGAAGTGCTTGCTCTGCTTATCGAACATGACATGCCGGCTGGTGACCAGAAACAGCCGCCGGCCACGCTCGAAGAAAAAGGCACTGGCATTGGTCAGCGCCCGTTGCCGTTCGAAAGTGCAGACGCGGGCGGCAGTAAGGAGAATGGATTCGATCATCGGTGTTTCGCTTGCTCATGGCGGTGGGTCGCCGCCGTGATCCGGTTTCAGAAAGAGAACGAGCCCGCCTGCAATGATGAGGATGGATCGAGGTTCCCACACTAACAGACTTATCGCCTTGGTCTGCCGTTCCTCCACTTGATTCCCCGCCGCGTGGGACAATGCCGGCAATGGAGACCAAAATTGTTCCCGGCGAAAGCCCGGCCATAACCTGCGCTAACTGCGAAGCGTGCTGTTGCCGGCTGGAGGTGCTGCTGATGGGTGACGACGACGTTCCGCCCCGCTTCACCGCCGAGGACGAATGGGGCGGGACGGTGATGCGCCGCCTCGACGATGGCTGGTGCGCGGCGCTCGACCGCAACACCATGTTGTGCACCATTTACGGACGCCGCCCGGACGTCTGCCGCGAATTCGAAATGGGCGCCAGCGGTTGCATCGAGGAAAGGCTCGAGTTCTACACCCGGCAAGATAGCCTGCGCGCCGGGTCTCTCACGCCATAGCCAGGCGCGGCCGGATTTCAGCCAGACCGCGCCACAGCCTTGCGCAGGCGCTCGACGGTTTCCTCGACCGGCGCCTTTTTCGACACCTCAAGCCCCAGATTTCTGGCAACGGCATTGACCCTTGCCGGATTGAGCGGAATGCCGCCACGATCGATGGCGGCGATCAGGCAGCGCGCCTGCTCGATGTCCGAAAGCGGCGCTTTCGCCGGCAGCAGGGTTTTCAGCCAGCGGATGAATCCCTTTCGCCTGCGCGGGGCCATAAGATTGCTCGTTGTCAAAAGACGCTAAGGATACTTCGGCCATAACCGTTCCGCGAGAATGGGTTCCCAAAGGAGACCATAGGTAGTTGGCAAATACAGACTGGGGCGACGGTTTCTGGAACGCTATCGTTAGATAGCCTGGTCCAATTTATGATATTTTCATGGTGGTATGAAAATGAAATTCTTTCGATCACTCGCCGCTCTGCCACTGCTTGTTTCGTTCTTGACGGCAAACTTCTCGGTTGCCATGGCGGATGAGAAAGCCAAAGCAGTCGAAGGCGAAAAGGGGCTGGCAAGCAGGACATTGCTGGCGGAAAGCGACAAGTTGCAGGTTTTCGAGATTCGCCAAAAGCCCGGTGATGTAATTACCCCGTCGACGACGGTTACCCGAGTCGTACGGGCGGTGAAGGGCGGTACAGTGTTGCGGACTTACGCCGATGGCAAGACTGAGAAGTCGGAGTGGAAAACCGGCGAAGTGCAAATTCAAGAGCCGGGTCCGCAATACACGGCCAAGAACGTAGGCAAAACCGAAGTTGCGCTTTATGTGGTTAGGCTGAAGTGATCCGGGAAAACCGCAGCGGGTAAGAAGCCGGAATGCGGCTTGATCATTTTCATAAGGGTGAGGCCCTGCCAACGCGGGGTTCTTGTCAGGGATGCCGAAGGTATCAGGAGGCAACCGGCCGGGAGCGGTAATTCGACGTACCGGAAAACCAGCCATCTGAACGGCTGCTCCACTCTGAAACCTGCCGGGCAGCCTACGCGTGCAACTCGGCCACAGCCGACCTTGGGTCTCTGGCCAAACTCGGGCGGCAATGCGCCGGAAACCTGCCGTTCAGCCGCTGACGGCGGTCAATGACCGCTTGTCACTTCAGGCTACAGCCGGACCCGACCCTATCCGGACGTTGGTGCCGCGGTCGATTGAAGGTCAGCTTTCATCTGCAACCGGTCGATTACGGTTAGGACGCTAACTATTTCTTTACTGATGGCTGGTGTGATAGCGGTGAACGACATCACGTACTGGTCAAACACTAATATTGGCGTATTCTGTTAGCAGGGTGGCGCGTTCCGCATATAGTCGTCAGGGCATTATTCCTATACTCCTTACATGCACTTCCGAAGTGCCAACTGTATGTTTAACCATCTCAAGGAGTTTGCAATGTCCAAACAAGTCGCCCTTATTACCGGCGGTGCCACCGGCATCGGTAAAGCTGTCGCCCTCAAGCTCGCCGCTCAAGGCGTTAACGTCGTCATGAGCGGTCGCCGAGCAGAAGTCGGCGCGGTTGCCTTGGCCGAAGTCTCAGCAGCCGCACGCGACGGTGCCCAAGTTCGCTTCGTACAGAACGATGTGTCCGACGAAGCCAAGGTTAAATCAATGATTGACGGCATCGTGGCTGAATTCGGCCGACTTGACATGGCCGTCAACAATGCGGGTATCTTCAACGAGTATTCTTCGCTGAACCAATCCGAGACTCAGAACTTCCGCGACATGCTTGAAGTAAACGTGATGGGCGTGTATTTCAGTATGAAGTACGAAATTGCCCAAATGCTCCAACAAGGCAAAGGGGCTATCGTCAATTTGGCATCGATTGCCGGCCTGAACGGCATCCCCTGGGGCGGAACCTATGCGGCCACCAAGCATGCGGTGGTTGGTCTTACTAAGTCGTCAGCACTCGACCATGCGGCTCAAGGCATCCGTATCAACGGTGTGGCGCCCGGAGCTATCCGCACTGACATCATCGCAGAGCAATTGAACAGTAATCTCGCCGAACTTGAAGCAATGCACCCCATGCAGCGAGTGGGAAAGCCGGAAGAGATAGCGAATGCCATCAGCTGGCTGCTCTCGGACGAGGCCAGCTTCGTCACCGGTCACATTCTCAACGTAGATGGTGGCTTCCAAGCCAAATAAGCATAATGACCGGCTCTATTCCAGACAAAATGAAGGTGCCTGGCGCGCTGTGGGAAGGCCTCAAGCGGGTTCAAATCGACCGTGCTGAGGTCGTCCGCCGGGCGGCATTGCCGCTCACCGTGCTGAAGGACGATACGCAGATTTCCACGGCACAGTTTTTCGCACTATGTCGCGCCATCGAAGCCGTTAGTCGAGACGCGACTATCGGGCTACGCATCGCATCAGGTCTGGATGGGGCTGTCATGCCCTTGGCTTTTGTCGCTGCTCAGCATGCCAGGGACTTCCGTGATGCGCTGAATCGGGTGGCCCGGTTCAAGCGTCTGTGCACGCCCGAGGATGTTGTACTCGCGGAGGATGGTGACCGCAGCGACATCGTTGTCCGCTGGCCACATGCTGCCCCTGATTCGATTCCATATGTCCTGGTCGATGCCACGATGGCGTCGCTCGTGGAGCTAGGCCGCAGAGGAACTTCAGAACGGTTGATACCAGTCGCGCTGGAGTTGGCCCGTCCTGAGGCATCGAGGTCCGCGATCGAACGATATTTTGGCTGCCAAGTTAGGTTTAATGCCGCGGAAGACCGTATTAGTGTTGACGCGCACTGAAAAG
>DJUX01000001.1 GCA_002440665.1 Dechloromonas sp. UBA6271
CGGTCATCCGGGTTTCAACCAGAGGGCAGGACGCCGACCCCTGCGCCGCCGGTTGCAGCCGGTCCATCAGCACTTGCCTCTGGTGCGGAGTCAACTCCTTCAGCACACTCGACAGCTTTCGGAAATCACTGGGCTTCATCTCAACACCTATCCGATTGATTCAGATGGTTTTGTTATAGACCAACAGCTAGCGATTACTTGGCTTTCCATTTTGGTGGTTCATCCAGTGTTTCCGCTTCGTCGAGCGGATAGGCATCGGCGACGTAGGCCGGGCCTTTCATCATCATGATGATGAAGGCGGCAATGCCCACAGTGAAAACAACTGTCCAGTGCAGGATGATCAGGCTGATCACGTAAATGTCGGTGGTCATGACCGCCAGTGCATCATCCGGGCTGGCGATCAGCCGCGCCAAAAGCGAAGGGACGGCAAGCAGCAGCGTGCCGATCAGAAATGCCCGGGGGAGCATACGGAGGACGACACGTTCCTTCCCCGCCGGTGTGCGGGGGAAACCGGGCAAACGATTGAACAGGTTCATGGTGCGACCTCCGGGAGTTTTTCGTAGCTAAACACAAGATGCAAAAACACCGACGGCCAGACTGATGACGGCGACGCAACTCAGGCGCAAGCGGAGCGGCAGATACCAGCCGGGTAGCGTCGCCTGGCGGGCCAGCCGCCGGTCTTGCAGGTAGTGGGCGATGAAGCCGACAACCAGCAGCGGCGCAGCGAGTGGTGGCGAGAAAAGGACGGCCGGCCAGGCGATCAGGGCCGGAACGACGCTCCAAGCAAACCACGCCGAGCGCTGGCGTTCGGAGAGTTCGGGCAGGCTCATCGCCAGCCCCCAATGCAGCGCACCGATGAAGCTCAGGATGATCGCTCCGTAGGCGTAGAGCGCATCGCTCCACACCGCGCCATGATGGTGATCGAGCAGGCTGGCCGGCGTCAGTACCAGAAAGGGAATCAGGCCGCCGTAACCGAGCCAGGCGACTGTACGAGGGAATGCAACAGGATTTTCGTCAGCCATGACGGACCTCACTTGACCAAGGGGCGGATGCTGGAAAAACCGCCGTCGAGCGACCAGACCTGCCCGGTGACGCGGGCGGCTGAATCGGAAAGCAGCCAGACCATCAGCTCGGCCAGTTCGTCCGCCGAGCCGATGCCGGGCAGCGGGTACTGCCGGGCGGCGCCTTCGCGGGCGGCCGGGCTGGCGATGACGCTGGCCGAGGCGGGCGTTTCCATGATGCCGGGCGCCACGGCGTTGATGCGGATGGCGTTGGCGGCGTAGCTTGCAGCGGCGCCACGGACCAAACCCTCCAGCCCGGCCTTGGCGGCAGCGACGGCTTCGTGGTTGGGCGTGCCGATGCGTGCTGCGGCCGATGAAACCAGCACGGCCGCACCGGGGCTGCGCGCGTCGCGGAGGGCGCCGACGAAGGCCGACAGTGTGTGGAAGGCGCTGATCAGATTGGCGCTCAGGCAATCGTTGAAATCCGCCTCGCTCATGCGGTGCATGGCGCCCAGGCGAATATTGCCGACGCAATGGGCCAGCGCAGTCGGCAGCATCTGGTGATCTTTGGCCGCCTGCAGAATCTGCCGGGCGCCGGTCACCGTCGAGCAATCGGCGGCGACTTGCAGGTACTGGTCGCCGAAGGCAGTCGTCAGGTGTTCGGCCTGGCGGCTGGTGACGATCAGTTGCCAACCTTGTGCAGCAAGTCGGGCCGCCACGGCACGCCCGACACCGCCGGCGGCACCGGTGACCAGTGCAATTTTGTTCATGTGAGCTCCTGGATTGATACGTTTCGTCCTGAACGAAAAATATTGATTGGCGTGTTTAACAATAAATTGGCTTATTATTGCGATTGTGCTTTTGTTTTGTCTAGGACAAAATAAATTCTGTGTCGTTCTCGTATTTTTTAAATTACCTTCCGAAAGCCTGCCCATGTTCTCCATTCGCTCAGCCATCCTTGTCCTGTTTTTCGCCCTGACGTTGGCTGCATGTTCGACGGCGCCGCCCGAAGGTCTGCGTCCGGTGACCTCGTTCGACATCAATCGCTACCTCGGGCAGTGGTATGAAATCGCCCGGCTCGACCATTCTTTCGAGCGCGGCATGAGCGACGTCAATGCCACCTACCAGCTGCAGGACGACGGCAGCGTCAAGGTCATCAACCGGGGTTACGACACGCAGCGCCAGGCGTGGAAGGAGGCCATCGGTCGCGCCCTGTTCATCGGCGACAGCAGCACTGGGTCGCTCAAGGTGTCATTCTTCGGCCCGTTCTACGGCGGCTATCACGTGATTGCGCTCGATCAGCAGAACTATCGCTGGTCGCTTGTGGCCGGGCCGGATCGCGATTATTTGTGGATTCTCGCCCGCGACAAGACGCTGCCGGCCGAGGTCCGCGAGCAACTGCTCAATCAGGCGCGGGCACTTGGCTTTGCCACCGATAAGCTGATCTGGGTCGAGCAGACGCGTACCGATACGAATTGAGCCCGCCAGCTTTCTGAATGCGTGCCACGAAAAAATCCGATTTGCCGAGCAAAACCTGCATTTGCTGCGGTCGACCGTATTTTTGGCGCAAAAAATGGGCGGCAGTCTGGGCAGAGGTTAAGTACTGCTCCGAGCGCTGCCGGCGAAATCGCCAGGAAAAGTTGTGACTACGCTTCGCCTCATCCTCGGCGACCAGCTCAATCCGGAACACAGCTGGTTTTCGGCACCCGATGACAACACGGTTTACGTGCTGATGGAGGCCCGTCAGGAAACCGATTACGTCCTGCACCACGCCCAGAAAATCATCGCCATCTTCGCCGCCATGCGCGATTTCGCACGGCAACTGCAACTGGCCGGTCATCGCGTGCATTACCTGGCGATTGACGACCCGGCCAACAGCCAATCGCTGCCGGCCAATCTGGATGCGCTGATCGCCCAATATTCGGCTAGCGCCTTCGAGTATCAGGCGCCCGACGAATGGCGGCTTGATCGGCAACTCGCCGAGTATGTCAGCCAGCTCGCCAGCCAGCTTTCGATCCCCGGCCGGATGGTCGATAGCGAACATTTCTACACCAGCCGCGACGAAGCCGCGCTGCTTTTCGCCGAGCGCAAGCAATGGCTGATGGAACATTTTTACCGCCAGATGCGCATTCGTCATGGAGTGCTGATGGCCGGCTCCGGCAAGCCCTTTGGCGGCCAGTGGAATTTCGATCAAGACAACCGCAAACCCTGGCCCGGGCTGCCGCGCGAGCCAGCCGACTGGCGCAGCGAGCACGATCATTCGGCGCTGTGGGAAAGCATCCAGCAGGCCGGTGTGGCCAGCTTTGGCGAGCCGAGTGCGCAGCGCTTTCGCTGGCCGCTGAACCGGGCCGAAGCCTTGCAACAGCTTGATGATTTCATCGATGAAGCCCTGCCGCATTTCGGCGATTTCCAGGATGCGCTGACCTATCGCGCCTGGCGGCTCTTCCACTCGCTGCTCTCCTTCGCGCTGAATACCAAAATGCTCAATCCGCGCGAGGTCGTGGCCAGGGCTGCCGAGGCGCACGAATCCGGCCTTGTGCCGCTGGCGGCGGCGGAAGGTTTTATCCGGCAGATCCTCGGCTGGCGGGAGTACGTGCGCGGCGTCTATTGGGCCAACATGCCCGGTTACGAAGCGCAAAATTACTTCGATCACCAACAGCCGCTGCCGTCATGGTTCTGGAGTGGCGAGACAAAAATGCGCTGCCTGGCGCAAGCCATCGGCCAGTCGCTGGAACACGCCTACGCCCACCATATTCAGCGCCTGATGGTCATCGGCAACTTCGCGTTGCTCGCCGGGCTCAATCCGGCGGCGGTGCATGGCTGGTATCTCGGCATTTATATCGATGCCTTCGAATGGGTCGAGCTGCCCAATACCGTCGGCATGAGTCAGTTCGCCGATGGCGGAAAACTGGCAACCAAGCCCTACGTGTCGAGCGCCGCCTACATCGACCGCATGAGCGATTATTGCAAGGGCTGCCATTACGACAAAAAGGCGCGCATCGGCGAGCGGGCTTGCCCGTTCAATGCGCTGTACTGGGATTTTTTCGCGCGCAATGGCGAACGCCTGTCGGCCAACCCAAGGCTGGGGATGGTCTATCGCCAGCTTGCCAAAATTAGCCTGGCGGATTTGCATGTTGCGCAGGGCCGGGCCGATGAAATTCGGGCCGGGATCGAGGATTTGTAGGCAGGCTGCCTTATCGTGGCAAGGACTGACTATCGCGCACCCCATCGGCAAACAAATCGGTCAACGGCCGGCTTACGTTCAGTTCAGCCAGCTGGCGATCGATGGCATCGTGCTTGCCCCGGATCACATCCGGCAGGAAGCTGTAAGCCACCTGTTTTTCGATGTCGCGGTACGGATTCATGAAAAAGTGCAGCGAGAAACGACCCGCAATGGCAAAGCCGACGCGAGCTAAAATGGGGCGGGATATTTAACGCGGGGGCAATGAATGAGCCATACGAAATCTTGTGAAGTCGCTCTCGCCGTCCGGACCACTGCGGAATTGCTCAAGAGCCTTGATGATCTGCGCGATGCCTGGAAACGCGATCCATCGACCGTGCCGAAGGGCTTGTCATGCTCGGAGTCCAAGGAAGGCCAGTTCATTCTGGTGGCTGCGGAATCGGCTTTCGTTACAATTCCAGGTGCCTGTGTCATCAAGGGCATAGGCGCGATAGCGCTGGCCGGTCCGGGACCGGTTTTCGAAGAAGGTGCCAATTCGAAAGCCCTGATTCTCAAGGCAACGCCGGAAGGCTGGAGGTTTTCCGTCAAGTTCGTGCCACCGATAATTCGCAAGAGAAACCTGAAGTAAATCGGCTTATTTCGGCACACACATTGCCGGGACTGCCTGCGAATTAGCGCATTACGAAGCAGCGGGCCGGCTTAGGGGGTCAGCGGGTCGTACTGCGGAAACCGCTCGGGCAGCGTCGTGTCTTCGGCCGGGACGGTGCCATCGGCCAGGCAGAAGAGCTGGTCGAGATGGCGGTTGGAATGCGCTTCCAGCCGTTTGTAGAGTTCCTTGCACAAGAGCCGCGCCTGCTGGCCCTGCCAATCGGCCGGCAGCAGCACTTCCGGCAGTTCCGGATCGCGCAGCAGCAGGCGACGGTAGTCGTGAATGAGCAAGGTACGCAGCAGGAAGGCGTCCTGCTCGCTCACTTCGTTCAGATGGCTGCGCCGCAGGTCGTCAAGGATGGGCTGATAGGTAACGATAAACTGGCCGTAGGCACCGGCCAGCACACCCAGATCCCAAGCCCGGCGGACCAGATCGGAATCGCTGGCCGACAGTGCCGAGCGTGAATCTGCGGCGAACAGCGGCAACAGTGCGCCGAGCGCCGAAGAAAGGCCTTCGGCGATCAGCGCATCGAGCACGCTGGACAATTCGGCACTCGGGTGTACGAAGCAGTCCGCTCCCAGTGCGCCAAAACCCTGCCAGAACAGCGCTTGGCGTACCTGTTCGCGCACCTTGGGTTCCAGTTCGCCGACAACCAGGATCAGGCGCCAGCGCTGGTCCCATAGTGGCGCATGCGAAGCGTAGATGTGGCGCGAGGCTTCCTCGAAGCGCCGGCGGCCTGAGGGCGTCAGCACGTAGTCGGCACGGCGGCCGATGGTTTCGGTGCGCAGCCACTCTTCCTTGGCCAGGCGGAAGACCGAGGTGCGGATCAGGCGTTCGTTGAGTTCGAGCGGTTCGAGCAACCGGATCAGGCTGCCCAGCCAGATGCGCCCGCCGCGCGGCAGGATGGCATCGCCGAAGACGGAAATGATCAGCGAGCCGGCGTGAACCCGGCGCTGTTGGCGGAATTCGTCGAGGCGGGCGTGCAGGGAATTGCTCATGGAATCGGCGGGTGGGTATCGGCTAATCGAACAAACCAGTAGCCCGTCTGACATCGAGTCTCGGCAGGCGGCGCTGATTGCGTATCATTTTTTGAAGCGAAGAATACCAAAAACCCCATGCTCTCAGTTGATCCAGCGCAAACCTAAGCGAAGAGCGATACAGAAATATAGAAACAACGCGATATTCAGTAACGTTTTTCTGGCACCGTCGCACTAGTAGCGCACGCCCGGCGGCGGCGTGAACGAATCCAGCGCATGCAGGTAGGCCGCGCGGGCGAAGGCGCTCGGGTTGGGCAGGTTCTGCTGGCTCATCGAGCCCTTCATCTGTGCCACCGAGTCGTATTCGCGCGCCTCCATCCAGTGCTCGATGCCTTCCAGCACTTCCTTCAGCACCTGCGGACCACGTTGCAGCACGGCGCTGGCCATGTGCACCACATCGGCGCCGGCGAGTAGCATTTTCAGCGCATCGTCGGAAGTATGCACACCACCGGTGGCCGCCAGCGTCAGACCGGTGCGGCCGCGCAGGATGGCAATCCAGCGCATCGTCAGCAGCACATCGGCAGAGGTTGAAAGCTGTACGCGGTCGACCACACTCAGGGTCTCCAGATCGATATCCGGCTGGAAGAAACGGTTAAACAGCGACACCCCGGCCGCGCCCGCCGCTTCGACAGCGTGCACGAAATGCGGCAGCGACGAGAAAAATGGCGAGAGTTTCATGCTGACCGGAATGCTCACCACGGTCTTCAGCTCGCGCAGCAGCGCGAGGTAGTGGTCCTCCATCGCCTCGCCGGAAACCTTGGGGTCGCCCGGCATGAACCAGGCGTTGAGTTCCAGCGCATCGGCCCCGGCGTCCTGCATCTCCTTGCCGAGTTCGACCCAGCCGGTGAGCGATGAACCGTTGAGGCTGGCGACCAGCGGAATGGCCAGGCGCGATTTCAGCGACTGGATCTGCGCCAGATAACCGTCGAGTTTGCTCTGGTAGTCACGCCCGAACGGCAGGTGGCCGGCCGCCTCGCCGAAGGAATCGGGATTGACGAGAAAGCGGTCGATCATCAGCTCGTCGTTGCGCACATCCTCCTCAAACAGTGAATGCATGACGATGGCGGCCGCCCCGGCGTCTTCCAGATGCAGCACCGCATCGACGTTGTGGCTGAGCGGCGTCGACGACGGCACCAGCGGGTTCTTCAGCGCCAGGCCAAGGTAGGTCGTTGCAAGATCAGGCATTCGGTGTCTCCTGTGGGGCGCCGGCTTCCTCGGCTTTTTTGGCAATCTCCGCCTCGGGCAGCGCCATCTCGGCCAATTCGAGATATTCCTGATGGCGCAGCCGGGCGTCTTTTTCAGCCTGCACCATGAAGCGCTCGGCGGTTTCCGGATGCTGGCGTTCGAGCACGGTAAAGCGCGCCTCGTTGCGCGCGAATTCGCGGAAGGGAATGCTCGGCGCCGCGCTATCGACCGACATCGGGTTCTTCCCCTGCTCGCGCAGTCGCGGATCATAGCGCAGCAGCGGCCAGTGGCCGGATTTGACCGCCAGATCCTGCTGCCGGTGGTTGTGCGACATATCGACGCCATGCGCGATGCACGGGCTATAGGCGATGATGATCGAAACGCCGGGGTAGCTCTCGGCATCGAGGAAGGCCTTCAGCGTGTGCGTGTCCTTGGCGCCGTAGGCGACCTTGGCGACGAAGACGTTTTCGTAGTCCATGGCGATGCGCGCCAGATCCTTCTTGCGGTTCGGCTGGCCGCCGGCGGCGAACTTGGCGACGGCGCCGCGCGGCGTGGCCTTGGAATTCTGGCCGCCGGTATTGGAATAGACCTCGGTATCGAGGACCAGGATATTGACGTCCTCGCCCGACGACAGCACGTGGTCGAGGCCGCCGAAGCCGATGTCGTAGGCCCAGCCGTCACCGCCGATGATCCACACGCTGCGCCGGATCAGGTATTCGGCGATGGCCGCCAGTTGTTCGGCGGCCGGCGTCGCCAGGTGCGCCAGCCTGGCCTGCAGGGCGGCCACCCGTTCGCGCTGTTCTTGGATGCCGGCCTCGCTGCTCTGGTCGGCGTTGAGCAGCGCGGCGATGGCGCTGTCGCCGATCTCCAGCGCCATCGCCTTCAACTGGGTGCGCGCCGCATCGGCCAGCTTGTCGGTGGCCAGACGCATGCCGAGGCCGAATTCAGCGTTGTCCTCGAACAGCGAGTTGTTCCAGGCCGGGCCACGGCCGTCGGCGTCCTTGGTATAGGGCGTCGTCGGCAAGTTGCCGCCGTAGATCGACGAGCAGCCGGTGGCGTTGGCGACCAGCATGCGGTCGCCGAACAACTGCGTCGCCAGCCGGATGTAAGGCGTTTCGCCGCAACCGACGCAGGCGCCGGAGAACTCGAAGAGCGGCGGCAGCAGCATCGAACCGGGGATGGTCGTGCGCTTGGCAACGCTGCGGTCGTAATCGGGCAGCTTCAGGAAGAAGGCCCAGTTCTCCGCTTCCGGCGCGCGCAGCGGCGGCTGCTCGGCCATGTTCAGCGCCTTGCGCGAGACGTTGCTCTTGTCGCGAATCGGGCAGACTTCGACGCATAAGGTACAGCCAGTGCAATCCTCCGGCGCCACCTGGTAGCTCATCTTCCAGTCCGCCGGGTAATCCTTGCTGCGGATTTTCATGGCCTTGAAGGTCGGCGGCGCCGCTTCGGCGAGTTCGGCCGGGTAAGCCTTGGCACGGATCGCCGCATGCGGGCAGACGAAAACGCACTTGCCGCATTGCGTGCACAGATCGGTTTCGAGCACCGGAATCTGCAAGGCCAGATTGCGCTTTTCGTACTTGGCGGTGCCGGTCGGCCAGGTGCCGTCGGCCGGGAACAGCGACACTGGCAGTGCGTCGCCCTTGCCGGCGATCAACGGCAGCGTCATCTTGCGGACGAACTCAGTGACTTGCGGCGAGGTGATGGCCTGCGCGACGGTGCTGTCGGCGGTGGCCGGCACCTCGACCTTGTTCAAGCAGGCCAGCGTCTTGTCGATGGCGCGGTAGTTCAGTTCAGCAATGCGGCGGCCCTTGCGGCCATAAGTCTTTTCGACGGCGTGCTTGATTGCGGCGATGGCGTCTGCCTGCGGCAGGATGCCGGAAATGGCGAAGAAGCAGGTCTGCATCACCGTGTTGATGCGCCGTCCCATGTCGGCTTCGAGCGCTACTTTATAGGCGTCGATGACATAGAAGCCGATGCGCTTCTCCACCATCTGGCACTGCATGGTAGGCGGCAGCGCGGCCCACACGCGGTCGGCGGGCAGATCGCTATTGAGCAGGAAGACGGCGCCCGGCGCCGCATGCACCAGCAGATCGTGCGTTTCGAGGAACAGCGGCTGGTGGCAGGCGATGAACTTGGCGTCACCCTCGCCGGTCAAGTAGGCCGAGCGGATCGGTCTGGGGCCGAAGCGCAGATGCGACACCGTCATCGCCCCCGACTTCTTGGAGTCATAGACGAAATAGCCTTGGGCGTAGAGATCGGTCTCGTCGCCGATGATCTTGATCGAATTCTTGTTGGCCGACACCGTGCCGTCCGAGCCGAGGCCGTAGAAGACGGCGGCGAAGGTGTCGTGCGCCGCCGCGGTGCGGAAGGCGGGGTCGAACGGCAGCGACAGCCCGGTCAGGTCGTCGTGGATACCGACCGTGAAGCGGCGTTTCGCGGTTGTTGCGGTCAACGCCTCGAAAACGGCCAAAACCATGGCCGGGTTGAATTCCTTGGAACCCAGCCCGTAACGCCCGCCGATCACTCTCGGCAGCGCGGCGAAGCGCGGCGTGGCAGCGGCCAGGTCTTCGGCCAGCGCCACCAGTACGTCCTTGTACAGCGGTTCGCCCTCGGCGCCCGGTTCCTTGCAGCGGTCAAGCACGGCAATGCTGCGCGTCGTCGCCGGCAAGGCGGCGAGCAGCGCGCCCGGCGCCCACGGGCGGAACAGGCGGACCTTGAGCAGGCCGACTTTCTCGCCCTGCCGATTCAGATGTTCGATGGTTTCCTGGACCGTCTCGGCACCCGAACCCATCAGCACGATGACGCGCTCGGCATCCGGCGCGCCGACATAATCGAAGAGCTTGTAATGGCGGCCGGTCAGCTTTCCGAACTCGTCCATGCGCTGCTGGACGATGCCCGGGAAAGCGTCAAACCACGGGTTCTGCGCCTCGCGGGCCTGGAAGAAGACATCGGGATTCTGCGAAGTGCCGCGCAGCACTGGATGTTCCGGCGACAGGGCGCGGGCGCGCTGGGCGCCGATCAGTTCCTGCGGCAGCATTTTTGCCAATATTTCGTCGTCGACCGCAACAATCTTCGCCACTTCATGCGAAGTGCGGAAACCGTCGAAGAAATGCAGCACCGGAATGCGCCCGGCCAGCGTCGCGGCGGTAGCGATGGCCGCCATGTCGTGCGCCTCCTGCACCGAGTTGGAGGCCAGTAGCGCAAAGCCGGTGGCACGCGTCGCCATCACGTCGGAGTGGTCGCCGAAGATCGACAGCGCATGCGTCGCCACGGCGCGGGCGGCGACGTGGAAGACGGTCGGCGTCAGCTCGCCAGCGATCTTGTACATGTTGGGAATCATCAGCAGCAGGCCCTGCGACGCCGTGAAGGTCGTCGCCAGCGCGCCGGCCTGCAGCGCGCCATGCACCGTACCGGCAGCGCCACCTTCCGATTGCAGCTCGACGACCCTGGGCACGCTGCCCCAGATGTTGGTCTTGCCCTGCGCTGCCCATTCGTCGGACAGTTCGCCCATGCCGGACGAGGGGGTGATCGGATAAATCGCGATCACTTCGGAAACCCGGAAGGCAACCGAGGCGACGGCTTCGTTGCCGTCGATAGTGAGCATCTTGTTCATGACGATTCCTGGCGATACCGACTGCATGCACGGAGGCAGGCAGCTTTATACAGTCCCGGCAAGCGCCGAGACCGGATGCTGCAATGCAACAAACGAATTCTACCCCCAGTTTGGGCAAAAATATGCCAGCCGATGCCATTCGCCGAACATTGCAAGGCGCACGACAAAAGGGGCAGACTAGGGCCTGACCACAAGGAACACCATGCGATTCACGCTCACCGCCCTCCTCTGCGCCGCGCTGCTGGTACTCTCTCCCCACAGCAATGCCGGCTTTCTCGACCAGGAAATCACCTTCACCGAAGCCGAAGTTCAGGCCGCGCTCGCCCGCAACACCAAGACCGAAATGCGCTACCCCGGCCTGATCGCCGTCGCGCTGCGCGAGCCCCCGACCATCCGCCTCGGTGTGCCCGAAGGCCGCGCCGGCATCAGCGCCAAAATGGACATCACCCTGCTCGGCAACCCGCCGATCCCGGTCGAGGTCAAGGGCAACGCCGGCATCCGCTACGACGACCAGGCCAAGGCCTTCTTCCTCGACAACCCGACCGCCGACTCGGTCGAATCAATCGCCCTCCCCCGCGAGTACGAACCAAACATCCGCCGCGCCGTCACCCAGTTGCTCAAGGCTTATTTCCGCGAAAAGCCAGTCTATGTGCTGCGCGAAGACGGCAGCCTCCAGGAAATCGCGGCGCGGCGGCTGTTGAAGGCGGTGCGGATTGAACCGGGGAAGGTGGTCGCGACGTTGTCGCCGTTCTGAGGTCCGGCGCTCCTCCATCGCTGACCGTCCCGCCTGCCGCGCCCAGCGGTGAAATGTCACCTTGCTGACGGCGGTCAGGTTCTCATTGCGGGAGAGCCTTGGAAGGGACCGGCCGGCGATTTGTTCGTGGGGGTTGAATTCAGGTTGCCATCCTACGCAATGAAAACTATGCGTATCGATGAAGTTACCGTGGAACACCCCCTAGTACGAGTCGGGAGTGTCAAGTGCTGGTCGACCACGCCATTGCCGTTGATCAGCACTTCATCTCTGCCTGCCAGCACCCCAAGAAAACTCATCTCTAAGACGAGTTATCGGGGTTTTCATTTGCCCGTAAAACCAATCAGGTCAAGTAACCGTGATTTTGAATCGGAGATGACATGAATACAGAGCGTCAAACCCCCACTCCCATTCAGTTACCCCTGCCATGCATACCATCAGTGGCGTTGTACTGGAGGCCAGCGCAGCAAGAGTGGCAACACTTGATGGGCGAACTGGAAGCGGAGCCATTTCGAAGACAGCAAGCCCAAGCCAAGGAGCAGCGCGTCGATATGGATAGATCGACGAATATGTGGCACGGTCGCATTTCGCACTACGCCGAATAGTGAACCGCCAGCCAGATGGTCGGCTGGTCGGGGGGCGTCCAGTCGACACGATGCCGCCGGTGTGGCGTGATGTCGACGAAATCGCCGGCTTTCAGATGGCGTGCCGCGGCCTCGTCGGCGAAGCGCAACTTGGCCTCGCCCTGGATCAGCAGCACCCATTCGCCATCCGCCTGGTCGTACCAGAAGCCTTCGGGACTGCACTGGCCGGTCGAAACGATGCGTTCGATGCGCAAGCCCGGCCGCTTGAGCAGTTCCGAGAATTGCTCGTCGGTTGCGGTCGACCGCGGCAGATTGGCAAAAATGCCGTCCATCAGGCGTGCGCCTTGGGCAGGTGGCGCTTGAGCCAGGTCACGGCGTCGTCAACGTAGGTGAAGACGACGGGAATCACCAGCAGACTGAGGAAGGTCGAGGTGATCAGGCCTCCGATGACGACGATGGCCATCGGCGCCCGGAAGCTGGGGTCGGTGCCGAGGCCGATGGCGATCGGCAGCATGCCGGCGCCCATCGCGACGGTGGTCATGACGATCGGCCGCGCCCGCTTGCGGCAGGCGTCGAGCAGGGCGTGCCAGCGGTCGAGCCCATGCTCGCGACGGGCGAGGATGACGTAGTCGATGAGCAGGATCGAGTTCTTGGTGGCGATGCCCATCAGCATGATGAGGCCGATCATCGACGGCATCGACAGCGCCGTCTGCGTCACGAACAGCGCCAGGAAGGCGCCGGGCACGGAAAGCACCAGCGCCGCGAGGATGGTCGCCGGCTGCACGAAATCCTTGAACAGCAGCACCAGCACGATGTAGATGCAGAGCACGCCGGTGGCCATGGCCAGCCCGAAGCTCTGGAACAGTTCGCCCATCGCCTCGGCATCGCCGACCGTGGTCTGCAGGATGCCGGGCGGCAGATTGGTCAGGCTGGGCAGCGCCAGCGCCTGCTTCTCGACTTCGCCGAGCGGCTGCTGGTTGAGTTCGATCTCGAAATTGATATTGCGCAGGCGGTCGTAGCGGTCGATCTCGGCCGGGCCGCCGGCCAGGCTCAGGGTGGCGACGTTGCCGATCATCACCGGGCCGTGCTTGCCCGGTACGGTCAAGCGCTCGAGCAGGGGCAGATCCTGGCGCGCTTCCGGCGGCAGCTTGACGACGATGGGAATCTGACGCTGCGTCAGGTTGAGCTTGGCGATGTTTTGGTCGTAATCGCCGGCGGTGGCAATGCGCAGCGTGTCGGCGATCGCCGCCGAGGTGACACCGAGATCGGCCATGCGGGCGAAATCGGGGCGCACGACGAGTTCCGGGCGCACCAGGCTGGCGGTGGTGGTGACGGCGCCGATGCCGGGGATGGTGCGCAGCTCACGCTCGACGGTGCGGCCGTGGTCGGCGAGCAGGGCGCCGTTCTCGCTGGCCAGCACCAGCACGTATTTTTCGTTGGAGCCGCCGAGGCCAACCTTGATCTGAACGCCGGGCAGCACGCCGAGCGCCTCGCGCAACTGGCGTTCGACTTCCTGTTTCTTGACGCCGCCGCGATCCTTGCGCGGCGTCATGTTGATGGTCAGCGTCGCCTTGCGCACCTCGGGCGCGCCCTTTGGCGCGAAGGGGTCGCTGCCGGCGGCGCCACCGCCGATGGCGGTGTAGACCATCTTCACATGCGGGTTCTGTTCGACGATGCCGCGCGCGTGTTCGGCGGCGGCGAAAGTCTCCTTGAAGGTGCTGCCGGGTGGCAGCGAGAGGTAGACCTGCGTCTGCGAGAGATCGTCGGGCGGGACGAAGCCGGTCGGCAACAAGGGTACCAGCGCGAAGGAACCGAAGAAAAAGACGAGGGCGGCGAACGTCGTCAGCAGCCGGTGCCTCAGGCACCAGGCGGCCCAGCCGGTATAGACCTCCATCCAGCGCGGCTCGTGGTGTTCCCTGGTTGGCGGCTTGAGGATGTAGGCGGCCATCATCGGCGTCAGCATGCGGGCGACGACCAGCGAGAAGAAGACGGCGATGGCTGCGGTCCACCCGAACTGGACGAAGAATTTGCCCGGCACGCCGCTCATGAAGGCGGTCGGCAGGAAGACGGCGATCAGCGTGAAGGTGGTGGCGATCACCGCCAGGCCGATCTCGTCGGCGGCCTCCAGCGCCGCCTGCAGGGGCGTCTTGCCCATGCGCAGGTGGCGCATGATGTTCTCGATCTCGACGATGGCATCGTCGACCAGGATGCCGACCACCAGCGACATCGACAGCAGGGTGACGACGTTGAGCGTGAAGCCCATCAGGTACATCGCGGCGAATGTCGGGATGATCGACAGCGGCAGGGCCGTGGCGGAAACGAAGGTGGCGCGCCAGTCGCGCAGGAACAGCCAGACGACGATGACGGCGAGGATGGCGCCCTCGATCAGCAGCGCCATCGAACCCTCGAAGTTTTCCTGCACCGGATCGACGAAGTTGAAGGCCTCGGTGATCGTGATGTCCGGGTAATCCTTCTTCAGCTTTTCCAATACGGCGCGCACGCCGTTGGTGACATCGACCTCGCCGGCACCGCGGCTGCGGACAATCTCGAAGCCGACCACCGGCTTGCCGTTGAGCAGGGCCGCCGAGCGTTGTTCGGTGACGGTGTCGCTGACCGTCGCCAGCTGGTCGAGGCGAACCCGCCGGCCATCGCCGAGGGAAATCTCCATCTGCCCCAGTTCCTCGGCCGACTGCACGGTGGCGATGGTGCGCACCGACTGCTCGACGCCGCCGACATCGGCGCGCCCGCCCGAGCCTTCCTGCTGGATCTGGCGCAACTGGCGCGAGATGTCGGCCGCCGTGGCGCGCAGGGCGAGCAGGCGGGCCGGGTCGAGTTCGATGCGGATCTCGCGGGTGACGCCGCCGACGCGCGCCACGGCGCCGACGCCGCGCACGCTGAGCAGTGCCTTGCTGATCGTGTTGTCGACGAACCAGGACAGCGCCTCGTCGTCCATGCGCGTCGAGGCGATGGTGTAGGTCAGAATCGGCGCGCCGGCCAGGTTGACCTTGGAAATCACCGGGTCCTTGAGGCCGCCCGGCAGGTCGGCGCGGATGCGTGAAACGGCGTCGCGCACGTCATCGAGCGCCTCCTGCGTCGGCTTTTCGAGGCGGAATTCGACGGTGACGATGGCCGTGCCGTCCTGCACCTTGGTGTAGATGTGCTTGATTCCTTGCAGCGTGGCGACCGAATTCTCGATCTTGCGCGCCACCTCAGTTTCCATCTGCGCCGGTGCCGCGCCGGGCAGGCTGGCGGTCACCGTCACCGTCGGCAGATCGATGTCGGGAAACTGCTGGATCTTCATCGCCTTGAAGGCCATCAGGCCGAGCAGGGTAAGCATGACGAACATCAGCACCGCCGGAATCGGGTTCCGGATCGACCAGGCGGATACGTTCATGGCTGCGCTTTGGTCGCTGGTTGGGCGGCGACGATGCGCACGGTGTCGCCGTCGGCGAGGAAGCCGGCGCCGCTGGCCACCACCTGCGCCCCGGCATCCAGCCCGATGACCTCGATGTGCTGCTCGCCGTCGCGGCGCCCGGTGCCGACCTTGATCTGGACGACTTTGGCCGTGCCGTCCGGCCCCGCTTCGATGCGGAAGACGTAGGCGAAGCCCTCACGCAGCAGCACCGCCGATTGCGGCAGGGTCAGCGCCGGGCGCTGCCCGAGCGCGAATTCGCCGCGCGTGAACATGCCGGCGCTCAGCGCCTTGCCGGCTTCCGGCGGCAGGTCGACATAGACGATGCCGTTGCGCGTCTGCGGATCGACGGTCGGCGCGACGGCGCGCACCGTGCCGCTGACGGCGATTCCGTTCGGGCTTTCCAGCCGGGCCGGCTGGCCGGGCTGGAGGCGGGCCAGTTCGCCCGCGGTGACTTCGGCACGCCACTCAAGGCGGCCGCCACGAATCAGACGGAACAGTTCCTCGCCGGATTGCGTCAGCGAGCCGACCGTCGCATTGCGCGCCGAGATGATGCCGTCGTCGGGGGCTACGACGCTGGCCTTGGAACGCCGCAGCTCGGCCGATTTCAGCCGCGCCTTGGCCGCATTCAGGCGGGCCAGCGCGGTTTCGGCGGCGGTCTGCGTCTGGATGCCCTGCTGCGCGCTGTAGAAGCCCTTTTCCCGCAGTTGCCGGGCGCGCTCGTTGTTGGCTCGCGCCTCGGCCAGCGTCGCTTCGGCTTCGACCACCGTGGCGCGGATTTCGGCGAGTTCGCTATCGACCGCGTCGCTGGCGATGCGCGCCAGCACGTCGCCCTGCTTGACCTTGTCGCCGACATTCGCCCGTACTTCGGTGATCCGGTAATTGCTGATCTCGGGGCCGATGACGGCTTCCTGCCAGGCGGCGACATTGCCGCTGGCCGCCAGCGTCTGCGGCCAGTCGCGCAGTTGCGGCGTGGTGACGGTGACGGTCAGGGCCGGTTTGGCCTGCGCGGCGGTAGCCGGGGGCGGCTTGTCCCCGCAGCCGGTCAGCCCGGTGGCCGCCAGGGCGGCGAGCAGTGCAGCGATTTTCTTGTTCATGGGTACTTTGTTGACTGCAGAATCTGCATTGAAAAAGCCGGGAAGGATTGGTTCCCGGCTTTTGTCATTTTCGTCAGACGCCCTGTTTGAGGCTGGCTTCGATGAAGCCGTCGAGGTCGCCGTCGAGCACGGCCTGCGTGTTGCCGACTTCGTAGTTGGTGCGCAGGTCCTTGATGCGGCTTTGGTCCAGCACGTAGGAACGGATCTGGTGGCCCCAGCCGATATCGGACTTGGCGTCTTCGAGTTTCTGCTGCTCGGCCTGCTGCTTGCGCAACTCGAATTCGTAGATCCGGGCGCGCAGCATCTGCCAGGCTTCGTCGCGGTTGCGGTGCTGCGAACGGTCGTTCTGGCACTGGACGACGATGCCGGTCGGCACGTGGGTTAGGCGCACGGCGGAGTCGGTCTTGTTGATGTGCTGGCCGCCGGCGCCGGAAGCGCGGTAGGTGTCGGTACGGACATCGGCCGGGTTGATGTTGATCTCGATCGAGTCATCGACTTCCGGGAAGACGAACACGCTGGTGAACGACGTATGGCGGCGGGCGTTGGAGTCGAACGGCGACTTGCGGACCAGGCGGTGGATGCCGGTTTCGGTGCGCAGCGTGCCATAGGCGTAGTCACCGGTGAATTTTACGGTGGCGCTCTTCAGACCGGCGACATCGCCTTCCGACTCTTCCATGACTTCGACGGTGAAGCCCTTCTTTTCGCCATACTTCAGGTACATGCGCAGCAGCATCGACGCCCAGTCCTGCGCCTCGGTGCCGCCGGCACCGGCCTGGATTTCCAGGAAGCAGGGCATCGGGTCGGACGGGTTGTTGAACATGCGGCGGAATTCGAGGGCGGCGATCTTCTTGTCCAGTTCGCCGGCATCGGCCTCGACGGCGTGCAAGGTGTCGTCGTCGCCTTCTTCCTTGCCCATGGCGAACAGTTCGCGGCCGTCATCGAGCCCGGCCTGCACCGCTTCAAGGACGAGAACGATGTCTTCCAGCGATTTCTTCTCGCGGCCCAGTTCCTGGGCGCGTTTCGGATCGTCCCAGATCTTGGGATCTTCCATCTCCTGGTTGAGGAGGGTCAGGCGTTCGCGCTTGTGATCGTAGTCAAAGATACCTCCGCAGCTCGGCCGCGCGCTGCGCGATGTCCTCGAGCTGGTTGGCGATGCTGTTGATTTGTTCGGCTTCCATGATGCTGTTCTCGTTATGTTGCAAAGTTGCAATTATAGCTGGCGCTGGCAGGCCGTGGATTGACTGGGGCTACCCGGGCGCGGATACTTGGCGCCGCGCCGCCGGGCGCGCCATTTTCCTTCGCCGGATTCGCTCAAATGCTACAAAAACTCTCCTCGTTCGCCGGAATCCAGGGGCCGGTCGTCATCATCGTCATGGACGGCTACGGGCTGCCAAATACCGACGTCGGCAGCGCCATCGCGGCGGCCAGAAAGCCGACCCTCGACCGCCTCTTCGCCAATTACCCGAACATCCGCCTGCGCGCCCACGGCACCGCCGTCGGCATGCCGTCCGACGACGACATGGGCAATTCCGAAGTCGGCCACAACGCCATCGGCGCCGGCCAGGTCTATAGCCAGGGCGCGGCGCTGGTCTCGAACGCGATCGCCAGCGGGGCCATCTGGCAGGGCGAGGCCTGGCAGCAGATCGTCGCCGGCGCGAAAGCCGGTCGCGGTGTCATCCACTTCCTCGGCCTCTTTTCCGACGGCAATGTGCATAGCCACATCGACCACCTGAAGGCGATGGTCGCCCAAGCCAAGGCCGAAGGCGTCAAGACCGTGCGCATCCACGCGCTGCTCGACGGCCGCGACGTGCCGGAAACCAGCGCCCTCGACTACGTCGTGCCCTTCGAAGCCTTTCTCGGCGAAGTCAGCACGGACGGCTTCGACGCCCGCATCGCCTCCGGCGGCGGCCGCCAGTACATCACCATGGACCGCTACGACGCCAACTGGCCGATGGTCGAAAAGGGCTGGAAGACGCACGTGCTGGGCGAAGGCCCGCAGTTCCCGAATGCGACTGCTGCGGTCAACGGCCTGCGCGAGCGAAATCCGGGCACCATCGACCAGGATTTGCCGGAATTCGTCATTGCCGACCATGGCCAGCCGATCGGCACTATCGAGGACGGTGATTCGGTCGTCTTGTTCAACTTCCGCGGCGACCGTGCCATCGAAATCACCCGCGCCTTCGAGGAAGCGCATTTCGACAAATTCGACCGCGTCCGCGCCCCGCAAGTGACCTACGCCGGCATGCTGCAATACGACGGCGACCTCAAGCTGCCGGCCCGCTTCCTCGTCGCCCCGCCGGCGATCAAGGACACCATGGGCGAGTGGTTCGCCAAGGCCGGCATCACCCAGTTCGCCTGCTCCGAAACGCAGAAATTCGGCCACGTCACTTATTTCTGGAACGGCAACCGCTCCGGAAAGTTCGCCGGCGAAACCTATCAGGAAGTGCCGAGCGACGTCGTGCCCTTTGAGCAGCGCCCGTGGATGAAAGCCGCTGAGATCGCCGACGCGATGATTGCCGCGCTGCAATCCGGCCAGTACAGGACGCTGCGCTGCAACTTCGCCAATGGCGACATGGTCGGCCACACTGGAAACTACATGGCGGCGACGCTCGCCGTCGAAGCCGTCGACCTCTCGCTCGCCCGCGTCCTGCAAGCCATCGACGCCGCCGGCGGCGTCGCGCTGATCACCGCCGACCATGGCAACGCCGACGAAATGTTCGAGCTGGACAAGAAAACCAAACAACCGGCCACCAACCCGGATGGCAGCTTCAAGGCCAAGACCGCGCACACCCTGAACCCGGTGCCGCTGATCCTCTACGACAACGTCAGCGGCGGCAAGCTGGGCCTGCAGCAGACGGAAACGGCGGGGCTGTCCAACATCGCCGCAACCGTCGCCAACCTGCTCGGGCTGGAAAAGCATGCTGCGTGGGACGAGAGCCTGCTGGAAATCAGGTAAGCCGAATCGGCTGAAGCGAAATGGGCGCGTCGCCGCAAGGCACGTACCCGTTTTTATGCTTTTTGGCGGTCGACCGCAACAGGCGGCCGGATTGCCCGATCGATGCGTAAAATCCCGCTCTACACCGCCCTGAACTGAAACGCCAACCCATGCCAAGCACCAAGCCACGTCCCCGCGTACCCAAACCCGATGTCTGTCAGCCCACTGGCACCGCCGAGCTGCCCATGCTCGACGTCTATATGCCGATGATGAAATCCGCGGCCATCGTCTCGGCCGGGCGCCTTGGCCTGTTCGAAGCACTGGCCAAGGGGCCGCTTTCCGTCCCGCAACTGGCGGAAAAAATCCAGTCAAGCATCAAAGGCACCGCCACCCTGGCCGACTTTCTGATTGCACTCGGCTACCTCGAAAAGCAGGGTGGGCTACTGGCAAATACGGAAAGCACGCAGCGCTGGTTCACCAGTCTCGGCCAGGTCGACTACACCCCCGGCCTGTTGTGGACGCATGAAGCCTGGCCGATGATGGGCGGGCTGGCCGAAGCCGTTCGCAGCGGTCATCCCGAGCGAACGCTTTGGGATGCCATGGTCGAACATTCCCACCTTGGCGAATTGTTCTCGTCCTACATGGCTGCGTTTGCCTCCGACCTCGGCCCCGACCTGCTCAAACACGTGCCCGTCGCCCCGGAGCAGCACCGCCTGCTCGATCTCGGCGGCTCGCACGGCCTGCATGCCATCCGCTTTTGCCGGCGCCATCCCCAGCTCAGCGCCGTCATCGTCGACCTGCCCAGCGCCTTGAGCGAAACCGGGACAACCATCGCCCGCGAGCAACTGTCAGACCGCATCCACCTGCGTCCCGGCGACTTGCATGAAGAAGACTGGGGCGGCGAACATGATCTGGTGTTCTATCTCTCGGTCGCGCACAACCACACCGCAGAAGAGAACCGCCACATCATCCAGCGCATCGGCGACACCCTCAGCTCCGGTGGCATGCTCGTCATTCACGAATATCTGGCCGAAACGCCGCTCGATGCACTCGACGCCGCATTTCGCCTGACCCTGCTGTTGGAGACCGGCACCCAGACCTATCGCTATGACGAATTTTGCAATTGGCTTAGTGCGGCCGGATTTGTGTCGGTCGTGCGCATCGATCTTGATCCGCGCGAAAAGGGCTCATTGATATTGGCAAGGCGCTAGCTTCAGGTCAGTCGGGGAGCTGCCTTGAATTAAATCGCTGCATCAACCGCCAAAGTTGAAAGCCCGCGCCGCCCTGTTTCCTCACCCTATCGCCCCGCCCGCATTCCCGTTTTTTGATCGAAATTCAATGTCGACCGCAACCGCCCTTCTATAATCGCTCCCCATGATCCAGTTCAACAACGTTGCCAAGACCTTCCGGCGCGCCCGCGTGCTTGACGGCATCAGCCTCGATATCGGACTCGGCGAGCGGGTCGCGCTGATCGGCTCGAATGGCGCCGGCAAGACGACCCTGATCCGCTGCCTGCTCGGGGAATACACCTATGATGGCGAGGTCGCGATCAACGGCCTCGATCCGCGCGGCAACCGTACCGCCGTGCTCGGCAACATCGGCTTTGTGCCGCAGCTGCCGCCGCCGCTCAAGATGCCGGTCGGCCAGCTGATCGATTTTTCGGCCGCGCTGTGCGGCACCGACCCGCATCGCATTCACGACATCGCCAAACGCCTCGGGCTCGACGTCGAAGGCATTCTTTCCCGCCAGTTCGTCCGTCTTTCCGGCGGCATGAAGCAGAAGCTGCTGATCGCCATCGCCCTCGGCCGCGAAGCCAGGGTGCTGGTGATGGACGAGCCGGCTGCCAACCTCGACCCGGAAGCGCGCAAGATTTTCTTCGACCTGCTGGCCGAACGCCAGAACGAAGCGACGATGATCATTTCCAGCCACCGCCTCGACGAGGTGTCGTCGCTGGTCAACCGCGTCATCGAAATGGACATGGGCAAGGTCGTGCTCGACGACAAGGTTGCCGACGATGTTTCGCTGTCCGGCACGCTGGCCTGCCGCATCGTAATCAAGCGTTTCGAGCCGGCCTTCGCCAAGGCCATCGCCGCCTGGCGATTCGCGGCCAGCGACGACAATCTGGTGTGGAGCGGCCACATCGCCGGCCCCGACCGCCTGCGCTTCCTCGGCATGATTTCCCGCTACACCGCGCTGGTCAGCGATCTGTCGCTGGTCGAAGCGGTCAACTGAGCATGTGCGACACGACGCGCCGCCACTTCCTCGGCCACCTCGCTGTCGGCGGTCTGGCGCTGACGCCGCTGGCGGCAATGCTCTCGGCCTGCGGCAAGAGCGGCTGGCCGGAGGGCATGGCCGAGATCAAGTGGGACCGCGATACCTGTACGCGTTGCCGGATGGCCATTTCCGACCGGCGCTTCGCCGCCCAGGTGCGCGGCGGACCGAAGGACCAGGTATTCAAGTTTGACGACATCGGCTGCGCGGTTTTCTGGCTCAAGGAACAGGCCTGGGGGGACGATCCCGCCATCCGCATGTGGGTTGCCGACGCGGCCAGCAAGCCGGACCAGCTGACCTGGCTGGACCCGCGCCAGGCCCGTTTCGTCGGCGGCAAAAGCTCGCCGATGGGCTACAACTTCGCCGCCTATGCGCAGCCGCAAGCCGGCAGCCTGGCCTTTGCCGAAATGCGCGAACTGCTGCTGCAAAAGGGTAAGTGATGAAACAACTATGGCTGACCGCCAAACTGGATATCGTCGAATCGCTGCGCGCCCGCTGGTTCCAGATCTACACGCTGGTCTTCGGCGGCATCGTCGCCCTGCTCTTCATGTTCGGCCTCACCGAATCGCGGGTGCTCGGCTTCATCGGCCTCTCGCGCCTGCTGGTCACCTACATCCAGCTGACCATGGCCATCCTGCCGATTTTCGTGCTGATCACCACCGTCCGTTCGGTGGCCGGCGACCGCGAAGCCGGCGTCTTCGAATACCTGCTGTCGCTGCCAGTGTCGCTCTCGGCTTGGTTCTGGGGCAAGATCGTCGGCCGCTACATCGTTGTCTTCGCACCGGTCTTCCTCGCCATGCTCGGCGCCGTCGGCTGGGCCAGCTTCAAGGACATCGAAGTGCCGTGGGGCATGTTCGGCTACTACACTGCACTGCTCGCCGTCATGGCCATGTGCTTCCTCGGCATCGGCATGCTGATCTCGGCCGTCGCCCGCAGCACCGATATCGCGCAGGGCGCGGCTTTCATGGTCTGGCTGACGCTGCTGCTCTTCCTTGACCTGATCCTGCTCGGCGTCATGATTCAGGGCAAGGTGGCGCCCGAAGTTGCCGTCGGCCTGGCGCTGGCCAACCCGCTGCAGGTCTTCCGCACCGCCGCGCTGGCGCTCTTCGACCCGCAGCTGATCGTTCTCGGCCCCTCGGCCTACGTGATTCTCGACACCTTCGGGCTGGTCGGCTACAAGGTGTTCGCGCTGGCCTACCCGGCCGCGCTCGGCTTGCTCAGTGCTACCATCGGCTACTTCATATTCCGCCGTGGCGACCTGCCTTGAGACACCTTTTCGCCTCCCTGGTTTTTGCCCTTTTTTGCACGTTGACCGCAGCAGACGAAATGCCGTCGTCGGCACCGTTGTTCGCCGCCACGCTGAGCGATCTCGATGACAAACCGGTGGCGTTGGCACGCTACAAGGGCAAGCCGCTGGTCGTCAATTTCTGGGCTCGCTGGTGCGGCCCCTGCCGCGCCGAGATCCCCGAACTGATCAAGTTCCGCGCCGCCCACAAGGGCAAGATCGAGGTACTCGGCATCGGCATCGAGGACAAGGCCGACGCAGCCAAGGAGTTCGCCAAGGCCTACGAGATGGACTACCCGGTCTTCGTCGCCAAGGAACAGGGCATCCCGCTGATGAAGGCGCTGGCCAATACCAAGGGCGGCCTGCCCTTCACGGTGTTCATCGACCGCAACGGCCAGGTGGTCCAGATAAAGCTCGGGCTGATCAAGAAATCCGATCTTGATGCAGCAGCCGAAAAGCTGCTGAAAAACTGAAGCGACTTTTTTCCGGCATTCGAGACTTGCCGTGATCGCCCATCTATGGGTCTTTCACCAAGGGTGTCGCATATTTTCCGCTTGGTCGAACATTTGCACTACCTGTAACGCAATTCAACTCGCTGTTCCTCGCCCCTGCAATCAGGGGTGGCGCAGATACGCTTCGGGCCTTTCTGGCTGATCAGTATCTTTCGAATTCTGGTCTTGGCTATGCCGAGATCGTGAAGGGCTTCTGCCACGATACCAAGCCGTTTGTCCATGATGGCCAGGGTGTAAGTGCGACTTCCGAGGCTATCCGAGAACGCCATCAGGGTGACCAGGCGTTTTGGATTCTGTTTCAAGTATTGTGCCGCTTGCTTCAGCTTCTCTCGATTTTCTTCGCTAAGCCCTGCGTTACCTGAGGCAAAGTAGATGGTCTGCTCAGATGCCTGATCGGCCGATTCGGGAGTCGCCTGGGCCGGCGATCTTGACGCAGTTTGCGGCGGTTTCTTATCTTCGGACTGAATCTGGTTGCCAGTCACCGTCAAAGAGGCCGTGTCGGCTGTTGGTGAGTTTTTTGAAATATCGCCAGGAACACTTGAACAGGCCGCTAACAGCAAGGTGGCGACAAGGCACAGTCCTCGTGGGACTACCCCTTGTCCAACATCGTCCCGGCTCCAGAGGCAAACGTTGCCCCTCATTCAAACGACATTTCACGAGGCTTGGCCACGGCACGCTTGTCAGCCAGCCAGGCATCAAACCCACCCGCCAGCGAAATCACGTTTTTGAACCCCATGGACTGCATGGCCACGACGGAAAGTGCCGCACGCCCACTGGTCTTGCAATAAACGATGATGGGGCGAGTCAGGTTCTGCAGCATCGGTTCATTGGAAATCCTGAACTCAAGCATCCCCCGCGGGATGTTAACGGAGCCGGGAATGTGCCCTTGCCTGTACTCATCATGTTCCCGGACGTCGATCAGCAACGTTTCCGCAACGGACATCCTGTCGTGAATCTCGGCCGGGGTACATTCCTTGACGGATTTCCTGGCTTCCAGAACCAGTTCGTGTGCAGGCTTGAACATCAAATTCTCCAAAGGGATTAGAGCAGCAGTGGCGTTGACTGCGGCGGAAAAAACATAAGAGTATTCTAATTCAGCATTCCTGAATATTGCCAACGCCGAGGTACGCCGCTTGGGAAAGCCTGAGCATTTGGCGAATTGCGTTTTTTGGCCTTGGGTGCCAAACCATGACTCTTGTGTGGGATATACGCACCGGGCTGAAAAGGAGAATCAGATGCCGTCCTGGATCATCTTCGTGTCTATCGGAATCGCCGGTGGCCTGACAGCAGGTATCTTCGGCATCGGTGGCGGCATCATCATCGTCCCGGCGCTGGTGTATTGGGCCGGCTTTTCGCAACACATGGCAACGGGAACGACACTGGCGGTATTCGATAAACCCATTGTCTTGATATGGCCGAGCCGTGCGAATCGGGTTAAGCCCTGCCCTCACCAGAACACAAGGTCTGGGCAGGATCGAGCCATCAGTATCATGGCATACGCTCGACAACCGATCGGACGCCTCTGTCAGTAGTTGTCGTTGAACTGCTCGGCGCAGTTCGTTCGGTACGAGTCTCAGATTTCTCGATAGCAGAGATTTCAGCATAGGCCGCACCACCTAACTGGCTGCCGATGCTTCCGACAATCAGCATGGTTTGGATCATGGTTTTGCGAAAGCGTCTCAGACGAGACCAGAGACCGGTGCGCCGGCGACACAGGCCAAAATGCACTCGCGAGACCTGAAGAAAATTAGCAAGGGTAGTTTGTTGCCGGCGGCTGAGGTTTGACATGACGACTTCTTCCGCAAATTTTTTGAGGCCTCATGTTTGCGGAGAACAGGATTTTTGGCAGCAGGCTTTATGCAACGATTTGTATCGCTTTGTGAGCGGGCTGCCTTAACAGATAAATCCTTGGCATTCGGCCAGCGAACGACCGAATGGAATAACATAAACGATCTCTGATACTGGCTTTCGCGTCATGCCTGCCTTCGGTTGTCCTCATCTCCGCCTGCTTCCCGCATGGATCGTCCGCTATCCCCGTCGCCTGCTGGCCGACGACCTGACAGCCGGGCTCATCGTCGCCGTACTTGCCTTGCCGCAAAGCCTCGCCTATGCCTTGCTGGCAGGGCTGCCGCCACAGGCGGGCCTGTACGTCAGCATCCTGCCGGTCATCGCCTACGCCTGGGTCGGCAGTTCGATGGTGCAGGCAGTAGGGCCGGTGGCCATTACCGCAATCATGACCTTCAGCGTACTTCAGCCGCTGGCAACGCCCGGCTCCGCCCAATATGCAGCGCTGGCGGCGTGCCTGGCCCTGATGTCGGGCGTGCTGTTGTGCGCCGGCAGTCTGCTGCGCCTCGGCTTCCTGTCGCAATTGCTCAGCCGCCCGGTCATACAGGGTTTCGTTTCCGGATCGGCGATGCTGATTGTCGTCAGTCAGTGCCGTCATCTGCTCGGGCTGGAAGCAAGCAGCGGCGATTTATCGGCGATTAAAACTGCGCTTGCTGGCCAGATCTCCGGCGGACTCCATCCTGCTGCCGTCATCGGCGTCTCGTCACTGGCCGTTCTTGCGTTTGCCCGCAGCGCTCTGGCGAATTTGTTGGTACGCGCTGGTCTGCGGAGCACTTGGGCGGCCTTCATTGTCCGCCTGATGCCGCTGCTCGTCGTGGCTGCAGCGACGGCCGCCGTCATCCTTCTCGATCTGGAACGGAAGGGGGTTGCCGTCGTCGGCCAGATCGGCGCCGGGCTGCCAGACTTTCAGTGGTTCATTCCCGACGCTGCCCAGGTTTCCCTGCTGGCCGTGCCCGCGGCGCTGATGGCCCTGATCGGCATGGTGCAGAACATTGCGATGGCACAAGCCCTGGCGATCAAGCGGCGTGAGCGCGTCGACGCCAATGGCGAGCTGCTCGGTCTCGGCGCCGCCAATCTGGTGGCATCCGTGTATGGCGGCATGCCGGTCGGTGGCGGGGTTTCGCGTTCCGCACTCAATGTCGCCGCCGGCGCCCAATCACCGCTGGCCAGCATTGTCTCGGCGCTGGTCATGGCCGCGATCGTCGCCGGCCTGGCCCCGGCGTTTTCCCGTCTGCCGCTGGCCGTGCTGGCCGCCAGCATCATCGTTGCCGCTTTCTCGATGATCGATCTCAAGTCGCTGCGCGAGGCATGGGCCTACGATCGTGCCGATGCGCTTGCCTGGCTGGCAACGGCTGGCGGTGTCGTCTTTCTCGGACTCGAGCGCGGCATCGAGCTGGGCATTCTGTTGTCGCTCACCGCCTTGCTGGTCCGCGCCAGCACGCCGCATATCGCTCGGCTGGGGCGTATCGCCGGAACCGAGCATTTCCGCAACACCGATCGTCATGAGGTCGAAACGATCCCCGGCGTCATCTTTCTCCGGATCGACGAAAGCCTGTTTTTTGGCAATATGAACGCAGTGGAGGCTCGGATAACGAGCGAACTTGCCGAGACGCCGACGATCCACGACATCGTGTTGGTGATGAGCGCCGTGAACCGCGTTGATACAACTGCGATGGAAATGTTATGCGATGCGAACCGGGATCTCGGCGAACGCGGCATCAGGCTGCACCTGGCCGAGGTCAAGGGACCGGTGCAGGACCGTTTGAGCCGCTCCCGGCTCTGGCCGACGCTAACCGGGCAAGTCTTTCTATCGGTCAATGACGCCTTCGCGACGCTGGCAGCCAAGCGGGAAAACTGATCTGCGCTGGCTTCCGACAGCGCGATTTCAGGTCGCGCCGTCGGGACACAGAAGGAAGGCATCAGCCGAATGACAAAGTCCCCGAAGGCCGCCGGGTGGGTCAAGCTTGAATCGACCCACCTGCATCAGCGTTTTGCGTTCGGGAAGAACAACTGTTCGCCGCCGATCTTGTACTCGGAAATCGTCTTCTGGCCGGCCGGCGAAACCAGCCAGTCGATGAACCGCTGCCCGTCCTCTTTCTTGACATGAGGATGCTTGGCCGGATTGACCAGGATCACGCCGTACTGGTTGAACAGGCGGGTATCGCCCTCGACCAGAATGCCGAGATCGCCACGATTCCTGAAGGCCAGCCAAGTGCCGCGGTCGGCCAGGATGTAGGCATTCATCGAGGAAGCGGTGTTCAGCGCCGGCCCCATGCCGGAACCGGTATCGCGGTACCACGGCCCCTTGATCTTCTCCAGGTCGACACCCGCCGCCTTCCAGTAGCGCAGTTCGGCCGCATGCGTGCCGCTCTTGTCGCCGCGCGACACGAAGGGCGGTCGCGGTTCG
Source organism: Dechloromonas sp. UBA6271 (assembly GCA_002440665.1). Taxonomy (GTDB): domain Bacteria; phylum Pseudomonadota; class Gammaproteobacteria; order Burkholderiales; family Rhodocyclaceae; genus Azonexus. The sequence continues at coordinate 27,766 of DJUX01000001.1, forward strand.
GCAGCGGCGATGCGGCGCAGCCCTTCCAGGATGTCCTTGCCAGCGGTTTTGGCCGGGTCGGCCTTGGCCCCAATGAGCACGAAGTCGTTGTACATCACCTCCTTGCGCTCGACGCCCCAACCCTCGGCGATGAATTTCTCTTCCGCCGCCTGATCGTGAACGAAAACCACATCGGCGTCGCCACGGCGCGCGGTGTCGAGTGCTTGCCCGGTACCCAAGGCGACGACACGGACCTTGATGCCGCTTTCCTTTTCGAAAACCGGCAGGATGTAGCCGAACAGCCCCGACTGCTCGGTCGAGGTGGTCGAGGAAACGGTGATGACGCGCTCCTCGGCAAAGGCGCCTGGGCCGATCAGGCAGGCGGCCGCAGCCAGGGCGGCGATGAGGATTCGTTGCAGTTTCATGGTGGGTCTTCCTCCGTTTGTTCTTGATCTAAACGGCCCTCGGCGGACCGGGATTCGGCTCGGAGGTTAGAGTAGAATCGCCGCGAGGCTAAATATGTCAGACGCTGCAACAACTACCCCGCCGCCTACCGGAATCCGCTGGACCTGGGAATTCGGCCCGGATTTTTCCGAGGCCGATTCCGCCTGCCTGCTCGCCCTGTTGATCGCGCTGCGCGAACACGGCACGCTGGGCAAGGCCGCATTGAGCGCCGGCACCTCTTACCGGGCTGCCTGGGGCCTGTTGCGCCGCGGCGAGGAAGGCTTCGGAAAAAGCCTGGTACTCAAGTCGCGCGGCCGGGGAACCCAACTGTCGGATTTTGGCGAGCAACTGGTCCAGCTCGACAACGCGGCGCGGACGACGCTGGCCGAAGCCCATGCGCCGTGGACGACGCGTCTGCAGGAAGTCCTTTTCCCGAGCACCACGCCGCCGCCCGAACGCCTGCGGATTGCCGCCAGCCACGACCTCGCCCTCGCCGACTGGATCGAATACGGCCGCCACGTCAGCGTCGACATGTTCTGGCGCGGCAGCGAGGAGGCCCTGTCGTCCCTGGTGCGCGGCGAATGCGATGTCGCCGGCTTTCACCTGCCGGAATCCTGGCCGCCGGAACAGGCCACGGCCTGGCTCGGGCGCTGGCTCAAACCGCGGCAATACCTCTGCATCCCGGTCATGCGCCGGCAGCACGGCCTGCTGACCGCCGCCGGCAATCCGTTCGGCGTGCAGTCGGTGGCCGACGTCGCCCGGCTCGGCCTGCGCATGGTCAATCGCCAGCGCGGCTCGGGAACGCGCAGCATGATCGACCAGCTTCTGGCGGCTAATGAACTCAGCGCCAAGTCCATTCCCGGCTATGGCCATGAGGAATTCACCCACGATGCCGTTGCTGCCACTGTGGCCAGCGGCCAGGCCGATGTCGGCTTCGGCATCGCCGCCGCCGCAGCGCGCTACGACCTCGGCTTCGTGCCGCTCACCTGGGACCGCTACTGCCTCGCCCTGCGCACCGGCATCGCCCACAGCCCGGCGGTCCGCCACCTGATCCGGCGTTTTCAGGGCAACACCTTCCACGAGCGCCTGCACGCTATGGCCGGCTACGAAGCGCTGACCACCGGCGAAGCGGTGGCCTGGGAGCAGCTTTTCGCCGCCCCGCCCTGATCAGAAATAGACCTGGGCCAGCCCGTAGGCGACGATGGTCGACACGATGACGCCGATCCAGCCGGGAATCATGAAGCTGTGGTTGAGCAGGTATTTGCCGATGCGCGTCGTGCCGCTGCGGTCCATGTTGATCGCCGCCAGATCGCTCGGGTAGAAGGCGAAGAAGAAGTAGGCGTAGCAGGACGGCATCAGGCCGAGCAGCAGGTGCGGCGAAAGGCCAAGCACCAGGCCGAAGGGCAGCATGATGGTCAGCGTTGCCGCCTGGCTCTTGACGAAGGCGGAGACGGCAAACATGGCCAGCGCGAAGGTCCACGGCGCGTACTCGACCATCGCCTTGATGTTGTCGACGAGAAAGGTCTCGTTGGCCTTGACGAAGGTGTCGCTCATCCAGGCGATACCGAAGATCGAGACGACGGCGATCATCCCGGCCGTGAACACTTCGGATTTGGCAATGGCGGCGGCCTTGACGTTGGCGGCGAACAGGATGAAAGCGCCGAAGGCCAGCATCACCACCTGGACCACCGTCGTCATCGGCATCGGCTTGCCCTTGACCAGCGGCAGCAACTGCGGGAAGAGCGCCAGCGCGACGATGGTCAGGATGCCGGAGAAGAAGAGGATGACCGAGAGCATGGCAGCGCGCGGCAATTGCTTGTCCAGTGTCGTCACCGACATTTCTACCGACGCGCGGAACGCCGGATCCTGCATGCGCTCGAGAAATTCCGGATCCTTGTCGAGATCGAGGCCACGGCGCATGCTCCACAGCGCGGCGGCGATCACGCCGATCAGGCCGGCCGGCAGCGTCACCATCAGGATCTGGCCAAGCGTCACCGGCTCGCTGGTCTTCGCTGTCATCGCCAGAAAGGTCGTCACCGCCGCCGCCACCGGGCTGGCCGTGATGCCCATCTGCGAGGCGACGCTGGCAATCGCCATCGGCCGCTCGGGGCGGATGCGGGTTTTCAGCGCGACATCGGCAATCACTGGCAGCAGCGAATACACGGCGTGGCCGGTGCCGACGCAAACGGTCAGCAAAAAAGTGGACAGCGGTGCCAGCAACGTGATCTGCTGCGGATGTCTGCGCATCAGGCGCTCGGCCTGCTGGACCAGGAAATCGAGGCCACCGGCCACCTGAAGCGTTGCTGAAGCGGTGACCACGGCGAGGATGATCAGCATCACGGTGATCGGCGGCTCGGATGGTGCAACGCGGAAACCGAAAGTCAGCACTGCCACGCCAAGGCCGCCAATCAGCCCGAGAGCCACGCCACCACGGCGGATGCCGATCAAAATAGCGGTCAAAACCAGCGCGAACTGGATCCAGAAATCAAACATGACATTCCCCTTGAGACATAGAATTATTGTTGCGTTGCAACATTTTTTCTCACTATGCCACAGGAAAAACGGGATGGATAGCGCGGCCGCCCACCCCGACGTGCCGGGTTTTACCTTGGTTGCAGTATCACCACACGGAACAATCCGGATTGCTGCGGTCGACGCCCGGAAATGGCCATTTTTCAGAATGGCCGGCTTTTCCTCGCCGCCGCCGCTCGCTCCGGCAACCGGCGCTAGGTAGCGGCCTTGCGCGGCGCCGATTTCCGGCGCGCCGGCACCCTGGCTTCGGTTACTGCCTTGGCTTCCCGGTTGAATTCAAGGGCCATGTCGAAAGCGGTCTCGACGAATTTGCGCACTCGGGAAAACTCCTCGTCGGTCAGCTTGCGTGCCTCGTCGCGCGCCCGGTAGATGCTGATGAACTCGTGCTCGCGCCCGGCATGCTCGACCAGGCGACCGACGCCGAACGATTCGAGAATCTGCCACATCGCCGGGCTGTGCGCCTTGGTCAGGTTCATGACGAAAGGCACCGGGTCGTTACGCGCCAGAACTGCCGCCAGGCGCAGGATCACCTCGAACGGCAGGGCCATCTTGCCGTTCTCCGCCAGTTCCAGCAGCGCCGAATCCTTGAGGCTGATCGCCTGCCCCAGATCGTCGAGCGGAATCCCCGCCGCCTCGCGCATGTCGCGCAGAAAGGTTCCGGCTTTCACCAGCGCCCTGGTCGAAGCCACGCCGTGCGGGAAAAGCCCGCTCGCCGCCGCCAGCGAAGTATCGACCGCGGCGCCCGCCATGCCGACGACCTGCTCGGTCAGCGAACGCAGGGACTTGGTCAGGCCGCTCACCGTATCCAGAGGTTTCGCCAGAGCGGCAACCGTGCCCCCCGCCTTCGTTTTCTGGCCCCGTGCCGGGCTGGCAGTTTTTTTCGTCATTGTCATCCTCTCTCCATGGCTAAATTTAAAGTTGGCGTCCAGCTGCTTCCGGCAGGCTTTCGATGATGCAGCGGGCGAGAACGGCCGGGTCTTCGGCGCCGACAATGACCCGGTCGCCAGCGACGATGAAGGTCGGAACCATGTTGACGCCCATGGCCCGCAACTGACGTTCCCGGGTGCGAAGCAGCGCTTCATCATCCGCCGATGCCAGATAGTTGGCTACTTCCGCCGCATCGTAGCCAGACTCGGCGGCGATTTCCGCCAGCAGGGAAATGTCACCGACGTATTCGCCACGCTGGAACTGGGCGACGAACAGCCTTTCGACCAGCGCATCGGCGTCGCCCCGCTGCTGGACCCAGTGGATCAGGCGGTGCGCGCGCAGGGTATTGGCGCGCAGGGGGATTTTCTCGAAAGCGTAATCGATGCCGTAGGCCCGCCCGGCCTCGCGGACGCGCGCGAACAGTGCGTCGACCGGCGCCCGGCCGCCGAACTTGTGTTCGAGGAACGGCAGGTAAGGCTCGCCTTCCGGCGGCGTATCCGGGTTGAGGAAGAAGGGCAGCCAGCGGGTGCGGCAGGTGAAATCCGGCCGGGTCCGGCGCACCAGGGCGACAGCCGTTTCCGGCCGGCGCTTGCCGATGAAGCACCAGGGGCAGACGATGTCGGCAACGATGTCGATGGTCAGCATGGCGAGAATATTAGCCCTCCGGGGCGGCGATGGAACGATTCGGCAAAAAAATGTCCCCGGCGTGGCGGGGACATTTGCTTACGACCCGAGGCGCTTTGCCTCAGAGCATTTCGTCGCTTACCGCCGCCAGCGAGGCACCACCCGCCTGCACCGTGGCCGAGTAGGAGGCCGCCTGTGGCAGCATCTGGTCGGCATAGAAATGAGCGGTGGCGATCTTGCCGCGGTAGAAGACCTGATCGCCCTCAACCCTGTCCAGGTAGCCGGCCGCGGCCAGCGCCGCCCTGCCCATCAGCCAGCCGCCACAAACCGTGACGGCGAGATGCAGATAGGGGACTGCTGCGGTCAACGGCCCGGCGAGCCCGTTTTTCGCATCGGCAACCAGGAATTCGGTGGCCTTGACCCAGGCTTGCAGCGCATCGCCGAGACGACGACCGATGGCCTGCAGTTCCGGGCGGGCGGATTCGTTGAGGGCGCGCGCAGTAGCGGCGACTTCGGCGAAGACGACGCGGGCGGTGGCGCCCTGGTCGCGCATCAGCTTGCGGAAGATCAGGTCGTTGGCCTGGATGCCGGTGGTACCTTCGTAAATGGTGGTGATGCGCGAGTCGCGCCAGTGCTGGGCGGCGCCGGTCTCCTCGATGAAGCCCATGCCGCCGTAGATCTGGATGCCGAGCGAGGTGACTTCGATGCCCATCTCCGTGCCGCCGCCCTTGACGATGGGAATCATGAATTCGGCGAGATACAGATTGCGCTTTTTCTCTTCGGCATCGGCAATGACATGGGCGCGGTCGAGCAGGCCAGAGGTGTAATAGGCCATGGCGCGGCAGGCTTCGACGCGCGACTTCATCAGCATCAGCATGCGGCGGATGTCGGGATGCTTGTCGAGAGTGACCAGCGCTTCGCCGGTGACTGCGTCACGTCCCTGCTTGCGTTCGCGGGCGTAGCCGAGCGCCTGCTGGTAGGCGCGTTCGCCGAGCGCGATGCCCTGCAGGCCGACGCCGAGACGGGCTTCGTTCATCATGATGAACATGTATTCGAGGCCGCGGTTCGGCTCGCCGAGCAGGTAGCCGACGGCACCGCCGTTGTCACCATAGGCCATGACGCAGGTCGGACTGGCGTGGATGCCGAGCTTGTGTTCGATCGAGACGCAGTAGGCGTCGTTGCGGGCGCCGAGCGAGCCGTCGGCATTGACCATGAATTTCGGCACGAGGAACATCGAGATACCCTTCACCCCGGCCGGCGCATCCGGCAGGCGGGCCAGCACGAGGTGGACGATGTTGTCCGTCATGTCGTGGTCGCCGTAGGTGATGAAGATCTTCTGGCCGAACACCTTGTAGCTGCCGTCACCCTGCGGTTCGGCGCGCGAGCGGATCAGCGCAAGGTCGGAGCCGGCCTGCGGCTCGGTCAGGTTCATGGTGCCGGTCCACACGCCGGTGACCATCTTTTCCAGGTAGATCGCCTTAAGTTCGTCGCTGGCGCAGGTAAGCAGCGCTTCGACGGCGCCGGTGGTGAGCAGCGGGCCGAGGCTGAACGACAGGTTGGCTGAGCAGACCATTTCCTTGACGGCGACCGCCAGCGTATCCGGCTGACCATGGCCGGCATGATCCGGCGGACAGGCGATGCCGTTCCAGCCGGCGTCGCAGAAAGCCTTGTAGGCTTCCTTCCAGCCCGGCGGCGTGACGACCCCGGTGGCTGTCAGCTGGCAGCCTTGCTGGTCGCCGATGCGATTGAGCGGAGCCAGCACTTCGCCGGCAAACTTGGCGGCTTCATCGAGAATGGCGTCGGCCATGTCTGGTGTCGCTTCGGCATAATCCGGGTACTGGCTCAATTCCTTGTAGCCAGCCAGTTCGTCCATCACAAAACGCATGTCTTTCACGGGGGCGCGGTAATCGCTCATCTTGCTGTCTCCTTGTTTGTTCTCAAAATGGGTTGCTGCACAGCGCCAGTTTGGCGCTGCGGTATTCCTGCTTGAGGCGCTCGATCAGTTCGCCGGCCGGCAGGATGTCGTCGATGTTGCCGACCCCCTGCCCGGCGCCCCAGATGTCCTTCCACGCCTTGGCCGCCCCGGCGGCGGCACCGAAGTTCATCGAGGTCTTGTCCTTGACCGGCAGGTTGTCCGGGTCGAGGCCGGCGGCTTCGATGCTCTTCTTCAGGTAGTTGCCATGCACCCCGGTGAAATACGGGGTGTAAACGACGTCGACCGCAGCAGAGTCGACAATGGCCTGCTTGTAGGCTTCCTGGGCATTGCCTTCCCTGGTCGCGATGAAGCGCGTGCCGATATAGGCGAAATCGGCGCCCATCGCCTGCGCGGCGAGAATGGCACTGCCGTTGGCGATGGCGCCGGAGAGCGCAATCGGGCCGTCGTAGAACTTGCGGATTTCGCCGACCAGCGCGAACGGGCTGAGCATGCCGGCATGGCCACCGGCCCCGGCGCAGACGAGGATCAGGCCGTCGACACCGGCTTCCAGCGCCTTTTCGGCATGGCGGACACTGATCACATCGTGAAACACCTTGCCGCCGTAGGCATGGACATGCGGCACGATTTCGTTCGGCGCGCGCAGGCTGGTGATGATCAGCGGCACCTCGTGCTTCACGCACAGCGCCATGTCGTGTTCCAGGCGTTCGTTCGACTGGTGGATGATCTGGTTGACGGCGAACGGCGCGGCATGCGGATCGTCGGCCAGTGCCGATTTGATGATCTTCAGCCAGACATCGAGTTCCTCCTTGGGCCGTGCGTTGAGCGCCGGGAAGGAACCGATGGTGCCGCCCTTGCACTGGGCGATGACCAGTTCCGGGTTGGAAACGATGAACATCGGCGCGCAGATGACGGGCAGCGCCAGCCCTTTTTGCAACGAAACCGGAATCGGCATTACGCCCCCTCTTTCAGTGCGCGGCGAAGAATCTTGCCGACGTTGGTGCGCGGTAGATCGGCGCGGAATTCGACATGCTTTGGTACCTTGTAGCCGGTCAGCTGCTTGCGGCAATGAGCGATCAATTCTTCCGCCGTCAGGTTCGGATCCTTGCGCACGACGAAGATCTTGACCGCTTCGCCGGAGTTGTCGTCATGGACGCCGATCGCCGCCACGTCGCTGACGCCCTCGTGCATGGCGACGGCCTCCTCGACCTCGTTCGGATAGACGTTGAAGCCGGAGACCAGAATCATGTCCTTCTTGCGGTCGACCAGGAAAACATAGCCCAAATGGTCGATGTAGCCCATATCGCCGGTTTTCAGGAAGCCATCGCCGTACATCACGTTGGCGGTTTCCTCGGGGCGCTGCCAGTAGCCTTTCATGACCTGCGGCCCGCGGATGCAGATTTCGCCGACCTGGCCGAGCGGTACTTCCTTGCCGGAATCGTCGCGAATCGCTACCTCGGTCGACGAGATCGGCAGGCCGATGGAACCGTTGAACTCGGTCATGTGCAGCGGGTTGATGGTCGCCGCCGGCGAGGTTTCGGTCAGTCCGTAAGCCTGCAGCAGCGGCGTCCCGGTTACCTTGCGCCAACGGTCGGCCACCGGCCCCTGGACGGCCATGCCGCCACCCAGCGTGACCTTCATGGTCGAGAAGTCCAGCGCGGCGAATTCGGGATTGTTGAGCAGTGCGTTGAACAGCGTATTGACGCCGGTGACCACGGTGATCGGATATTTCGCCCACTCCTTGACGAAGCCGGGAATGTCGCGCGGATTGGCGATCAGCAGGTTGCGCGCGCCGATCATCAGGAAGGTCAGGCAGTTCGCGGTCAGCGCGAAGATGTGATAGAGCGGCAAGGCGGTGATGATGAACTCCTCGCCTTCGTTGACGACCGGCTTGATCCAGCTATAGGCCTGCATCACGTTGGAGCTGATGTTGGCGTGGGTCAGCATCGCCCCCTTGGAAACCCCGGTCGTACCACCGGTGTATTGCAGGAAGGCCAGATCGTCGTGCCCGAGCGTAACCGGGTCCAGACCATGCCGGCGGCCGGCGGCCAGCGCCGAGGTGAAGTTGATCGAACCCGGCAGCGACCAGGCGGGAACCAGTTTCTTTACATGGCGGACGACCAGGTTGACCAGCGTTCCCTTGAGCATGCCGAGCATCTCGCCCATCGGTGTGACCACGACATGTTTGACAACGGTCTTGGCGATGACCTGCTGCAACGTATTGGCAAAGTTTTCGACGATGACGATGGCCGTGGCGCCGGAATCCTTGAGCTGGTGCTCCAGTTCGCGCGGCGTGTAGAGCGGGTTGCAATTGACCACCACGCAGCCGGCACGCAAGGTGCCGAACAAGGCCACCGGGTATTGCAGCAGATTGGGCATCATCAGCGCGACGCGGTCGCCCTTCTTCAGTCCGAGCGACTGCAGCCAGCCGGCGAAATCGCGCGTCAGGCTATCCAGTTCGCCATAGGTCATTTCCCGGCCCATGCTGACGTAGGCCATCTTGTCGGCATACTTGCGGCAGGCATCCTCGAACAGCGCCACCAGCGACGGCACATGGTCGATGCTGATTTCAGCCGGCACGCCCGTCGGGTAGGTCTTGATCCAGATCTTGTCCATTTTTTCTCTCCTCCGTGAATTGTTCAGCCGCCGAGCAGCGCCTTCTTGAGCGAGGCGTCCACCGGGTTGTCGCCCAGCCAGACCTTGAGCAATGCCCGGGCAAACGGCGCGCTCGCCACCTTGCCACGGGCCTCGCCGTTAAAACTTACAGCGACCCCGTCGGCCGTGAAGTCGATGGCCACCGTGTCGCCGGTCTTGGCGTTGCCGACCTTCTTCATGATCTCGGCGAACTGGTCGATCGGAGCCTTCAGCGCGGCCAGTTCGGCCTCGCTGTGGTTGTCCTTGAGGCCGTCGCGCAAGGCACCGTAAAGTGTGTCGGAATCGATGTCGCGCAACATGCGCATGCTCATGCGGCGCGGCGTCGCGGCATCGAGCAGGCCGGCCGGCGTGTTCGATTTCTGGGTGACGTAGAGCGCCCCGACATAGACCTTGACGAAAACCTTGGTCCGCAGACCGGCGCCATTGAGCACCAGTTCGCCGGCACCAACCTTGATCTGCTCGTCCAGCTTGACCCCGGCCACCTCGGCCGCCTGCAGGCCGGGAACCGCCAGCAACGCCGCGACCAGCGTCGCCATCCGTACGGAATGCGAAATCATCTTGTTTTATCTCCTTCGATGGATTTTTGCCGGTAGTGCTTCTTGTCGGCGATATAAACCGTACGTTCGACCACGGTATGTACCGTGCCCTGGCTGTCCCTCAACTCGACCAGGTAGGTGCGGTCGAGCTCGGGCGACTCGTCGAGCGCGGCACGGATCGCCGCGATCTCGTCTGCCGCCAGTGAAAAATCGGCGAACAGGGTCGTGTAGCCCGGCTTCTTGTAGCGGATGCTGGCCGCCTTGTCCCAGACAATCACGTCCTCGCCGAGCGCGGCCATCAGCATCATCGGATGCACGCCATCGGTCACTGCGAACAGCGAACCACCATAGATCGAACCGACCACGTTGCGCGTCCGCCAGCTGAGCGGCAGGCGAATGCGGATATGCGACAGATCATGCGCGACATGCTCGACGCGCCCGCCCGTGCCGCGAAAGGCGGGATGGAGGTTGAACCCCATCCGCACCATGCGCGCCCGCCAGGCGGAGGGCACTTTCGCCAGCCAGGCGGGTTTCATTGCTTACAGTGCCTCGATGATTCCGGCGGCGCCCATGCCGGTGCCGATACACATGGTCACCATGCCGTACTTGCCGCCGGTACGCTTGAGACCATGCACGACGGTGGCGATGCGGATCGCCCCGGTGGCGCCAAGCGGGTGGCCGAGCGCGATGGCGCCGCCGAGCGGATTCACCTTGGCCGGATTGATGCCCAGTTCCTTCATCACGGCAATCGACTGCGCGGCGAACGCTTCATTGAGTTCGATCCAGTCCAGTTGATCCTGCGTGATGCCGACTTGCGCCAGCACCTTGGGAATCGCCGCGATCGGCCCGATGCCCATGATCTCCGGCGCCACGCCGCCCACCGCGTAACCGGCGAAGCGGGCCAGCGGGGTCAGGTTGTATTCTTTAAGCACCCTTTCGGAAACCAGCATCACCGCGGCGGCACCGTCGGACATCTGCGACGAGTTGCCGGCGGTGACCGTGCCCCGCGCGTGGAAGACCGGCTTCAGCTTGCCGAGTCTTTCCAGCGAGGCATCGGCACGCGGGCCTTCATCGACTTCGGCGATGCGCTCGCGCAGCTTGATCTGTCCGGTCTTGAGGTCGGGCAGGCTTTCGCGGATCGCGTAGGGCGTCGTCTCGGCGTTGAAGTAGCCGGCGGCGATGGCGGCGCAGGCCTTCTGGTTGGAGGCCAAGGCGAAGGCATCCTGCTCGTCGCGGCTGATCTTCCACTGACTGGCGACCTTTTCGGCGGTGAGTCCCATGCCGTAGGCGATGGCGAGGTTTTCCTCCTTGGCGAAGATGGCCGGGTTCATCGACATCTTGTTGCCCATGATCTGCGGCATCACGCTCATCGACTCGGTGCCGGCGGCGATCATCACGTCGGCCAGGCCGAGGCGGATCTGGGCGGCGGCATCGGCCACCGCCTGCACCCCGGAGGAGCAGAAACGGTTGATGGTGATGCCGGGGACGGTGATCGGCAGGCCGGCCAGCAGCAGGCCGATGCGGGCGACGTTCATGCCCTGCTCGGCTTCCGGCATGGCGCAGCCGACAATGACGTCGCCGATGCGTGCCGGGTCGATGCCCGGAACCTGCGCGATGACGGACTTCAGGACGGCGGCCAGCATGTCGTCCGGGCGCACGTGGCGGAACATGCCGTTGCGCTTGGCGACCGGCAGGCGGGTGGCAGCAACGATGTAGGCTTCTTGAATCTGTTTGCTCATAATTTTTTCCTCGACCCGGTTAGTTGCGCAGCGGCTTGCCGGTTTCCAGCATGTGCTTGATGCGCGCCTGGGTTTCCGGGGTTTTCAGCAATTCGACGAACAGTTGGCGCTCGACCGTAATCAGCCATTCCTCATCGACCAGGCTGCCGGTTTCGACTTCACCGCCGCACAGCGCAACGGCAGCGCAACGGGCGACCTTGTAGTCGTGGGCGGAGATCATGCCGCCCTCCTTCATATTGACCAGCATCATCTCGAAGGTGGCGATGCCGTTCTTGCCGGCGACCGGAATTGCGCGGGCCAGTGGCGGCGGCGCGTAACCGGCCTCGGCCATGGCGCGGGCTTCGCGGATGGCCACGTAGAGCAGCTCGTGGGCGTTGAAGAGGATGGTGTCGGACGGCCTGGCGAAGCCGAAGTCGATAACTTCCTGAGCGCTCTTGGCGACCTTGGCCATGGCGATGGTCATGAAGGCCGGTTGCAGGAAGTTGAACACCTCGCCCGGCGTCGCCGATTGAGCGGCCCAATCGGCAGCACGTACGGCAAACTCCTTGCAACCACCGCCAGCCGGAATCAGGCCGACACCGGCTTCGACCAGCCCGACATAGCTTTCCAGCGCCATGACGCGCTTGCCGGCGTGCATGACGAATTCGCAGCCACCACCGAGGGCCAGGCCCTGGACGGCGGCGACAGTCGGCACCTGCGCGTACTTCAGGGTTTGCGAGGCGCGCTGGAATTTCTCGACGGTGGCTTCGAGAATGTCGAACTGGCCAGCGGCGATTGCTTCGGATACCTGTTGCAGGTTGGCGCCGACGGCGAACGGGGCTTCGTGCCAGAGCACGACGCCATCCAGCGTCTGCTCGGCCTGGCGCACGGCGGCGATGACGCCGTCGAGTACTTCGTTGCCGATGGTGTGCATCTTCGACTTGATGGAAATGATGCCAATTTTGTCGTCGACCGCAGCCAGTTTCCA
>DJUX01000053.1 GCA_002440665.1 Dechloromonas sp. UBA6271
GCTAATGGACAATCTGGGTTCATTGCACTGTTCGGCAAGAAGACCGTGGGTGTCGCCTATGGTCTGGTGCTGTCGGAACTGGTCATTGCGCCGGTGACGCCGAGCAACACGGCGCGCGGCGGCGCCATTGTTCACCCCATCATGCGTTCGATCGCCGATGGCTTCCACTCGACGCCTGAATTGGGCACGCAAAAGAAGATGGGGCGCTACCTGGCGCTGGTCAACTACAACACCAATCCGATCACCTCGGCGATGTTCATCACCGCCACCGCGCCCAATCCGCTGATCGTGGACCTGATCGCCAAGGCCACCGACTCCGCCATCTCGATCACCTGGGGCCAATGGGCGCTAGCCGCGCTGCTGCCCGGGATCTGCATGCTGGCGCTGATGCCGCTGGTGCTTTACTTGCTGTTCCCGCCGGAAATCAAAAATACGCCGGACGCCAAAGGCATGGCCGAGGCCGCGCTGAGCAAGCTCGGTCCGATGAAGGCCTCGGAGTTCGTCACGCTGGGTGTTCTGGCATTGATGCTGGCCATGTGGGCCGGGGTCCCCGCCATACTGCTCGGCCCGGAGATGGACCTGAACGCGACGACCACGGCCATGATCGGCCTGTCGCTCCTGCTGCTGACCGGCGTGCTCGAGTGGGAAGACATCCTCAAGGCCAAGAGCGCCTGGGACACCCTGGTCTGGTTTGCCGCGCTGGTGATGATGGCGACGTTTCTCGGCAAGCTCGGCCTGATCACCTGGTTCTCCGTGTCGATCAAGGATGGCATCAGCCAGCTGGGGCTGGGCTGGGTCAGCGCTACCGTGCTCCTCGTATTGATCTATTTCTACTCCCACTATTTCTTTGCGAGTACCACAGCGCACATCACCGCCATGTTCGGAGCATTCTTCGCGGCGGGCGTCGCGCTCGGTGCGCCACCCATGCCGCTGGCCCTGCTGCTGGCCTTTTCGTCATCGCTGATGATGTCGCTGACCCACTACGCCACCGGCACGGCGCCCATCATTTTCGGCTCGGGCTATACAACCCTAAACGAATGGTGGGCGGCTGGCTTGGCGATGAGCGTGGTCAACCTCGTAATTCTGGTGGCGGTCGGCAGCGTCTGGTGGAAGCTGCTAGGCCATATCTGATCAGGAGACGTCCTTGCCCCATCTGAACATTGAATACACGCGCAATCTTCGCGGCTTTGATCCATTGCAGGCCTTGGCAAGAATCAACCGCGCGTGCCTGGACTCGGGCCTCTTCAGCGAATCGGACATCAAAAGCCGAGCGACGGCGATCGATTGCTTCCTGGTGGGCATTGAAGAACAGGAACGCGCTTTCCTGCATGCGCGTATCGCCTTGCTGTCCGGGCGCAGCAATCTGCAACGCAAAGAACTTGCGGATGCGGTTCTTGCAGCACTGCGCTCAAGCATCACGGCCACAAGCGGCATCGAAATTCAGGTGAGCGTCGAGACGGTAGAAATCGACCGTCACAGTTATGCGAAGACGCTCATGCATGAATGAAGCGAATCCACGCTGACGATTGGCCTGGCGTGATGGCTGAAGCGAAGCCGCGATTCGCCGCAACCGCGAATGCTGCATTGCGGTAAAATCGCGGCCACCATGCTCTATCCACTCATCCGCAAGTTCTTCTTCGCCCTCGACGCCGAAACTGCCCACGGCATCGGCATGAGCGGCGTTTCCTTCCTCGATGCGACCGGTCTTGCCGGCTGCCTGGCCAAGCCGGTGACACCGTGCCCCGTCGAGGCCATGGGCCTCAGCTTCCCCAATCCGGTCGGCCTCGCCGCCGGGCTGGACAAGAACGGCGACCATATCGACGCGCTGGCGCGGCTCGGTTTCGGCTTCATCGAGATTGGCACGATCACGCCCAAACCGCAGGACGGCAACCCGCGTCCGCGCCTGTTCCGCATCCCCGAGGCACAGGGCATCATCAACCGCATGGGCTTCAACAACGACGGCGTCGACAAGCTGCTGGAGAACGTGCGCGCCGCGCAGTTCCCCAAGAAGGGCGGCATTCTCGGCATCAACATCGGCAAGAACGCAACGACGCCGATCGAACACGCGGCCGACGATTACCTGATCTGCCTGAACAAGGTTTACAACGACGCCAGCTACATCACCGTCAATATTTCCTCGCCCAACACCAAGAACCTGCGTGAACTGCAGAAGGACGAGGCACTCGACGAGCTGCTTTCACAGTTGAAAGCGCGCCAGGAAATCCTCGCCGACAAGCACGGCAAGTACGTGCCGATGGCTCTGAAGATCGCCCCCGATCTCGACGACGCGCAGATTACGGCGATCGCCGACGCGCTGCGCCGCCACCGCATGGATGGCGTCATCGCCACCAACACCACGCTGTCGCGCGACGGTGTCGAAGGCCTGACGAATGCCGACGAAGCGGGCGGCCTCTCCGGCGCGCCGGTTTTCCGCAGGTCGACCGAGGTGCTGAAAAAGCTGTCGACGGTGCTGGCCGGCGAACTGCCGATCATCGGCGTCGGCGGCATCATGGGCGGCGAGGATGCGGCCGAGAAAATCCGCGCTGGGGCGAGCCTGGTGCAGTTTTACAGCGGTTTCATCTACCGCGGTCCGGATCTTGTCAGCGAAGTGGCGGATACTCTGGCATATGTAATGAAGAAAAAGGTCTAAATCCTTATTTCCATTGCGGTTGTTCGCACCGCAGCAAAACCGGATAATACGGCCCTCAACCCTCCCCAACTCATGAGCCACTACCTTTTCATCCTCGTCGGCGCGGTGCTGGTCAACAACGTCGTGCTGGTGAAGATTCTCGGTCTTTGCCCGTTCATGGGCGTTTCCAAGAAGCTGGAAACCGCTTACGGAATGGGCGCCGCCACGACTTTCGTGCTGACCATAGCGACCGGGGCAAGTTACATCATCGACCACTTCCTGCTCATTCCCTTCGGGCTGGAATACCTGCGCACGCTGTCGTTCATCGTCACCATCGCCGCCATCGTCCAACTGACCGAAATGGTCATCGCCAAGACCTCGCCGTCCCTGCAGCAGACGCTGGGCATCTACCTGCCGCTGATCACCACCAACTGCGCGGTGCTCGGCGTGCCGTTGCTCAATATTTCCAACGGCTACAACTTCGTCGAGTCGCTGCTCTTCGGCGCCGGCAGCGCGGTCGGCTTCTCGCTGGTGCTGATCCTCTTCGCCGGCATGCGCGAGCGCATCGAGGGTGCCGAGGTTCCGATCTATTTCCGTGGCGTCGCCATCGCCATGGTCACCGCCGGGCTGATGGCGCTGGCCTTCATGGGCTTTGCCGGTCTGGACAAGTACCAGTAATGGAAATCCTTCTCGCCATCGCCATCATGGCCCTCGGCGCCGTCGTGCTCGGCGCCGCGCTCGGCTTTGCCTCGATCAAGTTCAAGGTCGAGGGTGACCCGCTGGTCGAGAAAATCGAGGCTATCCTGCCGCAGACGCAGTGCGGCCAGTGCAGCTATCCCGGCTGCAAGCCCTATGCCGAAGCCATCGCCAAGGGCGAGGCCGACATCAACAAATGCCCGCCGGGCGGTGCCGAAGGCGTCCAGCGCCTGGCCGACCTGCTCGGCCGCGAGGTCAAGCCGCTCGACGCCGAGGAAAAACCGAAGTCGGTCGCCATCATCGACGAGAACACCTGCATCGGCTGCACGCTGTGTATCCAGGCCTGCCCGGTCGACGCCATCGTCGGTGCCGCCAAGCAGATGCACACCATCATCGCGCCGCTGTGTACCGGCTGCGAACTGTGCCTGCCGCCGTGCCCGGTCGAATGCATCCGCATGGAAGTCATCGGCGAAAACATCGACAATTGGAAATGGCGCTATCCGGTCGTCGAAATCAAGGCTGCCCCGCTGAAAGAGGCCGCCTGATGCTGATGAACCTGTTCAAGTTCAAGGGCGGCGTCAAGCCGCCGACCAACAAAACGCAGTCCGTCACCCTGCCGATCGCCGTCGCCCCGCTGCCCTCGCGCCTCGTCGTGCCGCTGCACCAGAGCATCGGCGGCACGCCACGCCCGGTCGTTCAGGCCGGCGACAAGGTGCTCAAGGGCCAGTTGATTGGCGAGGCCGACGGCTGGATCTCCGCCGCCGTCCACGCCCCGACCTCGGGTACCGTACTCGAAGTGGCGATGCATGTGCAGCCGCACCCTTCCGGCCTCGATGCGCTGTGCGTGGTCATCGAACCGGATGGCAAGGATGAATGGATCGCCCGCGAGCCGCTTGATTACGCCAGCCTGAAACCCGAAGAAGTCCGCGAGCGCCTGCAGCAGTCCGGCGTCGTCGGCCTCGGCGGCGCGGTTTTCCCGACCCACGGCAAGCTGACGCCGGCGAAAACGGTGCCGATGGACGAACTGGTGATCAACGGTGCCGAATGCGAGCCCTTCATCACCTGCGACGACCTGCTGATGCGCGAGCGTGCGGAGGAAGTCGTGCGCGGCATCGGCATCTTCCGCGACCTGCTGCAGCCGAAGAAGGTGCTGATCGGCATCGAGGATAACAAGCCGGAAGCTGCCGCCGCCATGCGTGCTGCGGTCGACGCCTTGAAAGAACCGTTTTTGGTCGTTTCGGTGCCGACGCTTTACCCGGCCGGCGGCGCCAAGCAGTTGATTCGCGTCCTGACCGGCAAAGAAGTCCCAGCCAGCAAGCGCTCGACCGATCTCGGCGTCCAGTGTTTCAACGTCGCCACCGCCTACACCGCCTGGCGCGCCATCGCCCACGGCGAGCCGGTCGTCTCGCGTCTGGTCACCATTACCGGCAACGTGCACGAACCACGCAACTATGAGGTGCTGATCGGCACGCCGATGGACGAACTGCTCAAGCTCGCCACCCCGCACCCCGATACCGACGGCATCATCATGGGCGGCCCGATGATGGGCTTCCTCGTGCCGCAAGCGTCGGTGCCGGTGGTCAAGGCGACCAACTGCCTGATCGCCCACGCCGACCGCCTGTTCCCGCCCAAGGCGCCGGAAATGCCGTGCATCCGCTGCGGTTCCTGCGCCGAAGCCTGCCCGCACGAACTGCAGCCGTTCGAGATGTACTGGTTCTCGCGTGCCAAGAATTTCGGCAAGACGCAGGAGTACCACATCTTCGATTGCATCGAATGCGGCTGCTGCTCCTTCGTCTGCCCGTCGCGCATTCCGCTGGTCCAGTATTTCCGCTTCGCCAAGAGCGAAATCTGGGCGCGCGAGCGCGAGAAGAAAGCGTCCGATGGCGCCAAGGCCCGCTTCGAATTCAAGCAGATGCGCGAAGAGCGCGAAAAGGCGGAAAAGGCCGAGAAACTGGCCAAGGCTGCTGCTGCCCAGGCCGCCAAGAAGGCGGCGGAGGCTGCTGCTGCGGCAGCCGAAGGCAACGCCGCAGAAGCCGAGGCTGCTGCACCTGAAACGCCGGCTGTTGCGGTCGACGCCCAAAAAGATGCGAAAAAGGCCACCATCGAAGCCGCCATGGCCCGCGCCAAAGCCCAGCGCGAAGCTGTTCAACCCAAAAATATCGAAGCCCTGAAAGCCGCGCAGCAACAGGAAATCGACCAAATCGAAGCGCGCCGCCAGGCCGCCCATCTGAGCGAAGCCGCCGAGCCCGCTGCGGCAGCCCCGGCCAGCGAGAAAACCGAGTGATGTTCGCCCCCGCCCCCTATTTCCTCAAGGATGTCAGCGTCAGCCAGGTGATGATCCAGGTCTGCATCGCGCTGATTCCCGGCATCGCCGCCTATGCCTGGCTGATCGGCCCGGCCATCCTGGTCCAGCTGGTCATCGCCTCGCTCGCCGCCCTGCTCGCCGAATCCGCCATGCTGAAGATTCGCGGCAAGCCGCAGGCGCTGTTCCTCTCCGACGGCTCGGCCATCGTCACCGCCTGGCTGATCGCCCTCACCTTCCCGCCACTCGCCCCGTGGTGGCTGGTCGCGCTCGGCACGGTCTTCGCCATCGTCGTCGCCAAGCACCTTTACGGCGGCCTCGGCCAGAATCCGTTCAACCCGGCGATGATCGCCTTCGCCGTCTGCATCGTCGCCTTCCCGGCGCTGATGTCGCAATGGCCTAGCGTCGGTCTGCAAATGTCGCTGCTCGACCAGATGAACATCATTCTCGGCCTGGCGCCGCGCGTCGATGCGCTGGCCGGCGCGACGCCGCTCGATGCGCTGAAGACGGCGCTCAAGCTGAGCGACAGCAATGTCGATATCGCCCAGTTGCTGGCCAACCAGGACATCTTCGGTAATTTCGCCGGGCGCGGCTGGGAATGGGTGGCCGGCGGCTACCTGCTCGGCGGTTTGTGGATGTGGCAGCGCAAGCTGATCACCTGGCATGTACCGGTCGCCTTCATCGGCGCTTTGGTCGTGATTTCCGGCGCGCTCTGGCTGTACAACCCGGCGCAGTTCGCCAACCCGCTGTTCCACCTGTTCTCCGGCGGCGCCATGATCGGCGCCTTCTTCATCGCCACCGACCCCGTCTCCGGCTGCACGACGCCGCGCGGCAAGCTGATCTTCGGCGCCGGCGCCGGCCTGCTCGCCTACATCATCCGCGTCTTCGGCGGCTACCCGGATGGCGTCGCCTTCGCCGTACTGCTGATGAACCTGTGCGCGCCGCTGATTGACCTGCTGACGCAGCCGCCGATCTTCGGCATGAAGAACAAGGCATGACCGGCGCCCCGCAGGAATTTTCCGCCTCCGGCATGGCCGTCCGTACGGCGGCGACGCTGTTCGTTTTCGTCATCGTTTTCACCGGCCTGCTGTCCGGTGCCTACCTGTGGACCAAGCCGGCCATCGAGGCCTCGGCCGCCGAAGAGAAGATGAAGCTGGTCGACGAGGTGCTGCCGCGTGGCGAGTACGACAACGCGCTGCTCGAAGACACCCTTGCCCTGCCACCGACAACCGAACTGGGACTGGCCGACCCGACGACGCTCTACCGCGCGCGCAAGGACGGCAAGCCGGCGGCGCTGATTTTCGAAACCGTGGCCCCGGATGGCTATGCCGGCAAGGTCAAGCTGATCCTCGCCGTGCGCGCCGATGGCCAGGTGGCCGGCGTGCGCGTCACCCAGCACAAGGAAACGCCGGGCCTTGGCGATTACATCGAGGTCAAGAAGGACAAGAACAAGGCCCGCCCGTGGATCACCCAGTTCGCCGGCATGTCGCTGGCCCAGGTGGCCGACAGCGAGTGGAAGGTGAAGAAGGACGGCGGTCGCATCGATTATCACGCCGGCGCCACCGTCACGCCGCGCGCCGTGTCCAAAGCCGTGTTCAAGGCCGTAAAATGGGCCGAAGCCAACCGCGACCAACTGTTCGCTAATGCCGGGGGCGCCAAATGATCACCCGTGACGAATTCAAGACCATCGCCGGCAACGGCATCTGGAAGCAAAACACCTCGATCGCCCAGATCCTCGGCCTTTGTCCGTTGCTGGCCGTGACCACCAACGCGGTCAACGGCATCATGCTCTCTTTGGCGACCATCCTGGTCATGGCGCTCTCCAACGTCGCCGTCGCCTCGCTGCGCAACTTCATTCCGCACGAAATCCGCATCCCGGTCTTCATCCTGATCGTCGCCGCGCTGGTCACCGTCGTCGACCTGCTGTTCAACGCCAACCTGCACGAACTCTACCTGGTGCTCGGCATCTTCATTCCGCTAATCGTCACCAACTGCATCGTGCTCGCCCGCGTCGAAGCCTTCGCCGCCAAGAACCCGCCGCTGCAATCGACCTTCGACGGCATTTTCATGGGCGTCGGCATGCTGTGGACCCTGGCGCTGCTCGGCGGCATGCGCGAACTGCTCGGCAACGGCACGCTGTTCGGCGGCATCGACATGGTCTTCCCCAGCCTGCAGCCGATCCAGCTGCTGCCGGAAAGCTATCCGGGGTTCCTGCTCGCCCTGCTGCCGCCTGGCGCCTTCATCCTGCTCGGCTGCATGATCGCCTGGAAGAACTGGATGGATGCCCGCGCCGCCGCCCGTGCCCAGGCCAAGCCGCCGGCCCCGGTGGCGACGGCTGGCGCCCACTAGAACCACCCGCGTCGCCGGCGGGTTCATGCGTATCGAACAACTCCGCCAAGCCCTGCGTGCACAAGGCGCCAGGACTTGCCACGAAGAGCGCGTATTGCGCGCGTGGACTGCGGCACGACCGCTGACCAGCGGCGCCCGCCATCAGCAACCGGAAAATTACCTGCCGCTGCAACTGCGCACAGCCCTGCCGGCGCTCGAAACCGCACTGAACGGCCTCGCCCGCCTGCGCTCCTGCCACCCAGGCGAGGATGGTTCGGAGCGTCTGCTGGTCGAACTGGCCGACGGCCAGACCGTCGAAAGCGTGCTGCTGCCGCGCGACGGCCTGTGCGTGTCGACCCAGGTCGGCTGCGCGGTCGGCTGCCTGTTCTGCATGACCGGCCGCGATGGCCTGCTACGCCAGGTCGAGAGTGCCGAGATCGTCGCCCAGGTCGTCCTCGCCCGCGCCCGCCGGACGGTGAAGCGCGTCGTCTTCATGGGCATGGGCGAACCGGCGCACAACCTCGACAACGTGCTCGAAGCCATCGACCTGCTCGGCACCGCCGGCGGCATCGGCCACAAGAACCTGGTCTTCTCGACGGTCGGCGATCACCGGGTTTTCGAGCGTCTGCCGCAACAGCGCGTCGTGCCGGCGCTCGCCCTGTCGCTGCATTCGACCAATGCCGAACTGCGCGCCCGCCTGCTGCCCAAGGCACCGCGCATCGACCCCGCCGAACTGGTCGAACTCGGCGAACGCTACGCGCGCACCACCGGCTACCCGATCCAGTACCAATGGACGCTGCTCGAAGGGGTTAACGACAGCGCGGAGGAAATGGACGGCATCGTCCGCCTGCTCACCGGCAAGTACGCGATCATGAACCTGATCCCCTACAACACCATCGATGATTCTGGCTTCCGCCGTCCCGACCCGGAGCGCGCCGCCGAACTGGCCGCCAGCCTCAACCGCCGCCGCATCCTGACCAAGCTGCGCAACTCCGCCGGACAGGACGTGGACGGCGGTTGCGGTCAACTGCGCGCAAGGGCCGAAATTCAACGCCGGGCACTGCCCCGGCGGCCGGGTGAAATGTCATTGACGCTCGTCCCCTGAATACCCGCGATTCCTTGTGGCAATACCGTTCATAGGGCTATTCGACACACCTTATACTGAGGGTTGTTCAGATTTTGAGGCGCTTATGCGATATAAGACTCTTCGGTTGCACCGTCAACGCAAGACGGGTAAGTTTTGGGCTGTCCGGTTTAACGACAAAGTAATACGAAACTGGCCCCTTTAGCCTAAGAGCTCCAGCGATGAACCAAGCTTCAGTGAATCACCTAATTTGTGCCGTCCGCCAAGTAAACGGCATGCTTCAGCTTCTTGATGCAGAGAAGGACAATCCAGCAATCACCCTTGGTGAGCTTCAACAGCGATTCGAATCTCAATTTGGCATACATCCGACAGCAGAAAATTTTGGCTTCTACAACCAGCATCAGTTTCTAACTTCCTTGCTGGCTTATCTCTGCATGCCATCAGAGAAGTTCTACGCTGAACTACCGGAAACCCCAACTGCTTCACTACATTCTGGTTGGGGAACAGAAGCGCTATTTTTTCCCGGCTCACTAAAGTCGCTGGTGCAACATTTACGCAACTCAGTATCCCACGGACATGTCGCTATCACACCTGAGCTAATGTTTGAGTTTAGCAATCGCGGCTCGGTTGTGGTTTTCAACTACAAGAGCCTTCATCGTTTTTGTCAGGCACTCGCGTATTGGTGCCTCACCAAAGACATCACCCTATCGAAGCTATGAAGAGGGCTAACCCATCATCTACACGGACTTCGTTCACTGACTGCTTTCCTTCGTCGCACACCTCCGCTTTGGGCACTATTCAGCCAATCCTTATTTCCAATAAAGCCAATCCCGTGAAAAAAACCGACATCGCCGAGTTCTACGCCCGTCTGCGTGCCGCCAACCCGGCGCCGGCGACCGAGCTCGAATACGCCTCGCCATTCCAGTTGCTGATCGCCGTCATCCTCTCGGCGCAGGCCACAGACGTCGGGGTCAACAAGGCGACGGTGAAGCTCTTTCCTGCTGCTCCGACCCCGGCGGCGATGCTGGCGCTCGGCGAGGCAGGCGTGACCGAATACATCAAGACCATCGGCCTCTTCCGCACCAAGGCCAGGAACGTCATCGCCACTTGCCGCCTGTTGCTGGAACGGCATGGCGGCCAGGTGCCGGAAGACCGCGCGGCACTCGAAGCATTGCCCGGGGTCGGCCGCAAGACGGCGAACGTGGTCCTCAACACCGCCTTCGGCCACCCGACCATCGCCGTCGACACGCATATCTTTCGTCTCGGCAATCGCACCGGGCTGGCGGCCGGCAAGACGGTCGAGGAGGTCGAGAAAAAACTGCTGCGGGTCACGCCCGAGGAATTCAGGAAGGACGCCCATCACTGGCTGATCCTGCATGGCCGCTATGTGTGCAAGGCGCGCAGGCCGGAATGCGGGCGCTGCGTCGTGGTCGACCTCTGCCAGTTCAAGGGCAAGACGCTGTGACGGCCGCCAGCAGCCTGGTCACCGGCCCGCATCCGGCACCGGAGCTGGCCGCCGAGGCTGTCCGTCAGGCGCTTGAAAATGCCGGCCGCGAACGCGCCGACAGCGTGCTCCTCTTCCTCACCCGCGATTTCGCGCGCCACGCCCAGCCCGCCCTGCTCGCCGCCGCGCGCGTCGCCGGCACCATGGAAATCGCCGGCTGTACCACCTACGGCCTGCTGACCGAGCATGGCTGGCATCTCGACCAGCCCGGCGCGGCGGCGCTGGTCATGGCGCACGAAGCACCGGCCGCCAAAGCCGGCGCGCCGCTGCTCTCGTTCAGCGGCCACCGCATCCTGCCCTACGACTGGCAGGCGGGCGCGCCGCGTGCCGGCCTGCTCGATGCCGAAGCCGCTGCCTGGTCGCACGGCCGCCTCGCCCCCGATACCTGTGCCGAGGTCAGCCTGCCGGGCTGGCAGGCGCGGCTCGCCTGCTCGTCCGGTTTGCGCCTGCTCGGCGAGCCGCTGACGGTGGACGCGGTCAACGGCTACGACCTGCGCCGGCTCGGCGGCCAAACTGCCCGCGAGAGCCTGCAGCGCTGCCTGCCGGCGGAACTGCGCGACGATCCGCCGCTCCACCGGATCGTCCTCTCGCGCCAGCCCGCGGCGCCGGCGGTCGCCATCCTCACCGCCGCTGCCGATGGCGCGCTGACCCTGGCCGAACCGCTAGAAGCTGGGGAGCAGGTACGCTGGGCGATCCGCCAGCCGCTGGCAACCGAGCAGGACATGCGGCAATCCCTGGCTGCTGCGGTCGACCCCGAAAATATGCCCGATTTCGCGCTCATGTTCTCCTGCCTCGGCCGCGGCCCCCTATTCTATGGCGGCGACGACCGCGACCTGCTGGTCTTTCGCGAGCAGTTCCCCGGCGTGCCGCTGATCGGCGCCTACGGCAGCGGCCAGATCGCCCCGGTCGGCAACGGCAACCGCCTGTTCCAGAACGCCGTCGTTACCCTGTTATTCGAAAGTGCTCATGTTTAATCCCTCCCGCGAGCAGGTCCGCAGCTTTTTCTGCGACGCCTGGAAGAAGCATCAGGAACGCCTGCCGCTGGTCGGCGCCGAAGTCACAGCAGCCGACATCGCCGCCCGCCACCCGGAATACCATGCCCTGCTGGGCGATGCCAGCGGTGCGCTCGCTGCCGAATGGGCGCCGGAAGACGGGCAGATGAACCCCTTCCTGCACCTTTCGCTGCACCTCGCCATACACGAGCAGGTCAGCATCGACCAGCCGCCGGGCATCCGCGCCGCCTTCGAGGGGCTACGCGCGCGCCTCGGCCAGCACGATGCCGAACATGTCATTCTCGAATGTCTGGGGGAAACGATCTGGCGCGCCCAACGCCAGGGAACGCAAATGGATGCGCTGGCCTACGTCGACGCCGTGCGGCGCAAGGCCAGCCTGATCTGAGACCGCCGGTTGCGGTCGACCTGTCCTGAAGCCCGAAATTGCCGGCCTTCAGGACCGATCAGCAGCAAACTCAGCGTGGCAGCCGGTAGCTGTCCTGCGTCATCAGGTCGACGCCGCATTCGAGGCGCTCGATCCAGTCGATGAACTTGTTCACCGCTGTCTTGCCGACGAAGCGGTTGCCGTGCTGCGGCACGATCTGCTCGATGTCGAGCTGGCGCACCATGTTCGCCCAGTACTTGCAGATCTTGCCGGACACGATGTAGCGCTTGTGGAAGCCTTCCATGTACTGGATGTGGCTGTCGAAGTCGGTGACCGGCTCGGAGGCCTGGGCGGAATTCACGATGGAAGCGCCGAGGTCGCCGGAGAAGAGGATCTTGCCGACCGGATCGTAGAACTGGAAATTGCCCTCGGCGTGCATGAAGTGCGCCGGCAAGGCCGCCACCTTGCACTGGCCGAGCGGGATCAGCACGCCGGGATCGGGAATGCCGATGATGCGCTCGGAAACATCCTTGCCGGTCGTGAAGTGCGGCACGAAGCGCGTCCACAGGCTGGAAATCATGACCTTGCAGTGCGAGGCGACGAACCACTTGTTCACCGAGGCAATGATGTCGGGATCGGGGTGCGAGGCGAAGATGTAGTCGAGATCCTTGGACGAGAAATATTTCTGCATGTCCATCAGCAGCCCGGTATAGGTCATGGTGCCGCCCGGGTCGATCAGGGCGCCGTGGCCGTTATCGACGATCAGGAACTGGTTGCTCTGCACAGCCCCCGTGGTCTTCTCGTCGACCAGATCGTAAAAGGCGTGGACGATATGCTCGCCATCGTTGTACAGCTCGACTGCCATGACTTCTCCCCCCAAAGAATTGAGCGCGAATTATCCGTCCGCCGGGCAATTCTGACCAGTGCCGGGACGCTTATTGTTCGTCGCCCGGGGGTGCCACCTTGACCACTTCGTCGAGCGAGGTCAGCCCCTGTGCCACCTTGAGTGCACCGGAGATGCGTAGCGGGCGCATGCCTTCGCGGCAGGCGAGGTCGCGCAGTTGCGCGAGGTCGGCATTGGGCCGCACCATCTTGCGCAGTTCCGGCGAGTTGAGCAGGATTTCATAGATGCCGATGCGCCCGCTGTAGCCGGTCATGCGGCATTCCAAGCAGCCGACCGGCTGGTGCAGTTGCACCGGCTCGTTCGATTTCCACGGTGCCACCAGCAACCGCCAGGCGGCCCTCTGGTCCTCGGTGATCGGCACCGCCTTCTTGCAGTGCGGGCACAGCGTCCGCACCAGACGCTGCGCCATGACGCCTAGCACCGTCGAGTTGATCAGGTAGGCCGGGACGCCGAGATCGAGCATGCGGGTGATCGCCGACGGGGCATCGTTGGTGTGCAGCGTCGACAGCACGAGGTGCCCGGTCAACGCCGCCTGGATGGCCATTTCCGCAGTTTC
Source organism: Dechloromonas sp. UBA6271 (assembly GCA_002440665.1). Taxonomy (GTDB): domain Bacteria; phylum Pseudomonadota; class Gammaproteobacteria; order Burkholderiales; family Rhodocyclaceae; genus Azonexus. The sequence continues at coordinate 13,381 of DJUX01000053.1, forward strand.
CAGATCGCGGATCTCGCCGATCATGACGATGTCCGGATCCTGCCGCATCAGCGCCCGCACGCCGTCGGCAAAGCCGAGATCAATGTTGTGCTGGACCTGCATCTGGTTGAACGCGGCTTCGACCATTTCGATCGGATCCTCGATGGTGCATACATTGACCTCGGGCGTCGCCAGCTGCTTGAGCGTAGTGTACAGCGTCGTCGTCTTGCCCGAGCCGGTCGGCCCGGTGACCAGCACGATGCCGTTGGGCGTCGACGTCATCTGCTGCCAGCGCGCCTGGTCGTCGCTCGAAAAGCCGAGCGAACGGAGATCGCGGACCAGCACCTCGGGGTCGAAGATGCGCATCACCAGCTTTTCGCCAAAGGCCGTCGGCAGCGTCGACAGGCGCAGCTCGACCTCCTGCCCGGTCGGCGTCCGCGTCTTGACCCGGCCGTCCTGCGGGCGCCGCTTCTCGATGACGTCCATGCGGCCGAGCAGCTTGATGCGACTGGTCATCGCGTTCATGACCGCCATCGGAATCTGGTACACCTGATGCAGCACACCATCGATGCGGAAGCGCACGATGCCGAGATCGCGCCGCGGCTCAATGTGGATGTCCGAGGCGCGCTGGTCGAAAGCGTACTGCCACAGCCAGTCGACGATATGGATGATGTGCTGGTCGTTGGCGTCGAACTGGCGGTTGCCTTTGCCCAGTTCGACCAGCTGTTCGAAGCTCGACAGCCCGGACGTCACCTCACCCTTGGCCGCCGCCTTCTTGACTGACTTGGCGAGGTTGAAGAACTCCACCAGGTAGCGCGAAATGTCGTCCGGGTTGGCCATCACCCGGCGGATTTCCTTGCGCAGGATATGTTGGAGTTCCGGCACCCATTCGCAGACGAAGGGCTCGGCGGTGGCGATGACGATCTCGCGCGTCGTCACCTGCACCGGCAGGATGCCGAAGCGCCCGGCGTAGGCGCTGGACATCACCTCGGCGACGCCGGTGAAATCGATCTTGAGCGGGTCGATGTGCAGGTAGTCGAGACCAATCTTGCCGGCCAGCCACTCGGTCAGCGTTTCCAGCGTCAGCAGGCGTGCCGGCTGATCGGGCTGGCGCCACTTCTGGTCGGCGATCACCACCAGCGGGTGAATCCGGCCGCCGTGCAGGCGCCGTTCGGTTTTAAGGGCCTCGGCCGCGTCACGCCCGACGAGACCGTCGGCGACCATCCACTCGAGCACCTCGGAGAGCGTCAGGCGGTGCTCATGCGTACTGATTTCGTTCATGCGAAGCAATATAGCATGTCATACGTAACGCTTTGTAAGCCGGCGCGCCGGCGTTTGCACTCATTTACAAATACCTGCGATACACCCCTGGCATGCGCCTAGAATGAAAGCGTACAAACCACAAGGAGAGACACATGAAAACCCGCATGATGATGATCGGCAGCGCACTGATGGCATCCCTGATCTGCCTGCCAGCGATGGCGCAACCGGCCCAGGGCATGGGCGGCATGGGCATGGGCGGCATGGGCATGGGCGGCATGGGGCCGGGCATGATGCAGGGCGGCGGCCCCGGCATGGGTCCGGGGATGGGCGGCCCAGACATGGGGCAGCGCGGCATGCAGCGCGGTCCGCGCGACTGTACCCAGGCAGCCAACCCGGAAGCCTGCAAGGCGCACCAGCAGGCCCGCCAGCAGGCGTATGAAGCGTGCAAGGACAAGGTCGGCCCCGATCGCAAGCAGTGTCTGCATGACCAGATGCAGAACTTCGATTGCGCCAAAGCGACCAACCCGCAGCAGTGCGAAGCGCGCAAGAAGGTCTATCAGGAATGCAAGGGCCAGACCGGCCCGGCCTTCCGCCAGTGCGTGCAGCAGAAGATGCCGCCGGCCGATTGCAGCAAGTCGGCCGACCCGCAGCGCTGCGATCTGCACCAGAAGGCGCGCGAAGCCTGCAAGGACAAGGTCGGCCCCGACCATATGGCCTGCCTGCGCGCGCAGTTCGGCGTCAAGTAAATCGCAGGGCGGTCAGACGACCGCCCTGTTTTTGCCCTTCCCGGCCGGTTGACCGCAACCGGCCGTTTCATTTGCCGCGGCGAAGTATTTACAATGGAATCCTGCCCTGCTAAGGAGAAAAGCATGAAATCCCCCTTGATGATTCTCGGCAGCGCGCTGCTGGCATCCCTCCTCTGCCTGCCGGCAATGGCGCAAACCACGGAAGCCCGCGAACTGGCGCGGACGATCTGCAAGGATCAGTCGGGGTCGGCATTCACGGCATGCGTGCGGCAGCAGGAGCAGAGCTTCAACTGCGCCAACATGGCCAACCGGCAACAGTGCGAAGCGCGCAAGCAGGCATCCCGGGAATGTGCGGGGCTGTCCGGCTGGCCATTCCGCCAATGCACCGAACAGAAGCTGGCACAGGCCGACTGCAGCACGGCCAGCGATCGCCAGCGTTGCGAACTGAATCGGGCTGCCGCCGCGGCCTGCCGCGACAAGGCCGGAGCCGACCACATTGCCTGCCTGCGCGCGCAGTTCAGCGGCCAGTAATCGGCGCTCGCCATTTTCCCCTTTTTCCGGCGGTTGACCGCAGCCAGCGGCCTTCAATTCTTCGGTCGCCGGGTGTAGCATGAATTTTTCATTCGCACATCAGGGAGATGTCATGCGCAACATTCTGCTAATCGCCATGGCGTTCTGTTTCACGGTGCTCCCCCTGCAGGTTCAGGCCGAGAGCAAGGACCAGCAGCGTGCCGAGATCCGCACGACCAGCAAGAGCATTCTCAACAAGCTCTACCAGGCGCAACCCGTGTCCCGCGGCGCCGTGGCCAACGCTGCCGGCTATGGCGTATTCAGCAATTTCGGCATGAAAATTTTCCTGGCCGGCGGCGGCACCGGCCATGGCATGGTCGTCGATAACTCGACCAAGAAGGAAGTCTTCATGAAGATGGCCGAGGTGCAGGCCGGCCTTGGTTTCGGCGTCAAGAAAACCCAGGTCGTGTTCGTCTTCGAGACGCCGGAAGCACTCAGGCAGTTCGTCAATTCGGGCTGGGAACTCGGCGCCCAGGTCACTGCCGCTGCCATCGACGGCAAGAAGGGGGCTGCCTATCAGGGTGCGGCCCTGGTCGCGCCGGGCGTCTGGATGTACCAGATGACCGACAAGGGCCTGGCCGCAGAAATCACCGCCAAGGGCACCAAGTACTACCGCAACGACGAACTCAACTGAGCCGGCCGGCCGCCGGCGGATTCAGCGCTTGCGTAGCGGGTCGAGCAGCGATGACAGGCCGTTGTGGTCGAGTTCCTGCATCAGCGCCAGCAAACGGCCGATTTCGCCGGGCGGAAAGCCCTCACGGGCGAACCAGTTGAGGTAGTTGCCGGGCAGGTCGGCAATGACCGTTCCCTTGTGTTTGCCGAAGGGCATGACCCGGGTCACCAGCAACTGCAGTTGCTCGGCCCCGGGCAAACCATCCGCCATCAAGCGGGCAGGAACGGATAGTCGGTGTAGCCCTTTTCCTCGCCGACGTAGAGTCTTTCATAGTCGGGCTGGTTGAGCGGCGCCCCGCGGCGGAAGCGCTCGACCAGGTCGGGATTGGCCAAGAGTGCGCGGCCGAAGGCGATGGCATCGGCGGCACCACTTGCGATGGCCTGTTGCCCGCTGGCAAAGTCATAGCCGTTGTTGAGGACCAGATTACCCGTGTAGATGGCGCGCAGACGGGCGTAGTCGAAGGGCAGCCACTGCTCTTGCGGCGAGCCGCCGGTGCCCTGCAGGATGTCGAGAAAGGCGAGGTCGAAGCGGTTGAGTTCGCCGACCACATAGTCGAAGGTTGCCTGCGGATCGGCATCGCTGATGTCGTTGAACGGCGTGACTGGCGACAGGCGCAGACCCACCCGGTCGTTGCCGATGGCCGCAGTCACCGCCGCGATAATTTGGAACAGCAGGCGCGCCCGGTTTTCCTTGCTGCCGCCGTAGGCATCGCTGCGCCGGTTGGTCGACGAACGCAGGAACTGGTCGACCAGATAACCATTGCCCCCATGTATTTCGACGCCGTCGAAACCGGCCGCCATGGCATTTTTCGCCGCCTGTACGAAGGCCGCGACGACGCCTGGGATTTCAGCCGTTTCCAGCGCGCGCGGCGTCACGTAATCCTGCATGCCCGTGAACGTGACCGCCTGGCCGGCCGGGCGCAGCGCGGAAGGCGCCACCGGCGCCGCACCGTCCGGCTGCAGGTCCGGGTGCGAAATCCGCCCGACATGCCAGAGCTGGATCGCGATGCGCCCACCTGCCGTATGCACAGCATCGGTCACCTTCTTCCAGCCGGCGATCTGCTCGGCCGTGTGGATGCCCGGCGTGCGCGGATAGCCGTGGCCTTCCGCGCAAACCGGCGAGGCCTCGGTCAGGATCAGGCCGGCGGAAGCGCGCTGGCGGTAATACTCGACCATCAGGTCGGTCGGCACGTTGCCGGCGCCGGCGCGGTTGCGCGTCAGCGACGACATGACGACCCGGTTGGGTAATTCGATGGCGCCGAGGCGCAGCGGGGAAAACAGGTCGGTCATGCACTTTCCTTTCGGAAACTCAGGAAGAAAAATTTGATTTTTGCCCTGCGGGACCGGTCGACCGCAGCAAGCGGTCCCGCAGGGCAATCCCGGCTTACTTGCCGGACAGGGCCATCATCAGGTCGTTGATGCGCTTGACGAAGCCGGCCGGGTCGTCGAGCTGGCCGCCTTCGGCCAGGGTCGCCTGTTCGAAGAGCAGCGCTGCCCAGTCGTCGAAACGGGTTTCCTCGTACTTCAGGCGCATCACCGCCGGGTGCTGCGGGTTGATTTCGAGGATGGGCTTGGTCGACGGCATCGGCTGGCCGGCCGCCTTCATCAGGCGCGCCAGGTTGCCGGACGGGTCGTGCTCGTCGGACACCAGGCAGGACGGCGAATCGGTCAGGCGGTAGGTGACGCGCACATCCTTGACCTTGTCGCCGAGCGAGGTCTTGACCTTGTCGATCAATTCCTTGTATTCGTCGGCCGCCTTTTCGGCTTCCTGCTTCTCGGCTTCGTCTTCCAGCTTGCCGAGATCGAGACCGCCCTTGGCGACGGACTGCAGGTGCTTGCCGTCGAATTCGGTCAGATGGCCGACCACCCATTCGTCGACGCGATCGGACAGCAGCAGCACTTCGATGCCCTTCTTGCGGAAGATTTCCAGGTGTGGGCTGTTCTTGGCGGCATTGAAGGTATCGGCCGTGACGAAATAAATCTTCTCCTGGCCTTCCTTCATGCGGCCGATATAGTCGGCCAGCGAGACGGTCTGCTCGGGCGTGTCGTTATGGGTCGAAGCGAAACGGATCAGGCCGGCGATCTTTTCCTTGTTGGCGTGGTCTTCGCCGACGCCTTCCTTCAGCACGGCGCCGAAGGCTTCCCAGAACTTGGCGTACTTCTCCTTGTCGTTCCCGGCCAGGTCTTCCAGCATGCCCAGCACCTTACGCGTGCAGCCGCTGCGGATGCCGTCGATGTCCTTGCTCTGCTGCAGGATTTCGCGCGACACGTTGAGCGGCAGGTCGGACGAATCGACCACCCCGCGCACAAAGCGCATGTAGAGCGGCATCAGTTGTTCGGCGTCGTCCATGATGAAGACGCGGCGCACGTAGAGCTTGATGCCGTGACGCGCATTGCGATCCCACAAATCGAATGGCGCGCGAGCTGGAATGTAGAGCAGTTGCGTGTATTCCTGCTTGCCTTCGACGCGGGCATGGGTCCACGCCAGCGGATCTTCGAAGTCGTGGGCGACGTGCTTGTAGAACTCCTTGTACTGCTCGTCGCTGATGTCGGACTTGGCACGGACCCACAGCGCGTTGGCCTGGTTGACCGTTTCGTCTTCCTCTGACTCGACCTGCTCGCCATCCTTCCACTCTTCCTTCTTCATGACAATAGGCAGGGTGATGTGGTCGGAGTACTTGCGGATGATCGACTTCAGCTTCCAGCCGCCGAGGAACTCGTCCTCGCCTTCGCGCAGGTGCAGCGTGACGTCGGTGCCGCGACCGGCCTTCTCGACCATCTCGACGGTGTAGTCGCCCTCGCCGCCCGATTCCCAGCACACCGCCTGATTGGCTTCGACGCCGGCGCGCCGGGAAACCACCGTCACCTTGTCGGCGATGATGAAGGAGGAATAGAAACCGACGCCGAACTGGCCGATCAGGTGGGCATCCTTGGCTTGGTCGCCGGTCAGCGCCGAGAAGAATTCGCGGGTGCCGGACTTGGCAATGGTGCCGAGGTGCTCGACGGCTTCATCGCGAGACAGGCCGATACCGTTATCGGAAATGGTGATGGTGCGCGCGGTCTTGTCGAAGGAAACGCGAATCTTGAGATCGGAATCATCGCCGTACAGCGCGCTATTGTTAAGCGCCTCGAAGCGCAGCTTGTCGCAGGCATCGGAAGCGTTGGAAACCAGCTCGCGCAGGAAAATCTCCTTGTTGCTGTACAAGGAGTGAATCATCAGTTGCAGCAGTTGCTTTACTTCAGCCTGGAAACCCAGGGTTTCGCGGTTGGCGTTCGCGGTGGCGGACTCGGACATGCTTGAAACTCCCTATCAATCCAAAAGGTGCGAAGGGAGATGGGGGCGCCCTGCCGGATTTCAAGTCACTCGATGCTTTGGTAGATCACTTCGACGATGTCGATTTCGCGGATGCCCAGCGGGCTCTGGAAACGCACCGTATCGCCCTCGCGCGACTTGATCAGCGCGCGGGCCAGCGGCGAAATCCAGCTGATGCGGCCACGTGCGACATCGGCTTCGTCGACACCGACGATGGTGTAGGTATTTTCATTGCCGTCGACATCGGCCACCGTGACGCAGGCGCCGAAGAAAACCTGGTCGTTGCTGCCCTGGCGTAATGGATCGACGATCTCGGCGATGTCGAGGCGCTTGGTCAGGAAGCGGATGCGGCGGTCAATCTCGCGCAGGCGGCGCTTGCCGTAGATGTAGTCGCCATTTTCCGAACGGTCGCCGTTGGAAGCGGCCCAGGCCACGACCTCGACCACATGCGGCCGCTCGCGCTTGACCAGGTGTTCCAGCTCGCTCTTGAGCCGGGCATGCCCGGCCGGAGTGATGTAGTTGCGCGTTCCCGCAGGCAGCTTGAGCGAGGGTTCAAGCTCTTCGTCGTCCTCGCTGTCGCTTTCCCTGACAAACGCCTTGTTCATCAATACCCGATGCTGTAGTGCTCGACGTCGACGCGGATCAATTCGCGCCCGAGCAGCGCCGCCGTGTATTTGGCGAACTGGTCGGCCCACGTGCGCTGGTCGCGGAAACGCCCCTCGCCGGCATATTTGGCGACGCTGAGAATGCGGTCGACGGCGAGAATCTTGCCCGTCGGCGTCGCCACGTCGCATTCGAGGACCGTAAATTCATGGTCGAACCACTTGCGCGCCTCGTCAGCCGGCGTGCCGCCGATAAGCTTGAATTCGAATTCCTTGTCCCGGCCGAACGACACGATCACATGATGTTGCATTTCTCTCTCCTCCCGAAAACTGTTCGGGTTATTCTAGCAAAACATCGCCGCTTGCAAGGGAACCGCCATGACCACCGAGACGCTGAACGACGCAGAAATTGCCGATATCCGCCATCATTTGCATGAATTGCAGGTCGAGCACCGCGACCTCGATCAGGTCATCGCCCATCTGGCAGAGAACCCGCCGCCCGACGAATTGCTGGTCCGCCGGCTGAAAAAGCGCAAGCTGGGGCTCAAGGACAAGATTCTGCTGCTTGAGGAAATGCTGGTGCCGGATATTCCGGCCTAATCCCGCATCGGCGGAATGCGGAAAAATATCCAGTAAGCGCCGCCGATCGCCACCACCAGCGCCAGTTCCCACAACACGGGCAAACGCCATACGACTCCTGCCAGCAGTGCCAGCAGGAGCAGGTAGCGCAGGGCCTTCAAGTCAGAGAACCAGTCGCCCGGCGTACCAGGCCAGCGCAGCCATCGCGGCGCTGCACGGGATGGTCAGGATCCACGCCCAGACGATGCCGCCGGCGACACCCCAGCGCACCCGGCGCGCACCGCGCGTCGAACCGACACCGGCGATGGCGCCGGTAATGGTGTGCGTGGTCGACACCGGGATGCCGAGCGCGGTCGCCATGAACAACGTGATCGCGCCGCCGCTGTTGGCGCAGAAGCCGCGCGCCTGATTAAGCTTGGTGATGCGGTTGCCCATGGTCTTGACGATGCGCCAGCCACCGAACATGGTGCCGAGACCCATCGCCGAATAGCAGCCAAAAACCACCCATCCCGGTGGTGCCACATCGCTGGCCTGCGAAACACCGGCAGCGATCAGCAGCATCCAGATGATGCCGACGGTTTTCTGGGCGTCGTTGCCGCCATGGCCAAGACTGTAGGCGGCGGCGGAAAGCAGCTGCAGGCGGCGGAAATACTTGTCGACCTTGCGCGGCGCCATGTGCCGGCACAGCCACGAAACGATCACCATCAGCGTTCCACCGATGACGAAACCGAGCAGCGGGGCGATGAAGATGAAGGCGATGATCTTCAATACACCGCTCATGATCAGGCCGCTGAAGCCGACCTTGGCCAGCGCCGCGCCGACCAGGCCGCCGATCAGCGCGTGTGACGACGACGACGGAATGCCGTAGTACCAAGTGATGACGTTCCACAGGATGGCGCCGATCAGCGCCCCGAAAATGATGTAGTGATCGACGATGCCGGGGTCGATGGTGCCCTTGCCGATGGTCTTGGCGACCGTCAGGTGGAACAGGAAATAGGCCAGGAAATTGAAGGAAGCCGCCCAGATCACCGCCTGGAACGGCTTGAGCACGCGGGTCGAGACGATGGTGGCAATCGAGTTGGCGGCGTCGTGAAAACCGTTCATGAAGTCGAACAGGAAAGCGACGATCACCAGGGTGACGATCACCCCGAGGCTGATTTGCAGGTTGTCCATGCTGGAAAACCCGCTCAGGAATTTTCGAGAACGATGGCTTCGACCGTTCCGGCGACATCCTTGCAGCGATCGGTAACCGATTCGAGAAGTTCGTACATTTCCTTGAGCTTGATCACCTGCCGCACATCCGGCTCTTCACGGAAGACCTTGGACATCGCCTCGCGCAGCATGCGGTCGGCGTCGGATTCCAGTTCGTCGATTTCATGGCAGAGCTTGAGGATGGCCGGCGCGTTCTCCATGCTGCGCAGCAGCTTGACCAGCGCCTGGACGCGGATGCAGGACTGCTCGGTGACATCGGCCAGCGCCTTGGCGTCGGGCGGCACGTGGTGAATGTCGTAAAGCCCCATAGACTCGGCGACATCCTGAACGACATCCAGAATGTCATCCATGCTGTTGATCAGCTGGTGGATTTCATCGCGGTCGAAGGGCGTGATGAAGGAAGTGTGCAACTGGGCCAGCGTGTCGTGCGTGATTTTATCGGCCTGACGTTCGAGATCATCGATCACGTCGGCATGCTTGGCTGCCTCGCCGGGCGCATCGACCAGCGCACCGATCAAACTGGAAAGCTCCTTGCCCCCCTGCACAATCAACTCGGCATGAGCGTTGAACAGGTCAAAATACTTGCCCTCCCTGGGCATCAATCTTCCGAACATGACAGTCCTGTGAAGTTATTGTTACATCTGAAATTCTACCATGCAGGGCCGGCGACCCCGCTTGCGGATAAAATGCGGCATGCACCGCTTTGCCTTCAGTGCGGACGCCTTCGGCGACCGCTTCAGCCTCGCCGACCTGCCCCTGCCGCGCGCGCCGCGCGGTTATGCCGTGCAGATGCTGGACACCGACACCCTGCTCGACCGTGCTTCGGGCAACTTCCTGCCGGTTCGCGCATCCGAACTGGATGGCCTGTTCGCGACCTTCGATGACGCCTACGCCGCCGCCTGCCGCTGGGTGGAAGCCCATTGCCGCGCGCCGCACGAGCATCATCTTGCCATCGTCCCCGCGAGTTTCGACGACCTCCTGCAGCGCCACGTCCTGATTTATGGCGTGCTCTGCGGTCAACCCTGAAAAACTGCCCATTTCCGGAGAAAGCCATGCCCAGCCCGTTTAACTCCCGCCCGCTCGGCCGCAGCGACCTGATCGTTCCCGACGTCTGCCTCGGCACGATGACCTTCGGCGAACAGACCAGCGAACAGGACGCCCACAACCAGCTCGATTACGCGCTGGCCGCCGGCGTCAATTTCGTCGACACCGCCGAAATGTACGCAGTCCCGGCCAAGGCCGAAACCTGTGGCGCCTCGGAAAGCATCGTCGGCCGCTGGCTGAAGCGCCAGAAGCGCGAACAGATTCTGGTCGCGACCAAGGTCGCCGGCCCCTCGCGCAACCTCGACTGGATCCGCAGCGGGCCGCCGGCACTCGACCGCGCCAACATCCGCGCCGCCATCGACGGCTCGCTGCGCCGCCTGCAGACCGACTACATCGACCTCTACCAGTTGCACTGGCCCGAGCGCAACCAGCCGATGTTCGGCCAGTGGCAGTACGACCCGGCGAAGGAGCGCGAGTGCACGCCGATTCGCGAGCAGCTCGAAACGCTGGCCGAACTGGTCCGCGAGGGCAAGGTGCGCGCCATCGGCCTGTCCAACGAACACCCCTGGGGTGTCATGACTTTCCTGCGTCTGGCCGACGAACTTGGCCTGCCGCGCGTGGCGAGCACGCAAAACGCCTACAACCTGCTGACCCGGACTTTCGAAACCTCGCTCGCCGAAGTCTGCCACCGCGAACGGGTCGGCCTGCTCGCCTATTCGCCGCTGGCTTTCGGCCACCTGACCGGCAAATACCTGGCCGATCCGGACGCCCCCGGCCGCATCAGCCAATGGCCGGCCTTCGGCCAGCGCTACTCCAAACCCAACGTGGTCCCCGCCGTCGCCGCCTACGTCACCCTCGCCCGCCAGCATGGCCTGACGCCGACACAACTGGCGCTCGGCTTCGTGCATTCGCGCTGGTTCGTCACCAGCACCATCATCGGCGCCTCGTCGCTGGCCCAGTTGCAGGAAACGCTGCCGGCAACGCAAACGCCGATGCCGCCCGAACTGCTGGCCGAAATCGACGCCATCCACCTGCAATACACCAACCCGGCGCCATGAGCCGTTCGCTGTTCCCGGCGCTGGCCGGCGCCCTCGCCGCCACGGAAATCGGCCAAAAACTGGCGTTGACCGCAGCAGTCGCGGCCGACTGGCGCGCTGCTCGGCTGGATTAGCGCGACTCGACGCCACTCTTGCTTGTCTGCGACCGCACTATATACCGAATGAGATAGTTGTTTGACCGTAGCTAGCCGTCCAACGGATAATGCAAATTTTTGTAAAGATATTATCTTTTGCTTTTCAACTCATACCTCTTCATCGGCCTGTTTCTCCCGATTACGCTGATCGGCTTTTTCCTTATCGCCAAGGCAAGCCACATAATGGCCGCCCTATGGCTTGGCCTTGCGTCGCTTTTCTTTTATGGCTGGTGGGATCCACGGTATGTTGGCCTGCTGCTGCTATCCATCGTCTTCAACTTTGTTGTCGGGCGAGCCATTTCCAAGCAGCGCGAGCGCGGCGCGCCCGGACGCGCCAAATTCGTATTGATTGCGGGCATTGTCTGCGACTTGGCTCTGCTCTTCTATTACAAATATACGGATTTCTTCATCTCGAGCATCAATCACGCGTTTCATGCCGAATTTCCGCTCCTCGAACTGGTACTTCCGTTGGGTATTTCGTTCTTCACGTTTACGCAGATCGCGTTTCTCGTTGACACCTATCGCGGCGAGGCGAAGGAGTACGACCCGGTCCACTACCTTTTCTTTGTAACCAATTTCCCGCACCTGATTGCTGGCCCGATCCTCCACCACAAGGAGATCATGCCTCAGTTCGAGAGCCCGGCGTGTTATCGCGTCAATTGGGAAGACATCGCTGTCGGCCTCACGATTTTCACCATCGGCCTCGCCAAGAAAGTCCTCATCGCCGACGAAATCAGTCGCTATGTCGGGCCTGTCTTCGATGGGACATCAAACCCGCATCTGTTCCTCGCATGGGGTGCGGCACTCGCATACACGCTCCAGCTCTACTTCGATTTTTCGGGTTACTCGGACATGGCGATTGGCTTGGCGCGGATGTTCGGAATCAAGTTCCCGCTCAATTTCGACTCGCCGTACAAAGCGCCAAACATCATCGAATTCTGGCGGCGATGGCACATGACCCTTTCCCGCTTCCTTCGCGATTATCTGTATATCCCCCTCGGCGGCAATCGTCACGGCCCCATGCGACGCCACGTCAATCTGCTTGCAACCATGGTGCTCGGTGGCCTTTGGCACGGCGCTGGTTGGACGTTCGTTGTTTGGGGAGCATTGCACGGTCTGTACCTGGTCATCAACCACACTTGGCAGACGCTACGCGGAGCAGCAAGCGCTGCCTCCACACGTAGGCCACGTTTTTGGGCGTGGGCGCTGACCTTCCTGGCCGTAGTGGTTAGCTGGGTCTTCTTTCGCGCCAAAAACCTCGACGTTGCTATCGACATGCTCCGGGGCATGGCGGGATTGAACGGCATTGTGGTTCCTTTGCACTGGTTCAAGGCCTCGTTCATGAGCCACGTCATGGATACGCTTGCCGCCAGTGGCGTCCAGGTTGCCACGATCAAGTTCATTGCATATCGCGATCAACTTTACCTCACGCTCGAACTGCTCCTAATCGCAACACTCGCCCCCAATACGCAGCAGATCCTGCAGAGATTCCAGCCCACCATCGACCAGTTTCGACATCTGGGCGGAAGGCTCGCCCGCTGGGCTTGGCGGCCGAATCTCGCCTGGCTGGTTGCAATTGCGGTGCTTCTCGGCTGGTCGCTTTTCGAGATCCCGAGAGGCGACACGATCAGCGAGTTCCTCTATTTTCAATTTTAGGCCTGACGTGCTCTCGAACAGAACATACAGTCTCGCGCTTGCCATTACAGCCGTGGCGGCTGTCCTATCCGTTATCGGATTCGCGCTCTACCTCATCCCCATGTCTGGGATGATCGTGGTCGGTTCCGGTGATCTGACGCGCATCGGCTGGTACTCCAACAATCGCTACGGCAACCAGAAACCGAATTTGGTGTTCCAACCCTCGCTTGTAACCCAAGCCAATGCTATTGACCGCCACTACGACGTCGTGGTCGTGGGAGATTCGTTCTCGCTTGACCTTGAGAAGTCATGGCCCAACTACCTGGCCGCCAAAGGCCTTTCCGTCCTGGTCATCGGAGTCGCGGATGATCCCGCAAAGCCGGCCACTGTCGCAGCAGATATCGAAAAGCAAATCAAGATGCTGCTTCAGAGTCCCGCGTTCCGCGACTCGCCACCGAGCGTCTTCATTTTCGAGTCGATCGAGCGGTTCGTAAAAAGACGACTGGTAAACGACGAGACGCCATGCGTTCCACTCCAACGAAACGAAGAAGACACGGCGCTGAAAGAGCCTCCGGTACTAACTTATGCGGAACCTCCGGAGTACCGCATCAAAGAGGTGAACATGCCACCCTCAGGCCGCTATAACGAACAGCAGTTGACTTATGCGCGGGATTTTCTGGTCAAGAACGTGAAAAAGGCGTTTGGCTGGGAGAGCGGTGCTGCCGAGTTCGCTCTGCGCGTACCACGTTTTTCAAGCGAGCGCTCGAAGACACTGCTCGTGGTGACCGCAGACCTCCATAAGGAACGCTGGCAAGAAAAGGATGTTGACGAGATGCAATGTCAACTTCTAAGACTTCAGCAAGCGGTCCAAGCCAATGGCAAGACGCTGTTCGTCGCGCTACCAATCCCGGACAAACTGAGCGCCTACCACGATGATCTCGTCGCCCCGTCTCCGCCAAGCGGTGTAATTGACCGATTCACGGACCCAAGACTCAATCGCCCTCTTGTGGAGAAGGCGATCCGTGCCGAGATCAACACTGGCGAAATAGATGTCTACCTTCCGAATGACACGCATTTTGGCGCGCGAGGACAGGCAGTGACTGCGAACACCGTGCTCCAGTTCATCGCCGAAAGAACGCGCAAGGGCGTAGCATCGCAGTCACCTTCAGCACCGCCTAAATCTGATACTGGGTCGCCCCGATGATTCAAAGCTACTGCATGATTCTAGGTGGTGGGATCTTGGAAAGGCTCCTCAAGCAGGTAGACCGTTGTTTCATGCACTAGCCAGCGCCCTCGCCGCCACGGAAATCGGCCAAAAACTGGCGTTAACCGCAGCAGTCGCGGCCGACTGGCGCGCCGACAGTCTGGATTGGCAGGATTCGACGCCCGTCACCCTGGCCTGCGGCCGCCCGCTCAAGCCGGAACTGGTCCCGCACCGGCAGGTACTGCAGCGCAGCGCCAAAAGCCCGGAAGGCCGCGCCCGCCTGCTGCACGCCATCGTCCATATCGAATTTTCGGCCATCAACCTCGCCCTCGATCATGCCGCGCGTTTTCGCGGCATGCCCAAGCAGTATTATGCCGACTGGATCGGCGTCGCCGCTGAAGAGGCTTACCATTTCACCATCCTGCGCGAGCGCCTGCAGTCGCTCGGCCACGACTACGGCGACTTCCCGGCCCACGCCGGCCTGTGGAACATGGCCGAGAGAACGTCCGGCGATGTGCTGGCGCGCATGGCGCTGGTGCCGCGCCTGCTCGAAGCGCGCGGCCTCGACGCGACGCCGCCCATCCAGCGCAAGCTGGAACAGGCCGGCGACACGGAATCCGCCCGCCTGCTCGACATCATCCTGCACGACGAAATCGGCCACGTCGGTCTCGGCGACGCCTGGTTCCGCCGGCTGTGTGGCGAGCGCAGGCTGGACGCCGAGCACACCTATCGCGACCTACTCACGACCTATGGAGCCCCGTGGCCGCAGGCGCCGTTCAACGAAGCCGCCCGCCTCGCTGCCGGATTCAGCGCAGCCGAACTTGCTGCGCTGGCCCACCCGGACTGAAGCGATTCCTCAAACGAAAAACCCCTCCGTAGCGGGGTTCGGGGGAAGCGGTCGGATTCAGGCCGCCAGCTTGCGGCGGGTCGCCAAAATGCCCAGCAGACCGACGGTCAGCAGGAGGATGGATTCTGGCTCGGGAATCGCCGCCCGGAACTCGGCGCCCAGGTAGCGTTGGGCATAGGTCGTGGGGTGCACGCTGTCCCAGAACAACCATTGAAAATTATCTGCCGCGCACGCGACGTAATTCAGGATGCACTGCTGCGTGACATTTTTGATGCCATAGGCATCGGGATTGCCGATCACGTCGTCGAGGGTGCCCATGGTGTCGAACTGAACGATCTCGGCCGACGTCAGTGCCGCATCAAGTTGGCTCATCGCCTGCGCCAGGTAGAAATTGAACGTCTGGCTCAGAAGAGACAAACCCGCCGCAGCAGGGGTTCCCAGCACGTCCGGCGTCTTGCCGAGGTCAGGCATATTGGGAACCAGGAAGTGTTGCGCCCCCATGTTCGCAAGCGCGCTCACGGTGTAGGCGATATTCGTGACGCCATTGCTGATGAGTGCCGACACATTGTTCAGATTGCTCAAACCACCAGGAAAGGGAAGCGGCCCGCCAAGCCCGCCCCAGGCAGTTCCGGGCAACAAGTTATTCGAATTGGCCAAAAATACGTCGTTGGGAAACAGCCACACAACGAAAAGCGAAGTGGCGGGATCGAATGTCCGACCGCCAGCGAGCTGTGCGGCAAAAGTGTTGAGCTGCCAGTTGTTGCCCAATTGGTTATAGGCGGGTGCCAGAGGACCGGCACTTGAGCTGAACGAGTTGTAATTTTCCAGCCCGCTCGTCGCGCCACCGATCGCATAGTTGGTACCCCCTGCCAGCGAGGGAGCAAAGCTGGCGCCACCGTTATAGCTTTGCCACAGGTACTCGACCGCAACCGGGCCATTGGAATACTGGCCGTTGTAATACGGCGCCGGCGGAAAAGTAACGGAACCTCCAGTAGCGGCCCGGCTGACTATTCCACTATTTCCCCCATCCGACAGACTGTCACCAAACACGAACATGTCGGACAGCGACTGCAGCGACGCATTGGCCGATGCAGACAGGCCCATGGCCGTAGCAAGCGCAAGCGCGCCCAGCATTTTCTTCTTCATTGTTTTAGTCTCCAATGGTCGGAAACAAGCGTTTCCAGTATTTATTTGATTTAGCGAGCCTTATCCTGTTGCCGAACTCACCTGCTCGCAAGAGCCATCGAGTACCAACCGTCCGGTCAAGGCCGTTGTTTTTTCAAGCAAGATTCAAACCATATCGACTTGTCTCGCCATAACAATGGCTTGCCAATGACATTTCACAAAAACGTAAAGAAATTCGACGTTTTTTCGGCCAATCTGATGGTGTCGTGGCGACTCGGCCATATCCAGCGGGCCGAAAATGGAGTAAACTATTAATATCAATGTGTTGAAGCAATTCCCGCAGGTCTCCGAAGCAGCCCCCGTCGTTCTTGTTTTGCAGGTTCACCTCATTGATTCGCCCCCGGCATGGCTGCATCGGGGAACTCAGGCCGCCCGACCATCGGGCCAATCCGTCGCAAGCCATAACAAAGCCCAATAGCGACGATGAAAGGAACAGCATGTCTTCACCGGAGTCATCCGACACTCTGAGCTTTGCCGATCTCGGCTTAAGCACCACACTGCTTCAAACACTTACCCAGATCGGCTACGAAACCCCGTCGCCGATCCAGGCCCAGTGCATCCCCGTACTGCTCGAAGGTCACGACCTGATCGGCATGGCCCAGACCGGCACCGGCAAGACCGCCGCCTTCGCGCTGCCGCTGATGGAACAGATCGACGTCAAGCTGACCAAGCCGCAGGCCCTGATCCTGACCCCGACGCGCGAACTGGCCATCCAGGTCGCCGAGGCGCTGCAAAGCTACGCCAAGAACCTGCCCGGCTTCCACGTGCTGCCGATCTACGGCGGCCAGAGCTACACCATCCAACTCAAGCAACTGTCGCGCGGCGCCCACGTCATCGTCGGCACCCCGGGTCGCGTCATGGACCACCTCGAGCGCAAGACGCTGAGCCTCGACCACCTGAAAACCATGGTGCTCGACGAAGCCGACGAAATGCTGCGCATGGGCTTCATCGACGACGTCGAGTGGATTCTCGAACGGACCCCGGCCCAGCACCAGACCGCCTTGTTCTCGGCCACCATGCCGGAACAGATCCGCCGCGTTGCGCAAAAGTATCTGGTCGAGCCGCGCGAAATCAAGATCAAGTCGGCCACCGCCACCGTCGCCGCCATCCGTCAGGTTTACTGGCAGGTTTCCGGCATGCACAAGCTTGATGCCCTGACCCGCATTCTTGAGGTCGAGGAAGACTTCGACGCCGCCATCATCTTCGTGCGCACCAAGACGGCCACCGTCGAACTGGCCGACAAGTTGGCGGCCCGCGGCTACGCCGCTGCCGCGCTGAACGGCGACCTCAACCAGCAGATGCGCGAACGCGTCATCGAGCAGTTGAAGTCCGGCGCCCTCGATATCGTCATCGCCACTGACGTTGCCGCCCGCGGCATCGACGTGCCGCGCGTCAGCCACGTCGTCAACTACGACATCCCCTACGACACCGAAGCCTACGTGCACCGCATCGGCCGCACCGGCCGCGCCGGCCGCACCGGCAACGCCATCCTGTTTGTCGCACCGCGTGAAATCCGCATGCTGCGCACCATCGAGCGCGCCACGCGTTCGCCGATCGCGCCGCTGACGCTGCCGAGCCGTGCCGACGTGACCAACAAGCGCGTCGCCGATTTCAAGGGCAAGGTTATCGAAGTACTGAACGCCGAAGGCCTTGATTTCTTTGCCAACATCGTCTCGCAGATCGCCGAAGAACAGAACGTCGGCGCCGAGGAAGTTGCCGCCGCGCTGGCCATGATGGCGCAGGAAGGCAAGCCGTTGCAGATCGCCGGCGAAGACCCGCGTCCGGCGCCAGCCGCATCCTTCGACAGCCGTGACAGCCGCCCGCGTCCGGGCAGCTTTGGCGAGCGCGACGAGCGCAAGCCGCGTTTCAACGAGCGCGCTGGTGACAAGCCCAGTTTCGAAAACCGCGGCGAACGCCCGCGTCGCGAAGAACGCCCGGCCCGTTCGGCCCCGAGCGGCGACATGGTGCGCTACCGCATCGATGTCGGTCGCGACCACGGCGTCCAGGTCAAGGATATCGTCGGTGCGATCGCCAACGAAGCCGGCATCGAAAGCCGCTTCATCGGCCGCATTGCGCTTTACGACGAGTCGAGCACGATCGAACTGCCGGCCGGCATGCCCAAGGAAGCCGACAATGCGCTGAAACGCACCCGCGTCCGCGGCGTGCCGATCAATCTGCGTCCGGATGAGGGCCGCCCGGATGCCGGTGGCGGAGAACGCAAGTTCGACGGCGAGCGCAAGTTCAAGAAGAAGCCCGGCAGCTACTGATCTTTCCCGCTTCCGACCCGCAAAGCCACGGCCAGTCCGTGGCTTTTTCGTTTCCGTCCAACAAACAAGAATTATTCTTATTTACAAACCAGCAAACCATCCATAGAATACGAACCATTCGCATCAATGAGGAATGGTTATGCATACCCTGCTCCTGAATACCTCGCTCGCCGGGATTCTGCTCTGGTGCCTGCTGCTTGCCCTCCCGGTGTAGCCGCCATGCCGACCACCGAACTCTGGGCCGGCGCCCTCAGCCTGCTGCTGATCCACAGCGAAAGCGGCTGCCCGCATTCCGCGCACCATGCAGCCCGCCTCCTCGATCGCCTGTGCGAATCGTCCGACCTCGATGACGATACCCGCGCATTGTGCGAGCGGGCCAGCAACCGCCTGAGCCAAGGCAAAACCGGAGAATCGCAGCATGCTGGCACCGCTTAAGGATCGTTCGCAGATCGAACGGGAACCGGCAATCACCCCGGACGAGCGCATTGCCCGGCTGGAAGCGGCCAACGCGGCACTGACCAGCGCCTTGCGCCAATCCCGGCAGGCGCAGAAACGCAGCGCGACGCTGGCTGCAGGCAAGATCGTCGCCCAGGCCAACGAAATAAGCCGCCTGGAAACAATGCACCGGGCCACGCGGCAACGCCTCGAAGCACTCGAATCCGGCCAGGCCATCGTCGAACTCGGTCGCCGCCTGATGGCGTTGAACGAAGCCAACGAGCAGTTGATCCATGCCGCCCAGCGCGTGTGGACGCTCGACAGGACGCTCTGCGCCGCTCACGAGGAATGCGCCCGCCTGGCCAGAGAGCGGGATCTGGCGATCAACCGGCTGAACAGCGACGCCCGCAGCAATCTGAAACACTGCAACTAGCCCGTTTTAGCCAGCCAACCGGGGCCCCGGCCAGCCAGCGACTTTTCATTCAGGAGTCCACGCATGTCCGATCATCCCTTCCATGTCGCCGGCGGTGTTTTTCCGGCCGCATCGCAGCCGTTCGAAATGTTCCAGAACCTGCGGCGCCACCAGCCGACCGAGCCTGCTGCCAGCGTTCACGGGTCGCGCCGGCGCAAGCTGTGGGAAATTTCCCATAAATTCCACTGCCCGGTGATCGGCGTCTGTTTCGGCGTCGATGATCTGCGTGGACTGATGTCGAAGGTCATGCATTTTCCCCGCGAGACGACCGATTTCGTTCTTCACACAACGGCGGTCGGCGCCTGCGAGGAACGCAGCCGGCTGGCCGAGCTGCTGCACAAGAACCTCGAAAAGCGATTTCAACTGACCGTCCGGCGCTTCTCCGGCGCGAAAAACAGCGATAGCTTGCGCGCCCTGTGGCAGGAGGAAACGCGCCGCGGCTGCGAGATTCCCGCCGCTCTCTGGGCCTGCTGGACGCACCCGGCCTGCGACGCCCGGCTGGAGCAGGACGTCTACGGCGACATCCACATGATCCAGCACCAGCTCGGCACCGGCACGCGGGCCGACCTGAGCGCCCTGAAAAGCATGCGCGCCGACAATGCACAACTGCACCAGCAACTCGATGCCGCACGCCGCGAGAACGAGGCCATGCGCGCCGAAAAATCCCGCGAAACGCAGGCGCTCGGCCAGCGCGTCGCCGAACTCCGCGTCGAGCTGGCCGGCAAGGAAGCCTGGGGCGCCAACCTGACGGCCCAACTCGACCAGCTACGCCAGATATTGCCCGACCTGAAGGACCGCCAGGTGCTGGCCCGCCGGGCGAGCGATGCCGAAGCCCGGGCCAGCGCCCTGAGCGCCCACGCCGGCGGACTGGAAGACGAGTTGGCGGGCTTGCAGCGCTTGCTCGGGCAGGCCGCGGCGGTGCAGCAGCAAGCCGGCGATGGAAATGGGCCATTTTTGGCCGTCGACCGCAACAGCGCGGTAAATGTCGCCGGCAAATGCGTCCTCTGCGTCGGCGGCCGTTCCGGTGCGGTCGATGCCTACCGGCAGATGATCGAGCAACGCGGCGGACGCTTCCTGCACCACGACGGCGGCCTGGAGGAAAGTCTGCACCGTATCGACGCCGCCCTCGCCGCCGCCGACCTGGTCATCTGCCAGGCCGGCTGCATCAGCCACAATGCGTACTGGCGGGTGAAGGAACAATGCAAGCGCACCGGGAAACGCTGCATCTACATGAAGACGACGGGGGTCTCCGGCCTGTCCCGCCTGATCGAAGCGAACGGCGCGGACGAACCACTACCGGTAGTATGAATCGAGTCGTCACACACTATATTTAGTAGCTACACGCTTGACACGCCTGTCGCAAGGCGCCTAGACTCCGCTCTGTTGATGGTTCCCCTCCGGGGGATTAAAACGGGAATCCGGTGCCGGACCGCAAGGTTCGAATTCCGGGGCTGCCCCCGCAACTGTAATCGGCGAGCGCTTCGCCTCTCTGCCACTGGTCTTTGGACTGGGAAGGCTGCTGAAGCGCATTGAACCGAGAGCCAGGAGACCTGCCGCAACGAACTTTCTTTCATGGTTTTGGGGCGGGGTGTCCCTGACGAGAGGTTTATTGCGTGTCTTTCTTGCCGTTCGTTCGTCTGGCCGATTCGACCACGGGTAGCTACCCGCGGCTGCGGTTCAGCGCGTCGATTTCCGGCCGGCCGCAGCGTCAATTCTCCGCCCCCCGATACGGAGAATCGCCTTGTCATCCAATGTCCTGAGCCTGTCCGCCGGCAGCGAAATCGCCGCTGCCGCCCTGCAAGTCATCCGCCGCAACGGCGCGGTCGTCGCCTTCGACGCCGACAAGATCGCCGTCGCGCTGACCAAGGCTTTCCTCGCCGTCGAAGGCAGTCAGAGCGCCGTGTCGTCGCGGGTGCGCGATGTCGTCGCGCACCTGACGCAGGCCGTCGTCCGTTCGCTGACCCGCCGCCTGCCCGACGGCGGCACGGTGCATATCGAGGACATCCAGGACCAGGTCGAACTGGCCCTGATGCGCTCCGGCGAACACGACGTGGCGCGGGCCTACGTGCTCTACCGCGAACGGCGGGCCAGCGAGCGTTCGGTCGCCGCGCCGGCGGCCGGTGCGCCGCTGATCCACGTCCTCGACGGCGGCCAGCGGCGGACGCTCGACCGAGCCGAACTGGCCGGCCTGTGCGCCGATGCCTGTGCCGGGCTGGGCGGCGCGGTGGATGCCGAACGGGTGCTCGACAGCGCCATCCGCAATCTCTACGACGGCGTGCCGCTGGCCGACGTGCATCAGGCGCTGATCCTCGCCGCGCGCACGCTGATCGAGCGCGAGCCGGCCTACAACCAGGTGACGGCCCGTTTGCTGTTGGCCAGCCTGGGCCGCGAGGTGCTCGGCGAAGCGCGCTCGCTGCAGGCCATTGCTGCGGTCAACGGTGAATATTTGCCAAAATTCATCCAGCAGGGCATCGCCGCCGAATTGCTCGACCCGCTGCTCGCCACCTTCGATCTGCCGCGCCTGGCCGCCGCGCTGAAACCGGAACGCGACCGGCAGTTCGGCTACCTCGGCCTGCAGACCTTGTACGACCGCTACTTCCTGCACATCGACGGGCGCCGCATCGAACTGCCGCAGATTTTCTTCATGCGCGTCGCGATGGGGCTGGCGCTCAATGAAATCGACCGCGAAGCGCGCGCCATCGAGTTCTACGATCTGATTTCCAGCTTCGATTTCATGTGCTCGACGCCGACGCTGTTCAACAGCGGCACGCTGCATTCGCAGTTGTCGTCGTGCTACCTGACCACCGTCGCCGACGATCTCGAGGGCATTTACCAGAGCATCAAGGAAAACGCCCTGCTGCAGAAATACGCCGGCGGCCTGGGCAACGACTGGACGCCGGTGCGCTCGCTGGGCAGCCGGATCAAGGGCACCAACGGCCAGAGCCAGGGCGTCATTCCCTTTTTGAAGGTGGTCAACGACACGGCGGTCGCCGTCAACCAGGGCGGCAAGCGCAAGGGCGCGGTCTGCGCCTATCTCGAAACCTGGCACCTCGACATCGAGGAATTCCTCGACCTGCGCAAGAACACCGGCGACGAGCGTCGGCGCACGCACGACATGAATACCGCCAACTGGATTCCCGACCTGTTCATGCAGCGGGTCATCGCCAACGGCGAATGGACGCTGTTCTCGCCAGTCGACGTGCCCGACCTGCATGAAAAATTCGGCGCCGAATTCGCCGCCACCTACACCGCTTACGAGGCCGAAGCCGCCGCCGGCCGGCTGAAGCTGCACAAAAAAATCCCCGCCGTGCAGCTGTGGCGCAAGATGTTGACCATGCTGTTCGAGACCGGCCATCCGTGGATCACCTTCAAGGATGCCTGCAACCTGCGCTCGCCGCAGCAGCACGTCGGCGTCGTGCATTCGAGCAACCTGTGCACCGAGATCACGCTGAACACCTCGGACTCGGAAACCGCTGTCTGCAACCTCGGTTCGGTCAATCTGCTGGCGCATCTGAAGGACAGCCAGCTCGACCAGGAGAAACTCGCGCACACCGTGCGGACGGCCTTGCGCATGCTCGACAACGTCGTCGACATCAACTTTTACGCGACGCCCAAGGCGAGGAACGCCAACCTGCGCCACCGGCCGGTCGGCCTCGGCATCATGGGCTTCGCCGACTGCCTCTACGCAAGCGGCCTGCCCTACGCGTCGACCGCGGCTGTCGACTTCGCCGACCGGACCATGGAAGCTGTCTGCTACCACGCCTATTCGGCCTCGGCCGAACTGGCCCGCGAACGCGGCCGCTATTCGAGCTTCACCGGCAGCCTGTGGGACCAGGGCATCCTGCCGCTCGACTCGATCCGGCTGCTGGAAGAAGGGCGGGGCGGCCAGGTCGACCTCAACCGCGACTCGAGCCTCGACTGGGCCGGCCTGAAGGAGCGCATCGCCCGCCACGGCATGCGCAACTCCAACTGCGTCGCCATCGCGCCGACGGCGACCATTTCCAACATCGTCGGCGTCTCGGCCAGCATCGAGCCGACCTACCAGAACATCTACGTCAAATCCAACCTGTCCGGCGAATTCACCGTCGTGAACGAGGCGCTGGTCCGTGACCTGAAAGCGCTCGATCTGTGGGACGAAGTGATGGTCGCCGACCTCAAGTATTTCGACGGCTCGCTGGCCCGCATCGAGCGTGTGCCGGATGAACTGAAGGCGCGCTACGCCACCGCCTTCGAGATCGACCCGGCCTGGCTGATCGAAGCCGCAGCGCGGCGCCAAAAATGGATCGACCAGGCCCAGTCGCTGAACCTCTACCTGGCGCTGCCGTCGGGCAAGAAACTGGACGAACTCTACAAACTGGCCTGGAAGCGCGGCCTGAAGACGACCTACTACCTGCGCACGCTGGGCGCCAGCCAGGCCGAGAAGGCCGGGGGCAGGGACGACGCGGTAAAGCCGGAAGAACCGAAGTTCTGCAGCATCGATAACCCGGAATGCGAGGCCTGCCAATGAGCGCGCTGCGTTTTGACGACTGGGACCTGCCATCCGCTGCCCCGCAGGCGAATGCTACGGTCGACGCTGAAAAACAGGCAAAAACCGAGGTCGACCGTAGCATTCTGCAGGCGGCCCCCGCATTGGCACCAATCAACGCCGCCGACAAGCGCATCGTCAATGGCAAGGCCGACATCAACCAGCTCGCCCCGTTCAAATACCCGTGGGCCTGGGAATTCTTCCTGAAAGCCAACCGCAACCACTGGACGCCGCTGGAAATCGGCATGGCGCAGGACGTGCACGACTACCACCACAAACTCTCCGCCGCCGAGCGCCACGTCTTCGAGAATGTGCTGGCCTACCTGACGACCTCCGACATCCTGGCCATGCGCAACATCGGCCTGGCCGTCATGGAAAAGATGAGCGCCCCGGAACTGCAGATCTACCAGGCGCGGCAGGTTTACGAAGAGGCGCTGCACACCTGGACCTACCAGCACTGCATCGAAAGCATCGGCCTCGACCAGCAGGAAATCTACAACCGCTACCGCGTCGTGCCGGAAATCCACGGCAAGATCGCCCTGGCCAACCGCCGGCTGGAAAAGGTGTTGCGCTCCGACTTCGACCTCGAAGATCGCGCCAACCTGCACGAATTCGCGCTGTCCTACTTCTTCTTCGCGGTGATTTTCGAAGGCTGCTGGTTCTACAACGGCTTCACCCCCGTTTTCGCGCTGCAGCGGCGCGGCCTGATGAAGGGTGCCGCCGAGCAGTTGCAATACATCATGCGCGACGAGGTGCTGCACTGCGCCTTCGGTATCCGCGTCATCCGCGAACTGCTGATCGAGGAAAACCTGACCCTCGACCCGGCCACCCTGCGCGAACTGTGGGACGAAGCCGAGGCAGCCGAAACCGCCTACGCCGGCTACATCCTGCGCGAACCCGTCCTCGGCTACAACGCCGAACTGCACGTCGCCCAGTTCCGTTTCATCGCCAACCGGCGGGCGCGCCAGGTCGGCGTCGCCGAGCCTTTCCCCGGTGCCGAAAACGTCCTGCCCTGGCTCGACGAACAGGCCAACCTGCGCAAGGAGAAGAACTTCTTCGAAACGCGGGTTACCGAGTACCAGACCGGCGGGGCGCTGGCTTGGGAGTGATGCACGACGCACTGGCGTTGCCGGCCGTCCGCCGGCTCGCCGGGGGTGACCGGGCAGCCATTCTCGAGCACCTGCTGGCACTGGCGCCGGATGACCGTTATGGGCGCTTCGCCAGTGCCCTCTCCGATCATGCCATCGCCGGCTATGTCGCCCGCATCACGCTCGACCGCGATCTCGCCTTCGGCATCGGTGAGGACTCGGGACGGCTCTCCGCGTTCATCCACCTCGCCATGCATGACGAGATTGGCGAACTCGGTGCCAGCGTGCTGCCCGAGTACCGCTGGCAAGGCCAGGCACGGCGGCTTTTCGCCGCCGCCCTGACGCACGCCGGCCACCTCAGCATTGCCCGCGCCCATCTCACCAGCGGACATCCTGCGGCGTTACGCATAGGCCGGGGGCTCGGCTACACGGTGGAAACCCGGCCGACCTCGCCGCGCGCCACGATCAGCCTGAGCAGCACCGCCGAATAGCGTTCCGATTCGCAGTTGACAACAATTCTCATTAACTAGAAAATGCGATCCATTCTCGTTTGTATTTGAATTCATATGAAACCGCAAACCAAGCCCGCCGACACGCCTTCGCCCGCCGAAACTCGGGCAACGCGCCCACGCGTGGACAGCGAACAACTGCTGCAGGGGGCGCCGACCGTCGAAATCGACCACGCCGGCCAGCTCTACCTGCTGCGCGTCACCCGCGAAAACAAGCTGATCCTGACCAAGTAGCCTTTTCTCTCCGTTGTACCCCTCTCGTTCCCTGTAGCCAGCCAGCATGAAGCCAGCGAGCCAAAGGTTTTTTCCCCAAACGGCTGGAACAGCCAGACAAAATTCGCAATGAGTTACGCCCTGTCCCGCCCCTCCCCGCTCCAGCGCAGCAGCCTGCTGGGCATCGTCATCGCCCTGCACGCCGGCATCTTCCTGTTCATCCTGGCCGCCAGGACAGTCGCGCCGAAGATCATGGACATTCCGCTGGTAGTCGATCTGCTGCAACCCCCGGAAGAACGGAAGCAGCCGGAAGCAAAGCCGCTGCCGGTCGCCCGGCCGCAACCGGTGCGCCAAAAACCGGTTCCCGTTCTCAAAACGCCGATACCGGTCCTCGAAACCACCAGCAGCGCCGTTCCCGCCCCCGCGGCCCCGGTCGCCACACCGCCGGAAACCAGGACCACAAACGCGGCTCCGGCCGCCGAAACCTTCAGCCAGGCGCGTTTCGATGCCGACTACCTGCGCAACCCGGCCCCGCCCTACCCGTCGCTGTCCAAGCGCATGGGCGAGGAAGGCAAGGTCGTCCTGCGTGTTTCCGTCAGTCCGCAGGGCACCGCCGACAGTGTCGAGATCAGGACCTCGTCCGGCAGCCCGCGCCTCGACGAATCGGCTCAGAAAACCGTCCGCAACTGGAAGTTCGTTCCCGCCAGGCGCGGCGATGCCCCCGTCCAGAGCTGGGTTCTCGTCCCCATCATCTTCAAACTGGAGCAGTAATCATGCAGGAAAATTCTTTCGGTTTCGCCCATCTGCTGGCCGGCGGCGACGCCGTTTCGCATACGGTAGCCGTCATCCTGGCGCTGATGTCGGTGGCCAGCTGGTACCTGATCCTGGCCAAGACCTGGGACTGGTGGCAGATGCGCCGCGCCGCCCGCGCCGTCGGCGCCTTCTGGTCGGCCAGCAGCGTCGGGGAAGGCATCGAACGCCTGCGCGAAGCCGGGGCCACCAGCCCCTATACCCAGCTCGCCAGCCAGGCCAGCATCTGCAACGCCGACTGCGAAACCGCCGTCGGCCGCCTCGCCGCCCGTTTCGACCCGGCCGAGCAGATGGAACGCGCCCTGCGCCAGCAGCTCTCGGGCACCCAGGCGACGATGGAAAACGGCCTCACCCTGCTCGCCACGACCGGCGCCACGGCGCCCTTCGTCGGCCTCTTCGGCACCGTCTGGGGCATCTACCATGCGCTGGTCGCCATCGGCCTCTCCGGCCAGGCGGCGCTCGAAAAGGTCGCCGGCCCGGTCGGCGAGGCGCTGATCATGACCGCCGCCGGCCTCGCCGTCGCACTGCCCGCGGTCTTCGCCTACAACGCCTTCACCCGCGCCAACCGCGTGCTGCTGGCCGATCTAGACGCCTTCGCCCACGACCTGCACGCCTTCTTCACGGTCGGCAAGCCCTTCGTCGCCAACAGCGCGCAGATTCACCCGATGCGCGCCCGCGCCGCCGCGGAGGCCGCATAAATGGCCATCGGCAGCTTCAACTCCCCCGCCACCCAGGCGCCGATGGCGGAAATCAACACGACGCCGCTGGTCGACGTCATGCTGGTCCTGCTCATCATCTTCATCATCACCGCGCCGCTGATGACGCATTCGGTCCAGGTCGAACTGCCGCGTGCTGCCAGCGCCCCGACACCGGAAAAGCCGCTGACCCTGCAGGTCAGCATCGACGCCGACAACACCGTTTTTGTCGGTTCCGAGGCGGTCGACCGCAACAGCCTCGAAACCCGCTTCCGCGACGCCGTCGCCCGGGATGCCAATGCCGAAATGCACCTCAAGGCCGACCGCGGCACGCGCTACGAGTCGGTCGCCGAAACCATGAGCGCCGCCCGCCGCGCCGGATTGACGAAGATCGGCTTCGTCACCCAGCCGGGCAGCAACCCGAACTGATTTTCAACCTATTTCAAAACCATACTCAAGCCAGCCAGCCGCAGTCGCCAGCCGTGCAGCAGCAAGCCAGCCAGAGAAACCAGGGAGTCTTACCATGTTGTCCGCCAAGAAACTCATTTCCGCTCTGGCCCTCTTCGCGGCACTGGCCGCCCCCGCACTCGCCCTCGAATACCCGATCGGCGTTCCCCAGCAACGCGCCGGCATGGAGATTGCCGCCGTCTATCTGCAGCCGATCGAGATGGAACCGGAAGGCATGATGCGCAAGGTGTCCGAATCGGACATCCACATCGAGGCCGACATCCACGCGCTGGCCAACAACCCGAACGGTTTCGAGGAAGGCGCCTGGATTCCCTACCTCGTCGTCAAGTACGAAGTTTCCAAGATCGGCGGCGAGCACAAGGTAGCCGGCGATTTTATGCCCATGGTCGCCAACGACGGTCCGCATTACGGCGAGAACATCAAGCTGGCCGGCCCCGGAAAGTACAAGGTGAAATACACCATCCTGCCGCCCTCGGCCAACCCGCATTCGCATTTCGGTCGTCACACCGACCGCGCCACCGGCGTCCGCCCGTGGTTCAAGCCCTTCGAGGTCGAATACGAATTCACCTACGTCGGCATCGGCAAAAAAGGCGGCTACTGATCATGCGCCTCGCCAAACTGACCGCCGCGCTTGTCGCGGCGGGACTGGCGCTGCCCGCCTTTCCCGCCAGCGACGCCGCCACGCTGCAAAAACTCCTTGAGCGCATGGAAAAGCTGGAAGCACGCAACACCGAGTTGGAAAAGGAAGTGAAGGCGCTCAAGAACGAAAACGCCGAAGTCGCCAAGGGTCTCGACAGCCCGCGCCTCTCGGAAAACGAGCCGGAACTGACGGTGCGCCTGAAGGCCACTGAAAAAGACGTGCTCGAAATGAAGAAGTCGTCCAAGGTCGTCGAATCGCTCAACGGCATCAAGGCGACCGCCGCGCTCGCCACCGTCGTCCAGGGCGCCAGCGGCCTGCCCTCGGGCACGCCCGACTCCGGCACCCAGCTCAACTACCGTGCCGACGTTACCGTCGAACTGCCGCTGCAACCGATCGGCGACATCGAGCACAAGCTGTTCGGCGGCTTCCGCATGGGTCAGGGACAGGGTCTCAACACCGCCTTCTCGGGCCTCGGCTACTACGCCAGCGCACCCAACGCCCTCGCCTTCCGCGCCAGCGGCGCCAGCCCGGACGACTCGGTGGTCATCCTCGGCCAGGCCTACTACCAGGCCGCGATTCCGCTGCCCTTCGGCGGCTTCAAGCCCTATTCGCGTGAAACGCTGGACATCACCTTCGGCAAGATGGACATCTTCAGCTTCTTCGACCAGAACGCGGCGGCCGGCGACGAAACGAAACAGTTCCTCAACTCGGTGTTCGTCCACAACCCGCTGCTCGACGCCGGGCGCGAAGTCGGTGTCGATGCCAACGGCTTCCAGCCCGGCTTCATCGTCGGCTACACCAACAGCTTCGACAAGACACAGCCGTGGCGCCTGTCGCTCGGTGTCTTCGGTACCGGCCCGCGCGGTTCCAACTATGAGGCCAGCCTCACCCAGCCGCTGCTCTTCGCGCAGGCCGAAACCCAGCTCAAGCTGTTCGGCGGCCTCACCGGCAACTACCGGCTCTATGCCTGGAACCGCTCCTCCGGCGAGGATTTCGACTACCTCACGACCGGGCAAACGACCCAGCACACCGGGGTCGGCGTCTCGGTCGACCAGCGCGTCGGCGACGGCATCACGGTGTTCGGCCGCTACGGCAACCTGGTCAAGGGCGAACTGCCCTTCAATCAGGCCGTCGCCGTCGGCGCCCAGTTCAGCGGCAGTTACTGGGATCGCGGGGCCGACGCCTTCGGCATCGGTTTCAGCTGGCTGCAGACCGGCAGCGGCTACAAGAATGCCACCTACGACTGGAACGGCAACGCGCTGACCTTCGTGCCTACCGGTGCCGAGACGATCACCGAACTCTTCTACCGCTACCGCCTCTCGCCGCAGTTCGAGCTCAGCCCCGACTTCCAGTGGCTGACCCAGCCCGGCGGTAATTCGGATGCCAAGTCGGTTTACGTTTTCGGTTTGCGCGCCAACATCGTCTATTGAGGAACTCATGAAACACGCTCTCCTTTCCGCGGTTTTCGGCCTTTTTCTGGCGTTGACCGCAGCAATCGCCGACGACCTGCCGACCTACAAGGTACTCATGAAGGACGGCCGGATCATTCCCGAAACGCTGGAAGTGCCTGCCAACACGCGCTTCCGGCTGGAGGTGAAGAACGAGGGGCCGGGCGCCGCGGAGTTCGAGAGTCTTGAACTGAAGAAGGAACTGGTGCTCGCCCCCGGCGTCACCCGCAGCCT
This sequence comes from Dechloromonas sp. UBA6271, assembly GCA_002440665.1. Classification (GTDB taxonomy): domain Bacteria; phylum Pseudomonadota; class Gammaproteobacteria; order Burkholderiales; family Rhodocyclaceae; genus Azonexus. The sequence goes on from DJUX01000053.1 coordinate 43,228, forward strand.
CGTCTTCTTCCCGATGAAACCTGGCACCTACAAGTTCTTCGACGACTTTCACCCGGAAACCGGGCAAGGCCGCATTGTTGCCAAATAGGTCGCCAAATGAACCGCCAGCCAGCCAAATCGTAACAACAGCCAGCAAGCACGGAGCACAGTATGGGTAACGCATTTTTCGTAGTCTGGCGGGAAAGCCTCGAAGCTTTCCTGATCGCCGGCATTCTTTACGCCTGGTTGCAGGGCAACGACCCTGGCGGCAAGGGCAAACGCGCGCTGTTCATCGGCCTTGGTGCCGGCGTCGGCCTTGCCCTGCTGCTCGGCTGGGCGCTCCTGACGGTGCAGGACGAACTCAGCGGCAACGCGCTCGAAGCCTTCCAGATCGGCACGCTGCTGGTCGCCGCCGGGCTGATCACGCAGATGGTGCTGTGGATGCGCAAAAACGGCCGGCAGATGAAGGCCCGGCTGCATGCCGATCTTTCCGCCGCCGCCGAAAAATCCGGCTTCGTCGGCGTCGCGGTGGTGGCGGCGCTGGCCGTCGCCCGCGAAGGCGCCGAAACGGTGATCTTTCTCTATGGCATGTCGCAGGAAGGCGACTACGGCGCCCTGATCGGCGGCGCGCTGGCCGGTTTCGCCGGCGCCGGCGCCACCGCCTGGCTGGCGGCAAAAAGCCTGGCCCGGCTCAACATCGCCCTGCTGTTGCGCCTTTCCTCCATCCTGCTGCTGGTGCTCGCCTCGGCCCTGTTCGTCGCCGCCATCGACCGCCTGATCGGCGCCGGCTGGCTGACGCCGATGCTCGACCCGGTCTGGGACACCTCGCTGCTGATCGACGACACGACGAAAGCCGGCAAACTGCTCGCCGACTTCTCCGGCTACCGCGCCCGCCCGGCGCTGACCACGCTGCTCGCCTGGGCCGCCTACTGGATCGTCGTCTTAATCGCCTGGCGGAGAACCGGCCGTGGCTGAACACACCCTGCATTTCCACGCACAGCGCAGTCGCGGTCGACTGGAAAAAATCGGCATTTTCCTGCGCCGCAACCGGCGCCTGATCATGACCATCCAGTGGACGGTCGTCGTCGTTTACGCGGCGCTGGTCATCATCCCCGCCTTCCTGCCCTTGCCGCCGGAGGACGCGCACATCTGGAACAATCTGCGCCTGTTCGCCCAGTTCATCTTCTGGGGCGTCTGGTGGCCGGGCGTCATGATCGCCACCGTAACGCTCGGCCGCGTCTGGTGCGGCATCTTCTGCCCGGAAGGCAGCGTCTCGGAATGGGTCAGCAAATACGGGCGCGGCAAGGCGCTACCCGGCTGGCTCAAGTGGACCGGCTGGCCCTTCGTCGCCTTCGTCTGCACCACCGTCTACGGCCAACTGGTCAGCGTCTATGAGTACCCGCAGGCGGCCTTGCTGGTCCTCGGCGGCTCGACCGTCGCCGCTGTCGGCCTCGGTCTGCTCTACGGCCGCGAGAAGCGCATCTGGTGCCGCTACCTGTGCCCGGCCTCCGGCGTCTTCGCAGTGCTGGCCAAGATCGCCCCGCTCCACTACAAGGTCGACCGCGCCGCCTGGGATCGCCATCAAGGCGACTACGAGCCGGTCAATTGCGCGCCACTGGTCGACGTCCGCCGGATGACCAGCGCCTCCGAATGCCATTCATGCGGTCGTTGCGCCGGCCAGCGCGATGCCGTGGCCCTGACTGCACGGTCGCCGTTCGCCGAAGTACTCGATTTCGAGGCCCCGGCGCGCACCCCGGAAGCGCTGACCCTGCTCTTCGGTGTCCTCGGCGTCGCCACCGCCGCCTTCCAGTGGACGGTCAGCCCGTGGTTCCTGCACGCCAAGCTGGCGCTCGCCGACTGGCTGGTCGAGCACAACCATTTCACGCTGCTCGACAACGACGTGCCGTGGTGGCTGCTGACCCATTACCCGGAAGCCAGCGACCTGTTCACCTGGCTCGACGGCGCCTTGATTCTCGCCTACCTGATCGGCGGCGGCTTCCTGCTCGGTAGCCTGCTATGGATCGGCCCGGCGCTCGCCGCCCGCCTGCTGAAGACGGCCAGCCTCTCCTGGCAACGCCTGACCTTCGCCCTCGCCCCGCTGGCCGCCGCCAGCATCATCCTCGGCCTGTCGATGCTGACCGTCAGCCACCTCAAGGCGGAACACTTCTGGCTGGGCTGGCTGCCGTATTTCCGTGGCACGCTGCTCGCCGCCGGCGGCCTGGGAACTCTGTGGCTCGCTTTCTGTCTCGTTGGCAAGAGCACGGCAAAAAATGGCCGTCGTCTGCTGGCCTGGGGAGCGATGGCAATCCCGGTCGGATTGATGACAACCATCTGGAGCCTTGTCTTTTTCGTCTGGTAAGGAAAATTCTCTTCGCCTAGAATGGACATTCCGGCAAGCCAGCCGCTTTCGCCAGCCAGCCGCAACCTTCAACGACTCCCGGAGAAGCACATGAAAGGCGACAAGAAAATCATCGACATCCTCAACGACCTGCTGACCGGCGAATTGACCGCTGTCGATCAATACCTGATCCACGGCGAGATGTACGCCGACATGGGTTTTTCCCGGCTGGCCGAGAAGGCACTGCACGAGTCAGATCACGAACGCCAGCACGCCCGCGCGCTGATCCAGCGCATCCTGTTCCTCGAAGGCAAGCCCAACTTGGCCAAGCGCGAGGCGCTCAAGGTCGGCAAGAACGTGCCGGACATGCTGAAGGCCGACCTGGCGGTCGAATACAAGGTGGTCGGCGAGCTTAAAAAGGCCATGGCCGCCTGCGAACTGGCACAGGATTACGTAACGCGCGACATGCTCGGCGTCCAACTCGATGACACCGAAATGGACCACGCCTACTATCTGGAAAAACAGCTCGGCCTGATCGAGCTGGTCGGTCTCGAAAACTACCAGCAGAGCCAGATGGGCTCAGGCACCCCGGCTTAAGGAGCGACCCCGATGAAAGGCGACAAGAAAATCATCGAAGCCCTGAACAAGGTGCTCAAGAACGAACTGACCTCGATCAACCAGTATTTCCTGCATGCCCGCATGTTCCGCAACTGGGGCCTGGAAAAACTCAACGACTACCAGTACAAGCAGTCGATCCGCGTCATGAAGGAAGCCGACGAACTGATCGAGCGCATCCTCTTCCTCGAAGGCCTGCCCAACCTGCAGAACCTCGGCAAGCTGCTGATCGGCGAGAACGTCGTCGAGTGCCTGCAGGGCGACCTGAAATACGAGAAGGAAATCCAGCGCCCGCTGCTGGTCGAATCGATCGCCCTGTGCGAAACCCTGCAGGATTACGTCAGCCGCGACCTGCTGGAAGACCTGCTCGAGCACTGCGAGGAAGCCATCGACTGGCTGGAGACGCAGCAAACCCTGATCGCCGACGTGACCCTGCCCAATTACCTGCAGGCGCACATGGAACCGGGCGAAGGCTGATATTTCGCCCCTCCCCCGCCAAAGCCGCAGCCTCGCCTGCGGCTTTTTTTCGCCTTGCCATTCCGGCTGGTCCGCCTATTGCTGCACCGACCGTCAGTTGCGGTCGACTGTCGAAAATGGCACAAAACCGGGAGAGCATGGCCGCTGTGAGAAATTGTTGTTGACAATCGTTCTCATCAACATAAAATAGGAATTGTTCGCATTTACTTGAAATTCAGGAGCCACCGGATGTACGTCTGTGTCTGCCAGGCTGTTACCGACCGCCAGATCCGCGAAGCCGCCCAGGGCGGTGCCCGCACGCTCAAGGATTTGCGCCGCGACCTCGGCGTTACCCGCGACTGCGGCCGCTGCGCCTCCTGCGCCCACGAATGCCTGCAGGAAGTGCATCAGGGCCAGGGCAAGCCAGGCAAGGTCATGCGCCAGGCCGCCTGAAAAGCATCTTCGGGATTCATAAAGAACGGGAGCCGCGGCTCCCGTTTTTCTTTGCCGTCGCCGCTCAGCGATACCCCGCCCGGTCCAGCACCATCTGCGCGGCGACCATGTTCTTCGCCAGCTGGCCGATCGGCAGCGGGTCGGCCTTGAACTTGCCGAGCGCAGTGAGCGCCGGGTTGTTGGTGGCAACGCCCTCGACCACCGGCCATTCGTTGTTGCCGTCGGCGAAGTAGCGCTGGGCGTCGTCGCTGGCCAGGTATTCGAGGAACTTGACCGCCGACTCCTGGTTCTTCGAGGTCTTGACCATGCCGCCACCGGAAATGTTGATGTGGGTACCGGTCGTCGCCTGGTTGGGCCAGACGATGCCGACACGTTCCATCATCCGGCGGTCGTCGACCTTGTCCGAGCGGATCAGGCGCGCCAGGTAGTAGGTGTTCGACACCGCCACACCGCACTCGCCGGCGGCGACCGCCTTGATCTGGTCGGTATCGCCACCCTTCGGCGCGCGCGCAAAATTGGCGACGACGCCGCGCGCCCAGGCCTCGGTCTTCGCTTCGCCGTTGTGAGCGATCAGCGATGACACCAGCGACAGGTTGTAAGGGTGGGCGCCGGAGCGGCTGCACAGCTTGCCCTTGAGTTGCGGGTCGGCCAGCAACTCGTAGGTTTGCACCTCGTCGGCCTTGACCGCGCTACGGTTGTAGATGATGACGCGGGCCCGGGTCGAGAAGGCGAACCAGGTGTCGGTGCGCAGATGGGCCGGAATGCGCGTTTCGAGCAGCTTCGATTTCACCGGCGCAAAGAGGCCGAGTTCGTCGGCCTTGGCCAGGCGTGCGGCGTCGACCGTGATGAAGACATCCGCCGGGCTGTTGGCGCCTTCGTTGCGGATGCGCTCCATCAACTCCTCTTCCTTGCCTTCGATGCGGTTGATCCTGATCCCGGTCTGTTTCGTGAAGTTGGCGTAGAGCGCCTCGTCGGTCTGGTAATGGCGGGCTGAATACAGGTTGAGGACTTTTTCCTGGGCGGATGCGCCCAGGCTGGCGCTAGCCAGCGCCAGGGCAAGCAGCGGGATGCGGAAGTTCACGGTTCGGTTCTCCGGGTCGGGTTGTCGTAAAGGTAAGCGGTGGAAATCTGCTCCAGGCGGGCGACGCCGCACAGCGCCATGGTCGCCTCCAGCTCGTCGTGCAGCAGACGGATAACGTGGGCGACGCCGAGCGGGCCGGCGGCGGCCAGCGCATGGATGTAGGGGCGGCCGATCAGCACGGCCGAGGCGCCCAATGCAATCGCCTTGAAGATGTCGCTGCCGCGCTGGATGCCGCCGTCGAGCAGGATGGGCACCCGGCCGAGCAGGCGGTCGGCGATGGCAGGCAGTACATCGAGGCTGGCCGGCAGGGTATCGAGGGTACGGCCGCCGTGGTTGGAAACGACGATGCCGGCCGCCCCCATATCGACGGCGCGCAGCGCATCGTCCGGATGCAGGATACCCTTGACGATGACTGGGAGGCGCGTCGCGGCGAGCAGCCAGTCGAGGTCCTTCCAGGTTGGCGCGCAATGCATGAGGTCGTCGAAGACGTTGCTCGGCCCGCGCCGCTTGCGCTTCTCGGCCAGCGAGCGCTCGCGCAGGGCGAAGCCCTGGTGATCTTTCGGATCCTGCGGGCGACGCAGATTGACCGCTTCGATTCCCGGCGGCAGTTGGAACCCCACCCGCTGCTCGCGGTTGCGGATGCCGTTGAGCGGCGCATCGACGGTGAACACGATGGCCTCGTAGCCAGCCGCCTCGGCGCGGCGAATCAAGTCTTCGTTGAGGGCGCGCTCGGGCTGCAGGTAGAGCTGGAACCAGCGCGGCCCGTTGCCGCCCTGCTGCGCAGCCGCGGCGACCTCTTCCAGGCTGCTGCTGGCCAGCGTGCTGAGCACCATGCCGACGCCGAGCACCGCGGCGGTATAGGCGGCGGCCAGTTCGCCGTCGGGATGGAAGAGCTTTTGCCAGGCGACCGGCGCGAGCAGGATCGGGCACGGATATTCGCGGCCGAACAGGGTCGTCCGGCAATGGCCGCCGACGACGTCGGCCATCACCCGCGGCAGCAGGACGCGGCGGTCGAAGGCGGCGCGATTCCAGGCGCGCGTCAGCTCGTCGCTGGCAGCGCCGTCGAGGTAGGCCCAGGCATTGTCGTCCAGCCGGCGGCGGGCGTAGGCGGCGTAATCGGCGACCGCCGCGATGTCGCGCGGAATGCCGTCGAGTGGCGGCGCCATGAACATCAGCTGTCGGCCCAGCGGCGCAGGAGGTTGTGGTAGCAGCCGGTCAGGCGCATCACCGGGTCGGTATCGCCATGCGTTTCGCGCAGGCTGAGCAGGGACATGTCCATGTCGAACAGCAGGCGGCGCTGACCGGGGTCGCGCACCATGCTCTGCATGAACATGAAGCAGGCGATGCGCGCGCCCTTCGTCACCGGCGTCACTTCGTGGATCGAGGTGGACGGATAGACGACCATGCTGCCGGCCTTGAGCTTGACGCCATGCTTGCCGAAAGTGTCCTCGATGGTCAGCAGGCCGCCCTCGTATTCGTCGGGTTCGGAAAGGAAGAGCGTCGCCGAGACGTCGGCGCGCACGTAGCCGCTACCGTCGGGCAACTGGCGCATGGCATTGTCGGTGTGAAAGCCGTAGTAGTTGCTGTCGCCGCCGTAGCGATTGAAGAACGGCGGCAGGATCTTCAGCGGCAGCGCAGCGGTGAAGAACATGGCGTTGCGGCCGAGCGCCTTGAGGACCAGGCGGCGCAGTGCCGACAGGTGTTCGGCGTTCTCGGCCAGCTGTTCGTTGTTCTTGGCCTTGGCCGCCTGCAGGCCGGCGGTAATTTGCCCGTTTGACCAGGTCGACCGCAACAGGAGGTCGCGGGCGGTAGCCAGTTCTTCCGGGGTCAATACGTCGTCGATGGTAATCAGCATGGCTTCCTCAAGCAGAAGCCCGCGCGGCACGAGGCCACGCGGGCTGGGTGGGTGGCGCGCCTAGAACTTGTATTCGGCGCTCAGGATGAAACGTTGCGGCTGGCCGACATAGACGAAGCCGCCGTTGTCGTAGATCGCGTCGTAATACAGCTTGTCGAACACGTTCTGGATGTTCAGCTTGATGTTGTACTTGGGTTGCTCGTACGCCACCATCGCGTCCCAGCGCACGTAGCCGGGCGCGACATTGGGATTGAAGGCAGCGGTGCCGCCGGCGGCCGGGTTGTAGCCGTAGCGCTCGCTCTTGGACTCGAGGCCACCGCCGATCTTCCAGCCGTCGAACAGCTTGTAGGTCGTCCACAGGTTGGCCGTCTGTTCCGGCGTGTTGCGCGGCGTCTGGCCGATGAAATTCCGGTTGGCGCCGGGCGCCACCTCGAGAATCTCGGCGCTCATGAAGGCGACGCCGCCGAACACTTCCCACTTGTCGGTGATCCGCCCGGCGACTTCGAGTTCCAGGCCGTTGGTGCGGCGCTTCTTGGTCAGGATGGAATACTGCGGCGAGTCGAGGTCGGTGCTGCGTTCCCAGGTCTTTTCCGCGCTGAAAAGTGCCGTGCGCAGCGCCAGATCGCCGTCGAGGAGCAGCCACTTGGCGCCCAGTTCGATGACTTCGCCACGTTCCGGCGGGTAGGCGCTGCCGGAAAGCTGGTAGAGGTCGGCGGTCGGGCTGAAGGTATCGCTCCAGCTCAGGTAATAGTGCTGTGCGGCGTCCGGCTGCCACGACAGGCCGGTGCGGTAGCTCCATTCGCCGAAGTCGCCGGAAAACGCAGTGCTGGTATTGGTGTTACCGGCGACCGAGACGTAGTCGGCACGGATCTCGTCGCGACGGACACCGACCAGCACTTTCCAGTTCTTGACGAACTCCAGCGTATCCTGAACGAAGAAGCTGTAGCTGTTCCCGTTGTAGGTGTTCGGCGATCCGGTAAAGTCACCCGACCGGTACATCGGCCTGGTCGCGGTGCCCTGGTTGCGCAGGGCCCAGCGCTTGCTGTCTTCGTACAGGTATTCGACCCCGGCGAGGAACTCGTTGTTCATGCCGAAGGTGGTGAAGCTGGTGCTGAAGTCGCTCTGGATGGCGAAGTTGTCGGTATCCGTTTCGCGCGTCTTGGCCTGCGAGGCCAGGCTGTACTGGGTCGGCGCCCCGCCCTGCGGTGCCACCGCCCAGTACGAGCGCTTGTAATTCGCACCGCGCATCACCGTCCGCCACTGGGTATCGGGCGCGATCTTGTAGACGTAATTCAGGGTAGCGATATTCGTGTCGCTGTTGTCGAAATTGCTGCTGACCCCCCAGTAGGCGCCGGACTTCGCGTAGCTCTCGTTTGGCCGCCGGTTCGTGGCGAACGGCACGCCGTAGTCCGGACGATCGTCGGTCTTCAGATAGTAGTAGCTGGCGGTAAGCTCGTGCTCGGTACCGAGGCCGAAGGCGATGCTCGGCGCGAAGCCCATGCGCTGGATGTGCGGCGTCGTCCCGCTCACCGGGTTGGAGCGCGGGCTGTCTTCCTCGCGCGCCATCATGTTGATGCGGATCGCCGTCGTTTCACCGAGACGGTGGTTGAGGTCGGCATTGAAGGCGGCATAGCCGTCGGTGCCGACGCCGACACCGGCCTTGTTGATGCCATAGAGCATTGGCGTCTTGCTGACCTGGTTGATCACCCCGCCAGCCTGGCCGCGACCGAAGAGCATGGCGGCGGCGCCGCGCAGCACGTCGACCTGCTCCAGGTTGAAGACCTCGCGGTTGTACTGGGCAGTATCGCGAATGCCGTCGAGATAGATGTCGCCAAAGGTGTAGAAACCACGCAGCATCATGTTGTCGCCGGAGCGGCCGCCCTCGGCGGCGTTGAAGGAAATCCCCGGCACGTTGCGCAAGGCTTCGCTCAGGGAGTTGACCTCCTGCTCGTCCATCAGCTGGCGGGTCACGGTGACGACCGACTGCGGGATGTCGTGCGGATCCTGCGCCACCCGGCCGACGCGCGTTTTGGTGGCGCGCAGACCATCCTGCGGCTCGGCGGTCGCCGTCACCGTGACCGGCGCCAACGTCTTTTCCTCTTCGGCAATTGCCGTATCGGTCGCGCCCAGCAGGCTGGCGACGACCATCGCCCCGAGCGGCAGCAACTTCCGCTTTTCCGCCACCCCCCCGGGAGCAGTCGACGACGAAAGCGCAGGCGCTTTAACTTTTACCCTCTTGTTTTTCACAGGCATTCCTCTAGCTAGTCAGTTGGGGAGGCTGGCTGGCTGAAGGCTGGCTTGCCGAATACGCGGTTCGAGATTCGACATGACCACCCGGTGGGCGATCGTCAAACTGCCAGGCTGGAAAAATCCGCCACAGACTTGCTCAAACAGCTATTTCTGGAACCTTGCTGGCTGGGCGCTGTGGCTGGCTGGTCCGTAAATGCAAATGCGAATATATCGCATTTGCAAATCAGAGGCAACTTTGTCTTGCTTCCGTGGTGATGTGCCGAAGTTTTTAGGGCTTGTCGGCCGGTTCGGCGAACCAGTTTGCCTTGTCCACCACAACGTTGTTCCTCGGCTGCAATACGAAGTTCGGCGACATGATCTGGACACCGTAGGTGTTGAATTCATCCTGAATGCGGGAATGCAGTTCGGAGAGGATCTGGATGCGCTCCAGCGGGCGGTCGACGTAGGCGTAGAGCTCGTATTCGACGTAAAAGTCCTGCAGCGCCTTCTGGATGACGAAAGGCTTGGGCTCGGTGCGCAGACCGGAAGTATGCTCCGCCGCATTGATCAGCATGGCATGGACCTGGCGCCACGGGGTATCGTAGCCAATGGTGACCGTCGTCGAGACCAGCGCCCCGCGTTCACCGGCAGCGCCGGTGAAGTTCTTGATCGGGTTGTTGACCAGCACGGCGTTGGGGATGGTCACTTCCTCGTTGCGCATGTTGGTGATCTTGGTCGATAAAACGCTCATTTCCTTGACCACGCCGGTCACCTCGCCAATGCAGACGAAATCGCCTACCCTGAGCGCCCGTGAGTAGATCAGCACAAGGCCGCTCATCAACTGGGTGACGATGCCGGCCGAGCCGAGCGTCAGCATGAAGCCGAACATGACCGACAGGCCCTTGAAGGCATCGCTGTCGGCGATCGGCAGGTAGGGATAGGCGATGGCGATGCCGACACCCCAGATCAGGACACCGAGCAGCCGCCGCGTGGCATGCGCCGTATCCCGATGCACACCGGGAATCAGTGAACGTCCCTGATAAACGTTGGCAAAGACGTTGCCGGCGACATCGTTGGCCGCCTTGGTGATGAAGAGGATGACACCGACCGTCAGCAGCCCGGGAACCGCAACGACCAGGCCTTCGCCGAAATGCTCGAGCATGTCGACCAGAAAACCGGACAAGCGCTCGGCCAGCGGCTGGGTCAACGGAAAATTCGCCAGCACATAGGTGAACCACAGGTAGGCGACGGATACCCAGAGGGTCACGAGGAGCAATTGCGCTACCCGTTTGACCAGCAGCCAGCCATGGGCAGCCCAGCGCAGCCGGGTGTTCTCGTTCGCCGAGAGGACACGCGCCTGCAGGTGATCGAGAACATAGCTGGTGGCTTTGCGGATCGCCCACAGCAAAACCAGCATCACGGCGGTGGCCAGCACTGAAAAGAGGAACCCCCTGACCAGCACCGGGCCGTGCCCCTGTTCGATCAGTGCCGCAATAGCCTTTTCAAAGCGCTTGCCAACCTGCTGCGACGCCTCTTCGAGGCCGACCTTCTCTTCCGGATCAAGGTCCGCTTCGTAGAGGATGAAGATGACCCGCTCACCGATCGAATAGGCAACCCCCTTGTTTCCCTCGATCGTCAGATGTGAACGCGTGATCGGCTTGGACAGCTCCCTTTCGTCCATCTGCCGCAGCCGTTCGTGGATGCGCTTGACCCGCAGTTCGGGCGACGCCCCCAGCGTCGTCATCCGCAGAGTGGCGATGTCGCGATTGGCTACGGTCAACACCGCTTCCGGTGCCGTTTCGGCCTTGGCCAGCACCAATCCGGGAGCAAGCACTGCCATCAGAAGAATCACGCAACGCAGCGCCGCCCAGACAATGCCCATCACGAACTCCCCCCGTTCAGGAAACCACGATCGCCGGCTCGCCCGCGACAATTTCGCCGATCACCGAAACATGCGAAAAACCCTGCTGCAGGAAGATCGACAGCACTTCGGTGACCGTGTCCGGCGTACACGACACCAGCAGGCCGCCCGAGGTCTGCGGATCGGTCAGCAGCGCCCTTTCGATATCGCCCAACCCGTCGGCCAGTTGCACATCCTGACCGTAGCTGGCCCAGTTGCGCCCCGAGGCGCCGGTGATATAGCCGTGATTGGCGAACTCTCTGGCCCGCGCCAGCAGCGGCAAGGCCGAAAACTCGACCCTGGCCTGCACGCCGCTGCCCTTGCACACTTCCATCAGGTGCCCGAGCAGGCCGAAACCGGTGACGTCGGTCACCGCATGCACGCCATCCAGGCAGGCCAGCACCGGCCCCGGCGTATTGAGTTGGGTAGCGTTACTGATCAAGTTTTCGTAATCGCTGTCGCTCAGCTTGTCTTTCTTGAGCGCTGCGCTGTAGACACCGACACCGAGCGGCTTGCCAAGGATCAGGCGGTCGCCGGGCTGCGCCCCGGAGTTGCGCTTGAGGTGCGCCGGATTGACCAGGCCAATGGCGACCAAGCCGTAGATCGGCTCGACCGAGTCGATGGTATGGCCGCCGGCAATCGGAATGCTCGCCGCCCGGCAGACCGACTCACCGCCCTCGAGAATCTTGCCGATGGTTTCCAGCGGCAGGACGTTGACCGGCATGCCGACCAGCGCCAGCGCGAAGAGCGGTGTGCCGCCCATGGCATAAACGTCCGAAATGGCGTTGGTCGCCGCGATGCGCCCGAAATCATAGGGGTCGTCGACGATCGGCATGAAAAAATCTGTAGTCGCGACGATCGCCTGCTGCGCGTTGATCTGATAGACCGCCGCGTCGTCGCTGGTTTCCGTGCCGACCAGCAGTTGCGGCGGGATGATGCCGGGCTTGACGCCGGCCAGCAGCTTCTGCAGCACGCCGGGGGCGAGTTTGCAGCCACAGCCGCCGCCGTGCGAGAGCGCGGTGAGTTTTATGTTTTCTTCGGACACGACTGTTCTCTTGGGTTGTTGCCTGTCGGGGAGTTTAACTCACTCGGCATCGAAGCCCGCGTCTTCGATCGCCGCGACCAGCGCCGGGCGAGCCACCGTCTGCGGATCGAAGGTGACCCGCGCTTCGCCCGCCTCCAGAGAGACTTCAGCCGCAGCTACACCGGCGATGGCGGTCAGCACGCCGGTGATGTTCTTGACGCAACCCTGGCAGCTCATGCCGCCAACCTTGATGACGCTGTTTTCCATGATCTACCCCTTGCCTGCCAAGCCATATTTCTTGAGGAATGCAACAAACTGCTCCGGCGGCAGCGGGCGGCTGAAATGGTAGCCCTGCACCAGCTCGCAGCCCATGCCACGCAGGATCGCATACTGCTCTTTCGTCTCGACGCCCTCGGCCAGCACCTTGAGGCGCAGGCCGCGGCCCATGCTGAGGATGGTCGCGGCGATCGCCCGGTCGTCCGGATCGGCTTCCAGGTCACGGACAAAGGAGCGGTCGATCTTCAGCTTGCCGACCGGGAAGCGCTTCAGATAGGCGAGCGAGGAATAGCCCGTCCCGAAATCGTCGACCGCCAGTTCGACCCCCATCTCATTCAGGGCCGACAGCGTGCCGAGCGTCTGCTCGGCATCCTGCATCACGGTGCGCTCGGTCAGTTCCAGTTCGAGGAAGCGTGCTTCCAGCCCTGACGCGGCGAGTGCGCTGGCTACCGTATCGACGAATCCGGGCTGGCGGAACTGGATCGGCGACACGTTAACCGCGACGATCAGCGGCGGCAGGCCGGCATCCTGCCAGGCGCGCACCTGGCGGCAGGCTTCGCGCAGCACCCAGTCGCCGATGGGATTGATCAGGCCGATGTCCTCGGCGACGTGGATGAACTGGTCCGGCGGCACCAGCCCGACTTCCGGGTTCTGCCAGCGGATCAGCGCCTCGACGCCGATGATGCCGCCGCTTTCGACATGCACCAGCGGCTGGTAATGCAGGACGAATTCCCGTGCACCGAGCCCGCGGCGCAGACCGCTTTCCATCAGCAGGTGCTTGAGCGTCGCCACGTTCATTTCGCTGGAATAGAAACGGAAGGCATTGCGCCCCGCCTCCTTGGCCTTGTACATGGCGGCATCGGCATTGCGCAGCAGGGTATCGAAATCCTTGCCATCGACCGGATAAAGGCTGATGCCGAGCGATGGCGTGATGGTAAGCTCGTGGCCGCCAACCGGGAACGGCGTCGCGCAGACATCGAGCAGGCGGCTGGCAACCTCGGCCGCCGCCGAGGCCCGGATGCCGGGCAAGGCGATGATGAACTCGTCGCCGCCCAGCCGGGCCAGGGTATCGACCTTGCGCACCACCGTCGACAGGCGCTGCGCGACGGCACACAGCAGTTCGTCGCCGACGCTGTGGCCGAGCGAGTCGTTGACCCGCTTGAAGTGATCGAGGTCGAGAAAGACCAGCGCCAGCTCGCTGCCGTCGCGCTCGGCGCCAGCCAGCAACTGGGTGAAACGGTCGTTGAGCAGGCGGCGGTTGGGCAACCCGGTCAACGGATCGAAATCGGCCAGTTCGCGGGCGCGCCGCTCGGCATCCTTCTGGGCCGAGATGTCGAGCAGGGTGCCGACCGAGGCCGGGCGCCCTTCGTAAGTCGTCGAGGAACCCAGGATCATCACCGGCAGTTGGCTGCCATCCTTGCGCACCGCCGTCAGCTCGTAGGGCTTGCCCGGTTCGCCGGCCGCCCGCTGCTGCATCTCCTCGCGGACCATCGTCCGCTGCTCGGGAACGATCAGGTCGAGCGGCCCGCGCCGGTCGACCAGTTCGTCTTCGGCGTAGCCGAATAACTTGAGCAAAAAGGGATTAACGTAGCGGAACAGGCCTTCCTGCAGCACGAAAATGCCGACCTGCGCGGCCTCCATCGTCGCCCGGAACTGCGCCTCCCGTTCATGCATGGCCGCCTCGGCCAGCACCCGCTCGCTGACATCGACAGCGACACCGAAAACCGCGAGCGCCTTGCCATCGTGATCGACCTCGAGCGTCATCGAGTCATGACAATGCCGCACCCGCCCGTTGGCGCCGACCACGCGATACTGGACCACCAGCGACACGCGTTGCCCCGGATTGCCGGCCGCGACTTCCGCGATACGGGCCATCGCCGCTTCATAATCGCCTGGCAGCATGTGGCGGCCGACCAGTTCCATCCCGGCGTCGCGCACCGTTTCCGGTTCGAGCCCGAAGAGGCTGGAGGCGGCACCGGAGATGTACTCGAAACGGCCCGTAACCAGGTTCAGGCGATAGGCGACACGCTCGATGCTTTCGAGCAATTCCTCGTACAACGACAGTTTTTCGTTTTCTTCCAGACAACCCCCTTTATGCCGCTAGCGGCCTCTTGGGCGCCAGCGCTTGAGCAACAGGGAATTCGACACCACCGAAACCGAACTCATGGCCATCGCCGCGCCGGCAACGACCGGGTTGAGCCATCCGAAAGCCGCCAGCGGAATCCCCAGCACATTATAAATAAAGGCAAAGAACAGGTTCTGGCGAATCTTGCCCAGCGTCGCCCGCGATAGTTCGATGGCATCGTCGACGCCACACAGGTCGCTGCGGATCAGCGTCAGGTCGGCGGCCTCGACCGCCGCATCGGAACCGGCGCCGATGGCGAAACTGACATCGGCCGCCGCCAGCGCGGGGGCATCGTTAATGCCGTCGCCGACCATCGCTACCAGCCCGCCGCCGGCCTTCAGTTCAGCGATCACCGCTGCCTTGTCGCCGGGCAGGATGCCGGCGCGGAACTCGTCGATACCAGCTTCATGGGCGATCGCCGCCGCCGTCGCCGCATTGTCGCCAGTCAACATGACGACACGGATGCCGCGGGCGCGCAGGCGCTCGATGGCGATGCGCGAGGTCGGCCGCAAGGCATCGGCAATCGCCAGCAAAGCCAGTACCGCGCCATTTTCCGCGAGCACGACGACCGTCTTGCCCGCCTGTTGCAAACGCAGAACCGCCGGGTCGTCAGCCATGCCCAGCCAGGCCGGCGCCCCGAGACGCAGCGAACGCCCGTCGACTTCGCCGGCGACACCCTGCCCTGGCGTCGCAATGAAATTGGCCACTTTTGGCAGGTCGACCGCAGCAGCCCGCGCCAGGACGGCACGCGCCAGTGGGTGCTCCGACCCCTGCTCAAGTGCCGCCGCCAGATGCAATGCCTGATCAGCATCAAGCGCCCGCGGCACAATGTCGGTCACCTGCGGTTCGCCGCGGGTCAGCGTGCCGGTCTTGTCGAGGGCGAGGACAGCGATTTTTTCCGCCCGCTCCAGCGCCTCGACGTTCTTGACCAGAATCCCCGCCCGTGCGCCTTGCCCGGTGCCGACCATGATCGCCGTCGGCGTCGCCAGCCCGAGCGCACACGGACAGGCGATGACCAGCACGGCAACGGCATTGACCAGCGCTTCGGCAAAACCGCCGGCGTACAGCCACCAACCGGCGAAAGTCGCCAGCGCGATAAGACAAACAACCGGCACGAAGACCGCCGAAATCTGGTCGGCCAGCCGCTGCACCGGCGCTTTAGAGCCTTGCGCCTCGCCGACCAGGCGGATGATGCCGGCCAGTAGCGTCTGCTCGCCGACGCCGGTCGCCCGGCAGCGCAGCGCCCCCTGGCCGTTGGCGGTCGCCGCGAACACCTTGTCGCCGGCGGTCTTGCCCACCGGCATGCTCTCGCCGGTCAGCATCGCCTCGTTTACGCTGGAAGCGCCGTCCAGCACCTCGCCATCGACCGGCACGCTCTCGCCGGGACGGACCATGAAAATATCGCCGGCCATCAGCGCGTCGACGGCGATCTCGACCCACTGGCCGTCGCGTTCGATGCGCGCCGTCTTCGGCTGCAGGCGGATCAGCGACTCGATGGCTTCCGAGGTGCGCGCCTTGGCCCGCGCCTCGAGCAGTTTGCCGAGCAGCACCAGGGTAATGACCGCCGCACCGGCTTCGAAATAGACATGCTGGTCGAGCCCGAACAAGGTCACGAGCGCCGAAAAGCCCCAGGCCATGCTGGTCCCCAGCGCCACCAGCACATCCATGTTGGCGCCGCCGCCGCGCAAAGCCTTCCAGGCGCCGTCGTAGAAACGCCAGCCGATCCAGAACTGGACCGGCGTCGCCAGTGCCAGTTGCAGCCAGCGCGGCAACTCGGGATGGTGATGCGAATCGCCGAACATGAACAACATCTGCCCGACCAGCGGCAGGGTCAGCGCCACGGCGATCCAGAAGCGGCGGATTTCCCGCTGGTAGTCTGCCGCCCGCCGTGCCTTCTCGCGCGTCCGCGTATCCTTGTCCACCAGGCTGGCGGTGAAGCCGGCCCTGGCCACCGCCGCGATCACCGCGGTTTCGTCCGCCACCCCCGCCAGCCGCACACGCGCCCGTTCGGCCGCCAGATTGACATTCGCCTGAATGCCCGGCTGCCGGTTCAGCACCTTTTCCAGGCGTGCCGAGCAGGCCGCGCAGGTCATGCCGGCAATGGCGAATTCGACGACGCGAGTGCCGGCGCTTTCGCTCACTTGACCAGCAGCACCGGGCATGGCGCGAGATGCAGGACGCGGGCAGCGACCGAACCCGTCACCAGGCCGACGACGCCGCTGCGCCCGTGGCTGCCCATGACAATCAGGTCGCAAGCCAGTTCGCCGGCCATTTTGGCGACCACCTCGGCCGGCTGCCCGACATGGATATGGGTGGTATGGAAACGCCCCGCGGCATCGAGCTTCTGCTGCGCCTCACGCAACTCCTCGCGGCTTTCCTCCATGTAATGGGCGTGCAGCGTTTCCTTGCCGACATGCGCCAGCGCGCGGCCGATCGGAATCGGCGGCTGCACGTGCACCAAGTGGATTTCCGGCACCTCGCGGAAGCAGGCAACATGACCGATCAGGTGGTCGACCGCACGCAACGCACAGGCGGAACCATCGACCGCCAGCAGGATTTTCATTGTCATCGTTCTCTCCTAGATCCAGTGCAGCAAACGCATCAGGCCAATCAGCCCGTAGATGCCGAAACCCAGCACCAGCATGCCGGAGGCGATGCGCACCGCCGGCCGCCGCACAAATTCATTGAGCCTTGCCAGCAGGATGCCCGCCAGCAGCAGATTTGGCAACGTACCGAGGCCGAACGCCAGCATCAGCAAGGCGCCTCGCGCGGGCGAACCGGCGCTTAGCGCGGTCGCCAGCGCGCTGTAGACCAGCCCGCAGGGCAGCCAGCCCCACAGCAGGCCGAGCGGAAAGGCCTGGACAACCGTCTTGGCCGGCAGAAAACGCCGTGTCAGCGGCTGGATCCGGCGCCACAGGTGCTGCCCGGCACGCTCGGTAAAAGCCAGCGCCCGGGTCACCCCGAGCAGATAGAGACCGAGCGCGACGAGCATCAGGTTGGCCAGCAGATAGAGGCCGAGGCGGACCGGCGCCTGCCCGTCCAGCGTCAGGCTGGCGGCACCGAGCACCCCGGCCAGCGCGCCGGCAGCGGCGTAGGAAAGGATGCGGCCGGCGTTGTAGGCCAGGTGCATCGACCAGCGGGCGGGCGCCCCCAGCGAGAGCGCGCCAACGATGCCGCCGCACATGCCGACACAATGCGTGCCGCCCAGCAGTCCGACGAGGAACAGGGCTAAATAGGCGGAATCAGGCATCGTGCAACACTGAATTGGGCGGAAACGTAGAGTTTACCCTGCCCGCTTCGTCGCATGCACGCGCTTCAGATCACCTTCGAGTAACGTGTCCGCTGGCGGTCGGCGCGCAGATAGCGATCGAAGACCATCGAGATGACACGCACCAGCATGCGCCCTGGCGGCAGAACGGTAATCCACTCGCGTTCGACCTTGAGCAGACCAGCGTGTTCCATCTCCTTGAGATCGCCGAGTTCGGAAGCAAAATACTTGCGGAAGTCGATCAGGTGGGCGCTTTCGATGGACTCGATGGACAACTCAAAATGGCACATCAGCGCTTGGATGATGGAACGGCGGAGAATATCGTCGGCATTCAGCTCTATGCCGCGAAACACCGGCAGCATCTGGGCATCCAGGCGATCGTAGTATTCGTCCAGGGTCTTGACGTTCTGGCTGTAGGTCGGCCCGACCTTGCCGATCGACGAGATGCCGAAGGACAGCATGTCGCTGTCGGCGTAGGTCGAATAGCCCTGGAAATTCCGGTGAAGGCGCCCCTGGCGCTGGGCCACGGCGAGTTCGTCGTCAGGCTTGGCGAAGTGGTCCATGCCGATGAAGACGTAACCGGCTTCGGTCAGCTTGCGGATGGCGAGCGCGAGAATCTGCAGCTTGGTATCGGCCGACGGCAGGTCGGGCTCGGCAATCCGGCGCTGCGGCTTGAACAGGCTGGGCAGGTGAGCGTAGTTGTAGATTGACAGGCGATCCGGGTCCATCGCCAGCACGCGTTCCAGCGTCCGGTTGAAACCCATCACCGTCTGGTGCGGCAGACCGTAGATCAGATCGACGGAAATCGACTTGAAGCCGTTGGCACGCGCCGCGTTGATCACGTTGGCGGTTTCTTCCTCGCTCTGGATCCGGTTGACCGCCTGCTGCACGCGTTCGTCGAAATCCTGAACGCCGACACTCATGCGGTTGAAGCCGAGTTCGCCGAGCAGCGCCACGGTCGCCGTATCGACCTTGCGCGGATCGACTTCGATCGAGTATTCGCCACCATCGAGCAGCTTAAAGTGCTTGCGCGTCGTGTCCATCAACTGGCGCATTTCGTCGTGCGACAGGAAGGTCGGCGTACCGCCGCCCCAGTGCAGCTGGATCACCTCGTGTTCGCCATCGAGAGACTGGCTCTGGAGCGCGACCTCCTTGGCCAGATATTTCAGGTACTTGGCGCTGCGCCCGTGATCCTTGGTAATGATCTTGTTGCAGGCACAGTAATAGCAGATGGTGTTACAGAACGGGATGTGGAAGTATAATGAGAGAGGTCGGCTGATACCCCCGATGTTGCGCTTGCCCAGCCAATGCTTGGCGGCTTCGGAGTCGAATGCCTCGACGAAGCGGTCGGCCGTCGGATAGGACGTGTAGCGTGGGCCGTTGATATCGAAACGGCGAATGATCTGAGGATCGAAGACGAGGTTTTCAGTTGCGAAATTCATTAAACATGCCACCAAGAGTAGGTCGGATTATGTTCGGATGCGGCGACTTTATGGTTGACTTGGATCAAGCTTACACGGGTTCATGATGCCCCCCCAATCCGCCACCAATACGATCTCTCTCTCGGTCATCAAGACCGCCTGCTCCAACTGCAATCTGCGCGAGTTGTGCCTGCCTTTCGGGCTCAGCATCGAAGAACTCGAGCGACTCGACGATCTGGTTTCGACCCGCCGCCGCCTCAAGCGTGGCGAGCACCTCTACCGCTCCGGCGTACCCTTCGACGCGATCTACGCGATCCGCAGCGGCTTCTTCAAGACCGACGTGCTGCTCGAAGACGGGCGCGAGCAGGTTACCGGCTTCCAGATGGCCGGCGAACTGCTGGGCCTCGACGGGATCAGCACCGAACACCATACCTGTAATGCCGTCGCCCTCGAAGACAGTGAAATCTGCGCCATTCCCTTCTCGCGGCTGGAAAGCCTGTCGCGCGAAATTCATACTTTGCAGCACCATTTCCACAAGGTGATGAGCCGTGAGATCGTCCGCGACCACGGCGTCATGATGCTGCTCGGCACGATGCGTGCTGAAGAGCGGCTTGCTGCCTTCCTGCTCAATCTGTCGCAGCGCTTCACGGCACGCGGCTTTTCGCATGCCGAGTTCTACCTGCGCATGACGCGCGAGGAAATCGGCAGCTACCTTGGCCTCAAGCTGGAAACCGTCTCCCGCACCTTCTCGCGCTTTCAGGAAGAAGGCTTCATCGCAGTCCAGCAGAAACACATCCGGATTCTCAACGTCGCCGGCCTCAAGGCGCTGATGAATCACCGCGGATAAGGTAGCGGGCTCCGCGTCAGCGCAACGCTGACGATATAGGTGAAGGCCGCCAGCGCCAGCACCAGAAACACCAGCCGCTGGCGCGGCGTCTTGCCTCGTTTCAGCGCCATCGTCCCGCACAGAATGTAGGCCAGCAGGCCGAAGAACTTGGCCGTCAACCAGCTCTGCGCGAACGGGTACTGGCCGCTCAGCCAGGCCATGATCAGCGCACTGCCGAGCAGCAGCGTGTCGACGACATGCGGCACTACCCGCGCCAGGCGCGCCTGCAACAGCGGCGATCCCGTAATCATCCACCAGCCGCGCAGACCGAAGCCAAGGCCGCTGAGGACGACACAGGTGACGTGGAGATGCTTGAGCGCGAGGTAACTCATGCCGGATTATTTTCCTTGATGTGCCGGCGATAACGACTGACGGCTCCCAGCAGATTGTAGAACAGCCAGCCGCTGGCCAGCGCCAGCGCCGCCCCCGCCGGCCGCGCCAGCCACTCGGGCCAGACCGCGGCAGCCAGCAGCAGAGCGACGGCCAATGCATGCACCCTTACCTGCCGCTGCATGTCGGCCTCCGGCAATATGCGGTTCATGTTCGGCGCCGGCGCCTGTCCGCTGCTGCAGTTCTGCATGTGCAGCCAGGCGAGGAACGGGACGATCTTGTACAACATGCCGACGATGAAGGACATGAAGCCACCGACCAGCAGCAGGATGCCGAAGCTCAGGCTCCAGCCGGGCAAGTCGGCAAGCGGCGGCCAGGCTGCTGCGGTCAACGGCAAAAAAAGGGCAAAAATGGCGCTGCCCAGACCGAGCTGCCAGTAGCGATGGGTGGCATCCGTTCGCGCTCGCCGGCGCTGCATCTGCAGGCGGAGGGTCAGCAAGGCAAAGGCGATGCCGGCGAGCGCCGACAAGCCCTGGACCAGGCGTAGTGCCAGCGGCGACTCGACCAGCACCGCCAGCGTCCACGCCAGCACCAGCCCGAGCATGACGCGTGGAAACCACCAGCTGGGCCGCGCCGGGTAGCCAGGCGTCAGCTGGAACATGGGCACGACGACATAGGCCATCGCCGCCAGCAGGATGCCGGCCCAGCCCCCCAGCGCCCAGCCGGCATGCAGATCGGTCAGCAGAGGCAAGGGCACCGCCCAGCCGCGGGCGAGCGCCAGTGCCAGCAAGACCCCTAGCGCGACAGCACCGGCCAGGCCGAACAAGGCGAACTTGAGGCCGCGGATGGTCGGGCTGGTCGATGGCACGCCGGACAATGCGCGCCCGGTAGCGCCGAGAAAGGCGGCGATGCTCAGGCCGAGCGTCAGGGCCGCAGCACTGAGCAAGGGCGGCTGCCCGAGCAGGAAACCTGCCGCGAGCAGAAGCGCGCCGGCGGAAAGGCCCACGTGCAGCCAGCGCGAAACCGCCAGCGGGTTACCCAGGTTGGCCCCGGTCACCACGGGCAGGATCTGGATCAGCGCACCAAGCATGACCTGCAGCATGAAGCCGACGGTAATCAGATGGGTCGCCGCCAGCAGGCCCGGCATCCAGCGCGAGGCGAACATGTCCGGCCCGAGCGCCAGGAGCAGCAGGCCCGCCGCCAGCGCGAACAGCGGGGCGGTCAGGAAAAAACGCAGCGGCGCGGCAAAGGGCGGCGCCTTATCGAACGACAGCAGCGCCTGCATGCGAGCGCCGGCTCAGCGCCAGATCAGGATTTCGTAGGTGCCGTCGGCCACCAGCTCGGTTTCATAGGTGTAGCCGTTCTGCCTGAGCACCTTGTAGAGCGGATGCGGCTCACGGAACAGGAGCAGCAGCATCCGCTCGCCCGGCTTAAGGGTGTCGAGCATTTCCATGGTCTGCACGAACGGCTCGGGTGGTTCCAGGTAGCGGGCATCGACGACGTGGGCGGTTTTCGGATGGCTCATGCTTCGGTCAACTCGGTTTCAAGGTGGGCCAGCAACTCGGGGGTTTCCGCGGCCAGATGCTGGTCGCACATCGGGTAGAGAATATTCTCTTCCTTCATGTTGTGCTGCTGCATCATGATCAGCAGGGTGTCGGCCAGCCCCAGATAATCCTCGGAATTGCCCTGCTTCAGCGCGTCGACCGCATCTTCCAAAAGCGCGCGCATCTGGCTGTGCTCCATGCGCATGACTTGGGTCGGCCCCATGCGCATGCCCGTCTTGGCCTCGAAGGTGGGAAACAGGGTTTTTTCCTCGCAGTCAAAATGCGCCAGGATGGCGTTGCGGAAATGCGCGAAGGCGGCCTTCGCCGCCGGCATGTTCTTCTTGGCGATGGCCTGCTCGGTTTCGGCGAACAGATCATCGCAGCGCCGATGATCGTCGGTCATAAAGGTACGGATGGTGGTCATGGCTAACTCGCGGCGTGGCAATGGCACCCATTCTCGGGATGCCCGACGGCCCACTCCTTAACCGCGGTCAAAAACCGCACGAATAGGGCCGCGGCAATGCCGCCGCAAGTTGACGCTACCGGCCGTAGGTCTGGCCGGCGAATACCCGCTATTTTTCCAGAACGTAGGTGCCGGGCGCGTCGGCCAGAGCCGGGAAGCTGTCGCTGGCCGCCGGGTAAGCTGCGACCTGCTCGCCGCAACGTTCGCCCAGCCAGTGCGTCCAGTCTTCCCACCAGGTTCCGGTTTTCTTTTCGGCACGGTCGAACCAGTGTTCCCAATGCTCGTTGCGTTCCGGCTCGCCGATCCAGTAGGAGCGCTTGGGCGGGTTGACCGGCGGATTGACGATGCCGAGGATATGACCGGAACTGGAGCGGACGAAACGCACCGAGGCATTGACGTTGATGTACTTGCGAATCCGGTAGCACTGGTTCCACGGCGCGATGTGGTCGTCTTCGGCCGTCACCGCGTAGAGCGGCTGGACTATGCGGTCGAGGTCGATTGTCTCGCCGGCGATCGTCAGTTTGTCGCGCTTGACCAGATTGTTGTGCAGATACATCTCGTGCAGGTAATACGAATGCATGGCGCGCGGCATGCGCGTCGTGTCCATGTTCCAGAACAGTACATCGAACGGCGGCAGTGGCTCGCCGAGCAGATAACTGTTGACCCAGTAATGCCAGATCAGGCTGTTCGAGCGCAGCATGCGGAAGGAGGTCGCCATCTCGCTGCCGTCGAGGTAGCCGCGTTTGGCCATCGATTCATCCAGCGCGCCGATGCAGGCTTCGTCGATGAAGACGTCGATATCGCCGGGATGCGAAAAATCGGTCAGCGTCGTGAACGCGCTCCAGTGCGCGACCGGCACCTGGTCGGCAGCAAAGCGCTTGTTGGCCCAGGCCATGTAGGTGGTGACCAGGGTGCCGCCGATGCAGTAGCCGACCAGGTGCACCTTCGGCACCTTGCAGAATTCGCTGGCCACGCGCACGACCTCGTTGACTCCTTCGAGCAGGTAATCGTCGAAACGCACCTCGGACATGCTGGCATCCGGGTTCTTCCAGCTCGTGATGAAAACCGAGAATCCCTGCTCGGTCAGATACCTGACCATGCTCTTGCGGCTGGTCAGGTCGAGAATGTAGAACTTGTTGATCCACGGCGTGACGATGACGATGGGCATGGCCCGCACCTTGTCGGTGGTCGGCGCGTAGTGGATAAGCTCGACCAGACGGTTGCGGAACACCACCTTGCCCGGCGTCGTCGCCAGATCCTTGCCGACGACGAAGGCATCGGGCTCGACCATCTGGATGTTGCGGGCTTCCGCATCACGCAGGAAGTTCTTGAAGCCCCGTGCCAGACTGTCGCCGCTGGTCGCCACGAAGCGCTCGAGCGCCACCGGATTGAGCCAGAAGAAATTGGTCGGCGCCACCATGTTCAGCCACTTGCGCAGCCAGAACGCCGAGCGGCGGCGTTCCTTGTCGGACAGGCCCGGCGTCTCGAAGAACATGTCCTCGAGGCGGCGGGTGAAGGCCAGGTACCACTCCTTGATGATGTCCCAGGTCGCCGCATCGCTCCATACCGGATCGGCGAAGCGGACGTCATCCGGATTGGGCGTGATCACATCTTCGGAGGGTATGCCCAGCGCGCGGCGCATCACATGCGTCTGCAAGGCCAGGAGATCGCCCGATAGCGCACTCGTGGCACGCAGCAATTCCTGTGGATGCATCATCCAGGCCATCTGCGCGTTGAGCAACGAGGAGGTTACGCCGAACGGATCGGCGGCCTTGCTGATCGCCATGCCGGCAGTCTCCAGCGGGCTCATGACGTTGATATCGATACCGTGGTTTTTGACTGACGAACTCTCGGACATTTCAGTGACCTCCTGCTTGTACAGAAATCTTTATACCATGCCACCGCGCGCGTTTTTGGGCGTGTACACCCAGTTTCCCGCAGCCATCCGGCGAATCCGCAACGCCCTGTTTCACTTCGCTGCGACTTGGCGTAGCATGATTCGCAAGAAGGCCATGTCGGCACGACTTATAGAGGAGGAAGCCCATGTTCAAGCACATTCTCATACCCACTGACGGTTCCGAACTTTCGCAAGCCACCGCCCAGCGTGCCATCTCGTTCGCCAAGGAAGCTGGTGCCAAAGTGACGGTTTTCTTCGCCAAGCCGGAATATCCGATCGCCTACTTCGGCGAAGGTGCGCTTATCGATCCGACAACCCCGGAAAAGTTCGCCGAACTGGCCGACCAGCAGGCCGCCGAATATCTCGGCGAAGTGCAGAAACAGTGCGCGGCCGCCGGCGTCGAATGTGCCACGGTTTCGGCGACCAGCGACGTGCCCTACGAGGCGATCATCGAAGCGGCCGAAAAATCCGGCTGCGACCTGATTTTCATGGCCTCGCACGGTCGTCGCGGCATCAGCGGCTTTTTGCTGGGCAGCGAAACGAACAAGGTGCTGACCCACTCGAAAGTGCCGGTGCTGGTCTATCGCTGAAAAAAGACCCTCAGCGCCCCACGCAGTCGTCGTGCCCGGGGCGAATGGTGCAGAGAACGCTGCCGTTCTCTAGATCGACGAATGAAACCTCTTCCAGAACGCCGACCAGATAACGCTTCTTCAGCGTGAAATCGGTCGGCTTGCCGTAGGTGGCCTTCCAGAACGTCGTGCTTTCGCTGAGCACCGGTTCGCTCAGCCGGGCCTTGGCGCGCATGCCCAGATGCCCCGCAACGCCGGCCGGCAGGTCGGCCGCGAACCCGGCGTCGTCATCGACGACGCGCGGGTAGAAATCATAAAGATTCTCGAAGGCGAGAAAATAGTCGTAACGCCAACTCACTTTCATCTGCTGCGGGACGCCGATCTTGTCCTCGTGCTCGTAGGTACCGCGCTCGACCGCCACCGACTGCAGCGGCAGGAATTTGTACCGGTAATAGTCGTCGACCGCAGGATCGGCCAGTGGCTGCCAACTCCAGCCTTCGGCAATCTGGTTGAAGGCCATGCGGTAACGCACCGCGGCACGCTCGCCCGCCACGTCGACGGTAAAGCCGGAGCTAGCAATTAGATCGATATCGACCTCGATCTCCTGCCCCGGCAGTGCCTTGAGGTTGGCTTCCGGCAGGCGCGCCAGCGCCTCGAACTGCCGCTCGGCGGGTTCGACGGCAAGTGCCGGCGCAAAAAAGGCGGCGGCCACAGCCGCCGAAATTACTTGTCTGAGGAAAAACATGTCGAAACAGGAACGCTGCCATGAGGGCAGCGCTCGGGGGGTCATATTGATCCCTGGCCGGCGACCTGCCCATGACGCATATCAACAAATCGTGATGTTCGCGTCGGCATTCGTACCACAAACCCGTCGGCGATGCAGACGATCGGGGCACAAAGCGCACAAGCTCGGCACTCGACCGGTAGAATGACCCAAACACATCGTCCGGCCCTCCCGGTGCCCCCTCCCGGCAAGACTCTGCGAGCCCTTGCAAGGGCCAGCCCGACACCCTACCCCCCATTTCTCCTGGAGCAGTCATGCAACAATTCACGCCCAACGGGCAGCAGTTCATTCAGAATTTATCCCAGCGCTACGGGATCAGCACCGATGCGGTCATCGCCATGATCTATGCCGTGATGAACGGCAACGGCACGATGGCGCAGTTCAGCCACCCCGAACTCGGCGGCTCCGGCCAATGGATGCAGGGCGGCATGACCATGGTCGGTGACATGTTCAACTACGGACTCAAGTCCAAGGTGGATGGCCTGTGCGGCGAAATTTCCAACCAGCTGATGAATCAGCCCGGCTACTTCCAGCCGGCGCAGTCGCAGTACCAATCATCCGGCTATCAGTCCCAAGGTGGCAACCTGTTCGTCTCGCCAGCGGCAGCCGGGCAATGGTGGCCAGGCGATCTCGGTTCGCCGTCATCCAGCGGTGGCCAGAACAACATCCGCTATGCCGTCTTTCCGGGTTCGCGCCGACTGGCGGTGGAAATCGACGGCCAGACCACGGTCTACGACACGCTCGACCACCAGATCGGCGGCGTTTCGCAGCAACAGGGCGGCAATGACTCGCTGACGTTCTCCAGCCAGTACGGCACCATCGGCGTCAGCAGCCTGCCTCTAGTCAGCGGTGGCGGCTATACACCGCAGCCGCAGCAGAATTTCATCGCCCCGGTACAGCAGAATTTCACCCAGCCGCCTGTGAACGCAGCCTACTCGGCACCCTACACCGGCGCCACGTCAAGCCAGCAGGATGATGTCTTCGCCAAGATCGAGCGGCTGGCCGACCTGCGTCAGAAGGGCATCCTGACCGATCAGGAATTCAACGCCAAGAAGCAGGAACTGCTGAGCCAGATCTGACAGACCTGCGTCGGCGTCATGGCTTTGCGGAAGCGGATCAGCGCCACGCTTAAGAGATCGGCGCCGACAGCTGCCATGGCCAGCAAATCCCGCCAGCCATATGACATCGCCCCCCCCCAGGTAGAGTGAGATAGGCAAAAAGACGCCGGTCATATTGAGACATGTTGTTGCGGCGGGCTGGCACGGTCAGGGATATTGAGGTCGACCGCAACCGACGAGCAATTTTCGGAACTGTTCACCCGGCCGGGCCTGCACATCGAATGTATCGTCTCAACCGGCCAGAGCAGCCCGGAAGGCTTCTGGTACGACCAGCCCGAGGGCGAATGGGTGCTGCTGATCCAGCGGCTGCGCTTCGCCGATGAAGCCACGGCGCGCCATCTGAAGGCCGGCGATTTTGTCGACATCGCGCCGAATCACCGGCACCGCGTCGACTGGACAGCGTCCGACCAGCCGACCATCTGGCTGGCGGTTCATTACCCGGCGTAGGGCGGACTTCCGGATTCGGTCGGGAAGTGTCAGCTGACAGGACAAACCTCGCGCTCACCGTGATTTCATGTTCATCATCCCCTAGAATCAAATACACGCATTCCGCGCAACTTCTGGAGAATTGCTCATGCCGACAGGAACAGTCCGACTTCATCGAGTACTCCGTGCGCAACCGGAGAAGATTTATCGGGCCTTCTTGAAGGCTGATGCGCTGTCGAAGTGGCTTCCGCCTTTCGGTTTCACTTGCCAGGTGCACCACCTGGACGCCGGGGTTGGCGGCTCTTTCAAGATGTCGTTTGAAAACTTCTCCACCGGAAACGGGCACTCTTTTGGAGGCGAATACCTTGAACTGGTGCCGAATGAACTCATTCGATATACGGACAAGTTCGACGATCCGAACCTGTCTGGCGAGATACAGGTTACGGTTTCAATCAAACCGGTCTCGTGTGGTTCAGAACTGGCAATTGTGCAAGAAGGCATACCTGAGGTCATTCCGTTAGAAATGTGCTATCTCGGTTGGCAAGAGTCACTCGCGCAACTGGCAAATCTTGTCGAACCGGAAATTCCGGGGTAAAGAAGCGGCGCCTGCCTCATCAGTGCACCCAAGGAAGCATTTACGGGCCAGTCAAACCAGCCCGTCGCCCTACTTCCTGATCGGCTGATTGCGCCCGGAAAAGTCGTCGCTCAGGCGGAATACCGCATCGCTGATCAGGCCATTGGGGTTTTTGGCGCAATAGCCGTTGACGTAGCTTTCGATGGTGCCGCTGGAGATGCTCGACACCTGCTGGCTCGGCATGGCGTAGTTGTGTCCGGTCAGAACGCCGCGCATCCAGACCACCTGGATGTTCCGTTGATCGGGATTCTCTTTCGCCTTGCTCCAGCCGGCGCACGACAGGTCATCGACACCGAGGATATTCAACGGTGCCGCCTGCCCCACCCCGGCAAACAGAAGGAAGCCCAGCGCAACGATCAGCGAGTAAGTTCTGCGTGTTTGCATCTTGTTGTTGTCTCCCGTCTATCAACTAACGACTATGTGACCCGCCGTGCGTACCGCGATACCGATGCAGGCACCGAGCGCCGCCGGTTTCCATACTGCCGCAATTCGCTTGCCGGCGGAAATGAGGACGGCGACGCCGGGCAGGTCGAAGGGGGAAATCAGGAAGCCGGCGCTGGCGTTGAGCAGTTCGGCGCTGACCTGGCCGGCCTTCCGCATTTCGTCCATGACGCCCATCATAGCCGTGCCGCCGGCCAGGTACTTGGTCAGGGTCGGCAGGATCAGGACGCTATTGACCGAAAGCGCCGTCAGCAGCGGCGCCAGCACTCGCGTCAGGGCATCGATGGCGCCCGAGGTGCGCAGCGCGGTGACGATGACCAGCGACAGGACCAGCATGGGAATGGCGCCGACGGCGATCTTGAAGGCTTCCGCCCCGGCGCGGTTGATGACGTCGAGGACACCCTTGGCATTTTCGGCCACCGGATGCTGCAGCGTCTCGTCGAGTTGCGCCTCAGCCGTCGACAGACCCTTGCCGAAAAGATAGTAGGTCGCCGCCGCGGCGACCAGGCCGCCGACCAGCGAAAAGAGCAGCGTCACGCCGATACCGAGGCCCATGGTCATCATCGGCAGTGCCGCGTTGGCCTGGGCCATCGCGAAGACCATCGCCAGCGTCGCCGCGATATGGCGGTCCGAAGCGCCGCGCTGCTCCATCATGGTCAGCGTCGCCAGCGGCGCGGCGAAACTGACGAAGTTGATCTGCAGCGCCGCGAAAACGCCCAGCCCGGTCAACCCGAACGGCTTCAGCAGCGGCGCCAGCCGGGCGACGACCCAGTCGAGCACGCCGCGCGCTTCCAACAACCGCATCAGCGACAGCATGACGACCATGACCGGCAGCAGGACGAAGAGCGCCAGTTCGACCGCCGAGCGGCCGGCCTTGAGGATGATCTCGATGAAAATTTCCATGCCGTGATTATCCCATCGCCGTAGCCGGAAACGGCATTCCGCAAGCAGCGCCGAAAATAATCTGTCGGCCTTGTCCCACGAGGGTGAAATCGGCGAAAATTCAGTGTTTTACGCGGTCGACCGCAGCAAACCCCATTTCCCAAGGATCTTCCCGCATGGCTACCAACGACAACGCCGAACAGCAAACCCCGGTCCAGCAAGACGAAAACCAGCTCATCGCCGAGCGCCGCGCCAAACTGGCCGAATGGCGCAAGACGGGCAAAGCGTTCCCGAACGACTTCCAGCGCGAGAATACCGCGGTCAAGTTGCACGAGGGCTATGGCGAGAAAACGGCCGAAGAACTTGAAGGCATGCCGGTCGAAGTCAAGGTGGCCGGCCGCATGATGCTGAAGCGCGTCATGGGCAAGGCCTCGTTCGCCACGCTGCAGGATCTCTCCGGCCGCATCCAGATCTACGTCGCCCGCGACAAGGTCGGCGAAGACGTCTACAGCGCCTTCAAGACCTGGGACCTCGGCGACATCGTCGGCGTCGTCGGGCCGATGATGAAGACCAAGACCGGGGAACTGAGCATCCAGGCCACTGAAATCCGCCTGCTGACCAAGTCGCTGCGCCCGCTGCCGGACAAGTTCCACGGCCTGGCCGACCAGGAAATGAAATACCGCCAGCGTTACGTCGACCTGATCATGAACGAGGAAACGCGCTTCACCTTCCTCGCCCGCAGCCGTATCGTCGCCTCGATCCGCAATTACATGAGCGGCCACGGCTTCCTCGAAGTCGAAACGCCGATGATGCACCCGATTCCCGGCGGCGCCTCGGCCAAGCCCTTCGTCACCCACCACAACGCGCTCGACATGCAGCAGTTCCTGCGCATCGCCCCCGAGCTGTACCTCAAGCGCCTGGTCGTCGGCGGTTTCGAGAAGGTCTTCGAAATCAACCGCAACTTCCGCAACGAAGGCCTCTCGCCGCGCCACAACCCGGAATTCACGATGATGGAATTCTATGAGGCCTACGCGAACTACCAGACCCTGATGGATTTCACCGAAGGCCTGCTGCGTCACGCCGCGCGCGAGGCGCTGGGCAAGGAAGTATTCATCTATCAGGGCCGCGAGCTTGACCTGTCCAAGCCCTTCCACCGCCTGACCATGGTCGAGGCGGTGAGGCACTACTGCCCGCAATACTCCGATGCCCAGCTCAACGACATCGACTGGCTGCGCGAACAGCTCGTCGCGCGCAAGGTGGACATGAAGGGTACGCCGGGCCTCGGCACGCTGCAGCTGATGTTTTTCGAGGAAACTGCCGAAGCCCAGCTGTGGGAGCCGACCTTCATCATCGACTACCCGGTCGAAGTTTCACCGCTGGCCCGTGCCTCCGATACCAACCCGGAAATTACCGAACGCTTCGAGCTGTTCATCGTCGGCCGCGAGATCGCCAACGGCTTCTCCGAGCTGAACGACGCCGAAGACCAGGCCGCCCGCTTCGCTGAACAGGCGAAAGCCAAGGAAGCCGGCGACGAGGAAGCGATGTACTACGATGCCGACTTCATCCGCGCACTGGAATACGGCCTGCCGCCGACCGGCGGCTGCGGTATCGGCATCGACCGGCTGATCATGCTGCTGACCGATTCACCGGCGATTCGCGACGTGATTCTCTTCCCGCAAATGCGCCCTGAATGATGAATGGCTACGCTTGCCGATACTTCGTCGTCCGCTAGACGAAAACCCTCATTCGCCGGACGCCAGCTACTCTGAACCCGCTGGCCGCGCCACCACCACGCGGTCGCGGCCGGTTTCCTTGGCCATGTACAGGGCGCGGTCGGCGGCACGCACCAGGATTTCTGCGTTGTCCCCATGTTCAGGCAGCGTCGCGACCCCAGCCGAGAAGGTCACCGGCGGCAGCTCGCGCCCCATGACCCGGGCGCCCAGGTTGCGCACCTCGCAGGCGATTGCGCAAATCCGCTTCACCGCCTCGTCGGCATCGGCGCCAGGCATCACCACCAGCAGTTCCTCGCCGCCGTAGCGACAGGCGATATCCGAAGCACGCAGGCCGTCGAGCAGCGTTTCGGCAACGCCGAGCAGTACGGCATCGCCGGCTTCATGGCCCCACTTGTCGTTGAAGTTCTTGAAGTGGTCGAGATCGAGCATCGCCACCGCCAGCGAACTCCGCTCGCGCAGCGCCCGGTGGATTTCGCGGGGCAGGGTTTCGTCGAGATAGCGCCGGTTGAAGAGGCCGGTCAGCGGGTCGCGGATCGCCTGCTGATGCAGTTCCTCGGTGCGCTGGCGCACCTTCTCCTCCAGCCGGCGGTTGAGGGCGCGCAGGTTCTCTGCCATCACGTCGCGCCGGCGATGGGCGCGGGCCAGCACCAGGCAACCGGCGACCAATGCTCCCATGAACAGCAAAGTCATCAGGATCCAGCCGGCCAGGTTCTGATTGCTCGCCTGCTCCAGTGCGTCGTTGGGGATCCGCGAAACGACTTTCCACACATATTCATCGTCGGCCACCGGCGAATTCGCGTCCGCCGCCGCGGCCATGCCAGCCAGCAGGGGGCGGACCGTAACGAACGACCAGAGTCCATTCTCATCCTCGAACTGCCCACGCTCGGCCACCTCGATCTGCTTCCAGGCCTCCGGGAAGCGGGTCCCGAAATTATCCTTGCGGCCGAACATGAAGCCCCATTCATCGACCGTTTGCGGCGCGCGCAGCCAGTAGCCGTCGCGATTAAGCAGATTGACCCGGACATCGCCGTCCTTACTTTCGGTGACGTCGGAAAACTTTTCCAGCAGATAGCTGCCGAAGAAGTTGGCCATGACAATGCCGCGCGGATTGCCGAACTTGTCCCACACCGGCATGCCCAGCCGGATCACCGGCTTGTAAGGCGTTTCGACGCGATCCTGTTCGACGTTCAGATCCAGCGGCGAAACGTAGATGCTGCCACGCTCCAGGCGCATGGTGGCAACGAAGTAATAGCGTTGCGACTTATTCTGCAGCCGGTCGTCCGGAACGACGAAGGGCTGGTTCTGCACGTAATCGACCCGCACACGTTCGATGCCGGTCTCGTCGATCCAGCGCAACTGGTCATAAACGCGGCGGCTCGCGGAAAGCGCCACCAGGTCCTCGGTAAACCGGGCCACCGTCGGCGTGTCGCCGTTCTCCAGCACCGCCGCCAGGCTGGGCAGGCTGGCCATGAAGCGGACATCGCTGGCGATGCGGCCGATATCGCTGCTCAGCGAGCGGGCGCCGACCGTCAGCCGCAGGCGCTCCGCCACCTCCAGACTCTGCCTGACCCGTGCCTGCTCCTCGTGGTACAGCGAGGACAGAAAGATCAGGCACAGCAATCCGGATGGCAACACCAGAGTCAGCAGGTAGCGAACGAATCTAGAACGTATCATTTCTCATATCCCCGTTCGATTATGAACCTGCAAGCGGCGGATGGAAATGCCGATCACCGCGCCGATTCGTCGCTCCCTCAAGGCTTGCGGCCGCCGCAGGTTAAAATCTCCCGATGCCGCTGCAACCTGCCCGCCTCGAATTCAATCCCGACGGCACCCCGTATTCCGCCGCTTTCGACGACATCTACCACACCGCCCACGGCGGGCCGGGGCAGGCGCGGCATGTCTTCCTCGGCGGCAACGATCTGCCGGCGCGCTGGCAGGGGCGTGATCGCTTCGTCATTCTCGAAACCGGCTTCGGTCTCGGGCTTAACTTTCTCGCAGCCTGGCAGTCCTGGCGCGCCGACCCGCAACGCTGCCGCCGCCTGCATTTCGTTTCCATCGAAAAACACCCGTTCACCGCAACAGACCTTACGATCGCCCAGCAAGCCTGGCCGGAATTCGCCGAACTCGCCGCCGAGTTGCAGCAGCGCTGGCCGCTGCTGGCGCCGGGGACACACCGTCTGCATCTCGATGACAACCGCGTCGTCCTGACCTTAATCTTCGGCGATGCGACGACCCAGCTGCGCGAGGTCGATGCCTCGGTGGACGCCTTTTTCCTCGACGGCTTTTCGCCGGTGAAGAACCCGGAACTGTGGTCGCCCTACCTGTGCAAGGCGCTGGCCCGCCTTGCCGCCCCGGGCGCGACGCTGGCTACCTGGTGCCTGGCCCGGCCGGCCCGCGACGCGCTTGCCGCCGCCGAGTTCGATCTCGAACGCCGTCCCGGTTATGCCGCCCGGCGCGAGATGCTGGTCGGCCGCTTCCGCTCGCGGCGGCCGGATCGCCATCCATTGCCGGCCGAGCGCCGTGCCATCGTCATCGGCGCCGGCATCGCCGGCAGCACGACAGCGCACCGACTGGCCGCCGCCGGCTGGCAGGTCACCGTGCTGGAGCAGGCCGCCGAGCCGGGCAGCGGCGCCTCCAGCAACCTGGCCGGCATGCTGCGTCCGCTGCCCAGCGCCGACGACAACCGCCTGTCGCGCCTGACCCGCGCCGGCTTCCTCGCCACCCGCGCCCTGCTCGCCGCCCTGCCCGATGCCCGCTGGTCGCCCTGTGGCGTGCTGCACCTGGCCCGCGAAGCGGAACACGAGGCGCAGCAGCGGCGCGCCGTCGAGAAACTCGGCCTGCCGCCCGAACTGCTGCAATTCGTCGACCGCGCTGAAGCCAGCCGGCGGCTCGGCCAAGCGGTCAACATTGGCGGCTGGTGGTTCCCAAACGCTGGCTGGGTGCAGCCACCTTCGCTGTGCAAGGCGGTGCTGGCCGCTTTTCCCGAACGCATCACCACGCACTTCAATGTTGCGGTCGACCGCCTGGAAAAGGTAAATAACCGGGCAAAAACCGGCTGGCGCGCGCTCGATGCCGACGGTGCCGTGCTGGCCGAAGCGCCCGTGCTGGTCATGGCCAGCGGCGCCGCCGCCCCGCGTTTCGCGCAGTTCGCCTGGCTGCCGCAGGTGGCGGCGCGCGGCCAGGTCAGCCACCTGCCGGCCGACGGCACGCCGCCGCTCGATGTCGTGCTGTTCCAGATCGGCTACGCCATGCCGGAAATCGACGGCACCCGGCTGATCGGCGCTTCGCTGTCTTATGAAGACGACGAAGCAACCGAGCGTGTGGCCGACCACGCCGACAACCTTGCCCGCCTGCGCCTGACCCTGCCCGGCTTCGCCGCCGGCATCGACCCCGCCACGCTGCACGGCCGCGTCGGCTTCCGCCCGATGTCGCCCGACCGCCTGCCCATCGTCGGTCGGGTACCCGAAGCGCTGCCCACCGGCAGCAATGCCCGCCTCCACGCCCTGCCGCGGCAACCCGGGCTATGGTGCGTGCAGGGCTTCGGCGCGCGCGGCATCGTCTGGTCGGCGCTGATGGCCGACCTGCTGGTTTCGCAAATGGAAGGCGAACCGCTGCCGCTGGAAAAGGATCTGGTCGACGCCCTCGACCCCGGCCGCTTTCTGTTGCGCAACGCGCGCCGTGCCGGGGCCGACGGCGACGATTCGTAAGGAGCTGTAACGCTTTGTTTCAGCGTGCGCCAAACGCCGCGTGAAACGTTATTCTCCGCACCAGCATCAGCACCCCAGCGGAGAATTCCATGCAAGAAGCCACCCGAACCACCCACCCGGCAATCATCGTCGCCGCCACCGCGGTAACCATCGCCAGTGGCGTTGCCATCGCCAGTTTCACCGGCCTGCTGCCGGGCAAATCGACCCCGGAATCGACGTTGACCGCAACTGCCGAGCCGGCCCCGGCCCCGGCGCCTGCCGCCCCGGTCGCTGCCGCGCCCGCCCCGCAGCCGGCTGCCGCCCCCAAAGCCCAGCGCTTCGACCCGCCCCCGCCGCCGCCCAGGGCTGCCAAGTCGCAACAACAGCAGGTGCAGCGTGAAGCCCCGCCAGCGACCGGCGACCTGCGCTACGCCAGCGAGCGAACCACGACCGCCTACCAGGACCAGCGCAACGATGCCGGCATCGACGTCATCCCGGCGCGCCCGGCCAGCGCCCCGCCGCCGGTCTGCCGCGACTGCGGTACGATCGAGGCCGTACGCGAAGTCAGCACGCCGGCCGAAGCCAGTGGCCTCGGCGCCGTTGCCGGTGGCGTACTCGGTGGCCTGCTCGGCCACCAGGTCGGCCGCGGCAAGGGCAACACCGCCGCCACCATCGTCGGTGCCGCGGGTGGCGCCTTCGCCGGCCACCAGACGGAAAAGTACGTGCGTGCCGAGAAGCAGACGCAGGTCACCGTCCACTTCGAGGACGGCAGCACCCGCACCCTCGCCCAGGAAAGCGGCAGCCGCTGGCAGGTCGGCGACCGCGTGCGCCTGAGCAACGGCAGCCTGCTGCCGAACTGACTACCCGGCCAGGGCAAATCAGCGAAAAGCCGCCGCGCGCAAGCCGGCGGCTTTTTTCATGCCCGTTTCCGATGCCGGCTGCGGTCAACCCCTGCTAGACTTCATTTTTCGCCAACCACAAGACAAAGAGAGACACGCGCATGAAGATCGAAACCCTTGCCGTCCACGGCGGCTACAGCCCCGACCCGACCACCAAGGCGGTGGCTGTGCCGATTTACCAGACGACCTCCTACGCTTTCGACAGCACCCAGCACGGGGCCGATCTGTTCGACCTTAAGGTGGCCGGCAACATCTATACCCGCATCATGAACCCGACCCAGGATGTGCTGGAAAAGCGCGTCGCCGCGATGGAAGGCGGCATCGCCGCGCTGGCCATGGCCTCCGGCATGGCGGCGATCACCGCCGCCATCCAGACCATCGCCGAGGCCGGCGACAACATCGTCACCTCGTCGACGCTCTACGGCGGCACCTACAACCTGTTCGCCCACACCCTGCCGCAATACGGTATCGACGTGCGCTTCGCCGACTACCGCGACCCAGCCGCCTTCGAGAAGCTGATCGACAGCAAGACCAAGGCTGTCTTCTGCGAATCCGTCGGTAATCCGCTGGGCAACGTCACCGACTTCGAAAAACTGGCCGAAATCGCCCACAAGCATGGCGTGCCGGTCATCGTCGACAACACCGTGCCCTCGCCCTACCTGTGCCGCCCCTTCGAACATGGCGCCGACATCGTCGTCCATGCGCTGACCAAGTACCTCGGCGGCCATGGCAACTCGATCGGCGGCATCATCGTCGATAGCGGCAAGTTCCCGTGGGCCGAGCACAAGGCCAAATTCAAGCGCCTCAACGAGCCGGACGTTTCCTACCACGGCGTCGTCTACACCGAAGCGCTCGGCCCCGCCGCCTACATCGGCCGCGCCCGCGTCGTGCCGCTGCGCAACATGGGCGCCGCGATCAGCCCGTTCAACGCCTTCCTGATCCTGCAGGGCATCGAAACCCTGGCCCTGCGCATGGACCGCATCTGCGAAAACTCGCTGAAGATCGCCCAGTTCCTGCAGAAGCACCCGAAGGTGAGTTGGGTCAACTACGCCGGCCTGCCCGAGCACAAGGACCACGCGCTGGTGCAAAAATACATGGGCGGCCGCGCTTCCGGCATCCTCAATTTCGGCGTCAAGGGCGGCCGCGACGGCGGCGGCAAGTTCCAGGATGCGCTGCAGCTGGTCACCCGCCTGGTCAACATCGGCGACTGCAAGACCCTGGCCTGCCACCCGGCGTCGACCACGCACCGCCAGCTGTCGCCGGAAGAACTGGCCAAGGCCGGCGTTTCCGAAGACATGATCCGCCTGTCGATCGGCATCGAGCACGTCGATGACCTGATCGCCGATCTGGATCAGGCGCTGAACGCCGCCTGACCCTAGCATCTGCCCAGGACGAACCCGGCTCCAGCCGGGTTTTTTTCGCCTGTACCGTGCCATGCCATTGATCTATGCTGAAAGCTTGCATGCCGCGCGCCGACTTCAACTGGAAGGAGTTCAATATTGGCGGCCGGCCGCGCGCACTGCCGCCAACCTCGGTATCAAGTCGCCGCTCGGGGCCGCCGTGGTCTACGGCAGCTTCGCCGCACTGGGCGGGCACGGCGCCGAAGTATCGCGGACCGCGCTCGCGGCGACTCCGTAGAGCTGCCATGACGGGCCGCAACCGGGCACCCGCAGTCTGGCGCTGCAGACGCCGCTTGCGCGCGGTCTCGACGTCCGTCTGGTGCAACTGGGGCTCTCGGAGCGCGGCGTCAACATCAAGGCGGACGGTATCTTCGGCCAGACCAGCGTCGCCCTGCTCAAGGGCTATCAGGCCAGCCACGGCCTGCCGGTCAACGGCGTCGCCGACCCACTGCTGATCAGCCAGTTGCTGGCCTGATTCAGCTTTCGCTGCCGCCCTCGTCGAGGGTGAGCGGCGGCTGCGGCCGGCTCATGACGTAGAGCACGCCGGCACAGGCGCAGAGGAAGGCAACGGCGGCCAGCGCACTGGGCACCCAGGTATCGGCCAGCCCGCGCTCGATCCACAGCCAGATGAACAGGCCGAATGCCGGCAGCGCCAGCAAGGCGCAGAAAGCCGCCGTGGCCAGAGCCACCTGCTGACCGATGTGGCGTTTCAAAATCATTGCACTTCCTCTACCAAAAGCCAGATCGAACGCGCATCCTGCCCGCCGCTGGTTGACCGTCCGAAACTGCCGGCCTGATTGCCGCTGACCTGGCGGCTCGCTCCGCCCAGTTCGATCCATTCGCCGAGACGACCGGAAACGGTGGTCGACAAACTCTGGGTGCTGACACTGCCGGGCGGACCGAAGCGTGAAGCGCTGTCGGCCTGCTGGCTGATGTCTATGGTAACCCGCTCGCCGTTGAGCCGTGGCGTGGCAAAAAAGCCGCGGCCAATGTCCTGGAAAACCACCGTCTCGCTGATCACCGCGCCGCCGGGGCCGATCGTCGCCTGGCGCATGGGAATCGGTAGCGAATGCCCGACCTGGATGAAGGCCTGGCCGCCCTCGACGGTCTGCACCATCTGCCCTGAATTTTCGCTGCGCGCGCCCTGCGTGTCCCACAGGCGGGCATCGACACGGGTGCGGCGGCTGTCGCCGATCACCACCTGGCCGCTGACCTCGCCGCCGCGGCTGGATGCCTCGGTCTCGCGATTCTGGCTGACACGGATGATCAGGCGCCGCGACGGCCGGTCGATGGTCGCCAGCACCCGCCTGATCTCTTCGCGGTTGCGCGCGCTGGCGCGCAGGAAGAGCTGGTCGTTCATGCCGGTCAGCGTGCCGCCCGGCTCGAGCAGCGGCAGCAGCGTCGGTAGCACCTGGTCGAGCGTCTGGCTGCGCAGCGGAATGATTTCGAGTTCCTGCTGCGCCGCTGCCGGCCCACCAAACAGAACCATCAGGCACAGCAGGAGGCGTAGCAACGTGGCCTTCACGCTTCGCAGCACAAGGCGATGCGGTGGCAATTGGCGAGGTCGCCGGCGACGACGGCAACCACCGCCGGATCGGCCCGCCCCTGCGCGGCGCGTTCCTCGAGGATGGCGAGAATCTCGTACGGCGCCATCGGCTTGCGGTAGGGGCGTTCCTGCGCCAGCGCCTGGAAAATGTCGGCGACGTTGATGATGCGCGCTTCGAGCGGCAAGGCGGCGCCGCCGACATGGAAGGGATAGCCATGCCCGTCCGGCGTCTCGTGGTGGTAATACGCCCAGCTGGCGAGATCGTCGATGGCGTGCAGGCGCTTGAGCACCTGCCGCGTGCCGAAGCTGTGGCCCTTCATGATGTTGAATTCCTGCGGCGTCAGAGCATTGTGACCTTCGATGATCTCGTCGGGGATCTGCAGCTTGCCGATGTCGTGCAGCAGGCCGGCCACCTCGATCTTTTCGCAGGTGACCGGGTCGAGTCCCATCTTGCCCGCCAGATGGCGCGACAGCAGGGAAACGCCGCGCGAGTGCTGCTCGGTGTACGGTGACTTGGCGTCGATGATGCGGGCGAAGATGTCAGCGCAGTGCTTGAATTCCTGCCAGCTGACCATGCGCAGGTCGCCGAAGCTTTCCATTTCCATCTGATACTGCTGCACCGACTCGGGCTGTAGCGCCAGCCAGAAGGCCTCGCCTTCCGACAGGGCAAGAAAGGCGTCGATCAGATCGGGGGCGAACAGGCGGCCACGCTCGGCAGCCAGCCGCTCGCGGACCTCTTCGACGTGCGCCAGAGTAGTGTTGTCGGCATGGAACGGGGCGGCCAGCACATCGATGCGGTCGGCGAGGAAAATGAGGTTGGCGAAATGCACCGTCTGCGCGTCCAGCGGCTGCTTTTCGAGCCACATCCAGCGGCTGTGGTGATAGCGGATGATCGGCGCCAGATGCGCCAGCGGCGCGAAATCCTGCAGCAGTTCCTCGCCGCGGATGCAGTGTTCCTGCGAGCCCGACCATTCGAGATCGACGACCAGCCTTTTATGGACGCGGGTCGAGGAAACGCCGCAGTCGTGCAGCAGACCGGCATCGTAGAGCAGCAGCTGGACCTGCTCGTCGAACCTGAGCTGGCGGGCCAGTTCGCGCGCCAGCATGCCGACCCGGCGGCCATGCAGCAGGTCGTCGACGCCGACGAGGTCGACGGTGTTGGCGATGGTCATGACCAGCTGGCGCAGGTCGATGGCGAGGTCTTGCGGAACCGCTTGTTCGTCCATGGCGTTCAGCTCGCGTTGTGCGGCAGGGCGAGATACTCGCGCGAGTTCATCTCGGTCAGCCGGCTGACGGTGCGGGCGAATTCGCCGGCCTGGGTGCCCTGGGTGTACAAGGCATCGGCCGGGCAATCGGCGGTGGCGATCAGCTTGACCTTGTGGTCGTAGAAGACGTCAACCAGCCAGGTGAAGCGCCGCGCTTCCGATGCCTGGTGCTGCGTCATCTGTGGAATGTGCGAGAGCATCACAGTATGGTAGGCGCGGGCGATTTCGAGGTAGTCGTTCTGCGAACGCGGGCCGCCGCACAGCGTCCGGAAATCGAACCAGATGACGCCGTGGGCGCGGCGGACGCTATCGATATTGCGCCCGAGCACTTCGATATGCCCGCCCTTTTTGCCCTCCTCGCCGGCGACCATGCGGAAGTATTCGAGCATCTTCTTTTCGGCGGCAGCGTCGGACGGGTGATGGTAGATCTCGACCTGCTCCAGAGCGCGCAGGCGATAGTCAATGCCGGCTTCGACCTCGAGTACATCGAGCTGACGCTTGAGCAGGTCGATGGTCGGCAGGAAGTTTTCCCGTTGCAGGCCGTTCGGGTATAGGCGGTCGGGCGGGTAGTTGGAGGTCATGACCAGGATGACGCCCTGCTCGAACAGGCCGTCGAGCAGGCGGCCGAGGATCATCGCATCGGCGATGTCCGACACGTGGAACTCGTCGAAGCAGAGCAGGCGGACCTCGCGCGCAATCTGCTCGGCGATCTTGAGCATGGGGTCCGGCTCGCCCTTGTATTTGTCGAGATCGTGGTGAATCTGCTGCATGAAGGCATGAAAATGGATGCGTCGCTTGCGCCGGTAGGGCACAGCATCGTAGAAGCAGTCCATCAAAAAGCTCTTGCCGCGCCCGACCCCACCCCAGAAATACAGGCCCCGCGGCGGCCTGGGCGGCGCCAGCAGGCGCTTGAAGGTGCTGCCGCGGTTGACCTTGAAGGCCAGCAGGCCGGTGTACAGGTTCTGCAGCGCGCTGGCGGCGGCCATCTGGGCGGCATCGGCAAAATAGCCCCGCGTCTTGAGCAGGGCCTCGTAGGCATCGAGCATGCCCTGGGCGGAGACGTTCAGTTTTTTGTGCGGCATGGGGCTAAATGATATATCAGGCAGGAGGCGATTGACGCGGTGCAACAAGCGGCATGGTGATGCGGAAGCGTGTGCCCTCGCCTAGCGCACTATCGACGGCAATGCTGCCACCAAGGACGACGGTGACGGCATTCCAGACGATATGCAGGCCGAGGCCGCTGCCGCCACGGCCGAGCTTGCTGGTGACGAAGGGATCGAAGATGCGGCCGATCAGTTCCGGCGGGATGCCAGCGCCGTCGTCGGCAACCTGCAGGCACACCTGGTCGACGCCCTCACGCGCGGCCAGAATCTCGATGCGCCCCTGCGTTCGTCCCTCGAAAGCGTGGCCCAGCGCATTCGTCAGCAGGTTGGTCAGCACCTGCCCGAGTGGCCCCGGATAGCTGTCCATCGCAATGTCGCGGGGAACCCGGCAATTTATTTTGAACGGTACCCGTTTCAGCGTGGGCTGCATGGTCAGCAGGATTTCATCGACCACTTCGGCCAGCAGGAACTGCCGGCGCTGGACGCTGGTCTGGTCGATCGCGACCTGCTTGAA
Organism: Dechloromonas sp. UBA6271; assembly: GCA_002440665.1. Lineage (GTDB taxonomy): Bacteria > Pseudomonadota > Gammaproteobacteria > Burkholderiales > Rhodocyclaceae > Azonexus. The sequence continues at coordinate 84,368 of DJUX01000053.1, forward strand.
GCTGGTGATCAGTTCGTTGGCCCGCTGCAGATTGCGCACGGCGATCTCGCTGCCGCGTTCGACGCGATTGACGAAACTTTCCAGCGTCGACCGGCGCAAGCCGCTTTCCATCTCGCGGCGGAAGGCGCGGGCCTGATCGTGCAGCGTCGACACCGCCATAACGCCATTGCCGATCGGCGTATTGAGCTCGTGCGCAACACCGCCGACCAGGTTGCCGAGCGAGGCGAGCTTTTCGCTACGCACCAGTTCGCCCTGCGCCAGCTTGAGGGTTTCCATGGCTTCCGACAGCTCGCGGTTGGCGCGTGCCAGATCGATGGTCCGTAACTCCACCCGGTGCTCGAGCAGCAGATTGAGTTGTTGCACGTTCTGCAGGCTCTGCAGCAGGCGCTCCTCGCTCCTTTCGAGCTCCCCCTGGCGCTGGCGGATCGCCTCGGCCATCGATTCCATGTCGGAAGCCAGCTGGTTGAATTCGAGAATCGGCCCGCGCGCCACCTTGCCGCCGAACTTGCCGCTGGTCAGCGCCCGTGTCTGCGCGATCAGGTCGCGCAGCGGCGCACTCATCCGGGCCGCCCACAGGGGCGCCAGAATCAGCGCCAGCAGCATCGATCCGGCAAAACCACTGAGAACGAGCCCGATGGTCATCCGGACGCGCTCGTTGTCCAGCCTGGCGGGCGACCCAACCATGAAGGTCCACTGCAGCTTGTCCGAACGCGCGAGGCCGGTATCGTAGCGCGAACCGGCAAAACGGAGCTGGCGGACATCGCCATCCGGCCCCAGGGAGAGACCGCGCAGCTCGGCGGCCCAGTTGCGCAGGCGCTCGCTTTCGGCCAGATTCTTGCCGGCGACGTATTCGCCGGCGCGATCGACGACCAGCACCGGGTAAGTAAGGTCGGCCGCCCCAGCGCGCAAGACGGCGGTCGCGAAATCCGGCGCCACTTCGCCGAGCAGCACGTAATCGCCGAAGGGGATGGCCAGGCCGATCGTGGCATTGCCCTTCAGCGCCGAAAGGTAGCGGTCGCTCCAGACCCGTCGCGCCAAACGCTGCGCCGACGTAAACAGCGGATTGCGCGAAAGGTCGGTACCGACCAGATTGGGGCGTACATTCTGCGTATCTTCCGGCAGCGCCACATACTTGACGCGACCAGTGTCACTGAGCAGATAGAGGGCCGTGAAGCCGCCCTCGGCAACCACGGCATCGAGAAAGCGCTGGATCTGCGCCGGCGGCATCTCGAGGCTCAGGGCGCCGAGCGTCCCGAGGCGCCCTTCGAGGCTGTCGATCAGCTGCTCGAAATAGTGCGCCAGGCTGACTGCGTCGTTGCGCGCATGCTGGCGGTCTTCGGCAAGGATCGCGGGAACGCGGTAGGCGAGCACGCTGAAGCCGATGATGCAGAAAGTGACGAGCGTGGCGACCAACAGCAGCAGAATGAGCGAAGTCCTCAGCCGCCATGCGCCTGTTGCGGTCAACCGCTCTGACTGACTCAAAATGCTTGCCTAGCGCAAGGTAACGAAATGGCCGTCACGCACCACCGCGACATGCGGAATGCGGCGACTGTCGCCGAAGCGGTCGAAGCTGATGCCATCCTCGGCACCGGGAAAGGGGCCGCGCGTCAGCATGGTTTCGCGCAGCGACTCTCCGTTGTTGCGCCGGGCAAGCGCTTCCAGCACGGCGCGCGTCGCATCGTAGGCGGCGACACCGGCAAACCCAGGCTCGCGCTGGAAACGTTCGACATAGACGTCACTCAACCGTGCCAGCCCCGCCGCCTTGCTGTCGCGGTCGAAATAATTGTGAAGCACCATGCCCTCCACCGCATTGCCGCCCAGTTCGATCAGGCGATCGGTGGTCGCCCATTGCGAGGCGAACAGGAGCACCTGCTGATTACGGTCGCGGATTTTCTGGGCAATGCGTGCCGCATCGACGGCACTCGCGATCAGCAGGATGGCATCGGGCCGCTTGTTCAGGACGTGCCGGGCAATGGCCCCGAAATTCGCATCGGGGCTGGATTCGAAGGCAAACGGCAGGACATCCCCGCCGGCCTGCTGGAAGGCGACGGTGAATTCGCGCAGCCAGCTCTCCGTGTAGGCCAGGTTCTTCTGATCATAGATAGCCGCCACGCGACGCACGCCACTCTCGCGGAAATGATAGTCGGCACTCAGCCTTGCCTCTTCGCGGGTACTCGACATCATCAGGAAGAGATTGTCGTCCTGGCCGAAAAACTTGCGCGCGGTAACGGTCGGGCTGACCAGAACGATGCCGGCCCGTTGCGCCAGCGGCAGGACAACCTCTGCCATGGCACTGGTCATCGGCCCGACGATGGCCTCGACCCCCGACGCAATCAGTTCGTTGGCGGCAGCGATTGCCTTTTCCGGGCTCTGGGCATCGTCACGGACGATCAGTTCGACCGGGCGGCCATTGATGCCCCCGGCCCGGTTGACCTCCTCAACGGCGATCTGCGCGCCATTGCGCCCGGCCTCGCCGAGATCGGCGACGTTACCGGTGAGCCCGGCGAGGAAGCCGACGCGCAGCGGCTCGCGCGGGCCGCAACCGGTCAGGATGATGACCGCGAACAGGCATGGGACGAGCCGGCTCATGGGCGTTCAGCGTTCCCGGTTCCCAAGCCAGACCAGCAGATCCTGTTGCGCCATCGGCGGAGCGTAAACCATCCCCTGTGCCTCGTGGCAACCGAGATCGACCAGGGTCTGCAGCTGCTCACAGTCCTCGACGCCCTCGGCCAGAACGCGCATGCCCAACTGTTTGCCGAGCTGGATCACCATCGCGGCTATCGGTGTACCGGAATGCTGGTCGTCGAGCGCGTGGACAAAGCTGCGGTCGATCTTGAGGCAGTCGGCCGGCAGGCGGGCCAGATAGCTCAGCGACGAGAAGCCGGTGCCGAAATCGTCGATGGCGATCAATGCCCCCAGTGCCTTGATCGCATGCATGCGCTCGACGGTCTGCACCCAGCCCGAAAGCGCCACGGATTCGGTTATTTCAAGCTCCAGCAGGCCGGGATCAATCGCACTTTCGGCAATCGCATCACGGACCACGTCCAGAAAGCCCGGCTGGCGGAACTGTACCGGCGACACATTGACCGCAATGCGTAGCGGATAGCCGTGGGCCGCCAGTTCACCTTGCGCAACCAGGGCCGTCCGCAGCACCCAGCTGCCCACGGCGACAATCAGGCCGGACTGCTCGGCAACCGGAATAAGCTGGTCGAGCGGTACGAATTCACCAGCCGCGGTGCGCCAGCGCAACAAGGCTTCAATACCGACAACGGCGCCAGAAGCGAGATCGATCTGCGGCTGATAAACGACGAAGAGGTCGCGGTTGTCCAGCGCGCTGCGTAGATCGTGCAACATGTGAATCCGCTGCCGGGTCAGCACGCCAACTTCAGCGGTGTAATAGGCGTCGTTCCCGGGACCGGCGACCTTGGCGCGCTTGAGCGCGATCGCTGCATTGCGCAGCAGATCGGCACCATCGGCGTCGACCGCATCAGCGCAGACGAGACCGATCGAGAACGAAATGATGTGCAGCCCGCCCTCACTGTCGAAGGGCTCAAGCAAGATGTTGCGCAAGCTGACCGGATTTACGACCTCGCTGCGGCCAAAGGCACCGAATACGTCGCTGCCGACTCGCGCAACATGCACGTCGTCGGGAAGCATGGCATGCAAGCGTCCACCCACCGCCTGCAGTTGCTGGTCGCCGAAGCGGTAGCCGAAGGCATCGATGGTTTCCGAGAACTGATCGATATCGATCAGCGCCAGCACGTAGTTTCCGCTCCGTGCGCCATCCACCAGTTCGTCGATGGCTTCGATCTGCGCCGCACGATTCGGCAAGCAGGTCAGGGTGTCGACGTAGGCCGCCTTGCGCAAGCGCTCGACAAGGCCGATATTCTCGCCGCAGATGGCAATGTTGGTACGGAACACATTGAGCAGGTGACGGTCGATCTGGCGGATTGCTGCGGTCGACTCGATAAAGACGGCAAAATTGCTGCCGTGCCGCCCGGCGAAATAGAGCGCCAGGGAACGCTCGCCGCACTGGTTCCGGCGCTCCTGCAGACAACACTCCAGCATCTGGCGGGCGGTCTGCTCCGTCACTGCCGCCAGCGGCTGATTCGTCATTTCCCCGTAGCGTCCGGCCGCCGCCAGAACGATGCCATCCGTCGCATCGCCTCCGGTACGGACACAGACCATACCTTCCGGCGGGATGCCAAGCAGATCGGACAACTGCACGATGACCGCAGCGGCAAAGGACGGCAGGCCCTGCTCGGCATTGAAATGGCTGGAGCCGTCGATGATCAGTTCGAGGCCGCTGCGGCTCGCTTCCAGGCGCTGAATCTGCTCGAAGGAGCGAATGGCCGCCGTCACCGTAGTGAACAACTTGCCGCGTGTCAGTTCGGTCTTGGTCTTGTAATCGTTGATGTCGTAATTGGCGATGGCGTCGAGTTCCGGCGCATACCCCGGCTGACCGGTACGCAGAATAATCCTCACGGCATCCAGGCCCAACTCGTTGCGAATGCGTTCGACCGCCTTGAGACCGGCGTCCTCGTGTTCCATCACCACATCGAGCAAAATGACCGCAACGTCACGCTGGCGCTCAAGGAGGGCGATCGCCTCCTCGGCACTGAAAGCATGCAGGAATTCCAGCGGCCGGCCGAGGACCCGCAAATCGCCCAGGGCAAATTCGGTGGCGTGATGGACATCCTCATCATCATCGACGATCAGCAGGTACCAGCACGCCTCCGCCGCGCTGCCGGAATCGGGAGACGGCATGTCATCGAGGAAGGCCAGTTGATCGTCGTCGTTATGCATTCTGCAAGCCGAATGGGATTTAATCGCAATTGAGGTCGTAGTATGGCGGCAAGCCCCACAAAAACAAAGAGCCCCGCAGGGCTCTTTGCTTGGTCTTGTCGGCTGACGCTTGCGCCAGCCGGCAGCATCAGAAGTTCAGCGTACGCTTGTCGCAGGCCAGCGCGGCTTCATGCACGGTCTCCGACAGGGTCGGATGTGCATGACAGATGCGCGCCAGATCTTCGGAAGCACCACCGAATTCCATCGCCACGACGGCTTCTGCGATGATTTCGGAGGCGTTGGCGCCGATGATGTGCACGCCAAGGATACGATCGGTGTCCTTGCAGGCCAGCATCTTGACGAAGCCAGAAGGATCGCCCATGCCCAGCGCCCGGCCATTGGCCAGGAACGGCACCTTGCCGGACTTGTAGGCAACGCCTTCAGCCTTGAGCTGCTGCTCGGTCTTGCCGACCCAGGCGATTTCCGGCGAGGTGTAGATGACCCAAGGAATGGTGTCGAAATTGCAGTGACCAGCCTGGCCAGCCATCAGCTCGGCAACCATGACGCCTTCTTCATGCGCCTTGTGTGCCAGCATCGGGCCGCGAACAACGTCGCCGATCGCCCAGACACCCGGCAGATTGGTCTTGCAATGGCCATCGACTTCAACCATGCCACGCGCGTCCAGCTTGAGGCCAACGCCTTCAGCATTCAGGCCATCGGTATTCGGCACACGACCAATGGAAACAATCAGGCGGTCAGCATCAAGCTTCTGTTCCTTGCCATCCTTGTCGGTGTAGGCGATGGAAACCGATTTCTTGGTGGCCTTGATATCGCCGATCTTGACGCCCATCTGGATGTTCAGGCCCTGCTTGGTGAACAGCTTGAGGGCTTCCTTGGCAACGTCCACATCGGCTGCCGCCAGGAAATCCGGCATGGCTTCGAGAACGGTGACTTCGGAACCGACACGACGCCAGACCGAACCCATTTCCAGACCGATGACGCCAGCACCAATAATGGCCAGCTTCTTCGGCACGGATTCCTGGTTTAGGGCGCCTTCATTGTCCATGACGATTTTCTGGTCGACCGGCAGGTTCGGCAGGTGACGGGCCTTGGAGCCGGTGGCGACGATGACCTGCTTGGCCAACACTTCCTCGGCACCAACCTTGACCTTCCAGAATTCGCCTTCCTTGGCGACAAAGGAACCGTGGCCGGCCAGGAAAGTAACCTTGTTCTTCTTGAGCAGCATCTTGATGCCGCCGGTCAGCTGATTGACCACACCATCCTTGCGCGCCTTCATGGTCGGCACATCGATGCTGGCTTTTCCGACCTTGATGCCCTGGGCTTCGAATGAGTGGCCGGCTTCCTCGAACAGGTGCGAGGTATGCAGCAGGGCCTTGGACGGGATACAACCGACATTCAGGCAGGTACCGCCAAGACGCGGCTCGCCCTTCGGGTCGGCGTAGGGATTGGATTCGGCGCAGGCGGCCGTGAAGCCGAGTTGCGAAGCGCGAATGGCTGCAATGTAGCCGCCGGGGCCACCACCGATAACGAGCACGTCAAATTGCTGGGACATGAATATCCTTTCAGATCTTAAATGTGCAAAAGCGCCAGCCCCCTTTGACGGGGAACTGGCGCCGGCAAACGTCGATTAGACGCCGAGCAGCAGGCGTGAAGGATCTTCCAGCGCTTCCTTCATGGTCACCAGACCGAGGACGGCTTCGCGGCCGTCGATGATGCGGTGGTCGTAGGACATGGCCAGATAGTTCATCGGACGCACAACGACTTGACCGTTCTCAACCATCGCGCGGTCCTTGGTGGCATGGATGCCGAGGATCGCGGATTGCGGCGGGTTGATGATCGGGGTGGACATCATGGAACCGAAGATGCCGCCGTTGGAGATCGAGAAGGTGCCGCCGGTCAGGTCTTCGATGGACAGCTTGCCATCCTTGGCCTTGGCGCCGAATTCGGCAATCTTCTTCTCGATTTCGGCGATGCTCATCTGGTCCGCATTGCGGATGATCGGGACGACCAGGCCACGCGGCGAACCGACGGCGATACCGATGTCGATGAAGCCGTGATAGACGATGTCATTGCCATCGACCGAAGCGTTCAGCACCGGGAACTTCTGCAGGGCGGCACAGGCAGCCTTGACGAAGAAGCCCATGAAGCCGAGGCGAACGCCGTGGGCTTTTTCGAACTTCTCGCCGTACTGCTTGCGCAGCGCCATCATCGGGCCCATGTTCACTTCATTGAACGTGGTCAGGATGGCGTTGGTTTGCTGCGATTGCAGCAGACGCTCGGCAATACGGGCACGCAGACGGGACATCGGCACGCGCTGCTCGGTACGATCGCCGAGGGCGACAGCCACCGGCGGCGTCGGCAGGGCAGCCTTGGCAGCAGCCGGAGCGGCAACCGGGCCAGACTTCGGCGCAGCAGCAACGGCATCTTCCTTGGTCACGCGACCACCACGGCCAGAACCGGCGACGTCGGCGGCAGCGATGCCCTTTTCGTCGAGGATCTTGCGGGCCGACGGGCTGGCCGTACCGGCCGGCGCAGCGGCAGCAGGCGCCGGGGCAGCAGCAGGAGCGGCGGCCTTCGGTGCTTCGGCAGCCGGCGCAGCGGCACCCGCCTTGGCTTCGGTGTCGATGCGGGCGATCAGTTCACCGGAGACAACGGTTTCGCCGTCACCCTTGACGATCTCGACGAGGACACCGGCACCGGGCGAAGGCACTTCGAGAACGACCTTATCGGTTTCAATATCGATCAGGATTTCGTCACGGGCAACCGCCTCGCCGATTTTTTTCTTCCAGGAAGCCAGCGTGCCTTCGGCAACGGACTCGGACAACTGGGGGACTTGAACTTCGATAATGCTCATAGTGACTCCACTCTGCTTTAGTTATTAGTACTCGATCTTGCCCAGGGCGGACTCGACCAGTGCTTTTTGTTGCTCGTTGTGCTTGGCCAGATAGCCAACCGCCGGCGACGACGAGGCCGGACGGGAAACCAGCAACATCTTCTGCATGTTGCCAAGCTGCGTATCGAGATGATGGCGCGAAGCGATCCAATACCAGGCGCCCTGATTGCGCGGCTCTTCCTGGCACCAGACGACTTCCGTCGCCTTCGGATACTTGGCCAGTTCCTTCTCCAGATGATCTTTCGGGAAGGGGTAAAGCTGCTCAACGCGAACGATGGCGATGTTGGCGATTTTCTTCTCGCGACGGGCGGCCAGCAGGTCGTAATAAACCTTGCCGGAACACAGGACAACACGGGTAACTTTCTTGGCATCGATCTTGTCGATTTCACCGATGATCGGCTGGAACTGACCCGTTGCCAGGTCTTCCAGCGAACATGCGGCATCCTTGTGACGCAACAGGGACTTCGGTGTCATGACGATCAACGGCTTGCGCTGTTGGCGCACACCCTGACGACGCAGCATATGGAAGACCTGGGCAGCCGTCGTCGGCACGCAGACTTCCATGTTCATCTCGGCGCAGAGCTGCATGTAGCGTTCGAGGCGGGCGGAAGAGTGTTCCGGACCTTGACCCTCGTAACCGTGCGGCAGCAGCATGACCAGACCGCAAGCGCGGCCCCACTTGGCTTCGCCGGAGGCGATGAACTGATCAATGACGACCTGGGCGCCGTTGGCGAAGTCACCGAACTGGCCTTCCCAGATCACCAGCTCGTACGGATTGGCGGAAGCGTAGCCGTAGTCGAACGCCAGTACAGCCTCTTCCGAGAGCACGGAGTCGTAGCACTGGAAGCCGGCCTGCTTTTCCTGCAGGTGCTTGAGCGGATAGTAGGTGCCTTCGTCCCACGTTTCGCGATTCTGGTCGTGGAAGGCGGCGTGGCGGTGGAAGAAGGTGCCGCGACCGACGTCCTCGCCGGAAATGCGCACTCCGTAGCCGGAAACCAGCAACGAAGCGTACGCCAGGTTCTCGGCCATGCCCCAGTCGACCGGCAGCTTGCCCTCGCCCATCGCCGCGCGATCCTCTGCGATTTTCTTGACGCGGGAGTGCAGCGTGAAGCCTTCAGGGAAGGTGGTCAAACGCTTTGACAGACGCTGCAGCTCCTTGAGCGGCACCGTGGTATCGCAGTTCTCGATGTAACCCTTGGTCAGGAACGGCGTCCAGTCGATGGTGTTCGGATGCTTGTAGCCGGCCAGCACCGGGTTGTACAGCAGCTCGCCCTTGTCCAGGTGCTCGCGGTACTGGGCGATCATCTGATCGGGACCGTCGGCCGGCAGCACGCCTTCGGCAATCAGCTTGTCGCCGTAGAGCTTGCGAGTACCCGGATGCTGGGCAATCTTCTTGTACATCAGCGGCTGGGTGACCATCGGCTCGTCCTGCTCGTTGTGACCGAGCTTGCGGAAACAGATGATGTCGACCACGACGTCTTTCTTGAACTGCTGACGGTACTCGACAGCGAGTTGGGTGACCAGCGCCACCGCTTCCGGATCGTCACCATTGACGTGGAAGATCGGTGCATCGGCCATCTTGAAGATGTCGGTGCAGTAGTGGCCGGAACGGTAGTCGCGCGGATCGCTGGTGGTGAAACCGATCTGGTTGTTAACCACGATATGCAGCGTGCCGCCCGTGCCGTAGCCGCGGGTTTGCGCAAAATTGAGCATTTCCTGATTGACACCTTGGCCGGCAACGGCCGAGTCACCGTGAATGACGACCGGCAGCACCTTGGCCTTGCCCTCTTCACCACGGCGAAGCTGTCGGGCATAGACCGACCCCTCGACCACCGGATTGACGATTTCGAGGTGTGACGGGTTGAAAGCCAGCGTCAGGTGGCAAGGGCCTCCCGGTGTCGACACGTCGGACGAGAAGCCCATGTGATACTTGACGTCGCCGGCGGAAAGATCGCTCTTCTTCTTGCCTTCGAATTCGGCGAACAGCATCGACGGAGCCTTGCCCAGCGTATTGACCAGCACGTTCAGGCGGCCGCGATGAGCCATGCCGATCACGACTTCATCGACGCCCAGCTTGCCGCCGACGCGAATCGCTTCGTCCATGGCAACGATCAGCGAATCGCCGCCTTCAAGCGAGAAGCGCTTCTGGCCGACATATTTGGTGTGCAGATAACGTTCGAGAGTCTCTGCTGCGGTCAACCGTTCAAGCAGGCGCTTTTTCTGATCGGCGTTGTAGGTCGGCCGCGAGCGAATGGGCTCCAAGCGATCCTGCAACCAACGCTTCTCAGCGTACTCGGTCATGTACATGTACTCGACGCCAACCGAGCCGCAATAAGTCTGCTTCAGGGTTTCGAGAATGTCACCGAGCTTCGCTGTTTCCGGCAGCCCCTTTAGGGAGCCGACGCTGAAGGTCTGGTTCAGGTCGGCATCGGAAAAGCCGTAAAATGACAGATCCAGTTCGTCGATTTTCGGGCGCGGCAAGCGCTTGAGCGGATCGAGATCGGCCCAGCGGGTACCCATCGAGCGATAAGCGGTAACCAGCTGGCCCACTGCAGACTGTTTCTTGTTGTCGCCGCCGCTGCTGGCAGTTGGACGGAAACCGCCATCCTTGGCCAGTTCAGCAAAGGCTGCGATAACCGGGGCGTGCGCCACGTCACGCGCAACGAAGCCAGGCATCTGCGCCAGGCGATCAAAGTAGTCGCGCCACTCATCGGGCACGGCGGTCGGGTTGTTCAGGTAATTTTCGTACAGCTCTTCAACAAACGGCGCGTTGCCGCCGAAGAACATCGTGCTGTCGAACTGTTGATTCATCGTAGTCATAGGCATCCCCGTTAGGGTGTTTTATTTCTTTGCAGCTGCCGGGTGCAGCGCCACAAAGCTCCACCAGTAAAAAAAGGGCGGCCAGCCGGCCGCCCTTCCTCTGCTCCTTTAGCCGCGCTGAGCCAATGGCACGACGTCGCGCTTGGCGGCACCGATATACAGCTGACGCGGACGACCGATCTTGTATTCCGGATCGGTAATCATTTCTTCCCACTGCGTCATCCAGCCGACCGTGCGGGCCAGCGCGAAGATGCAGGTGAACATTTCGGTCGGAATACCGATCGCCTTTTGAACGATGCCGGAGTAGAAATCGACATTCGGGTAGAGCTTCTTCTCGACGAAGTACGGATCTTCCAGAGCAATTCTTTCCAGTTCCATGGCCAGCTTGAACAGGCGGTCATTTTCCAGACCCAGTTCGGTCAGCACTTCGTTGCAAACCTTGCGCATCAGCATGGCGCGCGGATCGAAGTTCTTGTAGACACGGTGACCGAAGCCCATCAGCTTGAAGGAATCGTTCTTGTCCTTGGCGCGAGCGATAAATTCCGGAACGCGCGAAACGTCGCCGATTTCTTCCAGCATCTGCAGGCAGGCCTCGTTGGCACCACCATGTGCCGGGCCCCACAGACAGGCGATACCGGCAGCGATACAGGCAAACGGATTGGCACCCGAGGAGCCAGCCAGACGCACCGTGGAGGTCGATGCATTCTGCTCGTGATCGGCGTGCAGCGTGAAGATGGTATCGAGGGCGCGAACCAGAACCGGATTCGGGACATACTTTTCGCAAGGATTGCCGAACATCATGCGCATGAAATTGGCGGTGTAATCCAGATCGTTATCCGGGTACATGAACGGCGCGCCGGTGTTGTACTTGTAAGCCATCGCAACGATCGTCGGCAGCTTGGCAACCAGACGGTTGAAACTGACGTTACGATGTTCTGCATCAGAGAAATCCATCGCATCGTGATAAAAGGCGGAAAGCGCACCGACCACACCGGTCATTACGGCCATCGGGTGGGCATCACGACGGAAACCGGAGAAGAACTTGGAAAGCTGCTCATGCACCATCGTGTGATTCTTGATGGTGTTCTCGAAATCCGCCTTCTGCTTGGCATTCGGCAGTTCGCCGTTCTTCAGCAGATAGGTGACCTCCAGGAAGTTGCAGTTTTCAGCAAGCTGCTCGATCGGGTAGCCGCGGTAAAGCAGCTGGCCCACATCACCGTCGATGAAGGTGATCTTGGACTTGCAACTGGCGGTGGAGAGGAAACCGGAGTCGTAGGTGAACAAACCGGTCTTGGCACCCAGCGTACGAATATCGACGCATTCGTTGCCGTGTGTCGGGGTCATGATCGAAAAATCGACAGGCGCCATCCCATCGATTGTCAAAGTTGCCTTGCGTTCGGTCGTCATGGTTTCTTCCCTTGTCAGGTGTAGGTTGTCACTGCATTGCAAAAAAAGCGGTCAACATTTGGAAGTTAAAATGCCAACCTTACTTAACTCTTACGTAGCATGGCCACGATCGGGGCCAGACGGGGATCATCACAGTCTGCCTGACCGCTGATCAAGTACCAGAGGTCATGATCTTCCATGTCGGCGAGTTCCACGAACACCTGTTGCTCCTCGTCGTTCAACTTGTCGAACCCGTTATCGAGAAAACGCGTCAGCGAAATATCGAGTTCGAGAAGCGCACGCCGAATACAGCGCCAGCGCAGGCGTTCGTAGTCCGCTCTCTCCATCAGACGGCGCGACGAACCATCATGTCCTTGATCTTGCCGATGGCCTTGGTCGGATTCAGACCCTTCGGACACACGTCAACGCAATTCATGATGGTATGGCAACGGAACAGACGGTACGGGTCTTCGAGGTTGTCGAGACGCTCATTGGTCGCCTGGTCGCGGGTATCGGCGATGAAGCGGTAAGCCGCCAGCAGGCCGGCCGGGCCGACGAACTTGTCCGGGTTCCACCAGAACGACGGACAGGAGGTCGAACAACAGGCGCACAGGATGCACTCGTAGAGGCCGTTCAGTTCTTCACGATCTTCCGGCGACTGGAGACGCTCACGTTCCGGCGGCGGATCGTTGTTGATCAGATACGGCTTGATCGAGTGGTACTGCTTGAAGAACTGGGTCATATCGACGATCAGATCGCGGATGACCGGCAGGCCGGGCAGCGGACGCAGCACAATGGGCTGCTTCAGGCTGTCGATATCGGTCAGGCAGGCCAGGCCGTTCTTGCCGTTGATGTTCATGGCATCGGAACCACAAACACCTTCACGGCAGGAACGACGGTAGGAGATCGCGTCGTCCTTGGCCTTCAATTTGGTCAGCGCGTCCAGCAACTTGCGGTCAGTCGGTTCGAGTTCGACCGAGATATCCTGCATGTAGGGCGCGTCGTCCTTGTCCGGATCGTAGCGATAGATACTGAATTGAACCATGCGTTTGCTCATTCTGGACTCCGATTAGTACGAGCGCGTCTTGAGGGCTACGGCCTCGACGGTCAGGGGTTGCATGTTGACCGGCTTGTAGCTGATCGAATTATCCACCGGCGAGAACAGCGTATGCTTCAGCCATTCCTTGTCGTTGCGACCGTTCGGGAACTCGGCCGTATCCGGCGCATCGTCGCGGACGTGAGCACCGCGCGATTCCTTGCGGGCTTCGGCGGAAATCATCGTGGCCTTGGCGACTTCGATCAGGTTTTCCATTTCGAGCGCTTCGGTACGGGCCGTGTTCCAAGCCATCGACTTGTCCTTGATCTCGAGCTGACGGGCCGCCTTCTCGACTTCGAGGATTTTCTCGACGCCCTGCTTCAGCATGTCGCCGAAACGGAACACACCGGCGTGATCCTGCATGGTGCGCTGCATGGCCAAACGGGTTTCGTGCACGTTGGCACCGCCCTTGCGATTGTCCAGTGCAGAGATGCGGGCCAGGGTCTTGTCGGCAACATCCTTCGGCAGTTCACGATGAGCGCGGCCAGCCTTGAGATCTTCAACCGCGGAGTCACCGGCAGACTTGCCGAAGACCAGCAGGTCGAGCAGGGAATTGGTGCCAAGGCGGTTGGCGCCGTGCACCGAAGCGCAGGCACATTCACCACCGGCGTAGAAGCCGGGAACGATGGAGCTGTGATCACCATCCTTCGGCGCGACAACACGACCGGAGTAATGGGTCGGGATGCCACCCATCTGATAGTGGCAGGTCGGAACGACCGGCAGCGGCTCTTTCAGGCAATCGACACCGGCGAACTGCAGGCCGATTTCGTGGATCCCTGGCAGGCGCTTCATGATGGTGGCCGGATCGAGGTGGGTGATGTCGAGCAGGACGTAGTCCTTATTGACGCCACAGCCGCGGCCTTCCTTGATTTCGGTGGCCATGGCGCGGGAAACCACGTCGCGCGATGCCAGATCCTTGGCATTCGGCGCATAGCGCTCCATGAAACGTTCCTTGCTGGAATTACGCAGAATGCCGCCTTCGCCGCGCACGCCTTCGGTAATCAGCACGCCGGCACCGGCCACGCCGGTCGGGTGGAACTGCCAGAACTCCATGTCTTCGAGCGGGATGCCGGCGCGTGCCGCCATGCCCAGGCCGTCACCGGTGTTGATGAAGGCATTGGTCGAGGAGTAGAAGATACGGCCGGCACCGCCGGTCGCGAAGATGGTGGCACGAGCGTGGAAAATCACGATCTGGCCGGTTTCCATTTCCATGGCGGTGACGCCGAGGACATGACCTTCTTCGTCACGGATCAGATCCAGCGCCATCCATTCAACGAAGAACTGGGTGTTGGCCTTGACGTTGCGCTGGTACATGGCGTGCAGCATGGCGTGACCGGTACGGTCAGCAGCGGCACAGGAACGACGCACCGGCTTTTCGCCGAAGTTCGACATGTGACCACCGAACGGGCGCTGATAGATCTTGCCATCGTCGGTACGGTCGAACGGCATGCCATAGTGTTCGAGCTCGACGACCACTTCGTTGGCCTTCTTGCACATGAACTCGATCGCGTCTTGGTCGCCGAGCCAGTCGGAACCCTTGACGGTATCGTACATGTGCCACGTCCAGTGATCTTCCTCGGAGTTACCGAGAGAAGCGGCGACACCACCCTGCGCCGCAACCGTGTGCGAGCGTGTCGGAAAAACCTTCGACAGCACAGCGGTCTTCAGGCCGGCTTCAGACAACTGGATTGCGGAACGCAGACCGGCGCCACCGGCCCCGACGATCACCGCATCAAACTTGAGAACAGGAATACTCACGCTTACAGCCTCCAGAGAATCGCAGCAGCCCACGCGGTGTAACCCACCAGCGCAGCAATGGTCAGCACATGCAGGGTCAGGCGCAGGCCGACCGGCTTGATGTAGTCCATCCAGATGTCACGCACGCCGATCCAGGCGTGATAGAACAGGCTGACGAGAAACAGGAAAGTCAGGAATTTGATGACGCCATTGGCGAAAATACCATGCCAGGCTTCGAATGTTCCGGGACGAACAATCAGCAGAACCGCCGCGATCAAAACCGAATAGACTGCCATGATGACGGCTGTGGCGCGCTGGGCAATCCAGTCCGTGAGGCCGTAATGGGCACCGACTACGATACGGTTGATCACAGCAGAACCCCCCAGAGAATCAGGGTCAGCGGGATACTGACCGCAAAAACCACAGCCGCGGACTTGCGGGCCGCCTCTTTCTCGATGCCGACGTGCAAATCGAGCAGCAGGAAACGGATACCGGCACAGAAGTGATGAACGAAGGCCCAGAGGAGACCTGCCAGCACGACCTTGGCAGGCAGACTGGCAAACACCGACCTGAAGGTGGCGAAGGTTTCAGCGGACGTCAGGCTGGCGGAAAAAAGCCAGAGAAGCACCGGCAAAAACAGGAACAAACCGACACCGCTGACGCGATGAAGGATTGATACCTTGCCCGGTAGCGGCAACCTGATAGTGGTCAAGTCCAAATTTTTTGGACGTTTCTTGATGGTCATTTCTGCCATGAACGTCATCCCTCGCGAAAAGGTGCGGTTTTTCCGCTTTTACGTGGTTTGAAAAGAGCGATAATTATACATTCAAAATCAGGTGAAACACGGCAAGCTAAGCGTTTTCCGGCATAGTAACAAAGCACTATTCATGTTAGCCAAGATCGTTCCGGTAATAGTGCCGGTTCGTGCAATACAGACCACGCCGCCATTCGACCGGCTTGTTGCCATAGGTATATGCCGTGCGCTCCACCAGCAACAGCGGCGCCCCGGGTTGCACCGCAAGGAGCCCCGCACTGTAGGCGTCGGCAGCCACTGCGCGCAAATGCTCTTCTGCATGAATCATGCGCACACCGTAGTCGTTCTCGAAGAGACTGTAGAGAGAGCGATCTCCCCCGCTAAGACTCTCGAGAGTCAGCCCGGCGAACAAGTCACTAACCAGATGAATCTGATCGAAGACCACCGTTTCGCCGTTGAAACGCAGCAGGCGCTCGACATAGATCACCGGATCGCCGACCTTGAGCCCGAGGGCGGCGGCAACCTCCGCATCAGCACTCCTGGTCGAGCAGGACAGCGGTACACTGACCGCATGCGCGGCATTCCCGTCGTCGGGCACCAGTCGGAGAAAGCGGTAAAAGGAACGCGGGTCATCATGGCTCGCCACGAAAGTTCCCTTGCCCTGGCGGCGGATCAGCAAATTTTCCGCCGCCATTTCATCGATCGCCTTGCGCACCGTTCCCTGGCTGACGTTGAAGCGCGTCGCCAGTTCACCTTCACTGGGAATGGCATCACCCGGCCCCCACTCGCCGGCTTCCAGGCTGCGGATCATGAAATCCTTGATCTGGCGGTACAGCGGACTGAATGTCGGCGAGGCAACGCGAAAGGAAGGACGGGCGGGGTCACGGTTCATGGCGGGAAATTTCAGCACAATTCCGGCAGAGCGTCCACGAAAAGTTGTCTTATATAAGACACATGATGAATTGACAGTAGCACGCCGAACTTCTAACATCTTCAATTCTCGTGCCCGCCCCTGCAAGGTGCATGACCAAGGCCGGCATTCGAGCAGAATCGAACAATCTCAATCACGCTGTCTCATACAGGAGCGATACATGTCCAAAGCCCCCATGCGCGTTGCCATTACCGGCGCCGCCGGCCAGATCGGTTATAGCCTGCTGTTCCGCATCGCCTCCGGCGAAATGCTCGGCAAAGACCAGCCGGTCATCCTTCAGTTGCTCGACCTGCCGCAAGCTCAGCAAGCCGTCAAGGGCGTCATGATGGAGCTGGAAGACTGTGCCTTCCCGCTGCTCGCCGGCATGGTTGCCACCGATGACCCGAACGTCGCCTTCAAGGACGCCGACGTCTGCCTGCTGGTCGGTGCCCGTCCGCGCACCAAGGGCATGGAACGTGCCGACCTGCTGACCGCCAACGGCGCCATCTTCACCGTTCAGGGCAAGGCCATTGCCGAGAACGCCAAGGAAGACGTCAAGGTTCTGGTCGTCGGCAACCCCTGTAACACCAACGCCTACATTGCCGCCGCTGCCGCCAAGAAGGTTGGCCGCACCAACCCGAACAACTACCATGGCATGCTGCGCCTGGATCACAACCGCGCCCTGTCGCAGCTCGCCAACAAGATCGGCCGTCCGGTTGCTTCCCTGAAGAAGCTGGTCGTCTGGGGCAACCACTCGCCGACGATGTACGCCGATTACCGCAGCACCACCTCCAACGGCGACAGCGTCAAGGCCCTGATCAACGATCACGCCTGGAACAACGACACCTTCCTGCCGACCGTCGGCAAGCGCGGCGCCGCCATCATCGAAGCCCGCGGCCTGTCTTCCGCTGCTTCCGCTGCCAACGCCGCCATCGACCACATCCATGACTGGGTCCTCGGTTCCGACGAGTGGGTCACCATGGGCGTACCGTCCGATGGCTCCTATGGCATCCCGGCCGGCATCGTTTATGGCTTCCCGTGCGAGTGCAAGGGCGGTTCCTTCAAGATCATCCAGGGCCTGGAAATCGACGAGTACAGCCGCGAGAAGATGAACTTTACGCTCAAGGAACTGACCGACGAAGCCGAAGCCGTCAAGGACATGCTGTAATCCAGTATTAGTTCCCAGCTTCATCAAAAGGCCGCGGTAAAATACCGCGGCCTTTTTTATTTCCGGGTCCGAAAATCATGCGCCATCCCAAAGCCGTTCTTTTTGCCGGCGAGCAGCCCTTCCCCATCCTGCCTGCAGTCGACCATTACGCCGGCTCTGAAAAGCTGATGAAGAAGGCGCTGCAACTGCAGATTGAACTCGGTCCGATCTTCGACATCACTTGCGATTGCGAAGACGGCGCCCATGCCGGCGCCGAGCGTGAGCATGCTGAAATGGCGGCTGGCGTGATCATGAGCGAAGACAACCGTTTCAACCGGGTCGGTGCCCGCGTCCATGACGTCACCCACCCGCACTGGCGGCAGGATATGGAAATCCTGATCGGCATTGCCGGTAGCAGGCTCCCCTTCATTACGCTACCGAAACCCTGCAGCGCGGGTGATGTGCAAGTGCAGATCGAAGCCTTACGTGAAATTGAGCAGAATTTTGGCGTTGACCGCAGGATTCCAGTCCATGTGCTGATCGAAACCCATGGCGCCTTGCGCGAAGTCTGGGAAATTGCCGCCTTGCCCGGTGTAGAAAGCCTTGATTTCGGCCTGATGGACTTCGTTTCCGGCCACCACGGGGCCATCCCCGGCAGTGCCATGAAGAGCCCCGGCCAGTTCGATCATCCGCTGGTTGCCCGCGCCAAGTGCGAGATCAGCGCCGCCGCACTGGCCTGCGGCGTCGTACCTTCGCACAACGTGACGACGGAACTGAAGGACATCGACTGCATCCGTAACGATGCCAGGCGCGCCCGCTGCGAATTCGGCTACCTGCGCATGTGGAGCATCCACCCCAACCAGATCGTGCCCATCGTCGAAGCCATGCGCCCGGATTTCTCCGAAGTCCAGGCCGCCGCCGACATCCTGATCGCCGCGCAGGACAAGGACTGGGGACCAATCCAGCATGACGGCAAACTGCACGACCGTGCCTCGTACCGCTACTACTGGGAACTGTTGGACCGCGCCTACGTCACCGGCATGGAAATTCCCGCCGGGGCGAAGAGCCGCTTCTTTGGCTGAACAACTGCCGATTCTCTATCGCGACGAATGCATCGTCGCCATCGACAAGCCGCCAAACCTGCTCGTCCATCGCTCGGAAATCGACCGTCACGAAACGCGCTTCGCCATCCAGATCCTGCGCGACCAGATCGGCCAGCGCGTCTGGCCGGCACACCGACTGGACCGCGGCACCTCAGGCATTCTGATATTCGGGCTGAGTCCTGAAATCGCCAGCGCCCTTGGCCGGCAATTCGAAGCCGGGACGGTGGAGAAATGCTACCTGGCCATTGTCCGCGGCTACCCGCCCGCAGCGGGAAGCATCGATCATCCGCTTAGCCGCCAGCGCGATCCTTATGAATTCCGGGGCGAACGCAGCAGTATGGAAGCCCAGCCGGCGCTGACCCATTTCCGCAAACTGGCGGAAATCGAGCTACCTGTTGCGGTCGACCGCTACCCGAGCAGCCGTTACGCCTTGCTCGAACTCAATCCGCTCACCGGCCGCCGGCACCAGCTGCGCCGCCACCTGAAGCACATCGCCCACCCGATCATCGGCGACGCGACCTATGGCAAAGGGCGCCATAACCGCTATTTCGCCGAGCATCTCGATTGCCACCGGCTGCTGCTGGCGTGCACCGAAATGAGCTTTGTGCATCCGATCAATGGCCAACGCCTGAAAATAAAAGCGCCAGTATCCGGCGAGTTTGCCGCGACACTGGCGCGCTTCGGCTGGAATATAGCGGAGCGCTAGGCAATGTTCTCTTCGAGATGCTCCCTGAACTGCAGGTCACGCTCGAGCTGAACCATGTCACTACCTAAGGCATCGCGGGCCGATACCATGCCCAGTGGCGCACCGTCGCCGTCCACCACCGGCACATGGCGAAAACCGCCATCCGCCATGAACTGCAGGGCATAACCCAGCGGTTTGTCGGCGCGAATTGTTTGCGGGTCCCTGACCATCACTTGCGAAACCTGTGTGGAATCCGGATCGAGACCACCAGCCAGCACCTTGTTGAGGGCATCGCGCTCGGTGAATATCCCGGCGATCCGGTTGTTCTCGACGATGAGCAAGGCGCCGATTTTCTTTTCGGCCATCGCCCGGCAAGCAGCCCGTACGGTCATATCGGTAGTACCGGATACCAACGGACGGCCGGCTATGATGTTGCTGATAATTTTTGTTGGCATATTTGTCTCCTTCATGGTCTGGTGTAACGCAATAGTCGCCGGATTGTCAGCTTGATGCAAGTATGCCGAAATCCTATTACGACCTGATGACGATAATCGCTATCACTAGGAAGACAATGATTATGCCGATCAGTTCGAAATTCATCGATAACCAAGCGTTTGCAGCGACTTCAACATTGCCGGGAGCAACGACCTCTCAGCAGGGCTTGCCGGCCTGACAACCCTTCAATATCCACAGCGAGATTACACCCGCCGCCTCATTGGCCATTACCTTGCGCGCCATCGAGGTCGGGTCGCGCCCGGCATTGGTCTTGGCATAGGGATCAGCCCCCGCTTCCAGAAGTAGTTGCGAGTGCTTGGCGTTCTGGGTGTAAGCAGCCATGTGCAGCGGCGTGGCACCCTCCCCATCCTTGGCATTCGGATCTGCTCCAGCGACGAGGAGAGCCTTGAGCGCCGAGACATCCGGGTTGGTCGCCGCCAGGTGCAGCGGCGTCGACCCCTGGGACGTTCTGACATCACGCGCCGCAGGCTGTGCCTTGAGAATTACGCTGACGTCCTGACCGTTGCCGACGCGTGCCGCATCGTGAATCGGCTGGTCGTTGGCCCCGAGAACCTGCGCCTGCACTGGTACTGCAATCAGCAGCACGGAGGTGCATACAAGTGAAATCCAGTGCTTCATCTGCATCATTGCGAAACCCTCCTTCGCCCTGGCCAGCAACAGGCGACGCACTCAGGAAAGCCCAAATCAGGCTAAGGCGGCCACCGGCAGTGCCACCTTGTTGTCGGTGCTGAACTGGTAGTCGTGGAAGACGTGCTCGGCGGAAAGCATCTGGTAACTGCCATCGGCCAGCCGGTGTGTCGTGTCCTTCAAGCGATAGGTCAGCTGACCACAGGTCCACAAATCGAAGTTGCGCATGTGCGTGCACAAGCAGGTCTTGTCCATCACCGAAACCTTGCGCGCGCCCGGATGTGCAGCCACCTCACGGTTGTAGGCGGTCACGTAGGAACACTTGCCGTTGGCGTCGAGCAGATAGCCGTAGGCTTCGCAGTTGGGGCGGATACCGTCGCCGATCGCCGGGCTGCTCTTGATCATGCGCATCGGATAGCCGGTCGGCGAAATTTCGTTGACCACAATGTCGTCTTCGTTGGCCTTGAAGTATTCCTGCTTGACGTCGTTGGGCAGGCCACATTCGTCGGTGACCGTGAATCGCGTTGCCACCTGAACGGCGGCAGCACCATTTTCGAGGAAGGCCGTCGCATCGCTGCCGGTGAAGATACCGCCCGCCGGAATCACGGGAATATCCAGTTGAGCCTCCTTGAGATAGGCGATGACCTCGGCGACGATGGTGGCCAGATCGTACTTTGCCCAATCCAGGCCGAAGCCGAGATGGCCGCCGGCCAGCGGGCCTTCGACGACGATGTAATCGGGGAAGCGATTGGTGCGGCTGCTCTTTTTGAGAAAAAGTTGCAGGGCGCGAACCGATGAAACGATGATGCCAAGCTTGGCATCACGAAAACGCGGATGATCCTCAATCAGCGCGAACGACCCGAGGTGCAATCCAGCCGCCAGCGTGATGCCGTCGATCCCCGAATCCAGCGCGGCACGCATGCGTGCCCTCAGGGTTTCCTTCGGGGCATTCATGGTCAATTTTTCCATGCAGTTGATCAGGATCAGCCCCGACCCTTGCTTGCGCTCCATCGTGCCAGCCACATGCAGACGCGTGGCTTCGACGAGACGGCCGATATCGAACTTGACGGCGGCCTTGTCTTCGTTGAGCACGTTGTACTTGTAGATCGCCAGCTTTTCCTTGACGAACTTGGTGTTGTAGCGACGATCGCTCACCGTCTTGACCATGGCATCCGAAATGTGGCCGATGCCACCGAGGCGAGCCGCTTCCAGCGCCAGGTCGGCGGTCGAAATATCGACACCCATGCCACCGATCGTGATCGGCACTAGTTCATGCTTGCCCAACTGCAAACGGAAATCGTCCACACGCTTCATCTTCATCCTTCAGGAAAGCAGCCGAGCCCTCTACCGGTTTCGCGAGCGCGGCTGAGCGCGGGATTTTACGCCAATGTATCGCTTCATGCCTGCCAACGCTGCGATAAATCCGGGCCGGACTTTTCTACCTGATATTTGGAGTCGACGGCGCCGGGAAGGTTCGCCGTGCGTTCCCGAGACGCCGAGCGCTGCTTACAACACCGCCTCGAACAATTCCAGCTGCGGCGGCCCGAGATAGAAATCGCGCGACGACTGGCCGGCCGCCATATGTGCCTTGCGGAAGGCATCGGACTGGGGCCAATCGGCAAAGGCCGCTTCCGATGCCCAAACCGTGTGCGATGCAAAAAGGGTCCGCTCGTCGTTGCTGTCGCCGCGCAGGAGGTTGAAGGAAACGAACCCTGGCACTTCGGCCAGGTAGCTGTTGCGATTGCGCCAGTGGGCGACGAAATCGTCCTCCCTGCCCAATGCGATGCGAAAACGGTTCATGGCGAGAAACATGGAATCTCCTGCGAATAATGCGTGCATGCTTGTTGCTTGAAGGGTAAATCTTCCACCCGATACACCACTAAAACAATATGTTCGACGACAACGACAATCTCGATTTCGGCCTCGTCCCACCCGCAGTCAACCAACTGCTCCAGGAAGTCGTGGTGGCCCATTTTACTGATCCAGCACTAGCCGAACGTCTCTTTCTTGCTGCCCGCTTACCAGGGTGTGTTCACAGTAACCAGATATAAGCACAGGCGAGATGCAAGAAGGCATTGAATCGATTGGCGAGTTTGTCGTATCGCGTGGCGAGGCGACGGAACTGCTTGAGGCGATTGAAGAATCGCTCGACGAGATTTCGCGCCTTGTAGCGATGCCAGTCGATCTTGCGCGGCGAATTCCGGTTGCTGCGCGGCGGGATGATGGCCTGAGCACCGGCGGCCTCGATGATTTGAACCAAGGCATCGCTGTCGTAGCCCTTGTCGGCGATGACCGCCTCGGTCGGGATGGCCTCGACCAAGGCCGCGCCCTGCGTGATGTCGGCAACCTGGCCACCGGTCAGGATCAGCCGTATGGGATTGCCCAGTGCATCCACGCAGGCATGGACCTTGGTGGTCAGTCCGCCCCGCGAGCGACCGATCGCCTGATCGCCACCGTTTTTTTGGGTGCACCGGCAGCATGCTGGTGGGCCCGAACAATGGTGGCGTCGATGAACAACTCTTCAAGGTCAGCATCCCCCTGGAGCGCCTCGGCCATGCGATGCCAGGCACCGTACTTTCCCCAGCGGGCGAAGCGGACATATACCGAGTGCCAGTTGCCCAGTGCTTTCGGCAGATCGCGCCAGGGACAGCCGGTGCGCGCCATGTACAGCACGGCTTCGACAAACTGCCGGTTGTCGACAGCACGTCCGCCTTTGTCCGTCGGTTTGCCAGGCAGCAAATCCGCTATCCGTGACCACTGGGTATCACTCAACATCTGCCGATCCATGTGCAACATCCAAATTTCAGGATGTAAACACAAATCAGCTACTGTGAACAGACCCTAGTGTAGTGCTTCGTTTTTCTTTGAACCAAGCTGGCGATTTGCGCGGATGACTTTCTACAGAATGTCATTAGTCTTGGCGGTCCAGACGAAAGGTTTTGGATTTTGATTATGCACGTTGATGTATTCCTCGATGGCGGTGATGAGTTCTGGAACGCTACGAAAGATACCGCGCTCGAGTCGGTCTGTTGAAATGCTGTGGAAGAAGCGTTCGACCATGTTGAGCCATGATGCCAAGGTTGGCTTGAAGTGCATGTTGAAGCGCGGGTGCTTGGCAAGCCATTCTTGAACGAATGGATGCTTGTGTGTGGCGTAGTTGTCGGCGATCAAATGCAGTGTCTTGTCCTTGGGCGTCTTGCGGTCGATCTGTTTGAGGAACTTCAGCCACTCGAGGTGGGTGTGGCGTTGTTGGCACTGGCCGATGACCTGACCATCCAAGACATTGAGCGCGGCAAACAGCGTGGTTGTTCATCCGTCAAATTGATTCCCTGGCCCTGATTCATCATTCGCCCCACAGAAAGGATGCGAATATGACAAAAGCAATCATGCTTGGTTCAAACAATTCGAAAGCACTACACTAGAGAGTTCCATGCCAAGCCATCGGTGGCAACGAATCGCTTTTAAACAACGACTTGCCGGGATGGAGCGCTTGTCGTTCTTGCAACAATCAATCCGTGGGATACTCCGCCCCCCCCCCTGCCCATGATCGGAAACCAGATGTCGGCGCCTGCCCCAAAACCCGGACTCCACCCGAGCAACAAGAACCTTGCCGGCTATGACTTCGCCGCCCTGACCGCCATCGCCCCGGGGCTGGTCAAGTACGTCGTCACCACGCCTGCCGGCACGCCGAGCATCGATTTTGCCAACCCGGCCGCTGTCAAGGCCCTCAACCGGGCGCTGCTGGCGCTGCATTACGGGGTCAAGGGCTGGGAGATTCCGGCTGGCTACCTCTGCCCGCCGATTCCCGGCCGTGCCGATTACATCCACCACGTCGCCGACCTGCTCGCCAGTTGCAACAAGAAAGTCATCCCGACCGGGCCGAACGTCCGCGTGCTGGATATTGGCGTCGGTGCCAACTGCGTTTACCCGCTGATCGGCAATGCCGAATACGGCTGGCGTTTTCTCGGTGTCGATATCGACCAGGCGGCGCTCGACAATGCGCAAACCATTTTGGGCAAAAATCCGGCGTTGACCGCAGCAATCGAATTACGCCATCAACCGGTCTGGGAAAACATCTTCGTCGGCCTGCTGCGCTCCGGTGAAAACTTCGACCTGAGCATCTGCAACCCGCCCTTCCACAATTCACCCGACGATGTGCTGGCGGTCAACCAGCGCAAGTGGAACAAGCTCGGCAAGCCGGGTGCCAAAAAAGGCACCCTCCAGCCCCGCCTCAACTTTGGTGGCGGCGGCACCGAACTGTGGTGCAACGGTGGCGAGCGTGCCTTCGTCAAGAACATGATCGAGCAGAGCGCCGGCATTCCGAAGCGGGTGATGTGGTTCACCAGCCTGATTTCGAATGCCGAAAACCTCGAGCACGTCGAAGCCGCCCTGAAGAAAGCGAAGGTCGTCGACTCGCGCACCATCCCGATGGCGCAGGGCCAGAAGCAGAGCCGCTTCGTCGCCTGGACCTTCTGCGGCAACGGCGAGCGGGAGAAATGGCGCAAGGCGCGGTGGGCGAGCGACGCTGACACCCCGACCGGGGCGACTTCCATTTTCGGCGACTAAAAATCCCTGCTGGAACCTACTGAAAGGCCCCGGGCGAGAGCGAACTGCTCGCCTGAATCGGCCGGCTGCCAACCGGATAAGTAAACTCTGCATTCGGCATCAGGTCGACCGCGCCGGCACTGCCCGGCGACCGGACCGATCCGCGGAGCGGCGACACGGCGGTCAGGCGCGAGGGAAGCCTGCCGTATTCGATCAATTCGGCACGCGAAGCAGAATGGTTTCCCTCGAATCTGCCTTGTGCTGGCTGGAAGAAATTGCCATTACCCACCGTCAGGTTGTTGATTGCCCAAACTTCAATACCCGCTGGAAATTTCTCGTTGTGCACGGTCAAAAAATTTCCGGCATGCATGTCGTTAACCAAGGTGTTATGGACGAGATAAAGCGCATTTTCCGGCCAGCGCTGTCCCTCGGCACCGTAAGAGATGATGCTTGGGTTGTCCGTGCCCGCACTCTGGCCGATCACGTTACCGATGACATAGGCGACGCCGCCATTGGGAAACTCGAGCTCATAGGACGCCCGACCTTCGTTGCCATCCGCCAGCATGTTGTAGAGCACATGGCTCTCGCGCGCCCTTGATTTGACGAGGTGACCCAGATAGCCATTCTGAAACCGGCTGCCACGCAGGACAAACCTCCCAATGGCGCCGACATAAAGCAAGTGGTGTAACTGCCCCTCGTGGCGTGGCGCATTTACAAACTCGCTGTCGGAAACTTCAAGCGATAGATCGGCAGAGTTGGCCGTGAGTATCCCCATCTCATTGTCGGCAAAACGACAGGCATGAACCGTAAGACGCCCCTTCTCGAAACGAATGCCGGCACCATTGCCATCCGCAACCCGGGCGCCGCGAAACTCGACGTTCTCGATCCGGATATTGCCTCCCCTGACCACCCAGATCGCCTTGCCCTCGGCACTTTGGCCATCGGCAAGCATCACCGGACGCGCACCGATGCCGCGGATGACCAGATCCTTTTGGGTCCAGATCGCCGGTTGACCGCGATAATTCCCCGGCCGAATTTCAATCACCTCGCTATCTTTGGCCAAACGCGCGGCCTCGGTCAGCGTGGTGATTTTCTCGCTACTGCCGACCACCATAGTCGCCTTGGGCGCAACATTGCCAGCACGGTTCTTGGCGGCAGATTCCGATGCCGGTAGCGCCATCAGTTTTCCATCCGCACCCCGCCGAATCTCGCCATGGTAATCCGGCGCCAGCGGCAGTTTGTCGGGTGCCTGGGCGAAAACATTGCCGGCCAGCAGATTGCCACCACTCGCAAGCAGCGCTAGCAAAACACTGCGATAGACAGATTTCCGTGCCACAGCGTTCTCCTTCCAGAGATGAAGCAACTTATGCAGTAGGTACCGCCGGTTTATTCTAACGGTGAGGTTCCCGTCGCTTCCCGCCTATCGACTTAATCGGCAACCAACAAGCAAACTGCTTCGGGATTATCCAAGGTGCAATCGCTCATGGCTTGGCGCGTCGAGCGACAAACTCCACTGGCGGGTGGATGGAATAGCCGCCGCCGCTTTCCAGGGTGAAGTAAACCCAGATTGTCCATTAGC
>DJUX01000048.1 GCA_002440665.1 Dechloromonas sp. UBA6271
TCATAGATTCACTGCCTAGTATACCAAGAAAAAAACAGCCCATACGAGGCTGTCCTTTTCTTGGCGGAGAAGGAGGGATTCGAACCCTCGGTGGGTCGCCCCACGCCGGTTTTCAAGACCGGTGCATTCAACCGCTCTGCCACAGACCCGAGGGGCACAATCATAGCACAGCGTCAAGCCTCATTACCTGACAAACCAGCTCAACAATCTGTTGAAACTTTGGGTCTGCTCGATTAGTCTTAGTGGTTGTAACGACAATAGAAAGCGAGATTTCGCATGCAAACTGAATTCCAGACCGCCAGCCAAGGTTCCCAGGAACTTGCGCTTCAGCAAAACCGTGTTCTGCGTAATACCTACCTGCTGCTCGGCCTGTCGATGATCCCGACCGTGCTTGGTGCCTTGGTCGGCATCCAGATGCAGTTCAGCTTCCTCGCCGGCAGCCCGTTCATGGCCTTCATGCTCTTCCTCGGCATCGCCTGGGGGTTCATGTGGGGCATCGAGAAGAACAAGAACAGCGGCCTCGGCGTTGCCCTGCTGCTCGGTTTCACCTTTTTCATGGGCCTGATGCTGTCACGCATCCTGCAGGTAGCGCTCGGCTTCTCCAACGGCGGCTCGATGATCGGGCTGGCGGCCGGCGGCACCGGCGCCATCTTCCTGACGATGGCCAGTATCGCAACCGTCAGCAAGCGCGACTTTACGGGGATGGGCAAGTTCCTGTTCATCGGCATGATCGTCGTGCTGCTGGCGGCGGTTGCCAACATCTTCTTCCAGATTCCGGCCCTCTCGTTGACCATCGCCGCCGTCGTCGTACTGCTCTTCTCGGCTTACATCCTGTACGACATCAGCCGCATCATCCAGGGCGGCGAAACCAACTACGTTTCGGCGACGCTTGCGGTCTACCTTGATATCTACAACGTTTTCGTCAGCCTGCTGCAACTGATCATGGCTTTCACCGGCGAGCGCGACTGAACTTCTGTTCGCGCCATGAGAGGGCGGCCACGGCCGCCCTTTTTCATGCCTTGTCGAATACCGCGATCGATTCGACGTGGCCGGTGTGGGGAAACATGTTCACAACACCGGCCGCCGTGAAGCGATAGCCCTTGGGCGACACCAGTACCGCCGCATCGCGGGCCAGCGTGGCCGGGTTGCAGGAAACATAGACAATCCGGCGCGGGCCGCCTTCTTCACCGAGCGCCTTGACCACCTCGAGCGCCCCCTCGCGTGGCGGGTCGATCAGCATCTTGTCGATACGCCCGAGCGCCGCCATGGACTCCGCGGTACATTCGAATAGGTTGGCGACGGCGAATTCGACTTTGCCGGCCAGTTCGTTGGCCACGGCATTTTCGCGCCCACGCTCGACCAGCGCTGCGCTACCTTCCACGCCCAGCACCGTGGCGCCGGAACGGGCAATCGGCAGGGTGAAGTTGCCAAGCCCGCAGAACAGGTCGGCGACCCGCTCACCGGGTTGCGCATCCAGAAGACGCAGGGTACGCCGTACCAGAACCCGGTTGACCGAGTGGTTGACCTGGGTGAAATCCGTTGGCTTGAAGTCGAGTTCCAGTTCGAACTCCGGCAAGGCATACGACAACCGCGGACCGGGCAAGGGGTAGAAACGATAGGCGGTATCCGGTCCCTTGGGCTGCAGATAGAAGACCACCTCATGGCGGTCGGCAAACTTGCGCAACAAATCCTCATCCCGCGCATTCAGCGGTTCGAGTATCCGCAGGACCAGGGCCGTACAGTGGGCGCCAACTGCCACCTCAATATGAGGCATCCGCTCGGCAACGGACAAGGCGGCGAAGAGTTCGCGCAACGGCAGCAGCAAGGCCGAGGCATGGGGTGGCAGGACAGCACAGGAACGGATGTCGGCGATGTAGCTGCTGCGCCACTCATGGAAACCGACCAGCATTCCGTCCTTCTTGGAGACCCGGCGCACGGCAAGACGCGCCCGATGGCGATATCCCCACGGCTCGCCGTGGATCGGCGGCAATATTTGCCCGGGGCGAACGCGACCGACATGCCACAGGCTGTCTTCCAGCACTCGCTGCTTTACCGCGACCTGCGCCGACGGCTCCAGATGCTGCATGGCGCATCCGCCGCAGATGCCGAAATGCTCGCAGCGCGGCTTGACCCGAGCCGTCGAACCGGAAAGCACACCCACCAGATGCGCCAGCTCATAGTTGGGCTTTCTCCGGAAGCTTGCGTACTCGACCGTTTCGCCCGGCAAGGCACCGTCGACGAAGACCGTCTTGCCAGCCAGTCGGGTAATTCCACGGGCTTCATGATCCAGTGATTCGATAACCCCGATTGGCATAAAATGCTCCGAAAAAAGCGCAAATTCTAACAATGGACTAAACTACAAACCATGTCTCGCGAACTATTTACTTCCTGGCCCGACTACCAGATGGCGATTGATCGTATTCTGGCGCTTGCCCGCCAGCGAATCAGCATTTACGACGAAGACCTCGGCCTGCTGCATCTTGAAACGCCGGAGCGGATTGCCGCTCTCAAGGCAGCGCTGTCTGGGGTGCGCTCCGACTGCTTGCGCATCGCACTGCGCAACACGGCGCCGCTGCAGCAACGGCAGCCTCTGCTGCAGGGATTGCTGAAAGACTACAGCCACAATAGCGCGGCGCAACAAACACCGGAACAACTCGGCCACCTTCGCGACTCCATGATCCTGGTCGACGATGCGCATGCGCTGATTCGCTTCGACCGCGATCAACCCCGGTGCAAGTTGCTGATCGACGAAGTCGAAGAAGTGACACCTTATCGCAGGCGTTTCGACGAAATTTGGGCCGAAGGCGGTATACCGGTAAGCGCGACCACGCTCGGACTCTGAAACCCAGGACCTTTCCGCAGCGCAGCATTTCGCGCGTCGATACCAAAAATTGATATAATTATCGTTGATCGGTCTATTGACCATCGAATTTTTGGCTGCACTTTTTCTACTTGTCGATAAGGAAATCCCATGAATAAGTCTATTCTCGTTGCTGCTCTGCTCGCCGTTGCCCTGACCGCCTGTGGTAAGAAGGAAGAGCCGAAGGCTGCCGCTCCGGCACCGGCTCCGGCTGCTGCCGCCCCGGCACCGGCTGCTGCACCGCAAGCTGGCATGGCCGGCATGGAAGCCGCCAAGCCGGCCGAACAAGCGGGCATGGCCGGTATGGCCGCTCCGCAAGCAGGTATGGCTGGCATGGAAGCCAAGAGCGATGCCGGTCAAGCTGGCGTTGCCGCTCCGCAAGCTGGCATGGAAGCCAAGAAGTAATTCTTCGGTTTTCAGAAAAAGCGGGGCTGCGGCCCCGCTTTTTCGTTAACGCTCAAGTAAATTGCCGCCAGGCAAAGCCCTCTGCCTGGCAGGCAGTGTCGATTTGTTCATCGGCACAATCCAAAGCTGCGGACAGCGCCTGCAGTGCCAAGGCAGGACGGTTGTTCGACTCGCTGAGATGGGCGGCGACCAGGTGTTGCAGCCTGCTGCAATCGATGTCCCGCAACAGATCTGCCGCTACGCTGTTTTCCAGATGGCCGAGACGGCCTGCTATCCGTCGCCGCAGTGACACCGGATAGTTCGATGCCGCCAGCAGGTCTGCATCGTGATTGCACTCCAGGATCAGCGCGTCGACGCCCGACAGCACCTCGCGGATGTGCTGGGTAATCTCGCCGGCGTCGGTCAGCAGACCGAGACGCCAGTTTCCGTCAGAGAATACGAACTGGATCGGTTCCCGGGCATCATGCGGTACCGGGTATGGCTGTATTTCCAGTGCATCGACATGAAACCTCCGGTGGCTGTCGACGATGCGCACATCCACCCCTCCGGTAGCCGACTCGCAAGCCGCAAACGTTCCATGGCTCAGCCAGACCGGGATCCCGTGGCGTCTGGCAAAAGGAAAGACGCCACCGGCATGATCACCGTGTTCATGGGTCACCAGAATGCCCGTCAGATCTTCGGGGCACCGCCCCAAGCGGGCGAGACGCCGAAGCGTCTCGCGTTGCCCGAAGCCGCAATCGACCATCAGGCAGGTGGCGTCGCTTTCGACCAGCAGCGCGTTACCCGCGCTACCGCTGCCCAGCGACGCAAAGCGGATCACTGCAACTGCTGGTAGAGCAGATCGAGAATCTTTCTGGCCGTGTCCGACTTGTCCGTCCCGCCTTCGCTGGAGAGAACCTGAACCGTACTGTTCTGGCCTGACTCGCTGACGTAGATGCGATACTGCACCTTGGAATTGGCCACCGGCTCGGAACTCTTCCAGAAACTCAGCTTGCTTAGCCAGCCGGTATCGGTCTTCTTGGTGTCTCGTTCAGGATCGACATAGCGGACGAAATACAGTCCCTTCGAACGATCCCTGTCCTCGACGGTAAATCCGACGCGATCCAGCGCCAGACCGACACGCCGCCAGGCACGGTCAAAGCGCTCATAGACCTCCAGCGTACCCGTGCCATCGTTACTGGATGCCAGTTTTGCGCGCGGCTCGGCCTTGGCGGCTGCAACGCTGGTTGCGGCACGCTGGTTGTCCGAACCGAGACGGACCATCAGGCGACGCAGCATTTCAGCCTCTAGCTCGGGGTCGGGAGGGCGTGGCTGCCAGCGCGTATCGTCTTTCGCCGACGACGTATAGACCTCTTCCATGCCGCGATGGCTGATGAAAATGTCGGTAGTCCCAGGCTCGGCACCGGGCTCGAAGCGTGTCCGGAACTTGTCGCGCTCGCCGGTCGAGTAGAGCGAGTCAAGGAACTTGCCAATCGTATTACGGATGATGTCACCGCCGATCTTGGCACGGTCTTCGGCCCAATCGGTTTCCATCACACCGGCATCCGGGCGTTCGACGACGACGATAAAGCCGGTCTCCTGCCAGAAATCCTTGACCGGCCCCCACAACTGGTCGGCCGGTGCAGTAACGACCAGCCAGCGTTGGTTTCCGGAACGCTCGACGCGCACCTTGTCGACCGTCGGCAGGACCGTTGTATTTTGTGCCTGGGCCGCCGGGGTGCGATCGGCGGAATAGGCCGAGAATGTCGCACTGCCCTTGCCTGCCGCATCGGGCACGGCATAACGGTCGTCACGCGCGATCTGCGACAGGTCGGGCGGCACCTCCAGCGTCGGCGCTTTGGTCGCCGACTTGTATTCAACCTTCTTCGAGTCCGGAATAATGTCGCTCACGCTGCTGCAACCGGCAGCGGCGATGGCGAGTAGTGCCAGTGCAAGGCTGGAAAGCCGATGATTCATATTCACTCCGTCAGACAATGACGCCAGCCAGGCGCATGGCGGCAAGCACACGACCGTGGTTGGCTTCGGACAGCGGGGTCAGCGGCAAGCGAATGCCACTCGGTATCAGGCCTAGCTGCTGCACCGCCCACTTGACCGGGATCGGGTTGGCTTCGCAGAACAGGTCGCGGTGCAAGCCGAGCAGCTTGAAGTGGATTTCACGCGCCCTGGCGATATCGCCACTGGCAGCGGCGACGCACATTTCGTGCATGAGGCGCGGCGCGACGTTGGCAGTGACCGAGATGTCACCATGGAAACCGAGACTGATGGTCGCCACCGCTGTCATGTCGTCGCCGGTATAGAGCGCGAAATCCTTCGGCGCGCGGGCGATCAGGTCGCAGGCTCGATCAAGGTTGCCGGTAGCATCCTTTACACCGACGATGCCCGGCACCTCGGCCAGACGCAGGATGGTGTCGTTGCTCATGTCGGCCACGGTACGGCCCGGCACGTTGTACAGCAGGATCGGCAGTTCGACGGCTTCGGCGATCGCCTTGAAGTGGCGATAGAGGCCTTCCTGGGTCGGCCTGTTGTAGTAGGGAACGACCGACAGCGCCATGTCGGCGCCGGCCTTCTTGGCAAACCTGGTCAGTTCGATGGCTTCGGCTGTCGAATTGGCGCCAGTACCGGCGATCACCGGAATGCGCCCGGCGGCATGGTCGACCGTGACACGGATCAGTTCGCAATGTTCTTCGACGTCGACGGTCGGCGACTCACCGGTGGTGCCGACAATAACGATGGCATCGGTGCCTTCACGCACGTGGAAATCGACCAGGTTGCGCAGGGAATTCAAATCGAGGCTGCCATCCTCGTGCATGGGCGTGACGATGGCGACAAGGGATCCAGTAATCATGGCCTGTTCAGCAATAAAATAATCCAACGATTGTAACTGATGGGTCAGCACACCGGAAAGTCGCTTGGTAACAGATTGTTACCCTCGGGCGACCCAGCACAGCACTCCACGGCGGGCGATCATGCTGCCCTCGGCAAGATCCAGAGCCGGATGACGATCCGGACCGGCGCTCTGCAGTTGCCGCGCAAACTCTTCGAGGCGGGCTGCCGCAGGCACCTGCCAGCACAGTTGGCGCAGGTGATGGCGCAATAGATTCTTGAGGCGCGGCAGGGACATTTCGCGCAGTCTGGACAACTTCAAGCCTTCGCCATCCGCTGCCGCCTGCCAGTCGATAACCGCCAACTCCCGGAGCAGCGCGTCGGCTTCGGCAAAATGGCCGGCCGCCTGCGCCAGATTCCTCTCCGCGGCCGGAAAGCGGCCGGCAAGTGCGGTCAACACCTCGTGGCGCAGGAAATTGCGGGTCAGCGCGGTATCGGCATTGCTTTCGTCGTCGATCCATTCGAGCTGCCCGGCCCGGGCGTAGGCCTCGATTTCATCGCGCGACACGCCGAGCAAGGGGCGCAGGATGCGCAACCGCCCCTCCTGTCGATTTGTCGGAATCGCCGCCGCCCCCGTTACCCCAGTGCCGCGCAGCAGGTTGAACAGCAGGGTTTCCGCTTGGTCGCCCTGGTGATGCCCGAGTAGCAGCGTGTCGGCGGCGACTGCCGCAAAGGCCTGATAGCGGGCCATACGTGCCGCGGCTTCGAGGCCGAGGCCGCTACCCCGGTCGACTTCGACGTGCGCCAGACCGTAAGCGACACCGAGGCGCCGGCAATAGTCCGCACAGAATGAGGCCCAGCGCCCGGCATTCGGCGACAGGCCATGGTGCACATGGACAGCAGCGAGCCGCTCGCCCAAGCCAAGTTCGACAAGGACATGCAGCAGGACGACCGAGTCGCAGCCGCCGGAAAGGCCGACGCTCAGGCGCTCATCGCCGCTCGTCTGGGCAGAGAGAAACGCGGCAACCCGGGCCGGGAGACTACTTGACGGGTTGTTCCTTGAAGCGGCCATAGCTCATCAGCCGCTCGTAGCGCGTGGCCAGCAGTTCGGCAGTCGACAGCGCGGAAAGATTCTTGAGCGCGTCCTGCAGCGCCTTCTTCAAATTGTGCGCCATCGCCGCGTGGTCGCGGTGGGCGCCGCCGAGCGGCTCATTGACGATCTTGTCGATCAGCCCCAGCGTCTTCAGGCGATGGGCGGTGATGCCCATGGTTTCCGCCGCTTCCGGGGCTTTCTCGGCGCTCTTCCAGAGGATCGAGGCACAGCCTTCGGGCGAAATCACGGAATAGGTCGAATACTGCAGCATCTGCACGACGTCGCCGACGGCGATCGCCAGCGCGCCGCCGGAACCGCCCTCGCCGATGATGGTGACGATCACCGGCACCTTCAGTTCGGCCATCACGTAAAGATTGCGACCGATCGCTTCGGACTGGCCGCGCTCTTCGGCGTCGATGCCGGGGTAGGCGCCGGGCGTGTCGACGAAGGTCATCACCGGAATGCCGAATTTCTCGGCCAGCTTCATCAGGCGCAGGGCCTTGCGGTAACCTTCGGGCCGCGGCATGCCGAAATTGCGGTGGATTTTTTCCTTGGTATCGCGCCCCTTCTGGTGGCCGATCACCATCACCGGCTGGCCATTGAAACGCGCCAGACCGCCAACGATGGCGTGGTCGTCAGCAAAGGCACGATCGCCGTGGAGTTCCTCGAAATCGGTGAAGATCAGCGACAGGTAGTCGAGCGTGTAGGGCCGCTGCGCGTGGCGCGCCACTTGGGAAATCTGCCATGGCGAAAGCTTGGCATAGACATCCTTGGTCAGTTGCGCGCTCTTCTTTTCCAGTCGGCCGATTTCTTCGGCAATATCGACGGCGGAATCATCCTGGACAAAGCGCAACTCTTCGATCTTGGATTCGAGATCGGCAATCGATTGTTCGAAGTCGAGAAAAGTGATTTTCATGGACAGCCCGTTTTCTTGGTTGGCGCGTATTTTACCCTAAAGGCCGAAACGCCCATCTCAATACTCGACCGGCAGCGGATCGAGGCTGCGCCACAGGTACCACGTGGCGACCGAGCGCCACGGTCGCCAGCGCTCGCCGCAGGCGGCCAGCACCTTGCGCGGCTGTTTTTCGCCCCCGAAATAGCGCTCATGCACCGCCCGCTGCAGGCCGATATCGTCGAGCGGAAAGACGTCGGGACGCAGTTGGTTGAAAATCAGGAACATCTCGGCCGTCCACCGGCCAATACCGCGCACCTCGGTCAGCGCGACGATCACCGCCTCGTCGTCCATCGCCAGCCACGCAGTGGGATCGAGCCGCCCGCTGGCGAAATGCGCGGCCAGATCGCGCACGTACTCGCTCTTGCGCCGCGACAGGCCGCAACCGGCCAGACCCGCCTCACCCGCCGCGAGGACGGCGGGCGGCGAGACTTCGCCGACTGCCGCGACGAAGCGGGCCCAGACCGCATCTGCCGCCTTGACCGAGATCTGCTGCCCGACGATCGAACGCGCCAGCGTGCCGAACGGGTCGCCGCGCGACACCAGGCCGAGGCCAAGGTAACGTTCGACCAACTCGGCCATTTGCTCGTCAGCGGCCGCCAGCTCCTGCGCCGCCTGCTGCCAGTAGGATGGAGTCATCGCGAGATCCTGAAAAACAGCCCAAAAATGCGGTCGACCGCAACCGACAAGGCCGGCAAGCCTGAATCAGCCGTATTTGCCGCTCAGGAAGGGGTTATAGCGGCGTTCTTCGCCGAAATTCGACATCGGCCCGTGGCCGGGAATGAACTCGACGTCATCGCCAAGCGGGAACAGTTGCTCGTGGATCGAGCGAATCAGCGTGTCGTAATCGCCGCGCGGAAAGTCGGTGCGGCCGATCGAACCCTGGAACAGCACGTCGCCGACCTGCGCCAGTTTGCTCGGCTGGTGGTAGAAGACCACGTGGCCCGGCGTGTGGCCGGGGCAGTGCAGCACGTCGAGTTCGACGTCGCCGAAGTGCACCTTGTCGCCAGCCTTGAGCCAGCGGTCCGGCTCGAAACTCAGCACATTCGGGAAACCGAACATCTTGCTTTGCTGCGGCATGCCGACGATCCAGAAACGATCCTCCTCGTGCGGCCCCTCGATAGTCACGCCGGTCTGCGCCGCCAGAGCGCCAACCCCGCCGGCATGGTCGATGTGGCCGTGGGTGACGAGGATCTTGGCCAGCGTCAGCTGTTCTTTCTTTAGAAATTCGAGGATGCGCTCGATATCGCCGCCGGGGTCGATGACCGCTGCCTGATGGGTCTTCTCGCACCAGAAAACGGTGCAGTTCTGCTCGAAAGGAGTAACCGGAATGATGGCGTAGCGCATGGCGGATCGGAATTTACGGAATGGCGCCATTATCGCACGCTGCCCGCCAGCGGACGGCTAGCCACAATAACGGATATTGGCCCAGTCGAGCAGCAGTTCGGGCATCTGGTAGGCCATGAAGATCAGTGCCAGCAGGAGCACTGCCAGTGCCGCCGCGACACCCGTCAGGAACCAGCGCCACTGCGCTTTCACGCTGTCGCTCCGGCGTGCCGCGCCAAGGGTTTCTCGTTGATCGGCCATGAGCAGATCGCCGCCAGCACCGAGAGGCCGATGGACAGCCCCCAGGCCAGCAGGTAGGAACCAGTCTCGTCGAAGATCCGCCCGCCCAGCCAGGCGCCGAGGAAGCTGCCCAACTGGTGACCGAGGAAGACGACGCCGGTCAGCATCGACATGTAGCGCAAGCCGAAAATCTGTGCCACCAGGCCGTTGGTCAGCGGCACCGTACCCAGCCACAGGAGGCCCATCACCGCGGCAAATATCCAGGCATTTGCGGTCGACATCGGCAACAGCATGAAAACCAGGATCGCCACCGCGCGCAGCGCGTAGATCAGCACCAGCAGGTTCTTCTTGCTGTAGCGCCCGCCGCCCCAGCCAAAGATGAAGGAGCCGAAAATGTTGAAAAGGCCGATCAGCGCCACCGCCGTCATCCCGACATTGGCGGTCAACCCGGAATCGACCAGGTAGGACGGCAGATGCAGCATGATGAAAGCAGTCTGGAAGCCGCAGACGAAAAAGCTCCAGAACAGGTAGTGAAAACTCCGCTCGCCGCCGGCTTCGCGCAACGCCTCGGTGACCGACTGCCCCGCCCCGGCAACCGCCTTGTGGCCATCGGCCATGGCATAGGCGAGCGGCGCGATCAAGCCGACGCCGCAGGCCAGCAGGACCAGCGCGCTCTGCCAGCCGTAGGTCGATATCAGCATCTGGCCGACCGGCAGCACGGCGAACTGGCCGAACGAACCGCCGGCGCTGGCGATGCCGAGCGCCAGGCTGCGCTTCTGCGGCGTCGTGTGGCGGCCGATGACGCCCATGATGACGGCGAAGGTCGTCCCGGAAAGACCGAGGCCGATCAATACGCCGGCCGACAGGTCGAAGCTCAGCGGCGACCCGGCCTGCGACATCAGCACCAGCCCCACGACATAGAGCACCGCCGCCCCCAGCACCGTGCGCCCCGCCCCGTGGCGGTCGGCCAGCGCCCCGGCGAAGGGCGAGGCCAGGCCCCAGACCAGGTTCTGGATGGCGATGGCGAAGGAGAAGGTTTCGCGGCTCCAGCCGTGGTCGGCGGTCATCGGCTGCAGGAAGAGCCCGGCCGTGTGGCGAACGCCCATCGACAGCGTCAGGATGATGCAACCGACGACCAGAATGACCGTCGGCGTGCGCCATGTAGTATTTGTTGTGCTCATTTGCTCATTTTGCTGGAAGCATATGGGAAGCTGCCGCTTACACCGAGTTCCCGGTGCGCGCCTCAAGCGCTTCCCAGCGTTCGAGCAGGATCATCAGTTCATCGTCGATCGCCGCCAGGCGATCGGATGCCTGCTGCGCGGAGGCCGGATCGGTCTGGTAAAGCGTCGCATCTTCGAGGCGCTTGGTCAGTTCGGCCTGCTCGGCTTCGAGCCCGGCGATTTTCCCGGGCAGCGTTTCAAGTTCGCGCTGCTCCTTCCAAGACATTTTTTCGCCCTTCACCTGGGCTGGCTCGGCCGCCTTGACCACCGGCTTGGCCTCCACCTTCGGCTTGACCGCGTCCTTGACCACGCTCGCCTTGTAAGAAGCCCAGTCGCTGTAGCCACCGGCGTACTCCTTCCAGGTGCCATCGCCTTCGGCGGCGATGGTCTGGGTCACCACGTTGTCGAGAAAAGTCCGGTCGTGGCTGACCAGGAACAGCGTGCCGTCGTAGGTCTGCAGCAGTTCTTCGAGCAGTTCAAGGGTTTCAATGTCGAGGTCGTTGGTCGGTTCGTCGAGGACCAGCACGTTGGCCGGCTTGGCGAACAGGCGGGCCAGCAGCAGGCGGTTGCGCTCGCCGCCGGACAGCGAACTGACCGGCGAACGGGCACGCTCTGGGGCGAACAGAAAGTCTTCGAGGTAGCCGATGACGTGCTTGCGGGCGCCACCGATGTCGACCCAGTCCGAGCCCGGTGAAATGACGTCGGACAGCGTCGAATTGGGATCGAGCTGGGTACGGAACTGGTCGAAATAGGCAATATCCATTTTCGTGCCCTGGCGCACGATGCCGGAATCCGGCTTGATTTCGTCGAGGATCAGGCGCAGCAACGTCGTCTTGCCGGCACCGTTGGGGCCGATCAGGCCGATCTTGTCGCCGCGCTGAATGCGGGTCGAGAAATCGCGCACAATTTCCCGTTGACCGTAGGATTTATAGACGTGTTCGAGTTCGGCCACCAGTTTGCCGCTCTTGTCGCCGGAATCGAGTTGCAGATTGACCTTGCCCATCCGCTCGCGTCGCGCCTGACGTTCGGCCCGCAGAATATCGAGCCGCTGGACGCGGAACACGGCGCGCGTCCGCCGCGCTTCGACGCCCTTGCGTATCCAGATTTCTTCTTCCTTGAGCAGCTTGTCGGCCCGCGCATTGGCCAGGCCTTCCTCGTGCAGCATGGCCTCCTTGCGCAACTGGTAGTCCTTGAAACTGCCGGGAAAACTGACCAGCTTGCCGCGATCGAGCTCGACGATGCGCGTGCACACGCGGTCGAGAAAGGAACGGTCGTGGGTGATGAAAAACAGCGTGACGCCGGATTCGATGAGCAGGTTTTCCAGCCATTCGATGGCCGCGATATCGAGGTGATTGGTCGGTTCGTCGAGCAACAGCACCTCCGGTGCGACGGCCAGCGCCTGGGCCAGCGCCAGGCGCTTCTTCTGACCGCCGGAGAGGCTGCCAACCTTGGCATCGGGATCCAGCCCGAAACGCTCAATGACGCGCTCGGCCTGCGCCTCGTAGGCCCAGGCACCGCGCGCCTCGAGCTCGTGTTGCAGTTCGGACATGCGTTCGAGCAAGACGTCGTGATCGGCGTCGATTTCGCCTAGCTTGTGCGATACCTCGTGGTATTCGGCCAAAATCGACGCGTTTTCGCCCATGCCGGAAATGACTGCCTCAAAGACCGTCGCCTCCATGTCGAAAGGCGGCTCCTGCGGCACGTAGCCGACGCGGATGCCCGGCTGTGCCCAGACCTCGCCATCATCGAGCCGGCCGCGCCCGCTACCTGCGGCCATCGCCGCGAGCAGCGACGACTTGCCGGTGCCGTTGCGGCCGATCAGGGCGACCCGTTCGCCCGGATCGAGCAGAAAATCGGCGTGATCGAGGAGCGGCACGTGGCCGTAGGCAAGGCAGGCGTCGGAGAGTTTTAGATAGGGCATGGCGCAATGAAAAACGGCGCCCCGCAAGGCGCCGAGTTGTTGAGAGCCGATATTCTAACGGCTCGGAGATGGCTCACCTATCACAAATTACCCCGTCACCGGTACAATGCGCGCCTGCCGGCAAGCACGGTTCGCCTCCATAGTTAAATGGATATAACACGCCCCTCCTAAGGGCGAATTGGTGGTTCGATTCCACCTGGGGGCGCCACTCCACAGGCAAATCCACCGTGAAAACAAAGAAATCCCCTCCCCGGCATGCCGTCGATATCAGCGAAGAAGCCGGTGTGCGCTACCTGCATTTCGGCTCGGACTGGGTTCAGGGTGCCATGCGCATTGCCCGGCCGTGGTCGCTGGAGCTGGCTTACACGCGCGAGATGATGGCCGGGCTTTTGTTGCGCGGCGGCGACCATTGGCCGCGTAGCGCGCTACTGGTCGGGCTGGGCGCCGGCTCGCTGGCCAAGTTCATCTACCGCAACCTGCCGGACTGCCGGATCACCGTCGTCGAAATCAATCCGCAGGTCGAGTACATCGCCCGCCAGTATTTCAAGCTGCCCGACGACCCGGCCCGCCTGACCGTTACCATCGGCGACGGCGCCGACTACATGCTGGCCGGCGAGCGCTGCTTCGATTACATCCTGGTCGATGGCTTCGACCCCGATGCCTGTGCCGGGCCGCTCGACACCCTGCCGTTCTACCAGGCCTGCCGCGCCCGGCTGACCGGGAGCGGCCTGCTCGGTGTCAATCTGCTCGGCCGCAACAAGGGTTTCGCCGCCAGCGTCGAGCGCATCCGCACCGCTTTCGACGGGCGTGTGGCGGTTTTTCCCTCCTGCGACAGCGGCAACACCATCGCCTTCGCCACCGGTGGCGAGCCGGTCGCGGTGGCGCTGGAGGACATGCGGGCGCAGGCGCAACGCCTGAAGCAGGAAACCCGTCTTGATCTGTTGCCGACGATCAGCCGCCTGCAACTGGGACACCCGCTACCCGACGGTCGGCTGCGAATCTGACCTGCTGCGGTCGACCTTGTTTTTTTAGTATTTTCCACCTAAAAAGAAGATGATCCTCCACCGACAAAAACGACAAGGCGGACACAACAACGATAACGGGCGGTTCATCGCCACTCCCACAGTTATCTTGCCAAGCCCAGGAGGAATACATGCTTTCCATTCAGGATGTCCTTGACTATTGCGATCTTGACCGCGGCGAAATCGCGGCCGTTGCCGAACACGAACATATCCCCATGACGATAGCGGCGGAATTGGGTGAAACATTGCTGGGCTCGCCGGAAGGCGTCGTCCGCCTGCACTCGATGATTGTCGAAAATATGGAACATGCGCTCGAATCGGGCCATTTCCAGCACGTGAAGGAACTCGGCGAAACCTACCAGCACCTGCAGCGTACCCACCCGATATCCAGTTGAAACGCTTTTCCTGATCCTCCTCCGAGGACCGGACCGGCATTCGACCGGTCGTGAACCCGGCCCCTGTGGCCGGGTTCATTTTTGTGCACAGATCGTTACAATCTCGCCGGAACCATGACCGACAAGCTCGGTCGGACATAATAATTACAAGTAATCAAGGAGACAGCCCATGCTTTCATTGCGGGACTTCATCGATATGTGCGACCTGACCGAAGAAGAGGTCACCGCCATTGCCGAAAAGGAAAAACTGCCGGCCATCATCGCCGCCCAGATCGGTTGCGCCATGCTGCGTACCGAGCGCGGAGTCGCATACATCCGTGACGTGCTCAAAAACCGGGCGGAACAAGCGGTCGACCGCGGCGACATGGAAACCGCGGCCCTGCGCCTGCGCACCTACGAGGAATTTCGCACCCGCTGCCCGCAGGCCATTCGCGACTGAACGCCGCCGACCTCAGGCGTGGCGCGGCTGCGGCCCGAAGCCATGCTCCACGGCATAGAGCGCGACCTGAACGCGGCTCGTCATGTTCAGCTTCTTGAAGATGTTCTGGACGTGAATCTTGACCGTGCTTTCGGCGAGATCGAGGGCGCGGGCGATTTCCTTGTTGCTTTCGCCCTGCGCCAGGCAGGCGAGGATGTCGCGCTCGCGCGGTGAAAACTTGTCACGCTCGACCACCAGGCTTGACACCTTCGGCTGCTCGCGCACGCCCTGGATCAGTTTGGCCGTCATCTGCGGCGACACCACCGAGTCGCCCGCCGCGGCGCGGCGGATGGCGTCGAGCAGCGCATCGGTTTCGACGTTTTTCAACAGATAGCCACTAGCCCCGGCGCGCAGCGCTTCCATCAGGTCCTGCGCGTCTTCCGACACCGTCAGCATCAACACCCGGACACCGGGAATTTCCTCGTTGATCACCTTGACCGCCTCCAGCCCGCTGATGCCGGGCATGTGCAGGTCGAGCAGGACGACATCGGGCTTCAGCGAGCGCGCCCGCTTGATGCCCTCGAGCCCGTCACCGGCCTCGTCGAGCACCTCGAAGTCTTCATGGCGCTGCAGCAGCGCCTTCACCCCGCCGCGAAACAGGACATGGTCGTCGACCAGCAAGACCCGGATTTTTTCACTCATTTCACGCAACCTCCCCTTGTTTTCTCGGCAGGACGAAGCGCACTTGCGCCCCCTTGCCCGGCGCCGATGTAATCTGACATTCTCCGCCGATGCGGTACGCCCGCTCGCGCATGATCTTGAGCCCGACATGGCGCTCCGAAAGGACTTTCGGTTCGTTGACCGGATCGAAACCGCCCCCGTCGTCCGCCACTTCGACCTCGACCGCGCGCCGCGAACGGCGCACCTTCACCTGCACCCGGCTGGCGCGCGCGTGCTTGCGGATGTTCGACAGCGCTTCCTGAACGATGTGCATGATCTGGATCTCGTCGCTCGGCTCCAGCGGCGCGCCGCTGCCCTCGCGTTCGAATTCCGTGGCGATGCCGGTCTGCCCCTCGAATTTTTCGAGCGCGGCGACAATCGCCGAATCGAGGTCGGACTGGTGCATGCGGGTCCGAAAATGCACCAGCAGTTCGCGCACATGGTCGTAACTTTCCTGCACCCCTTCACGCAGTTGCCCGGCAGTCTGCATGGCCTCGTCGGCGCGCCCCTTGCGCAGCGAATCCTGCAGCAACTGGATCTGGATGTTGAGGAAGGCGAGCCCCTGCGCGATCGAGTCGTGCAGTTCCTGGGCCAGCAGGTTGCGCTCTTCGGAAACCGCCAGCTCCTTTTCGCGCGAGCGCAGGCGCTGGTTCTCGACCGCCACGCCGAGGTGCTTCCCTAGCGTTTCGAGCAGGTTGATCTCCTGCCCGGAAATTTCGCGATGCTGCTGGAAATAGAGGTTGAAAACGCCGATCCGCTGCTTGTTGTACAGGATGTTGAAGGCGGTCGCCGTCGCGAAGCCCTCGTGCACGCAGGTGCGCAATTTCATGCCGGGCGGCGGGTTGAGCGTGCTGAAGGCGACCGGCATGCCGGTCCGGATGACGTCGCCGCACAGGCAGTCGCTGCAATTCATCTCGCTTTCGCGGACGACGAATTCTTCCGACAAACCCTCGTGGGTCATCAGGTAGAGCTTTTCGGTATCGGCCGCATAGAGGCGCACGGCACCGGCATCGGCGCCCAGGGCACGGCGGATACGGTTGAGATAACCCTGGCAGACGGATTCGATCGGCGCCGGCTCGCTGAGAAAGGCCGTGATTTCGTAGAGGATGCCCAGTTCGCGGTTGCGCTCGGCCAGATTGTGGGTTTCCGCCTCGACCCGCTCTTCCAGGGTGTTGTAGGCCTGCTGCAGGTGCTCGGCCATCTGGTTGAAGCCGCTCGCCAGCCCGCCCAGCTCGTCGTCCGTCTTGACCGGCAGGCGCACCGTCAGGTCGTCGTTGGTCATGCGCCGGATGCCGGCCTGCAGTTCGCCGACCGGCCGGATCACCAGTTGCATGAAGAAGCGGATCAGGATCGCCGTGCCGATCACGGCGAGGAGGATCAGCGCCGCCT
Source organism: Dechloromonas sp. UBA6271 (assembly GCA_002440665.1). Lineage (GTDB taxonomy): Bacteria > Pseudomonadota > Gammaproteobacteria > Burkholderiales > Rhodocyclaceae > Azonexus. Next base: position 16,785 of record DJUX01000048.1, read on the forward strand.
GCACCGTGCGCAGGAGATTGGTGTCGTGGGCATAGCTGCGCTCCATCGCCAGCACCAGGTCGTTGATGCGCCCGACGAAAACTTCGAGTTCGCCATCGAAGCGGTCGAGGACGGTTTCGTCCTGATCGGCCGGGCGCTTCAGAAAATCGGTCACCAGCGGGCGCATCGTCTCGCGCCAGGCGAGTTCGACGGCGAGCAGCCGCTGCTGGACATCGGCATCGCGCGGCGGCGCCATCGGCCGCGCCGGATCGCCCCGGCGCAGATCGAGCAACACGCCATCGAAACGCTCGAGTTCCGTCTGTACATCGCGACCGAACGCCGCGGCCTCGCTCTTGAGTTCCAGACTGCGCGCCATCAGGTGCGCAATGCGATAGGTACGCATGCGCTGGCTCCCCGCATCGTTGATCGCCGCCGCCACACCTTCCAGTTGCCAGGACAGGTAAAGCGTCATGCCGATCGCCGACAGGGCCACCAGGAAAAAGACGAACAGCGTCCTGACGATCTTGCGGGACAGCTTGCCGGGAAAAGCGAACATCAGGAACTCTCGTAGGCGATGGCCAGCACCTTAGCCCTGCGCTGCCAGAAAATGCAAGCACATGAATCAAATGGCAAAAAAAGCCCACCGGCGGGAGCCAGTGGGCAAAAGTCGCTATGGAGAGAGAGAGCTTAGCGACGATGGAGGAAGTGAACGATCAGGCGGCCATTTTCTCGACGTGCGCCTGCTTTTCGTAAAGGAATTCGAGCACCGCGGCGCGGTAGTCGATGTAAGCCGGGTCGTGCGCCAGGGTCAGGCGCTGGCGCGGACGCGGCAGCTTGACTTCGAGGATTTCGCCGATGGTCGCCGCCGGGCCGTTGGTCATCATGACGATGCGGTCGGAGAGCAGCACGGCTTCGTCGACATCGTGGGTGACCATGACGGTGGTCGCCTTGGTCGCCTCGCAGATTTTCATCAGCTCGTCCTGCAATTTGGCGCGGGTCAGCGCGTCGAGCGCCCCGAACGGCTCGTCCATCAGCAGCACTTTCGGCTGCATCGACAACGCACGGGCGATGCCGACACGCTGCTTCATGCCGCCGGAAATCTCATGCGGGTACTTGCTGCTGGCGTGGTCGAGACCAACCAGATTGATTGCGGCTGCGGTGCGTTCCTTCAGCCTGGCCTTGCCTTCCTTGGCGCCGAAGACGCGCTCGACGGCGAGATAGACGTTCTCGAAACAGGTCAGCCAGGGCAGCAGGCTGTGGTTCTGGAAAACCACGGCGCGTTCCGGGCCGGGGCCGGCGATTTCGCGGCCGTCGCACAGCAGCACGCCGGTAGTCGGTGTGGTCAGGCCGGCGATCAGGTTGAGCAGGGTCGACTTGCCGCAACCGGAGTGGCCGATCAGCGCGATGAACTCGCCCTGCCTGATGGTCAGGTCGATGTCGCGCAGGGCGACGAACTTGCCTTTATTGGTGTCGAAGGTCTGGCCGACGGATTCAATTTGGACGAACTTTTCCATGATCTGCGCTCCTTACGACGATTCTTTGGTCAGCTTCTTGGCCAGCAGGATCAGCGCCTGCTCGAGGATCAGGCCAACGATGCCGATGACGAAGATGGCGATGATGATGTGCTCGACCTTCAGGTTGTTCCATTCATCCCACACCCAGAAGCCGATACCGACGCCGCCGGTCAGCATTTCGGCGGCGACGATGACCAGCCAGGCGGTGCCAATCGACAGCCGGATGCCGGTCAGCATGTAGGGCAGCACGGCCGGGAAGAGGATCTTGGTGACGACCTTCCACTCGGACAGCGCCAGCACGCGGGCGACGTTGAGGTAATCCTGCGGCACGCGCTGGACGCCTTGGGCGGTGTTCATGATCATCGGCCAGATCGAGCAGATGAAGATGGTGTAAGTCGCCGCCGGATCGGCCTTCTTGAACACCAGCAGGCCGATCGGCAGCCAGGCCAGCGGCGAGACCGGACGGAGCAGGCTGATGATCGGGTTGATCATCGCCGACAGGAAAGCCGAGCGGCCGAGGATGAAGCCGAGCGGAATGCCGACCAGCGCCGCGAAACCGAAGCCGATGCCGACCCGCTGCAGCGAGGACAACACGTTCCAGCCGATGCCCTGGTCGTTCGGCCCGTTGCGATAGAACGGGTCGGCGAACAGCTTGACGGCGGCATCCCAGGTCTGGACCGGCCCGGGAATGCTGCCGCCCTTGTGGGTGGCGACATACCAGAGACCGATCAGCACCAGCATGCCGAGCAGCGGCGGCAGGATGGCGCGCCCCAGGGCGCCCAGTCTTTCGCCGATCGGCGTACCGGTTTCGGCAACCGGCAGGGTGGCGGCTTTTTCCATTTTCTTTTCCTTGACCAGTTCGGCGACAACTTCCGCGACCGGCTGGCTGTTTATGCTGCTGCGGTCGACCGGCTTTTCAAGGCCAAAATCACCACTCATTGTCAATGCGCTCATGATTCTCTCCCTGGCCCTCAGGCCTTGACCTTGAACCCGTCGGCGTACTTCGCCGGGTCCTTGCCGTCCCAGACGACCCCGTCGATCAGCTTGCTGGTACGCATGTCGCTCTTGGGCAACGCAACGCCGGCGGCGGCGGCACCCTGCTTGTAGACGTCTATGCGATTGACCTGCCTGGCGACCGCCAGGTAGTCCGGATGGCTCTTGAGCAGCCCCCAGCGCTTGTGCTGGGTCATGAACCACATGCCGTCGGAGAGGTAGGGGTAATTCACCATGCCCTCGTTGAAGAACTTCATGTGGTTCTTGTCATCCCAGCTCTTGCCGAGGCCGTTCTGGTAGCGGCCGAGCATGCGGGCGACGATGACTTCGGTGTCGGTATTGACGTAGGACTTCTGGGCAATGGTCTCGGCCGTCTTCTGCTTGTTGGCGATCGAGGCATCGATCCACTTGCCGGCATCGAGAATGGCGGCCACCACGGCGCGCGCCGTGTTCGGGTTTTTCTGCACCCATTCGGCGGTGGTGCCCAACACCTTTTCCGGGTGATCGACCCAGATGTCCTGGGTCGTGGTCGCCGTGAAGCCGATGTTGTCCATGATCGCGCGGTTGTTCCACGGCTCGCCGACGCAGTAGCCATCCATGTTGCCGACGCGCATGTTGGCGACCATCTGCGGCGGCGGCACGGTAATCGTCTTGACGTCCTTCATCGGGTTGATACCGTTCGCCGCCAGCCAGTAGTACAACCACATGGCGTGGGTTCCGGTCGGGAAGGTCTGGGCGAAGGTGTAATCCTTTTCCTTCTTGGCGATCAGCGCCGCCAGACTCGGCCCGTCGATCGCGCCCTTGTCCTTCATCTGGTTGGAAAGCGTGATCGCCTGCCCGTTGTTGTTCAGGGTCATCAGGTTGGCCATATCCTTCTTCGGCCCGCCGACGCCGAGCTGGACGCCGTAGATCAGGCCGTAGAGCACATGGGCGGCGTCGAGTTCGCCATTGACCAACTTGTCGCGTACCGAAGCCCAGGAGGCTTCCTTGGTCGGGATGATCTTGATGCCGTACTTCTCGTCAAATTTCATCACCGAGGCCATGACCACCGAGGCACAGTCAGTGAGCGGGATGAAGCCGATGCGGACTTCCTTCTTTTCGGGGGCGTCCGATCCGGCGGCCCAGGCACCGCTGCGAACGCCGGGGGGTACCATGGTCATCAGCGATGCTCCCAGTGCGGCTGAAACAAAATCACGACGAGAAAAAGACGGCTTGGATTCCGGCGCCAGTTTGGTGTCTTCCATTGCTTGCTCCTTGATTGCTCGAATCGAAAAACAAAACGGGCGCCACACCCATGCCGCAAAGTCTCGGCAGCACAGGTGGACGCCCTTGTCCCCAAAGCCCGATCGAATCGATCGAACTCTTGCCCGGCCGCCATTGACCGTGCGTTTCAGGAGGACTATTGCAATGGCCGTGCCAAGTCTAGTTACAAAGAACTAATACCTTGGAACTATATGATTTTTCTGGTGTTTTTTTCTTTCAAGCAACCGGAGCAACCCGGAAAAGCATGCACTGTTGCAGTGCAGCAACTTACTTTCCCTGCACAACAACAGGGAATTTCAGAGCAGGACGCGCGCCATGTCGATGACGTCGCGCGCCACCTTGGCCATCGTCTGACCGCGCTCCATCGCCAGCTTGCGCATGGCGTGGTAGGCGGCATCCTCGTCGATGCCGCGTGCCTTCATCAGCACGCCCTTGGCCTTGTCGACCAGCTTGCGGTCGGACAGCTTTTGCGAAATCTCGTCGAGTTCGCGGCGCAGCGCCTGCGTATCCTCGAAACGGGCGCGCGCCACCTCGACGATCGGTTTGATGCGCTTGGGATCGAGGCCATCGACGATATAGGCCGAAACACCCGCCTTGACCGCATCGCGGATGGTCGCCTGGCCATCCTCCTGGGTAAAGATCACCACCGGGCGCGGCATGTTCTTGTTCATCGCCGCCAGGTGTTCCAGCGTGTCGCGGCTCGGGCTGTCGGTGTCGATCAGGATCACATCGGGCTGGAGCTTCTCGACTTCCGCCGTCAGGTATTCGGAATCGGCCAGGATCGCCGCCACCTGATAACCGGCAAGCGCCAGCCCGGCACAGATTTCTCCGGCCCGTGAACGGGATTCATCAATGACAAGTACGGTGAGCATGGAGGGTATTAAGCAAACTCCGAACCAGCGGACTTCAGCGCCGCTTCGGCCATCGCCTGGACGACGATCTCGTTCTCGCCGATCGCCCCGGCCAATGAAAATCGCACTTCCGGATGGGTCGACCGCAACAGGGCCAGCATTTCCGGCACATCGCGCTTCAAATGCCCGCCTTGCGCGATGAACATCGGCATTACGAGAATATTCGCGGCGCCGCTGGCAACCAGCGCCGCCACGCATTCGGGCAGCGTCGGCGCCATGAGTTCGAGGAAGGCGAGCTCGACCGGCACGCCGCCCGCCCGCTCACGGATCGCCGCCTGCACGCGGCGCAGCGGATTGGCCCATTCCGGGTCGCGGGCGCCGTGGGCGAAAAGAATGATGGCAGTGGTCATTGGCTGAATCTCCGGAAGTGAGGCCAATTATCCCGCCGCCGCGCCCGGATGACCAGCAAGAGACACCGCGGCCTTTATTCCCGAACCGGTTGCGTAAGCGGCCGCCAGGCGAGCGCCAGCAGGGCGAGCAGGCTAAATGCCGCACCGGCGTAAAAGGTGAAAGCCGCCCCGAAGCGGTCCCATAGCAAGCCGGCGCAGACGCTGGCGAGCAGCATGGCCAGCCCGCTGACCAGGTTGAAAAAACCGTAGGCCGTGCCACGCAGATCGGCCGGGGCAGTGTCGGCGACCATGGTCGCCAGCAGGCCCTGCGTGATGCCCATGTGGACACCCCACAGCGCCACCCCGCCCAGCACGCCGCTCCAGTGGCTGCTAGTGGCCAGCACCAGGTCGGCGGCGAGCAACACCAGCAGCCCGCCGGCCAGCAGCCGGCCGTGGCTGACGCGATCGGAGAGTTTGCCGAAGGGGTAGGCGGCCAGCGCATAGACGAGATTCATGGCGACCATGACCAGCGGCACCAGCGCCAGCGCGATGCCGGACTGTTGCGCACGCAGCACGAGAAAGGCTTCGCTGAAGCGGGCCAGCGTAAATACGCCACCGACGGCGACGACCCACCAGTAGGCACTGCCGAGCCGGCGCAGATTGGCGCGGGAAATCGGATTGCCGCGCTGTTCCTGCAACGGCCGCTCCGGCTCACGGATGCCGACCCACAACAGGGCAACGGCGAGCAGCCCGGGAATCACGGCAACCCAGAACACCGCCCGGAAATCGTCGGCCCACAGCAGCATCAGGCCGGTGGCGAGCAGCGGGCCGACAAAGGCGCCGACGGTATCGAGCGACTGGCGCAGCCCGAAGGCCGCCCCGCGCAATTGCGGCGGCACGATGTCGGCGATCAGCGCATCGCGCGGCGCGCCGCGCACGCCCTTCCCTATTCGGTCAAGCAGACGGGCGGCGAGCACGATGCCGGTGCCGGAGGCCAGCGCAAAGACCGGCTTGGTCAGCGCCCCCAGCGCATAGCCGAAGATCGCCAGCCCCTTGCGCTTGCCCAGGTAATCGCTGAGGACGCCCGAGAACACCTTAACGATCAGCGCCGTCGCCTCGGCCAGCCCCTCGATGAGGCCGACGACGAGCGCGCTGGCGCCGAGGGTGGTGACCATGAACAGCGGCAACAGGCTGTGGATCATCTCCGACGAGACATCCATCAGCAGGCTGACGAAGCCGAGCACCCAGACGCCGGCCGGGATCCGCCCGGCATCGGCTTGCGGCACCGCGCTCATGTCGTCAGCCCCGGCTCAGTGCAGCAATTTGAGCAACAAAACGAGGTTGACCGCGAGCGAGGCGGCGGCGACGATCTTCCACAGCATGAGCGGGTTGCGCTGGACCAGCGGCTGCCGGCTAGGTGCCGCGACCGGCCGGCTGGCGCCGCGCTCGAGCGCCAGGAGGAATTCCTCGGCGGTTTCGAAGCGGTCCGTGGCCTCGCGCGCCACGGCCTTGAGCAGGATGTTTTCCAGCCAGCCGGGAATTTCCGGGCGCCAGCGCGTCGGCCGGGCCGGTTCGCCGAATTTCGGCTTCTGGAAGGGTTCGATCTCGCCATAGGGGTACTTGCGCGTCAGCAGGTGGTACAGCGTAACACCGGCGGCATAGAGATCGAAACCGGGTTGCGGCGGCGCCCCGTCAAACAGTTCCGGCGCCATATACGACGGCGTGCCGGCCCGGCCGATCGGGTCGTCCGCCTTGCGCTCGCCCAGGCTGATGGCGACGCCGAGATCGAGGATGCGCAGCACGCCATCCTGGCCGAGATGAATGTTGTCGGTCTTGATGTCGCGATGCACGATGTCGAGCCGGTGCAGCGTGGCGATGCCCTTCAACAGCGCGACGCCGAGCCGCACCACCTCGCCGGCCGGGAAGTGCTGGTCGGCATCGAGCCGCGCCTGCAGCGTGGCGCCGGCGTGCCAGGTCATCAGGTAATAGAGGCAGCTTTTTTCCTCGGCCGGCACGACCTGTGGGAAAAAAGGCGAGACGACACGGCGCGCCCGCCACTCCTCCATCAGCAGTGCCGCCGTCGCCTCGCTGTCGCCTTCCATCGTCGGCTGCAAGGTCTTCAGTACCAGCTGCTGGCCGCTGCGCGGATTGCGCACGCGGTAGAGCAGCGTTTCCCGCGCGTCATGCAGCACCTCCTCGACGATCAGGCCATCGAGTTCGTGCCCGACCTTGAGGCGGCTCGGCAGCGGCAGGCTGGCGGCGCTTTCCAGGCTGTCGCGCAGGCTGGCGCGCGGCAGCCCCAGCACATCGATGACGACCGCCGTCGCGTTGTCGTGCCCGCCCTGCGCCAGCGCCAAGCTGGTCAGCGCGGCGGCGGCGGCCTGCGGCTCGGGATGATCGAGCAGCACCTCGGCCATCAGCGCGTCGGGCAGGACGCTCCAGACGCCGTCGGAAACGAGCAGGAAGCGGTCGTCGACCGCCAGGTCGCCATCGGCGAAATCCATCAACACGCGCGGGTCAAGGCCGATGGCGCGCGACAGCACATTGTTCAGTTCCGGGTGTTCCCAGGTGTGATCAACGGTCAGCGCGGCCAGGCGCCCTTCCTGCAGGCGATAGATGCGGCTGTCACCAATATGGGCCGTGTAGAAGCGTCGACCGCGCAGGACGACGACCGACAGGGTCGTCGCCATGCCGGCCAGTTCGGCGTTGCGACTGCCTTCGGCGATCACCCAGCGATTGAGCGCCGTCGTCACCGTCTCGATGGCGCGCGGCACACCCCAGGTGTCGGGGGTCGCGAAATAATCGGAGAGCAGGCCGCGCACCGTGTATTCCGCCGCCTCGCGCCCGCCCTTGTGGCCGCCGATGCCGTCGGCCACGGCGGCGATGACGCCCTTGTTTTCGAGCTCCTGCCCCTCCGGCGTGGCAATGCCGCAATAATCCTCGTTGCGCTCGCGCGGGCCGGTCAGTGACGAATGGCCGATGGCCAGCTGCAAGCGGTTTTTCTGCGGTTTTTCCATAGGCCGGATACTACCCCTCTCCCCTCGTCCCGCCCGGCCGCGGCATCAGCCGCGTACCAGTTTTTCGTATTGTCCGGTCAGGCTGTCCATCACTTCGAGGATGCGTTCGCTGGTCGTCGCCACGTTGCGCGCGGCGATATCACGATTGTTCTCCTGGCCGTTCAGGGCCTGCTCGAAGAACATCCACTGGGTATTGGCCAGCCCCAGTTCGGTGCGGATTTCGGCATTGTTCTGCGGGGCCGCGTTCAGCTCGGCCAGTGCAGCGACGAAATCGCGCCGCGCTGCCTCAAGTTCGACCTTGAGATTGTCGGAAGCGACGCCCGACCGCTCGAACAGGAAGCATTTGGCCATGCGCTGCGACAGCATGCGCTGGCGGCCCGACAGGTTCACCAGATGGCCGGCGCTGCTCGCCGCCTGCTTCTCGTAGAGGCCGGTCAGGACATGCGCGGCGCGCAGGGTCTTCTCGGATTCGGCCAGCACCAGACGTGCGTTGTCCGGCGTGCGCGGCTTGCCCAGCACCTCGCGATAGCCGGACCAGGCCTTGTCGAGGTCGGCGAGCGCCGCCTGGATCGCCTCGGTCGGCGCCAGCGTCTTCAATTCGGCGAGTTGCGCCTCGAACAGGCGGAGCGACTGCTCGAGCAGGCTGCCCGCCTTGCCCGGCATGACACCGGCCGCCTGCATGGCGAAGGCCTTGGCCATGCGCTGCAACAGCATACGCTGGCGGCCAGCCTTGTTGATCGCCGCACCGAGACTCAGCCCCTTGCCCGTTTCGGCCGCCAGGAGCGGAGTCGCCAGCAGCGCCCCCGCGGCCAACACCAGAAACTCTCTTCTTTTCATTGGATTTCTCTATGGCGGGTTTGTCGATCAGATCTTGGCGGCCGTCAGGTGGCTGGCGCCCCAGGTGGTACGCCAGCGGGTCTTGACGCCGGTCAGGCCAACCAGGGCCAGCACGGCAAGGCCGGCGAAGATCAGGAAGCCCATCTGGTAGCTGCCGGTCAGCTGTTTCGAGTAGCCGAGGCTGGAGGCCAGGTAGAAGCCGCCGACGCCGCCGGCCATGCCGACGAGGCCGGTCATGACGCCGATTTCCTTCTTGAAGCGTTGCGGCACCAGCTGGAACACCGCGCCGTTGCCCATACCCAGGGCCAGCATGGCGCAGACGAAGACGATCAGCGCCATCCAGGCTTCCGGCAGGCCGAAGCTGACGATGGCGAGGAAGATGGCGGCGAAGATGTACATCACGGTCAGCGACTTGACGCCGCCGACGCGGTCGGCCACGTTGCCGCCGATCGGGCGGACCAGCGAACCGGCGAAGACGCAGCCGGCGGTGAAGAAGCCGGCCATCTTCGGATCGAGGCCGTACTGGGTGTTGAAGTAGATGACCAGCGAGGAAGCCAGGCCGACGAAGCCGCCGAAGGTGACGGAGTAGAAGAACATGAACCACCAGGCATCCTTGTCCTTGAGCACCTTCATGTACTCGGCCAGGGTCTTGGGCGGCGGCGCATCCGGGGCGTCCTTGGCCATGAAGATGAAGGCGATCAGCACGATGACCAAAGGAATCAGCACGACGCCGAAGACATTGACCCAGCCAAAGGCAGCAGCGAGGCCCGGCGCAAACAAGGCGGCGAGCGCCGTACCCGAGTTGCCGGCCCCGGCAATGCCCATCGCCGTGCCCTGATGCTCGGCCGGATACCAGCGCGAGGCGAGCGGCAGCGCGGCAGCAAAGGAAGCGCCGGCAACGCCGAGGAAGAGGCCGAGGACCAGCACTTCACCGTAGGAATGCACGCCGATCTGCCAGGCGTAGAGCATGGTGGCGATGACCACGACCTGCCCGATGATCGCCGCCTTCTTCGGCGACAGGCGATCAACCAGAATGCCCATGATGATGCGCAGCAGCGCCCCGGCCAGCACCGGGGTGGCAACCATCATGCCCTTCTCGGCATGAGACAAGCCGAGATCCTTGGCGATGCTGATGCCGAGGGGGCCGAGCAGGACCCAGACCATGAAGGCGAGGTCGAAGTAGAGGAAGGCCGCCAGCAACGTGGGCGTATGGCCAGCCTGCAGGAATGATTTCTTGTCCATTTTGGGCACTTTCTTGAGGTTGACCGCGATAACGGTCGTTTTATGGGCGGCTCCCCGGTAGGAGCGCCGCCGCTCTTATCAGACGGAAAGGAATACCTCGCCGCCCTCCACCTTCACTTCAAACTTGCTGCAGGAACCGACGTCCGGCGCGACGGCGTGGCCGTCCTCCAGGCCGATGTTCCAGCCGTGCAGCGGGCAGGTCACCCGGCGGCCATGCACGATGCCCTGCGACAGCGGCCCGTTCTTGTGCGGGCACTTGTCGTGCAGCGCGAATACTTCGTCCTCGGCATTGCGGAAGACCGCGATATCGCCACCCGTGGCGCGCTTGACGACGCGCGAGCCGAGTTGCGGGATGTCTTCCAGCTTGCAAACCAGTTTCCAGTCGCTCATTTCGTTTTCCTTGAATTCGCTGTCTTAGATCGAGATCGGCTCGAACTGCTTGATCGCATCGCCTTCGCGGCTGGTCTGCCACGGATCCTTGGCGTCCTTCAAGGCATCGAGCAGGCGGGCGTAAAGCACCTTGCGGCCCTCTTCGTCTTCAAGAATCTTGCCCTTGACGTAATCCATGCCGACGCGCTCCAGGTAGTGGCAGGTGCGCTCCAGGTACCAGCCCTCTTCACGATAGAGCTGCAGGAAGGCGCCGGAATATTCCATGACCTCCTCGTCTGACGTCACCTTGCACAGGAACTGGGCAACTTCGGTCTTGATGCCGCCGTTGCCGGCGATGTAGATCTCGTAGCCGGAATCGACACCGATGATGCCGACGTCCTTGATGCCGGCCTCGGCGCAGTTGCGCGGACAGCCGGAAACGGCGAGCTTGACCTTGTGCGGCGCGTACATGTCGAACAGCATCTTTTCGAGCTTGACGCCCATCGACATCGCCAACTGCGTGCCAAAGCGGCAGTGCTCAGCGCCGACGCAGGTCTTCACGGTGCGGATCGACTTGCCGTAGGCGTGGCCGGAAACCATGCCGGCGGCGTTCAGGTCGGCCCACATCTTGGGCAGATCTTCCTTTTTGACGCCCAACAGGTCGATACGCTGACCACCGGTGACCTTGACGGTCGGCACGTTGTATTTCTCGGCGGCATCGGCGATGGCGCGCAGCTCGTTCGGCGTCGTCAGGCCACCCCACATGCGCGGCACGACCGAATAGGTGCCGTCCTTCTGGATGTTGGCGTGCGAACGCTCGTTGATGAAACGTGACTGCGGATCGTCCTTGGCTTCGTGCGGCCAGGTCGAGATCAGGTAGTAATTCACCGCCGGGCGGCACTTGTCGCAGCCGTTCGGCGTCTTCCACTCGAGGGCCGCGAAAACGGCTTCCTTGCTGGTCAGGTGCTGGTTGAGGATGGCGTCGCGCACCATCTTGTGCGAGTGCTCGGTACAGCCACAGACTGGCTTCTTGTCGGAAGCCGCCGGGGTGTAGGCGCCACCGATGGTCGAAGCCAGGATCTGCTCGACCAGACCGGCGCACGAACCGCAGGAAGAGGCGGCCTTGGTGTGCTTCTTGACCTCATCGAGGGTGAACAGGCCCTTGGCCTTGATCGCCTGGACGATGCTGCCCTTGGTCACGCCGTTGCAGCCGCAGACCTCGGCGTTGTCGGCCATCGACGCCGCCTTGCTGTTGCCGGCGTGGCCGACGTCGCCGACCAGGTTCTGGCCGAAGATCAGGTGATCGCGGATGTCGTGGATGTCGCGGCCGTCCTTCAACAGCTGGAAGTACCACGGGCCATCGGCCGTGTCGCCGTACATGACGCCGCCGACCAGCTTGTTGTCCTTGATCACCAGCTTCTTGTACACGCCACCGTAGGGATCGTTGAGGATGATTTCCTCGGTGCCCTCGCCGCCCATGTAGTCGCCGGCCGAGAACAGGTCGATGCCGGTCACTTTCAGCTTGGTCGAGGTGACCGAGCCGGTGTAGCGGCCAATACCGTAGTTGGCGAGATGGTTGGCAGCGACCTTGGCCTGCTCGAACAACGGAGCGACCAGGCCGTAGGCGATGCCGCGATGGCTGACACACTCGCCGACCGCATAGACTTTCGGATCGTAGGTCTGCATCGTGTCGTTCACGACAATGCCGCGGTTGCAGTAGATACCGGACTTTTCGGCCAGTGCGTAGTTGGGGCGGATACCGGCGGCCATGACGACGAGGTCGGCCGGAATCTGCATGCCGTCCTTGAAGCGGATCGCGGCGACACGGCCGGACTCACCCTGGATCAAGGCTTCGGTCTGCTTTTGCAGCAGGAATTTGAGGCCCTTGTCCTCGAGCGATTTCTGCAGCATCTTGCCGGCCACTTCGTCGAGCTGGCGTTCGAGCAGCCACGGACCGATATGCACCACGGTGACGTCCATGCCGCGCAGCTTGAGGCCGTTGGCCGCTTCCAGACCCAACAGGCCGCCGCCGATGACGACCGCGTGCTTGTGCAGCTTGGCCGCCTCGATCATCTCGTCGGTATCCTTGATGTCGCGGTAACCGATGACGCCCGGCAGGTCGTTGCCGGGAATCGGCAGCATGAAGGGCGTCGAGCCGGTGGCGATAAGCAGGCGGTCGTAGGCTTCCTCGGTGCCATCGTCGGCGACGACCTTGCGGTTGACGCGGTCGATCTTGGCGATCTGCTTGCCGGTGTGCAGCGTGATGCCCTTTTCCTTGTACCAGTCCAGTTCGTTGAGGACGATTTCCTGGACGGTCATTTCGCCGGCCAGGACCGGGGAAAGGAGAATGCGGTTGTAGTTCGGGTGGGGTTCAGCGCCGAAGATCGTGATGTCGTAATGATCCGGCTTGATCTTCAGCAGTTCTTCGACGGTACGGACACCGGCCATGCCGTTGCCGATCAGGACGAGACGGGGTTTGCTCATTTTTGGCTCCAACGTTGCGCGCACCCGAGGGTGCAAAATTCACTTCAGCGCATGACGTCGTTGCCACAGGGTGGCCGCTAGGCCAGGGCCGCCCTCGTTGGCGGCAGATTCGCTGTCTTGACCGACTACAGCAATCACCGTGCCAAGGTTATAAGTTGATGATTTTCCGTGTTTTCGAGTTGTCGACCGCAACAATCGCGCACCAAAGCAGGGCGAAACAATCCGTTGCGGTGCAGCAAATCGGGCGTGCGGGAGCCGCCAGCCTAGCCGGCCGCGGCGGAAAGCGTGCCGGCTTCGACGGCGACGATGGCCTTGGCCTGGTTCAAATCCTCGGCGTAGCCGGAAGCGAAGAGACAGCACGCCAGTTGGTTGGCGATCGGCTTGGGCAGGGGCAACTGGTGATCGAGTACGCGGCGGATCCAGGCGGCGGTACTGACTGCATCGGTCGCTTCCGGCAGGTTGGGCAGCGCGCGCAGGCTGTCGTGCTCGGCTTCAAACAGGATATCGGCGCGGGCGTCGTGCACATATTCGAGACGCGGCCGCCGCTTGGGATTGGCGAATGGCTCGCCCTCGGTGCCGCGCAGCAGGAGGCCGGGACGATCGAGGGTCAGCAGCATGTCGCGCATGAGATCGATGAAGTCGGGATGGGTCGCCGCCGCCACCAGGACGCCCTCGCCCCTGAAGGGATCGAGCAATTTGACCAGGCTGTGCGCGCTGTTGCGCACGCCGAGGCGGGCACGTAGGCCAAGCAGGTTATGGATGCCTGGCGACATGGCGCTGAGCGGGACGAAAGCCAGCCCCTTCTCTTCGAGCGTCGCCTGCGCCTGGGTCACCGAAGCCGAGGGCATGACACCCAGCTCGCGGAAGACATGGCCGCTGGTGATCCGCCCGTAGCCTTCGAGCAGGCCATGCGCCAGCACCGGAACGCCGAAGCGTTGCAGCATCAGCGCCAGCAGCGGGGTCAGGTTGGCTTCCTTGCGCGCACCGTTGTAGGTCGGCAGGACTACCGGCCGTACCCGGCCATGCGGCCGTTGCAGGGCGTCGGTGCGCTCCTCGGTGGCGGCCAGGAAACCGAGCATTTCATCGAGCGACTCGCCCTTGACGCGCAGGCCAAGAATAATCGCACCGAGTTCGAGGTCGGGTACGCCGCCATCGAGCATCGCCGCGTAGAGGCGGTGCGCATCGTCGGCGGAAAGATCGCGGGAACCCTCGGCTCCACGGCCGATTTCCCTGATGTATTGGGCGTAACTCATCGTCTCCTCCGGCTGCGTTCAGGCTGCCGCAGCTTGTTGTGTTTCATATTCTGCCACCATGCGCTTGATGTCGGGCACACACGAGCCGCAGAAAGTACCGCATTTCAGTTTGTCCTGCAGGCCGCTCAGGTTGGCACCTGCGGCCAGTTCCTTGCCGATCTGCACATCGCTGACATCGGCGCATTTGCAGATGATGTTGCGCGGCGCCATCGTCACCGGCGGCCTGGCACTGGGCGCTAGGGCCAGGCGAATCAGGCTGGCGTCCAGTTCATCTTCCGCCATCGCCTGTTTTAGCCAGTTCTGCGCCAGCGTCTCGCCGGCCAGCCGCACACCGAGCAACCTGCCCTCGCGGGCAATTGCCTTCTTGGCAATGCAGCGCCGGGCGTCTTCATAGACGATGGCGCCATCGTCGCTGTCGAGGGCGAACAGGCGATCGAGTTCGGCGATCTGCGCTGCATCGACTGCACTTTCCGCTGCCGCCCGGAAAACCACCAGCGGGCTGCTGCGTCCATACAGGCCGATAGTCGCATAAGGAAAGGCGGCCATTTTTGATCTGGCTTCCTGCATCATCACCAGGGCTTCGCTACGGCTGGCACAGCGGCGGACGATGGCCAGCGGGTAAGGCAGGTCGAGTTTGGCGATCTGCACCGCGGCATGCTTGAGTTCCGGCTGCATCGAATAGGGGTCGATGGCATCGCAGGCGACGGCGTTGGCGCCAGCGGAATTCATGAACTGACTGCCCCAGTGCATCGGCATCCAGGCGCGGCCGCGCTGCAGGCCGGGCCGCTCAGCCACGCGCACGGTCGTTGCGCCGCGGGCATTGGTGACGCGCACCAGATCGCCGCTTTCCAGGTTGCGGTGGCGCATGTCGCACGGATGCATGGCGAGCAGCGGCTCGTCTTCGAGATTGAACAGGCGCGGCACGGTGCCGGTACGGCTCATACCGTGCCAGTGATCGCGCATGCGGCCGGAGAGCAGGCTGATCGGCAACTCCACGCCGGGCACGTCGGCGGTCGGCAGGTGCTCGATGGCGACGAAACGCGCCCGGCCGTCGGGCGTCGGGTAGCGGCCATCCTCGTAGAGCCGGACCTTGCCGCTGCTGGCACCCTCCGGGTAAGGCCATTGCTGCGGCCCTTCGCTTTCGAGCAGCGCGTAGCTCAGGCCGGTGATGTCGAGGTCGCGGCCACGCGTGCTTTCGCGATGTTCGTTGAAGATGGATTCGGCGTCGGCATAGGGAAACAGTTTGGCGGCACCGGCATGATCCAGTTTCTGGCCGAGACGGCGGGCGAAATCGACGACGATCTCCCAGTCGTGGCGCGCTTCGCCGGAGGCCTGGACGGCCGGCAGGACGCGGGTGATGCAGCGCTCCGAGTTGGTCACCGTGCCGTGCTTCTCACCCCAGCCGCTGGCTGGCAGCAGCAGATCGGCGTAATCGGCGGTATCGGTATTCCCGTAGGCTTCCTGCAGCACCACGTATTCGGCGGCCTGCAGCGCTTCGCGCACGGCGGCCTGATTGGGCAGCGATTGTGCCGGGTTGGTGCAGGCGATCCAGACCGCCTTGATCTCGCCCGTTTTCAGGCTTTTGAACAGGTCGACCGCAGACTTGCCCGGCTTGGACGGGACGAAAGGCACGCCCCAGAAGCGCGCCATTTCGGCGCGGTGCGCCGGGCTGCCGAGATCGCGGTGCGCCGACAGCAGGTTGGCCAACCCGCCGACTTCGCGGCCGCCCATGGCATTGGGCTGCCCGGTCAGCGAGAAGGGGCCGGCGCCCGGCTTGCCGATCTGACCGGTCGCCAGATGCAGGTGGATGATTCCGGCATTGTTGTGGGTACCGTGCGCCGATTGGTTGAGCCCCTGGCAATACATCGACAACGACGCCGCACTGCCGCCGAACCAGCGGGCTGCCTTGACGATATCGGCAGCTTCGATGCCGCAGATTTCCGCAACGACGGCCGGCGAATAATTTTTGGCGATCTCGGAGAGCGCCGCAAAGCCATTGGTATGGGCAGCGACGTAGGCTGCATCGACGAGGTCTTCGGCGATCAGCACGTTGAGCATGCCGTTGAACAACGCGATGTCGGTGCCGGGTTTGATCGCCAGGTGAAGATCGGCAATCTCTGCGCTTTCCGAGCGCCGCGGATCGGCAACAATAATCTTCAGGTCCGGATTGGCCGCGCGCGCATCCTCGACGTAGCGAAAGATGATCGGATGCGCCACCGCCGGGTTGGCACCGGTGATGAAGATGACCTTGGCCTGCAGAATGTCCGCGTAGCTGCATGGCGGCGCGTCGGCGCCAAGCGTCTGCTTGTAGCCGGCGACGGCTGACGACATGCAGAGCCGCGAATTGGTATCGACGTTGTTGGTGCCGATCAGCCCCTTGGCCAGTTTGTTGAAGACATAGTAGTCTTCGGTCATCAACTGGCCGGAAATGTAGAACGCCACCGAATCCGGGCCATGGGCGCGAATAGTTTCGGCAAAACGTTCGGCGGCTTCATCGAGCGCCGCATCCCAACTCACCGACTGGCGCGGCCCTTGCCGCGTGGCTCGGCGTTCCGGGTACTGAAGACGATAGGTGGGGTCCGCCGTCAGGTGCAGGGTCGCACCCTTGGTACACAGGCGGCCGCGGTTTGCCGGGTGCTCGGGGTCGCCGCGAACGCTGGCAATCTTCCCGTTTTCGGTTTCGATCAGCACACCGCAGCCAACGCCGCAGTAGCAACAAGTGGATTTGACTTCCGTTTTCATGATTTTCCTTCCGGGCAGGCTGCGAGCAACAGCCATGCCACGTAGAAAAATCATGGACTTGGACGTAAAACGGGGAGACCCCTTGCGGAAATCTCCCCGTTTTGGTGCGTCGACCGCAGCAGCTGTCCCTATTTGATGCGTTGCAGCTTGGGACGCCCTCCTTCAGGGCGCGGCGGCTCCGGTTTCTCGTCAGAAATGTCCTCAACCGCCGGTACCACCGCCTCGGATTCCGCGATTCCACTATCGCCACCGATCTCGAAGGCCATGCCGGCGCCGTTTTCCCGCGCATAGATCGCCGACACCTGGGTAACGGGCACCGACAACTGGCGGGCAACACCGCCGAAACGCGCCTGGAATTCAATCAGATCATTGCCGATCTGCAACTTGTTGGTCGCGTCCGGCCCGAGGTTGAGGACGATCTGCCCGTCGCGGATGAATTCGCGCGGCACATTGGTCCGTGCATCGACCTGAACGGCAATGTACGGCGTGAAGCCGTTGTCATTGCACCATTCCCAGATGGCGCGCAGGAGATACGGCTTGGTCGAGGGCAGTTCCATGCCTTACTTGCGCATCGCTTTTTCGGACGGGGTCAGGGCATCGATGAAGCCCTGACGGCTGAAAATGCGTTCCGCATATTTCATCAGCGGTGCGGCGGCCTTCCCGAGGTCGATGCCATAGTGGTCGAGACGCCATAGCAGCGGGGCAATCGCCACGTCGAGCATGGAGAACTCGTCGCCCAGCATGAATTTCTGCTTGTTGAAGATCGGGATGATCTCGGTCAGGCGGGCGCGGATTTCCTGGCGCGCCTTGTCTACCGTCTTGCCGTTTTTCTCGATGACTTCCATGAACGAGAAGATCTCGCGCTCCATGCCGACCAGCAACTGGCGTGCACGGGCACGCATGATCGGGTCGGCCGGCATCAGTTGCGGATGCGGAAAGCGCTCATCAATGTATTCGTTGATGATGTTCGGCTCGAACAGCACCAGATCGCGCTCGACCAGAACCGGCACGCGGTTGTGCGGGTTGATGACGGCCAGGTCTTCCGGCTTGTTGAACATGTCGACATCGATCACCTGAAAATCCATGCCCTTTTCGTAAAGGACAATGCGGCAGCGATGGCTGAATGGGCAGGTTGTGCCCGAGTAGAGGTTCATCATTTTCTGTAACCCTCAAAATGAGATTCGGCATCGGGGGCCGGCCTGAGCCAAACCCGCGATGCCGTCAGCTGATCCGACAAGGATCAGTGAATGTCTTTCCAGTATTCCTTCTTCAACGCATAGGCGAGAACGAAGAGCAGCAGCAGGAAGGCGAGAACGCCGATCCCCAGGGTCCTGCGGAATTCCTGTTGCGGCTCGCCCATCCAGACCATGAAGCCAACCAGATCGGAAATCGCCTTGTCGAATTCAGCCGGGGAAAGCTGGCCCGGAATCGCCATTTCAAGCTTGTGCGTTTCGTGGTTCAGCACTTGCTGGCCTTGCAGTTGCCAAAGCGGGTTGGGCATGCCGACGTTTTCAAACACCACGTTGTTCCAGCCGGTCGGACGATTCGGGTCGCGATAGAAGGAACGCAGGTAGGTGTAGAGCCAGTCGGCGCCGGCACCCGCATTGCCTGCTTCGCCACGGGCACGGGCGACGATGGTCAAGTCCGGCGGAGTGGCGCCGAACCACAGCTTCTGCTCGTCGGAACGCGCTGCGACAGCCATCAGTCCGCCGATCTTATCGGAGGTGAACATCAGGTTGTCCTTGACCTGCTGCTCGGTCAAGCCGAGATCCGTCAGGTTCTTGTAGCGCATGTAGGAGGCGCCATGGCAGTTGAGACAGTAATTGACGAACAGCTTGGCGCCATTCTGCAACGCCGCCTTGTCGCTCACCGCACCCGGCCATTTGTCGAGGTGGACATTGCCGCCACTGGCAAAGGCCATCAACGGCGCAAAGAACAATGCAATCAGGAGTTTTTTCATTTTTTTCACCCTCACTTCATCGTCACGCGTTCTGGCACGGGCTTGAACTTGTCCATTCGGGACCACCAAGGCATGCCGAGGAAGAAGCCGAAATAGAAAACCGTGCAGATCTGGGAAATCAGTTCACCCATCGGCGACGGGGACAGCGTTCCGAGGTAACCCAGGATGAAGAAGCAGATCACGAACAGGGTCAGCATGGTCTTGTAGATCGGGCCGCGATAACGGATCGACTTGACCGGGCTGCGATCCAGCCACGGCAGGAAGGCGAAGATCACGACCGAAGCACCCATCCCGACCACGCCCCAGAACTTGGCGGGCAGGCCGAAGAAGTTCCAGACCATGGCACGCAGGATCGAGTAGTACGGGGTGAAATACCAGACCGGTGCGATATGCGGCGGCGTCTTCAGCGGATCGGCCGGGTAGAAGTTGGGGGTTTCCAGGAAGTAACCGCCGCCCTCCGGCGCAAAGAACATGACCGCGGAGAAGACCATCAGGAACACCACGACGCCGACGATATCCTTCACCGTGTAATACGGGTGGAAAGGGATACCATCGCGGGGGATGCCGTTCTCGTCCTTGTTGGCCTTGATCTCGATACCGTCCGGGTTGTTCGAGCCGGTTTCGTGCAGCGCCAGGATATGCGCGGCGACGAGGCCGATCAGGATGAGCGGGAAGGCGATGACGTGGAAGGAGAAGAAGCGGTTCAGGGTCGCATCGCCGACGACGAAGTCGCCGCGAATCAGGATCGACAGGTCAGGGCCGATCACCGGAATTGCCGAGAACAGGTTGACGATCACCTGAGCGCCCCAGAAGGACATCTGGCCCCAAGGCAGCAGATAACCGAAGAAGGCTTCGCCCATCAATACCAGAAAGATGCCGACGCCGAACAGCCAGGTCAGCTCACGCGGTTTGCGGTAGGAGCCATACAGAAGGCCGCGGAACATGTGGAGATAAACCACGATGAAGAAGGCCGAGGCGCCGGTCGAGTGCATGTAACGGATGAGCCAGCCACCTGGCACGTCGCGCATGATGTATTCGACGGAAGCGAAAGCGATCGGCACGCCGTTGGCGTTCAGCGCGGCATCCGGCTTGTAGTGCATGACGAGGAAGATGCCGGTGACGATTTGGATGACCAGAACCAGCAGCGCGAGAGAGCCGAAGAAATACCAGAAATTGAAGTTCTTCGGTGCGTAGTACTCGGAAAGGTGCTCCTTATACAGCGACGTCGCCGGGAAACGGGCATCCACCCATTCCAGGGCGTTACCACCAATGGAGCCGTCGGATTTGTACTTTTCGGACTTGCCAGCAGCCATTTTATGCTCCCTTCTTGTCTTCGCCGATCACGATACGCGTATCGGACAGATACACGTGCGGCGGCACTTCGAGGTTGGTCGGGGCTGGTTTCGACTTGAAAACACGACCGGCAAAGTCGAACGTCGAGCCATGACAAGGGCAGAGAAAACCGCCAAGCCAGTCGGCAGGCATCCCTTCTTCGGCGCCCGCCTTGAATTTCGACGACGGCGAACATCCCAGGTGTGTACAGATGCCGACAACCACCATGAATTCTTTCTTGATGGAGCGGGTTTCGTTCCTAGCATAGGCCGGTTGCATGTCGACCTCGGACTTCGGATCGGCCACCGAACCGTCCAGCTTCGGCAGAGTGCCGAGCATCTCCGGCGTCCGGTTGATGATCCAGACCGGCTTGCCACGCCACTCGACGGTCATCATCTGGCCGGCTTCAAGCTTGCCGATATCGACTTCTACCGGAGCGCCTGCTGCCTTGGCGCGCTCGGACGGAAGCAAACTGGAGACGAACGGCACCAGTGCGGCAACCGCACCAGCCCCGCCGACGGCTGCGGTGGCGACGATCAAACGCCGTCTGCCGCAGTCCATTTTTCCTTGATTGCTCATAACGCTGACCCCTAAAGGAATTGGATGGGATTGAAAATAAACGCTGGATTATACGACAATGGAACTCGCGATAAAAGCCATTGTCACCCTGCGCATGCCCTGCGCTCCCGCAAAGCCTGGGCCAGGGTTCCGCTATCGACATATTCGAGTTCCCCACCGACCGGCACGCCGCGCGCGATCCTCGTCACGCTGATGCCCTTGGGTTTAAGCATGGCGGTGATGTAATGCGCCGTCGCCTCCCCTTCGTTGGTGTAGTTCGTTGCGAGAATCACCTCGCGCACGACCCCATCGAGAATCCTCGACAACAGTTGTTCCAGTCCGAGTTCGCGTGACCCGACGCCATCCAGAGGTGAAATACGCCCCATCAGCACATAGTAAAGCCCCTGATAGGCATGCGTCTGCTCCATCATGTTCATGTCGACCGGGGTTTCGACGACACAGAGTAACGACGAGTCCCGGCGTGGCGAAGCGCAGCGCTCGCAAATTTCTTCCTCGGCAAAGGTATTGCAGCGCCGGCAATGACGAATCGATGTCAGGGCGTGCAAAACTGCGTCGCTCAGGCGCTGCGCACCCTTCCTGTCATGCTGCAACAGGTAATAGGCCATGCGCTGGGCCGATTTCGGCCCGACCCCCGGCAGGCAGCGCAGCGCCTCGATCAGCGCTTCGAGACCCGATGGATTCACTGGCTTAGAAAGGCAGTTTGAAGCCCGGGGGCAGATTCATGCCGGCCGTGAAGCCGGACATCTTTTCCTTGCTCAGTTCCTCTCCACGGCGAACCGCATCATTGACTGCCGCGGCGATCAGGTCTTCGAGCATCTCTCGGTCGTCAAGAACCGAAGGATCGATATTTACCCGGCGAACGTCATGAGAACAGGTCATCACGATCTTGACCATGCCGGCGCCAGACTGGCCTTCGACCTCGGTCTGCGCAAGCTGTTCCTGCACTTTTTTCATGTTGTCCTGCATTACTTGTGCCTGTTTCATCAGGCCAGCCAAGCCACCCTTCATCATGTGTTGTATCTCCGCTATACGATGGGTTTGATTGATGATTCGACCAGCGACGCATCGCAACTCTCGATGACGTCCCGGACAAAGGAGTCCTGTTCAATTGACGCAATTGCCTGCTCTTGCCGCTCGCGCCGCTCTCGTCCTACCGTCGCTGCCGGCGTATCCGCCTCGGTCTGCGCCAGTTCGAAACGCAACGCGACGGGGCGCCCCAGATAGTCGCTCAGTGCCTGCCGCAATTTATCGGGCGCCGGTTTCATCTGCAGATGCGCGTGCGCCGGCGCCAGGCGCAGTACGCAATCGGTTTCGTTGAGTTCCCGCAATTCGCAATGCTGCGCAAGTTCCCGCGCCAGTCCGTTCAACTGCAGTTCAGCGACGATTTCACCCCAGTGACCGTCCGCCAATGCCACCGGGTCTTCAGATATCCTGGCGCGCCCGTTTGCTGGCGCTGGAGAAACCACAGGCACGGGCGCCGGAGCCGCCCGACGGAAAGTCGACTGGACAGAAGACACGACGTCGGCGACCGACTCTGGCCGAAAACCATGCAGTCGCATCAGCGTCATCACGAAACCGGCATACTCATCCGGAGCCATTGGCAATTCGGCCCTTCCGTGAATCGCGATCTGGTAAGCCAACTGGATAAACTCGGGAGAAAGCCTGGCTGACAAGTCAAAAAGGCGGACCCGGTCAGGATCCTGGTCATCGATCGACCCAGACGCCTTTTGGGCAATCTGGAGTCGCGTCAGCAGGCTGGCCAATTCCTGCAGCGCGGCACCAAAGGAAAGGCTACGCACCGCCATGTCGGCAGCAAGACGAAGCAACTCCCCGATGTCGCCAAGTTCAACTGCCTCAAGTATTCCGTAAAGATAATCGAGGTCGACCGTCCCAAGCATGGCACGGACCTGTTCTTCTTCGACCTTGCCTGCACCATGGGCTATCGCCTGATCGAGCAGCGACAGCGCATCGCGCATGCTGCCAGCAGCAGAGCGCGCGATCAAGTTCAGCGCAGGCGGTTCATAAGCCACACCTTCCGCCTGCAGCACATGCGCCAAATGAGTTCCAATAGCGACCGGGGGCATCTGTTTGAGATTGAACTGCAGACAGCGAGACAGAACAGTTACCGGAATTTTTTGCGGATCGGTGGTCGCCAGTATGAACTTGACGTGCTCGGGCGGCTCCTCAAGAGTCTTCAGCATCGCGTTGAACGCCGAGTTGGAGAGCATATGCACTTCGTCGATTACATAGACCTTGTAGCGTCCGCGCGTCGGCGCGTAAACGGCGTTCTCCAGCAACTGACGCATTTCATCGACGCGCGTGTTGGTCGCCGCATCGACTTCAAGGAGATCCACGAAGCGCCCGCTATCGATTTCCTGACAGGCCGAACAAACACCGCACGGCGTTGGAGTCACGCCGGTTTCGCAATTCAGTGACTTGGCGAGAATCCGGGCAAGAGTGGTCTTGCCAACCCCGCGCGTGCCAGTAAAAAGGTAGGCGTGATGAAGGCGCTGGCTGGAGAGGGCGTGGGTCAATGCCCGGACCACATGCTCCTGCCCGACAAGACTGCTAAAGCTGCGCGGCCGCCACTTGCGCGCGAGAACCTGATAACTCATGCGCCCCACACCAGATCAGAAAATGAAAGTGGCGAGCCTAACCCCCGGCACTTGCAGTAAATGGCTGTGGCTGCTTCCTTCCGGACCTGACCCGATTCACCACCCTGCAATGCGGGGAGACCCGCCGAGGACGATTCTAACACACTCATTGTTGGAATCCGGAAAGCAAAACCCCCCGGAGCTTTATAGCTGCGGGGGGTTTAATG
>DJUX01000034.1 GCA_002440665.1 Dechloromonas sp. UBA6271
CTTTTCAGTGCGCGTCAACAGTGTATCTCTCTATTTCTTCTGTTACGTTGTTACAGTGTTACAGAAAGCTGGAAACCATTGCCAACACAGGCTTTCGTGCGTAACAGAATCCGTAACGCAGCCTTGTCGGCTACGTTACAAACACCACAGGCCACGGCGTACCTGCTTCGCGATCTTCGGTCGCTTCGCAGGAAAAAACCTCGAAGACATCAACATCCATCTCGGTCCGTAACGCAGTCCGTAACGAAATCCGTAACCGACGACCTGTTACGGCAGACTGAATCGGGTTGAGTTTATCCGCTGACGAGCAAGGGACATCGTCCATGTCGCCTAGTGCCGCTCTGAGAAGTACCACGCGCCCCCTCAGGGGCGAATCGCCGGACGACTAATAAAAATAAGCAATGCCACGACCGCTGCGGCCACACAGAGCCCATGCAACATATCAAGCGAAACGAGCCCCTGAACGCTATTGCCGGAAATCAAAGGCCAGAGCGCCTCGACATCGGTATGCATGATCGAATCCAGGCCCAGATGTGAAAACGTGCCGATCAAGGCGCTGAGCCAGGCCGTGCTGAGCGGGATGGGCGTCTCGACGACCAGCCAGCGGGTCTGCCAGCCGGATGACAGTTGCCGGTTCCACCAGGCAAGTATCCATTCACAAGGCCTTCGGCCGAACAGTGCAGCAGCTGCGGCGACCGCGATTGCGCCGGGCAGCGTGTGCAACCATGGATGTGCCGGATCACCGATTAGCAGAAACAGCGTAACCGGTTCCAGATCGATCAGAACATTGGCAAGCGCGAAGATCGTCCAGCTGAAGTGCCGCGGGGCGATGACCTTGATTAGCGCACCTGGACCGAAGTGAAAGGGAGTGATTGGCATCGTGTGTCATCAAAGAGTCAAATTGATATCGTTCGGCAGCCAAATTGCTATTAAACGGAATAGCCATGAAGCCCATCGATTGATCAAAGATCTTCGAGAGAAGATATACCATCTCGACACGATGATCGGCCAATTTCAGGGCAAACCTAGCCATCGCATATCTTCTCGCAAAGATAGATGATCAATG
This sequence comes from Dechloromonas sp. UBA6271, assembly GCA_002440665.1. Classification (GTDB taxonomy): domain Bacteria; phylum Pseudomonadota; class Gammaproteobacteria; order Burkholderiales; family Rhodocyclaceae; genus Azonexus. The sequence continues at coordinate 1,067 of DJUX01000034.1, forward strand.
AGTGATTATCTTCAGTAGATCATCGCTCACCGCCCCAACCGAAACAGCGGATAAACCTTGTTCCAAGTGCCAGCGCGACAATGCCGCAAGGCGATGCTTGAGGGTGTTCAGGGATAAGGATTCGGCGTGCGCGGCCAGATACCAGGCGATCTAATCGATCGTCGCCGGCAGCAGACCGCGCCACTCCAACTCGAAATGGCGGATGGCCAAGGCCTAGCTGCTCCGGGTATTGGCCCGCTCAGCATCTAAGCAAAGATTGACCCGACTTATCGCTGGATTTTTATAACTGCACACCAACTGGCAAGGACAGCGTGAATCGTGTGATGCCTTCTGCCGAACTTACGCTGACATCACCACCATGAGCGAGCAAGATGGAACGTGTAATAGCCAGCCCCAGGCCTGAGCCTTCGGTTGTTCGCTGGCGTGCACTGTCAGTGCGGTAGAAACGATCAAACAGGCGAGGCAAATGCTCGGGCGCGATACATGCCCCTGTATTTTCCACTGTCAATTGAATCTCCTCATCGATCTGCGTTTCGATCCGGACCGTTACCGTTCCACCGACCGGGGTGTAGCGAAGCGCATTGGAGAGCAGATTACTGATCGCCCGACGCAACATCAGACGGTCGCCGAAAACAGCGCCATGCCCAACGACCGACAGATGAATTTCATTTTCCTCGGCCAGCACCCCATAGAATTCCAACATATCTGCAACTTCTGCAGCCAGTTCGAGTTGTTCCTGATGCGGAATAATCTGCTTGTTCTCGGCCTTGGCCAGGAAAAGCATGTCGGCAATCATCCGGGACAGGCGCTCGAACTCCTCAGCGTTGGAAACCAGAATGTCCCGATATTCGTCGGCCGTTCTGGCCCGCGACAGTGTGACCTGGGTTTGCGTCAGCAAGTTGCTGACGGGCGTTCTTAGTTCGTGGGCAAGGTCGGAGGAAAAATCCGACAATCGCTGAAACGACTCTTCAAGCCGAGACAGCATCTCGTTCAAGGTGCTCGCCAGATCGGCCAGTTCGAGCGGAATGGCTTCGGCTGGCAGGCGGGTATTCAATCGGTTGGCCGTGATTTCGGCGGCTTGGCGCTTGATTGTCTGGAGCGGCGCCAGTCCGCGCCGGACGACAATCCAACCCAGCAAGCCCATGGCCAAGGCGGCCAACGCCATGAACACCCACAACGTTCTCCGGAACGCGCTCATGAAATGTTCGTGATGCGACATTTCGGTGGCGACAACGATGATATACGGTGCCCCACCGTTGGCTGGCGCCACGGAGGCCGAAATGCCGCGCCACGCCAACCCATCGTCTGCGGTCCACATATACGGCTGGCCATGGTCTGAGGTCGCCCTTTCGCCGAGTAATTCAGGAGGAAGTGCCAGCGACAGATTGTCGTCCAGGCGTTGCCGGTCTGGCCCAACGACGGCAATGATTAAACCGTGGTGCCCGGTCAGAGCTTCATCCAACTGTTGCGCCAGCGTCTCGCCACCTGGCTTGGCCAACGCCTTTTCGAGGACATGCTTGGCGAGTTTCATTTTGCCGGACAGTGCATCCATGTCCTGCTCTTCGAAATGCTGTTCGACCGATCGCCCTATGAGCACACCGAGCAGGAACAGCACGAGTACCGACGCCAACGCAAACAACAGTGTCAGGCGAAGCGTCAGCGATCGACTCCGTGTCTGACTCAATCGGTAATCTCCAAAACGTAGCCCATTCCCCTAACCGTACGAATCAACTTGGGTTCGAAACCCTCATCGATCTTGATCCGAAGGCGCTTAATGGCCACTTCAATCACGTTGGTGTCGCTGTCGAAGTTCATATCCCAGACTTGAGAGGCAATCAGCGAACGCGGCAATACCTCGCCTTGTCGACGCAAGAGCAATTCAAGCAAGGCGAATTCCTTGGCAGTCAAGTCGATACGCTTCCCTGAGCGAGTCACCCGGCGCCGCAAAAGATCGAGCTCAAGGTCCAGTGCTCGCAAAAATTCCGATTCCTTGGCTTTTCCGCCACGGCGCAAAAGTGATCTGACGCGGGCCAATAGTTCAGAAAAAGCAAAAGGCTTGACCAGATAATCATCGGCCCCCAGTTCAAATCCTTTGACCCGGTCTTCCAGCTGATCCCGGGCGGTCAGAAACAAGACGGGGATATCCTTTCCTGCCCGTCGAATTCCCTGCAGAACCTGCCAGCCGTCAATACCCGGCAGCATGACATCGAGCACAGCCAAATCATGCGCCTCAGTCAGCGCCAGATGTAAACCATCCAGGCCATTTTCGACCAGATCGACCACGAAACCAGCCTCTACCAAGCCTTGTTTTAAATAGATCCCGGTCTTTGGCTCATCTTCAACTACCAGAATTTTCATGTCTCTCTCCACCTAATAGTTGGCTATTGAGAAACCAATTTACGTTGTTTTTATCATCGACCACCAAGATGACGCAAATGTAATCAGGGAGTCAGCCGATTGTTGGTTTCGCGAAAGCATGATGTCGATCATGGGAGCATCTGATTCCCAAAACTCCTCTTTTTCTCTACGGAGAATTCATGAAATATATGGCATTGACCCTCGTCATCGCCACCAGCCCGGTATGGGCCGCTGACCACGAATCGCCGACGTCGATTCCAACTGGCGGTTTTCGCTCAGTCTTTCATGATTACAAACCCATGCCGAACGAAACACTTCAGGATTGGCGCCAGGCCAATGACGAGAAGTGGCGGCTGCGCGGGAAGTGGTTGTCAGAAAGCGCTGCAGCCACGGCCATCATTTAACCCCTCTCAACATATCCATCCTCCATCAGAGAAATAACATGAACAAAATCCTCCTCGGCATACTGGCAGCCCTTGGCTTGGGCGCCACCACCGGCACTATCGTCATCGCGTCAGGCGTCATCGATGTCGGTGCCGATACCCCGCATAGCCCGGCGGTATTTCAAGTCCTCAACTATGCGCGGGAACAATCTATCGCTCGTAACGCTGCCGACATCAAAGTACCGGATACCCTAAACGACCCGGAACGGGTGCGGCGGGGTGCCGGGAATTACAATGCGATGTGCGTCAATTGCCACCTCGCGCCTGAGTTTCCCGATTCGGAAATTCGCCAGGGTCTCTATCCGAAGCCACCCAACCTCTCCCTGATGCCAGATTCTCCACTGGAACTGAGTGCTTCCCGTTGGTTCTGGGTCATCAAGCACGGTATCAAGGCATCCGGTATGCCAGCCTGGTCCAAAGGGGGCATGGATGACGAGGCAATATGGGACCTGGTCGCCTTGCTGCAAAAAATGCCTGCGCTCTCGAACGCCGACTATGAACGGTTGGTTGCTGCCAGCGAAGGCCATTCACATGGCGGTTTGGAGGCGCGTACCCATGGTGATGGCGACCAACAGGAAATGCCCCTTCCCGTCGTAACAGCCAAAACGCCGGACTCAAGCAAAGGGCACAATCACGATCATGGTGCCCATGTGCACGGCAAGCACAAGCACTAACCGGCAAACATTACACAAATGTAATCCGCGAGTCAGTCTCTTGTTGGTATTGCCTCGCCATACTGCCTCTCATTCGATTGAACGATGAGGGGTTCCCATGAAAAAGCCGATAGCCGTTTTCCTGACGATGTTTGCCCTTGGTGGTAGCACTTCTCTGCAGGCCAGCGCCGCCGATGTGGTCGACGTCTATAAAAGCCCCTACTGCGGCTGCTGTGAGAAGTGGGTCGAACATATGCAAAAAAACGGGTTCAAGGTGAACGCCCACAATGTTAATGACGTCCCTGGTATGCGCAAAAGCCTTGGCATGCCTGACCGGGTCGGCTCCTGCCACACCGCCAAGGTCGGCGGCTATCTGATCGAGGGCCATGTCCCGGCCGCCGACATCCAGCGCCTGTTGAAAGAAAAACCCAAAGCCGTCGGCCTCGCTGCCCCGGGCATGCCGCAAGGCTCTCCCGGCATGGAAACCGCCACGCCTGTTCCTTATGAAACGCTGCTCGTCCAAGTCGACGGCAGCACCACCATCTTCGCCAAACACTGACCTAACAGGAGATTTTTCATGAAAAACCCGTTCACCTTGATCACCGTCGCCGCCTTTGCCGCCGGGCTTGCTGCGCCGGTCCTGGCCGCCGACAAAATGGAACATATGGACCACGGTGCCATGCATGCTGCTGCAGATGCGGCGCTGACCGATGGTCTGGTCAAGAAAGTGGATAAGAGCGGCGGCAAACTAACCGTCAGCCACGGCCCGTTGCCTAGCGGCATGCCGGGCATGACCATGGCGTTCCGCGTCAAGGATGCTGTATGGTTGGACTCGATGAAGGAAGGTCAGAAGATCCGTTTCGCCATCGACGATAAGATGACCATCGTCCGCCTGGAAGCAGCAAAATAATTCACTTCGTGACCTCGCCGAACGCCTCCGGAAATCTGCCCAGGAATCCGCCATGAAGCCCACCGTAAGTTACAAAACACTCCTGTTCGCCGCAATTTCTGGAGCGTGGTGCTTTGCCGCACAGGCGCAGATGGCATCGCCCGGCGCGGACGTGGAGGGTCTGTTGGCAATAGCCCGCGAAGGCAGTCCCGACGTGCGCATGGTGCGGCTGGAGGCGGAAGCGGCCCGCGAGCGGATCGGTCCGGCCGGGGCGCTGCCCGATCCCTTCCTGCGCGTCGAGCTGGAGAACATCACGCGCAACGGCACCCAGGGCGCGACGCTGTCGCCGTCGCAGGTCGGCGATACCAAGTATTTGCTGGCGCAGCCGCTGCCGTTCTGGGGCAAGCGCGACCTGAAACGCGACATCGCTGCCGCCGAGGCCGAGCAGGCGGGCGGCCGCGCCGCCGATACCTGGGCGGATGTCGCCGGGCGCATCAAGACCCTCTATGCGCAATACTGGCTGACCAGCAAGAGCCTGCGCCTGACCCGCGAGAACATCGAACTGACCCGCCGTCTGGAGCAGATTGCCCAGGTGCGCTACGCCGGCGGCCTGGCCGCGCAGCAGGACGCGATTCGCGCCCAGGTCGAGCGCAGCACCATGGACAGCGAGCTGGTCGGCATGGAAGCCGAATACCACCACCTGAGCGCCTTCATCAATGCCATGCTGGCCCGCCCGAGCAACGCCACGCTGGCCGAGCCGGAAGCGCTGCGCCCGCTGCCGGCGCGGCTCGATCCCGCCGCCCTGAACGAGCGTCTGCTGGCGAGGAATCCGCAACTGGCCATCGAAGCCGCCCGCGTCGACGGCGCCGAGAAAAGTCGCGACCTGGCCTACCGCAACCGTTTCCCGGATTTCATCGTCGGCGTCCAGCCGATGCAGGTGGGAGACCGTGTAGATGCCTGGAACCTGATGCTGGAACTCAACATACCGTTACAGCAGGGTACCCGGCGCAGCCAGGAACGCGAGACCGAGCGCATGCTGGAAGCTGCCGCGGCGCGCAAGGAGGCACTGGGATACCGGCTGAGCGGCGACCTGAGTGCTGCCTTGTCCAACCTCGACGCGGCGCGGACAACTGAGGAAATTACCCGTAACCGCCTGCTGCCGCAGGCCGAGCTGACCTTCAAGTCGGCGCTGGCTGGCTACGAAAACGGCAAGGTGGATTTTGCCACCCTGCTTGACGCCCAGCGCCAGATTCGCAATGCCCGCCTCGCGCTGCTGCGAGCCCAAGCCAACCAGCAATTGCGGCTGGCCGACATCGAACGCCTGCTCGGAGAAGACCTGTGAAAACCGGCCCCACCCTGATTTTTCTGACTATTGCCCTCGCCGCCGGTGGCTTTGCCGGCTACCAGCTTGCCCGGCCGAAAGGCGATACCGCTGCGTTGCCGACTGCTGCGGTCGACGGTCAAAAACCGGCCAAAAAGCTGCTTTATTACCGTAACCCGATGGGTCTGCCCGACACCTCGCCAGTGCCGAAGAAAGACCCGATGGGCATGGACTACATCCCCGTCTACGAGGGTGAACAGGACGAGGAACCCGGCGCCGCGAACCAGATCAGTATCAGCACGGAGAAAGTGCAGAAACTCGGCGTCAAGACGGAGGCAGCCAGTTTGCGGGCGCTGGACAAGATCGTCCGCGCCGCCGGTCGCATTGAACCCGATGAGCGCCGCACCTTCACGATTGCACCCAAGTTCGAGGGTTATGTCGAGCGCCTGCATGTCAATGTGACCGGCCAGCCGGTCGGCAAAGGCCAGCCGCTATTCGAGGTGTACAGTCCGGAGCTGGTCTCCGCCCAGCGTGAATATGCGATTGCCGCCCAAGGCGTCGAATCGCTGAAAGAAGCCGGAGGCCCGGCGCGGGACGGCATGAAGCAACTGGCCGATTCCAGCCTGCTGCGGCTGAAGAACTGGGACATCTCGGAAGAACAGGTCAAGGCCTTGGCCAAATCCGGCGAGACCAAACGCACGCTGACTTTCCGCTCGCCGGTGAACGGCATCGTGACCGAGAAGAAAGCTGTCCAGGGCATGCGCTTCATGCCAGGCGAAGCGCTCTATCAGGTCGCCGACCTGTCCGCCGTCTGGGTAGTGGCCGACGTTTTTGAGCAGGACATCGGACTGGTGAAATCCGGTGCCAAGGCCAAGGTCAAAATCGGCGCCTATCCCGACAAGATTTTCGAAGGTGCCGTCACCTATGTCTATCCGACCCTGACCGCGGCCACCCGTACCGTGCCGGTTCGGATCGAGTTGGCCAATCCGGGGACATTGCTCAAGCCGGGGATGTTCGCGCAGGTGGAATTGCCGGTCGGCGCCAAGGGCTCCGTGGTCACCGTGCCGGTCTCCGCCGTGATCGACAGCGGCACGCGCCAGATCGTCCTCGTCCAGGCCAAAGAAGGACGTTATGAACCGCGTGAGGTCAAACTCGGGGCGCGCAGCGACAACTATGTCGAGGTGGTGAATGGCGTGAAGGACGGCGAACCCGTCGTGGTCGCCGCCAACTTCCTGATCGACGCCGAAAGCAACCTGAAAGCGGCGGTCGGCGGCTTCGGCCACGCCGCGCATGGCGGCAAAACACCGCCGGCCGAAGGAAGTGCGAAGTCCGCTGGCACCGGCGCGGGGCACCGGGCGGAAGGCAAGATCGAGGAAATCGATGCCAAGACCGGGGCGGTGAGCATCAGCCACGGTCCGGTGGACAGCCTCAAATGGCCGGCCATGACCATGGAGTTCAAGGCTGCCAACACGTCGCTACTGCAAGCGCTGAAGCCTGGCGCCAAGATCACCTTCGAGTTTGTCGAACGTCAACCGGGCGAATGGGTCATCACCGCGGTCACGCCGCTGGCGCCCAACACAGGAGCCAGCGTACCGGCCTCCGGTGCCAATCCGCACGCCGGTCACTGACCGGCCGCCACGGAGAGTTCCCATGTTGGCTAACATCATCGAATGGTCGGGCCGGAACCGCTTCCTGGTCCTGCTCGCCACGCTATTCATCACCATCGGCGGCATCTATGCCGTTCTGCGCACGCCGATTGATGCCTTGCCCGACCTGTCGGACGTGCAGGTCATCGTCTATACGGAATATCCGGGCCAGGCGCCCCAGGTGGTCGAGGATCAGGTGACCTACCCGCTGACCACGGCCATGCTGTCGGTGCCGAAATCGAAGGTGGTGCGCGGCTTCTCCTTCTTCGGCGCCTCCTTCGTGTACATCATTTTCGAGGACGGCACGGATATCTACTGGGCCCGTTCTCGCGTCCTCGAATACCTGAATTTCGCCTCCAGCCGCATGCCGAAGGGCGTCACGCCGTCGCTCGGACCGGACGCCACCGGCGTCGGCTGGGTTTACCAGTACGCGCTGCTGGCCAAGGACAAGACGCTGGCCGAGCTGCGCACCATCCAGGACTGGTATCTGCGCTATCAGCTGACCAAGGCGCACGGCGTCGCCGAGGTGGCATCGATCGGCGGCTTCGTGCAGACCTACCAGATCACGGTCGACCCGGTGAAACTGCGTTCCTACGGCATCCCGCTGATGAAGGTGGCGCAGGTGATTCGCGACTCGAACCGCGATGTCGGCGGCCGGGTCGTCGAAATGGCCGAAACCGAGTACATGGTGCGCGGGAAAGGCTACTTGCGCGGCAAGAATGACTTGGAAACGCTGGTTGTGAAAAGCGATAAGGGCACCCCGGTCCTGATCCGCGACATTGCCCGGGTCGAACTCGCGCCGGACGAGCGGCGCGGACTGACCGAATTGAACGGTGAAGGCGAAGTGGTGTCGGGTATTGCCATGGCACGCTACGGCGCGAACGCCCTGGAAGTGATCCATAACCTGAAGGCCAAGATCGACGAAATCGGTGGCGGTTTGCCCGAGGGCGTCACGGTGCAAACGGTGTACGATCGGTCCGAGTTGATTCACCGCGCCATCGACACGTTGAAACGCACCTTGCTGGAAGAGGCGGTCATCGTCGCGCTGGTCTGCATCGTGTTCCTGATGCATGTGCGTAGCGCCCTGGTCGCCATCCTGATGCTGCCGGTCGGCGTGCTGATCGCCTTCATCGCCATGCGCTCGCTGGGCATGAACTCCAATCTGATGAGCCTGGGTGGCATCGCCATCGCCATCGGCGCCATGATCGACGCGGCCATCGTGATGATCGAAAACGCCCACAAACACCTTGAACGCCTGCCCAAGGAGCACACCAAAGCCCAGCGCGCCGACGCCATGCTCGCCGCCTGCAAGGAGGTCGGGCCGGCGCTGTTCTTCTCGCTGCTCATCATCACCGTCTCCTTTCTACCGGTGTTCGCCCTTGAAGGCCAGGAGGGGCGGCTGTTCTCGCCGCTCGCCTATACCAAGACTTTCTCGATGGCCGGCGCGGCGCTGCTTTCGGTGACACTGGTACCGGTCCTAATGATGCTGTTCATCCGCGGCGAGGTCATGCCGGAAGCGAAGAATCCGGTGAATCGTTTTCTGATCTGGGTCTATCGGCCAATCATTGCCTGGGTGATGCGCTGGAAGAAGCTGACTATCGTTGCTGCTGTCGTCGCCTTGGTGGCCTCGATCTACCCAGCCTCTCAGCTCGGCTCGGAGTTTATGCCGACACTTAACGAGGGCACGCTGCTCTACATGCCGGCGTCGCTGCCCGGCATGTCGATTACCAAGGCAGCAGAATTGATGCAGACACAGAACAAGATCATCAAGAGTTTTCCCGAGGTCGCCTCGGTCTACGGCAAGGCCGGGCGCGCCAACACGGCGACCGACCCGGCACCGACCGAGATGTTCGAGACGGTGATCAACTTGAAGCCAGAGTCCGAATGGCGCGCTGGCATGACCACCGACAAACTGATTGCCGAACTCGACAAGGCCCTGCAGTTCCCTGGCGTCGCTAACGCTTGGACAATGCCGATCAAGGCCCGCATCGACATGCTATCGACCGGCATCCGGACGCCGATCGGCATCAAAGTGTTCGGCAAAGATCTCGGCGAGATGGAAAAAGTGGCCAAAGAAATCGAGGCCGTGGTCAAGGCCGTCCCCGGCACGACCAGTGCCTTCGCCGAGCGCATCACCGGCGGCTTCTATCTCAATATCGAACCGGACCGCGAGCAACTGGCGCGCTACGGCTTGGCCATCGGCGACCTGCAGGATGTGATCGGCACGGCGCTGGGCGGTGAGATGGTAACCACGACGGTCGAAGGCCGTGAGCGCTTCGGTGTCACCATCCGCTATCCGCGTGAACTGCGCGCCGATCCGCAGCAGATTGCCCGCGAAGTGCTGATTCCGACCATGGACGGGGCGATGATTCCGCTCGGGCAATTGGCCAAGGTCGTCGTCGCCAAGGGCGCGCCCAGCATCCGCACCGAAAACGCCTTGCTCTCTGCCTACATTTATGTCGACATCCGCGACCGCGACATTGGCAGTTATGTCGCCGACGCCAAGAAGGCGGTCGCCGAACAGGTCAAGTTCCCGCCGGGTTACTACGTCACCTGGAGCGGCCAGTTCGAATATATGGAGCGGGCCATCGAGAAAATGAAGATCGTCATCCCGATCACACTGCTCTCGATCTTCCTGCTGCTCTATCTTAACTTCAAGCGCATTACCGAGACGCTGATCGTCATGCTGTCGGTGCCCTTTGCGCTGGTCGGCGGTGTGTGGTTGATGTGGCTGCTCGGCTACAACCTGTCAGTCGCGGTGGCGGTGGGTTTCATCGCGCTGGCCGGCGTGGCGGCGGAAACCGGGGTGATCATGCTGATTTACCTCGATCATGCCTGGGAAGCGTTGAAGGCCAAGCGCCGGGCGGAAAATCAGGCGCCAACCTTGCACGATCTCTACGAGGCCATTATGGAAGGTGCCGTGGAACGGGTTCGCCCGAAGATGATGACGGTAGTGGCGATCATGGCCGGCCTGCTGCCAATCATGTGGGGGACAGGGACCGGTTCCGAGGTGATGAGCCGCATTGCGGCGCCGATGGTCGGCGGGATGATTTCCTCGACGGTGCTGACGCTCGCGGTCATTCCGGCGATCTACGCGTTGGTAAAACAGTGGCGAATGAAACGGGGGATGGAGCAATGAAGCACAAGCGTTTGCTTTGGATTCCTGCGTCTCTTTTTGTGGCCATGCTGCCAGCCCTTGCCCTGGCTCAAGGCTGGAGCATTCCCAAACCCGGCCCCGGCCTAATGCCAAATCCCGGCATGGGCAAGGCGCTGTACGCCAATCATTGTGCGGGCTGCCATGGCGGAGATTTGAAGGGATCGGAGAAGGGACCGCCCCTGCTGCACAAGATATATGAGCCGTCACATCATGCCGACGCGGCATTCCAGTTGGCCGTGGCCAACGGTGTGCGGGCCCATCACTGGAAGTTTGGCGACATGGCCCCAGTCAAGAACGTAACGCCGGACGACGTCGCCCACATCACCGCATTTGTACGGACGGAGCAGCGCAAGGTTGGTATCGACTAAATAGAAAGTAGTCATGAGGCAAAATCTGGCTGGAGCCTGTGCAACTTTAGCAAGCTCTCTTTTACGGGCGGATCCGGGAATGACTCTCACGCGGGTCACTCCCACTGACCGGTTCCGGCAAGCCCGAAAGCCATCCGCTGTTGACAGAGTGAGCGTTCAGACTTGATGCAGTGAGAGAAACTCGTTTGGGGCTTTAATCGCCATCTTCGAAAGGATGAATGAAAATGGCCATTGATCCGGTTTGTGGCATGAGTGTCGTAGAAGACAGTGCGGCGGTCACCCTGCGCGACGGCGAAAGCGTCTACTACTTCTGCTCCGCCGATTGCCAGCAACAATTCGCGGCAAAGATCGAGGCCATCACCCGGTTAACCTTCAACAGCACGAAGATAGGCACCATCTGCGAGGTACATGGCCCAGTCGTGGATATCCTCTGCGAACGCCTGCCGCCACTGCACCAAGCGCTCTATGCCCGGATCGATCACGAAACCTATACTTTCGAAGCGCATCAGCACCTCGATGAGAAGCGTGTTCGCGCCATCACCCTGAACCGCACCAGCGGGCTGCATCGGGGCATGCCGGTTTTCGATACCGGTGCGGCCCTGCAGGTGCCGACTTCAACCCAGTGCCTCGGGCGCCTGCTTAATGTCTTCGGCCAGCCGCTGGATGGCGGCCCGCCGCTGCCCGCCAGCGAAACTAGAGGCATCCTGGTCAAGCCGCCGCCGCTGCATGAAACCGTCAATGCCAAGGGGATTCTGGAGACCGGCATCAAGGTGGTCGATCTGCTGGCGCCCTTCATCAAGGGCGGCAAGACCGGGCTGTTCGGCGGCGCCGGGGTCGGCAAGACCGTCCTCATCATGGAATTCATGCATGCCGTCGTCGCGCTGCATCAAGGCGTCTCGGTCTTTGCCGGGGTCGGCGAGCGCATCCGCGAAGGCCACGAACTGTGGCACGAGATGCAGGATGCTGGCGTCATGCCGCAGACCCTGATGGTGTTTGGCCAGATGGACGAATCGCCGGGCGTGCGTTTCCGGGTCGGCATGACGGCGCTGACCTACGCCGAATACCTGCGCGATACGCTGCACAAGGAAGTCCTGCTGCTGATGGACAACGTCTTCCGCTTCGTCCAGGCTGGCAGCGAAATCTCGGGGCTGCTGGGACGGATGCCGGCGACGGTCGGCTATCAGCCGACCCTGATGACCGAAGTTGCCGAACTGCAGGATCGCATCGTTTCTACCACGGCCGGCGACATTACCTCGGTGCAGGCGATCTATGTGCCCGCCGACGACATGACCGATCCTGCCGTGAGCGCCATTCTCAGCCACCTCGACACCACTGTGATCCTGTCGCGGCTGCAAGCCAGCAAGGGCATTTACCCGGCCATCGATCCGCTGCTATCCACCAGCAAGATGATGGACCGACATTTTCTGGGCGACCGCCACTATGTTGTCGCCGAAGGCGTGCGCGCCCATCTGGCCCGCTACCACGAGCTCGAGGACATCATCATGATGCTCGGCATGGAGGAACTGTCGGAGGCCGACCGCACCATTGTCCAGCGTGCGCGCAAGCTGCAGCGCTACCTGACGCAGCCCTTCCACGTCGTCGCCCAGCACACGGGGATCGCCGGAGCCAGCGTGCCGCTCGCCGTCACCCTGGAAGACTGCGAAGCCTTCCTGCGCGGCGCCTACGACGAGTTGCCCGAAGACCGCTGCTACATGCGCGGCACCATGCAGGATGCGGCATGAACACCTTTGTCCTGCACCTGCAGAGCGGCACTCAGTACGAACGCATCGACGATGCCGTGAGCTTCGTCGCTGCCGACGATTCGGGCAGCTTCGGCGTCCTCGCTGGACACGCCCGTCTGATGAGCTGCCTGACCACCGGCCTGGCGCGCTTCCGTACCGCCGACGGCGCCTGGCGCTTCCTGGCTCTGCCTGGCGCGGTGCTCTACTTCGTCGATAACGAACTCTTCGTCAATACGCGGCGCTACCTGCACGATGCTGACTACAAACGCGTCAGCGCGGCATGGCGGGAGGAATTGCAGGCCGAGGAGACGAAGCTGCGCGCCGTCACGGAAAGCCTGAACCGCCTCGAGGACGAGATGCTGAAACGTCTGTGGACCCTGCAACGCGAGATGCGGGGAATGCCATGAGCGATCAGCATGAAAGCCACGAGAAACTCGAAGTGCAGGTCGACAAAGCGGCCCAGCGCCTGGAACGAGCCGAGAAGGAGCGCTCGACAGTGCTTGCGCAGACCGCCTACATCGGCGTACTAGGCTTGCTCTTCGTGCTGCCGGTGATCGGCGGCGCCTATCTGGGGCGCTGGATCGACAGCCTGTTCGAGGGCTATTCGATGCGCTGGACGCTGAGCCTTATCTTTCTAGGCCTCGTCGTCGGCGCCGTCAATGTCTATTACTTCGTGCGGGAATAAGGGAAGTCATGGCCAGCTCATCGAGCTTCATCACGGAAATCATGCGCATCGGGCCGCTAGTCATCACCAACACGGTGGTGGTGACCTGGGGAATCATGCTGGTCCTCGGGCTCGTGGCGTGGGCAGCAAGCCGGCACCTGTCTGCAACGCCGGGGCCGTGGCAGGTGGTTGTCGAAGGCATCGTCGCCAGCATCGAGGCGGCGATCCGCAGCGTACTGCCCGATCACTATCGGCAGGTCATGCCCTTCATCGCCACGCTATGGATCTTCATCGTCGTTGCCAACCTGGCGAGCCTGATTCCTGGGTTGCGCTCGCCGACTGGCGATCTGTCACTGACGGCCGGGCTGGCCATCCTGGTGTTTCTCGCCGTCCATTGGTACGGCATCCGCACTAACGGACTCAGGAGTTACCTGCGCCACTATTTGCAGCCCAATCCGATCCTGCTGCCGTTTCACCTGATCAGCGAAATCACCCGCACCGTGGCGCTGGCCGTGCGCCTCTTCGGCAACATCTTCAGCCTGCAGATGGCGGCTCTGCTGGTGCTGCTGGTGGCGGGCTTCCTGGCGCCGGTGCCGGTGCTCATGCTGCACATCATTGAGGCCGTGGTGCAGGCCTACATCTTCGGCATGCTGGCGCTAATCTACGTCGCCGGAGCCATCCAGTCGCAACAGCTTAAATCCAAACGGGAAAAGGAGTGAGACATGAATGACATCAGTTGGTTTGCCACCGCGTCGACAGTCGCCGCCGCGCTGGCCGTGGCGCTCGGCGTGTTCTTTCCGGCGCTGGCCATGGGCCGCGCCATCAGCCAGGCGCTCGATGCCCTGGCACGGCAGCCGGAAGCTGAAAAGGCGATCACCCGCACCCTGTTTATCGGCCTGGCGATGATCGAGTCACTGGCCATCTACGTGCTGGTGGTGGTGCTGATCATCCTGTTCCGCAACCCCCTGCTCGAATACCTGCTGAAGTAGCGAGTCGGCCATGGAATTCGACGGCACGACCTTCGCGCTCGAAATCATCAATTTTTTGGTGCTGGTGTGGCTGTTGCAGCATTTCCTGTACCAGCCGGTGACGGCTGCCATTGCCCAACGCCAGGCCGGGATTGAAAAGATTCTTGCCGATGCGCAGGCGACGCGGAGCGCAGCCGACGCGCTCAAGTTCCAGTACGAAAACCGGACGGCAGAATGGGAACAGGAAAAGGCGGAGGCCCGGCGGCAGCTGCAGCAGGAGATGGAGGCCGAACGCAGCCGGCGAATGGCGGCTTTGCAAGCGGCCCTGGACGAGGAGCGCAACAAGTTGCGCGCCGTTGAGCAGCGCCGCGACCTCGAGCAGCGCCAGCATCTCGAGGCGGAGGCGATAGCCGAGGGCGGACGGTTTGCCGGGCGCCTGCTGTCGTCGCTGGCCAGTCCCGAACTGGAGAACCGCATACTCCTGCTGCTGCTGGATAACCTTCGGCATCTGCCTGAGCAGCAGGTTCACGCCTTGCGCGCCGCCGGTCAGAGCGGGGAGTTGAAGGTCATCAGCACCTACACGTTGAACGAAGCGCAACGTGCCGGCCTCACGGAAGCCTTCGTTGTGCTGGCGGAGTGTCCGGTAGGTTGCGAATTCGACCAAGATCCCACGCTGATCGCCGGCTTGCGTATCAGCATCGGTCCTTGGGTGTTGCGCGCAAGCTTGCTTGATGAACTGCATTTTTTTGCCGAGGCCCAGCATGCAACTGTCCGGCACTAACCCTACCCCCGACGGCGAGGCAGACTGGCTGAGCGCCTATCGCTTTGGGATGCGCGTCACCGAACAGGGTCGGGTGGTGGCGATCGGCGACGGCATCGTCTGGATCAAGGGCCTGCCGTCCGCTGCGATGGACGAGATGCTGCAGTTCGAAGACGGCAGCCGTGCCTTGGTCTTTCATCTCGAAGAAGCGCTGCTCGGCGCCATCCTGCTACAGCAAAGCGCATCCCTGAGTGCCGGCGCGCTCGCCTCCCGTTCTGGCGAACGGCTGGGCATAGGCGTCGGCGACGCCTTGCTGGGCCGCGTTATCGACCCCTTAGGTACGCCGCTCGACGGCGGGGGTGCGCCAGAGTGCGACGGACGCCGCGAACTCGACGTACTGTCGCCGCCCATTCTGGCGCGCAATTTCGTCGACCAGCCGCTCTATACCGGCAATAAAATCGTCGATACCATCATTCCCGTCGGCAAGGGCCAGCGCCAGCTGATCATTGGTGATAACGGCGTCGGCAAGAGTTCTCTCGCCCTCGATACGGTGATCAACCAGAAGGGCAAGAACGTCTATTGTGTGTACGTCGCCGTCGGCCAGAAACGTTCGAGTGTGATCAACGCCCTCGAAGTGCTGCGCGAATCCGGCGCGCTCGCGCATACGACGCTAGTGGTGGCCGAGGCCACGGCGATGCCCGGCCTCAAGTACCTGGCGCCCTTTGCCGGCTGCGCTGTGGCCGAGGGCTGGATGTGGCAGGGCCGGGACACGCTGGTGGTCTACGATGATCTGACCACGCATGCTCGCACCTACCGCGAGTTGTCGCTGCTGCTGCGTAGGCCGCCGGGCCGCGAAGCCTACCCCGGCGACATCTTCTACCTGCATGCACGGTTGCTCGAACGCTCGACCCGCCTGGCATCGGTGCATGGCGGCGGTAGCATGACCGCCCTGCCACTTGTGGAAACCGAGCAGGGCGAGATCGCTGCCTACATTCCCACCAACCTGGTGTCGATCACCGACGGCCAAGTCTATCTCGACCAGAACCTGTTCGCCGCCGGTTGCCTACCGGCCATCGACGTCACCCGCTCGGTGTCGCGCATCGGTGGCAAGGCGCAGCACCCGCGCATCAAGGAAGAGGCCGGGCGCATGAAACTCGATTACCTCCAGTTTCTTGAACTGGAGGTGTTCACCCGCTTCGGTTCGCAACTGGAGGCGTCGATGGAAGCCAAGATTCGCCGCGGCCGGCTGCTGCGGGAAATATTCAAGCAGGAACGGCTTGCGCCATTGCCCATCGAATTCCAGCTAGCCTGGATGGTGGCCTACAACGAAGGCTTGTTCGACACCTTGGCACTGGACACCATTGCCCCACGGCTGGGCAATCTGGCCCGCTGCGTCGCTCAAGGTTCGCTGAGTCTAGGCGACAGCCGCGAGGCGTGGCGACAGGCGGTGACGGGGTGGCTGCAGGAGCGGGGAACGCCATGAGCAAACGCGGGCAAATCCGGCGGCATCTGGGTACGCTCAACGACATCGGCGGCATCATGGGGGCAATGAAGAACATCTCGCTGATGGAAACCCACAAGCTGGCGCGCTTTCTCGCCCACCAGCACCGGGTACTGGCCAACATTGAGGTAGCTGCCGCGGATTTCCTCGCGCACCATCCGGAAATCAGACATCAGTCGACCATCGCGACAGCCGAGGTGGTCGTCGCCATCGGCTCGCAACGCGGCTTCTGTGGCGACTTCAACCAATCCCTGGTGCAGACCATGCGCCGCCACTGGCAACCGAGCCCGGGGCAGCCAGCCAGCCTCGTGGTGGTGGGCCGCCGGCTGGCGGCGAAACTGGGCCGCGAGCCACGCATCTGCGCGAGCTTCGACGGACCGAGCATCGCCGAGGAGGTGGAGATGGTGCTGGAGCGCCTGATGGACGCTCTCGGTGAATTGCAGGCACGGCAGGGTGGCAGCGGGCTGCTCAGCATCGCGGTGTTCGCCCATCGCGAAGGCGAAAGCGAGGTGAGTGTGCGCCACCTCCTGCCGGCGCCGAGTGTCGCGCCCAGCGCGCCGCGTTTTGCCTACCCGCCGCTGTTGAATGTGGCGCCGACGAATTTTTTTACCGAGCTGGCTCGCCATTACCTGTGGGCGCAGATGCACGACGTGTTCTACGGTTCCCTGATGGCCGAGAACCGTCGTCGGCTGCAACACATGGAAGGTGCCATGCAGCGCATGGATGAAAAAGCCGGCGAGCTGCAGCGCAAGTACAACCTGCTGCGCCAGGAAGAGATCACCGAGGAAATCGAGGTCATCATGCTGAGCAACGACGCCTTGCAGCGCTCTCGCCGGACGCGGACTGACGCCATGGCCGGATGAACGAAGCCACGGAAAGACAGTGCTTGCGGGGCACCCGCACTGACCACCAACAAGGTCGATAATCATTGAAGGAACAAGCCATGACGGACAGCGTTTCCGGACACCCGCAGGACCACGCCCACCACGATGTACAGCCTTTCCCGATCCTTGAGACGGCAGGAGTCTTCAGCGATCCAGTGTGCGGGATGACTGTCAAACCGGAATCACCCCACGCGTCTGATCTCAACGGTACTCATTACCGCTTTTGCAGTGCCAAGTGCAAAATCAAGTTCGATGCGGAACCGGCGCGCTACCTTGCTCAGCAGCCGGCAGAGCCCGCCATTCCAGATGCCGAATACACCTGCCCGATGCACCCTGAAATCCGGCAGATCGGGCCCGGGACCTGCCCCAAGTGCGGCATGGCCCTCGAACCGCTGCTGCCCGATCTCGACCAAGACGAGGACAACACCGAGTATCGGGATTTCCGCCGCCGCTTCTGGGCCAGCCTGCCGCTGACCGTGGTTGTGGTCGTCCTGGCGATGGCTGGGCACCGGCTGGAAGGTCTGTCGCCGACGGTCCGCACTTGGGGCGAACTGCTGTTCAGCCTGCCCATAGTGCTCTGGGCCGGCGCGCCGTTCTTCGTGCGCGGCTGGCAGTCGCTTGTCCAGCGCAGTCCTAACATGTGGACGCTGATCAGTCTCGGCACCGGCGCCGCCTTCGCCTACAGCGTGGTGGCGGCGCTCGCCCCCGGACTGTTTCCCGTTTCATTCGTCGCCCACGGCCGCATCGGGGTCTATTTCGAGGCGGCGGCGGTCATCATTTCCCTGACCCTGCTTGGCCAGATGCTCGAACTGCGTGCCCGTTCGCAGACCTCGGCCGCCATCAAGTCCCTGCTTGGCCTCGCCCCGAAGACGGCCCGACGCATCAATCCCGACGGCACGGAAGAGGATGTGCCGCTGACCCATGTCCATGTTGGCGACACCCTGCGCGTACGGCCTGGCGAGAAAGTGCCGGTAGATGGCGCTGTTCTGGAAGGTTCCAGCGCCGTCGATGAGGCGATGCTCACCGGCGAACCGCTGCCGGTAACGAAACGGCCGGGTGACAAGGTGATCGGTGCCACCATGAACACCTCCGGCAGTCTGGTGATCCGTTCGGAGAAGGTCGGCGCCCAGACCATGCTGGCCCAGATCGTCCAGATGGTCGCCCAAGCCCAGCGTTCCAAGGCGCCGATGCAGCGCCTGGCGGATGTGGTGGCGGGCTATTTCGTGATCGTGGTGGTCGCCATTGCCGTCACCAGCTTTCTCACCTGGGGATTCTTCGGCAGCGAACAAGGCTGGGTCTTCGGCCTGATCAACGGCGTCTCGGTGCTGATCATTGCCTGTCCCTGCGCCCTCGGCTTGGCCACGCCGATGTCGATCATGGTCGCTACCGGCAAGGCGGCGACGCAGGGCATCCTATTCCGGGATGCGGCAGCCATCGAGCGCCTGCGTGACGTGGATACCCTGATCGTGGACAAGACCGGCACGCTGACCGAAGGTCGCCCGACATTCGAGCGCGCCGTGGCCGTGCCAGGCATCGCCGAGGACGAGGTGCTGCGCTTGGCCGCCAGCCTCGATCAGGGCAGCGAGCACCCGCTGGCCGATGCTATTGTCCGTGCTGCACGGGAACGCGGGCTCACTCTTGAAAAGGCCGAGCTATTCGAATCGGCGACCGGCATTGGTGTGCGAGGGACAGTTGGTGGAAAACGACTGGCCCTCGGCAACCGTGCGCTGATGGCCGAGGACGGCGTCGATATCGACGTCCTTGGCAAGGAAGCGGAAACCCTGCGCAAAAGCGGCGCCAGCGTCATGCATCTGGCGGCCGACGGCCGCCTGCTCGGCCTGCTGGTCGTCGCCGACCCGATCAAGGCGAGCACCCAGGAAGCCCTGACCATCCTGCGCCAGGCAGGGCTGCGCATCGTGATGGCCACCGGCGACGGCCTGACCACCGCCCAGGCGGTCGGCGCCCGGCTGGGCATCGACGAGGTGTACGGCGAGGTCAAGCCGGCCGACAAGTTGGCCCTGGTCGAACGCCTGCAGCGCGAAGGGCGCGTCGTCGCCATGGCCGGCGACGGCATCAACGATGCGCCGGCGCTGGCCAAGGCGGATGTCGGCATCGCGATGGGTACCGGCACCGACGTCGCGATGAATAGTGCCCAGTTGACGCTGGTCAAGGGCGACCTGCGCGG
Organism: Dechloromonas sp. UBA6271; assembly: GCA_002440665.1. GTDB lineage: Bacteria > Pseudomonadota > Gammaproteobacteria > Burkholderiales > Rhodocyclaceae > Azonexus. The sequence continues at coordinate 20,606 of DJUX01000034.1, forward strand.
TATCGCCCGCGCCCGTCTGCTCTCTGTTGCAACGGTCGGCAACATGCGCCAGAACCTGGCCTTCGCCTTTCTTTACAACGCGCTCGGTGTGCCGGTCGCAGCCGGAATCCTCTACCCGTTCTTCGGTCTGCTACTGTCACCTATCATAGCGGCGGCAGCGATGACTTTGTCGTCGCTCAGCGTGGTCGGCAACGCGCTGCGTCTGCGCGGACAACAATAAAACCGAGATCTGCTGATGCCCTCCCGATTGCCTGACACCGCTACGAAATACGAATGGCGCGACTGCTACAGCGCCGGGAACGCCATCATCGACCAGCAGCATATAAGATGCTACTACTGTATGCGGAGTCGTTGAAATGCTTGGAGAGCGCCGGTCCAGAAGGTTATGAAAAACTTCATGATCTCCTCCACGAAATGGCTGTCTGTGCCAGAGAGCATTTTTCGAAGGAAGAAGAATTTCTGCCTGCGCGAAATCACCCGATGCTGGCTGAGCACGCTGAAGAACATGAACAATTCAAAATCGCGCTAGCCGATTTCTTATTCTCCGCAGTGCAAAGCGAACTGGACAAGACTGGGGTGTTCCGTTTCCTGTCCGAATGGTGGATTCACCATATCCTCGTATCAGATTTTGACTGTAAGCCGTATCTTGTAGAAAGTTGAGCCCTCATGGGGAAACCCCTCGACGTCAGATTGACGCCGGGAGTTTCCTGACAAGGATGTAATCAATAGGTCATCCTGATGACAGTTACAAAAGCGCAGACTTCTTGGTGTCAGGAATTCATCAGCGATTCAGACATTTCCCACCACTCTCCTGGAGAACCAACATGAAACTGCAATCCGCACTCTCGGCGTTCCTGTTCGCAACTGTTGCCGCGCTGTCCTTGGGTGCCCAGGCTGCCGATGCCGACAAAGCACCTCCTGCCGCAGAAATGAAGATGGAACAAGGCGCCAAGCCCGCCAAGCCGCACTCGCATGTTGAGGAAAAAACCGGCGTTCCTCAAAAGGCGCCTGCCGCAGTTAATCCCGACAAGAAGAATGCTGCACAGGACAAGACGAAGCACTATCATCCGCGCGACGGGAAATAAATCCCCTGCCTCCGGCCCTTTAAATACGCGGGGCGATCGGTCCGCACCCATGGGTGACGACAACATCCGGCAGTATGGCCACCTTTTTACATGAAGGCTGTTGGCAGAGGCCATGGGTTGCGACTCGAAAGTAATACGGTTCGAGTATTGCAAAACGGTGTTGATGGAACACTTGCGCCTTGAATGCAACCACGGTTTTCAGCATGGGGTGGCGCAAGTCAAAAATAGCGATAAATGGCGAGACGCCGGCCCCATTGATCCGATCAAGGCGATTCTCATGAAGAACGAATAGCTCGCTCCGCAACCGGGAGAGCACAATGAGCCTGCCAAGCGCACCGTACCAACTGAACCGAATGCTCGCCATTCGGCTGTGCGTTGCGGCGCTCGTCATCGGCGCGATAGCCGGCATCGTGGCGTATCAGGTCGAAACGCGGCGTGTCGAATCCATCGTCCTCGAACTCGCAGCCGGCGGGGCTCGCCATCTGGAGTCGCCGGCCATGCAGCTCCTATCCCGAGGGAAATCGCCGGAAGACCACAGCGCCTTGAGCGCCCTGTTGGATAGGAATAACTTCGTCGGCATACGGGTTTTCGACGTCAAAAAAGAACTGGTCTACGAAACGTGGACAAACCTGCCGCCGGGCGTAACCGACGGACTTCGGGGGCACCGGCACGACTGGCCGGCTCTGGGCAGAGATCATCGCAACAGAATCCGGATCGGCAACGAGCACCTGATTCAGGTAGTCATTCCCTTGGCCCGGGAGTCCGGCAGCCTGGATGGCTATCTTGAGGGAACGTACCGCATCGATCAGGGAACGCTAGCCAACCAAAAACAGCAGATCCTGGATGGCGTCCTTACGGCAGTCATCGCCGTGTTGGCCACGGCCTTGCTGCTCTATCCCCTCCTGCTCGGTCTGCTGCGGCAGGCGACGAGACTGTCCCGTCGCCTGCTCGACTCGAATCTGTCGCTTATCCGGTCGCTCGGCAATGCGGTCGCCAAGCGCGACTCTGACACCGACGCGCACAATTACCGCGTCACCCTCTACGCCGTGGCGCTAGCCGAGAAACTGCACTGGCCAAAAGGAGAGATTGCCCACCTGATTGCCGGTGCCTTCCTTCACGACGTCGGCAAGATCGGCATCCCTGACCACATTCTGCTCAAACCGGGGAAGCTGACCGACGAGGAGTTCGAGATCATGAAAACCCATGCGCTCCTCGGCCTCGACATTGTCGCCGGCAATGCGTGGATGAACGCCACCCTGGTCATTCGCAACCACCATGAACGCTTCGACGGCTCTGGCTATCCAGATGGGCTGTGTGGGATGGAAATTCCTCAAGGGGCAAGGCTGTTCGCTGTCGTGGATGTGTTCGACGCCCTCCTCTCGGCACGCCCCTACAAAGCCCCGATACCATTCGAGACGGCCCTGGCGCTGATCGAGAATGAATCAGGCCGGCATTTCGATCCGGAAATCGTTATTGCCTTCAGCAGCATTATTGATCGCCTTCACCAGGAGGTCACCATGGCCAGCGAAGCCGACTTGCACGCCCAACTGCGTTCGGCCATTTTTCGCTATTTCAATACGGATGCGGAGGCTGACGATACAGCGGCATCGCTTGTTTCTGCCATCGCTGAAGGAGCATCATCATGACCAAGGTTGTGACCACAAGCCGCGACCCAGTGTGCGGCATGGATATCGTTGTTGCCCAGTCCACTTTGTTCTCCACCCATCGGGGCATCGTCTACCATTTCTGTTCGGCCCAGTGCCTTGAACGGTTTAACGACATACCTGAGCTCTACACTGGCTCCCAGCGCATCGCCGATATCCGGCCCATCCGGAAACGACGCAAGCTCCGACTGGCGGAAGGCAGCGAGTCGGAGATTCGGCGTGCTTGCCAGCGCGTGGGCGACATGATGGGTGTGTCCAAGGCCGCAACAGAGAACGGCTGCCTGCTGGTCGAATACGATTTGCGACAAACCATCCTGTCCCAAATCGAGGCAGTCGCCAGCGCCGAGGGCTTGAAATTCAATGAAGGCTTCCACGGCATCAGGCGGCGTCTTTGGAAATACCTCGAAGCCGGCGAATTGGAAAACGCGGCGCATCCCAGCTCAGGGGCCTGCTGCAACCGTCCGCCGGTAAAGCTTCGTTGAGCGGAGCCGTGACAAGGAGATGCATCATGGCCGATGAAATCCGTAGAAAGCCGCCCACCAGCGAGAACCAAGATCGCCACTACGAGCGGCGTGTGGCCTGGGGCTGGTGGTTTTTCGCCGCGATTGCCTTGTTCTACTTGCTGACCGAACATCAGGCGCATCTCTTCGGGGTATTGCCCTTTCTTATTCTTTTGGCCTGCCCGCTGATGCACTTCTTCATGCACGGCCGACACGGCGGGCATGGAGGACATGGGCACGCAGATGGAAACGAGAAGGATAAAAAATGAACGCCGCCAACGGAGATTACGGACTCTGGTCCCTAGTGGTGATCAACTCGGCCTTCTTCATTCTGTTCGCCGCCAGTTTCTTCAAGCCGCGCACCCGGCAGGACTGGCGCACCCTGGGCATGTTCTCGGCCTTCGTCGTAGCCCTGTTTACCGAGATGTACGGCTTCCCGCTGACCATCTACCTGTTGTCGGGATGGCTGACCGAACGCTTTCCCGAAATCAACTGGCTATCCCATGACGCCGGGCATCTGCCAGAGATGTTGTTCGGCTGGAAGGCGAATCCGCACTTCGGGCTATTCCACCTGCTGTCCAGTGTCTTCATCATCGGCGGCTTCTGGCTCCTCGCCAAGGCGTGGCCGGTGCTGTACCAAGCCCAGAAAACAGGCCGCCTCGCGTCGACCGGCCCCTATGCCCGCATTCGCCATCCCCAGTACGTGGCTTTCATTCTGGTCATGACTGGCTTCCTTTTTCAATGGCCGACCCTGATCACCTTGACCTTGTTTCCAATCCTTGTGGTGATCTATGTCCGCTTGGCGCACCGGGAGGAGGCGCAAGCATTGGTCGATTTTGGAGAGGGCTATCGTATGTACATAGCCAAAACGCCGGGATGGTGGCCAAATTTGAGCGTTGGCAGAGCCCCGCGCTGAAGAATCACTGACAAAAATCTGCCAGCGACAAAGTGCAACGCCACGTGATCGTTTAGGCCGCCACGCAGCATTGAAAAGTCTTGGCGTATGATCCTTTCTGAATTCTGCGAGGCTTACAAAATGGAAAACGCCCCGGTGACGGGGCGTTGAAATTATGTAGTTCGCTGGATCGGTTGTGAGATCAGCCGCGACTTCCCGGTGGGTTCAGGATGTTATCGAGGCGCATGACTTCATCGCCGTGCATCATGATCTTTTGACCATCCTTGGTTTCCATCACCGTATCTTTCTTCATGCGGACTGCGCGGCCCATCTTGTCTTCCATCGCCATCTTGCCATCCTTAAAGATGTAGACCGTCGAACCATCCTTCAATTCAATCGATTTTTCGACCTTTGCGGCATCAACAGCGTAGGCGGAAGCACCCATGGTGCACAGTGCGGCAATCATCAGCATTTTTTTCAACATTTTTCATCTCCTCAAAAAGAGTTGTACTGCATTTGGAATGGTAGTGATACGACCCTGTCAGTTTCCCAACCGATGGGTGACAATGTTGTCACTCGTCGGTCATGTTGATTAACCGCCCCGAGAAGCCGGATTTTCTACGACATAAACTGTCACGCCTTCAGCCCCAGGAATGATATTGGCGAGTGGGAATGACGCCGTGCCGAGCGTATCGAACATCCAGGTAACGCTCTTGCCGCCAACATTGATCCGGATGGTTTCGAGACGCGTGACGTTCAGGTACTTGGTGCCGCTGTCGATAGTCACTACCCGTGCGGCAGTGCTGGTGGTTGCGTAGCCGTAGGGCGCGAGTTGGTTGGCGGTCGGCTGACTCTTGGAATCCGAGACATGCGAAATCCAGTGCGCGCTTCCCCCTTCGGAGTAGTCCTCGTGCGCATAGCTAGTTCCCGTAACGGCAAGTCCGAGAGCCGCGATCAGGATTAGTTGAGTAATGTTGGTTTTCATGATTCTCTCCTTGTGACATCGGGTTAATCGTGTCGGACTATTTCGTCCAACCGTGATGTCATCTTAGGAGTGCAATACCAACAAGGCGGTGACCCGTTGATTACGTTTTTGAAAGCCAACAGGAGGTTCCCTGACAGATAATCGTGCATTCTTCATACTCACTCACGACAATGACTGATCCGATCGGCAGGCTAATACTGCGCTGGAAGGAAGACCTCTACAGCACCTACTCGACGTGGTTCCTCTGGACGGAGCGATTGAAGAATTTCCGGTCGATTCGGCGCGGCATTGCTCAGGTGGTTCAGGATATCGAAGCTGGTAGCTTTGGAAATGCCTATCGAGGATCAACGTAGGAAACGGTGGTCGGTTGGGTTGCGGCCAATGACCGTAGTCGCGCCTACAGGTATGTGCAGCTAGTAAACTAAAGTGGCGGAGGTGAAACCACCTCCGCTCTCTTCCGGATTCAGGCTGCGCTCAGATCAAGAAATCCAGGGTCTGGTCGCCATACTCTCTCACGAGCTCTTGCCACCGTGCGGACCACCAAGTCGCATTCGCAAACGCAGAGATAAATTCCGCGAACCGAACCTCGCTGTAGCACCCGATCGTCCGAAAATCGTGGAAGAAATAAACCGCATGGTAGAGAGTGAGACACTGGAGCCACGGGATGTTTTGCGGGTCGTCCGCCGCACAGTCAAGAATGTCGTCACGCAGCGTGTCGCAGGTGACGGGATAGCCAAGGAGACGTTCCCACCCGAGATCCTCAAGTTTGTCGATGGTTTTTTGATCGACTCCATTCAGAATCTTTTTCGGTTCCCTTAATAGAGATTCAATCTCCACAATGCTGAATGCGGTATCTAAACCCATCACCATTGAAACAAGCCACTCTACGTCGATGGGTTCGTCCGGCGGCTCCGTGTCGGAATAATCAAGACCTAAATTTACGTTTTCTGGCCTGCCATCAATAATCATGATTTGTCTCCCCGTTGTTATCATTAGGTATAAGTAGGCTGACCCCAAACCGTGGGTTCTTTCGGTCTGCAAAATGGGCTTTGCGCAACGCCTCACCGCGCACCCGAAGATTGGCTTGCTGAGCAACATCAATCGTCTCTAAAAACTGCTCCCTGAGCAGCGACAGAGCCCCAATCAGCAGATCGACATCAAAGGTATCGCCCGCTTCCGGCGACTTCCCTCGCTGACCTCCAAGCTCGGCCAAGCCAGCCACCCGGGCGATGGCGCCCAGAAGTCGCACTTCCCTGTCGATGCGCTGCCGCTCCTTGAGTCGCGCCAGCTTCTCCTGGAGCGCCGCTTCTTCCCTCACACGCTCTCGAGCTTGCTGCGCCTCTTGCTGAAGCCGCTGTGCCCTTTGTTGCAGGCGGTCGATTTTCGACACTGCCGGGACTGGATTTTCCGTTATTCCATTTTGTTGAATATTTTCCATTTACCCCTCCACTTTGCAATAGGAATAAATAGACTGGCATATCCATTATTTATTTTCAAATTAAAACCCGTGTTTTTATTTGAAATATATTCGTGGGTACGGGATGATTATCTGGAGGTGGAGAAATATTTTTTGTGGTTCTAATGCGCACTTATACATTTACTTCGTAAATGGTGCGCCAAGGGGGCAAGCCCCCCTGGACCCCAGGAAAAACATAGGAGACATAAATGAATATTAAAACAGTAATAAGAGATAAACCTGGAGCGATTTTCCATTTCACCTGCAAGGTTCATGGAAGATCGACAGGTGCGAACGCCGTTCGGCTTGCGGCTTATCGCGCTGGCGAACGCCTGCGCTCGGAACTGACCGGCCGTATCCACAACTACACCCGCAAAACGGAGGTCGCGTTCAAGTCGATCATTGCGCCATCTGGATCACCGGACTGGATCATGGATCGCGGCCTGCTTTGGAACACCGTCGATACCAAGGAGGTACGAATCGATGCCCAACTGGCCAGAGAGGTCGAGGTCGCCTTGCCACTTGCCCTGGAGCGAGATGCCCAGATCGAACTGCTAACCCACTGGGTTCAGGAGGTGTTCGTTTCGGAAGGCATGGTTGCCGATATCTGTATGCACGACAAAGTCGGCAATCCGCATGCGCACATCCTGATAACGCTCAGAGAGCTCCAGGCGTCGGGGTTTGGTCCGAAGGTCCGCAAATGGTCGGATCCGCGGTTGGTTGAAAACTGGAGAGCCTCGTGGGCCGCCGCCGTGAACAACGCACTTGAGGGTGCTGGCCTCGATATCCGGATCGACCATCGCAGCCATCGCCGACGCGGAGTCGATCGGACACCGACCAAACATGTCGGAAGGATGACGCCATGGAACACTCTTAAGGTCGCGGAAGATTCACTGGAAAACCAAATCACCCAAATCGAGCGCGAACTCCAGGAACAGAAGCGGGAACAGAAGCGGGAACAGAAAAAGTCTGCGGAACTCGCCAAATCTCAAGAGACTGTAGCCCCCGCCATTTCTCCCGTTTGCATGCCGACGCAGCGTCCATCTCGCCAGCGCCGCCCGCGTCCCGCACGCGTTCAAACAAATCCTGGATTCGTGCGCGGATCCGAACCGTCTTTTTAACCACCCATAGGAGCAGCACATGCCACAAATCGAACTTGATAAATCAGATCACGACCGGATCATCCGCCTCCACAAGAAGAACGGCTGGTATAGCGGAAACAGGCTGGAGTCCGCAGAGCTACCGGGCTACCTCAAAGTGCCCCGAGGAAAAGCCGGTCCCGGAATTCCAACCTTGGAAGAAGAGATCACCGCATACCACCGGGGATATGCCGAGGGTGCATCTGCGAGGCAGGATGGCAAAAAAGGACCGGAAAATCCCTACACCCACGACAACGTCCTTCGGCGGATGGCGATCGAGCAAGGAATCGACCCATCGACACTGAATCTTCGTGGGTGAGTTGAGGGGGGCTTGCCCCCTGTCACTGTACGAGTGCTTCCGCGAGAACGAACTCTAACTTCCGACCCTCAAGAAACATTTGCCGTCACAGTGGCGCTGCGGCAGGTTTCAAAGTCAAGCAGTCTTACAGCGCGGGGATTGAGCGAGAACTACTCGGCCACTGCCGCCGTTCGACTTTTTAACCAAAATCAGGCCGCAGATGAGCGCAAACCAGACTTTCGATAAACCCGAAATTCTTGGACACACTTACGCCCACCATTGCTGGGGCTTCAGATTTTTTAGCCTTTGGCAGCTTTCCAACCAGGGTGTTGGAAATGTTTTCCATACGACTTCAAGGCTTCGAGCACTTTAACCACGCCATCATGGCGCGAGTTTGATGTCTTTCCTTCCATGCTCTCGGTTCCAGCCATCAGGTCTGCGATCACCAAGTGAAGCATGGCATCGGCCTTCGGCTCCAATTTGCAGTGCTCTACTGCATAAGCCACCCTTCCGCTCACCGTCGTCGCTAAGGCCTGGTACTCGGCGTTGCCAAATTGCTTCTTGTGAATCGCAGGTAGCGCTTTAGCAATCGCTTGATTGATGTCGCTCATGGCTTGGCGCAAAGGCTCATCGGTTGCCCATTTTTTCCCTGCATTGAGTTAGAGCTTTGTCGGCTCGGTCGTGCCCTGACTGTGGTGGTGTGCATCAGCACTTTCTGCCGCATAGATATTTGACGAAGCTGCCAGAGCAAGCGCAGCTAGCAAAACTGAGAATTTGGTTTTCATCGGATCTCCTTGAGTATGTTGGGGAATTTCCGACCAATTTAGTCGACAAATATTAACGTAGGCTTAATGCCAAGGAGCGATCCATTGTTGTTCACAACAGGGTAGGACTTCGTGAGCGACAAGCGTCAATCACAGAAGTCATTGGCAGAACATCAGCGCATCAGCATAGAGACAGCAGTTGCTGTTCATACACATCAGAAATCTATGTTCTCGGCTACTCCGGTTGATGCCTTTTTAACTTCGGAACGCTTGGGATGCAGATTCGCTTTCCCTCAACCACAATCAACCCAAGACTGCTCAGGTCATGCAGGATGCGGGAAAAATGCTCTTGGGTAAGGTTGAGACGGGATGCAATCGCGCCTTTACTGGCAGGAAGCTCAAGCACGACATTGTCATCGCCATGCTGGCTAACGGGCACTTCGTGCATGATGAAACTGATGACTCGTTGTGTTCCCGAATGCAATGAGTACCCTTCGACGTCCGTCATGAGTTGATGCAAACGCATGGCCATGCCGGCCAGCATTTTTCGGACGAATCCATGATCGTGCTGTAATTCTTCGTAGATAGCTGTCTTCGAGACATGCAGCACCAGTGAGTCGCTCAGGGCCTGCGCGAATACAAAATAGGGCTTATCCATAAACATGATCGCTTCACCGAAGCTCTGCCCGGGCTGAATGATTTCCACAATCTTTTCGGCACCCTGAGAGGACGAGAGCGCCAGTTTCATCTGACCATAGATCAGTACATAAAACCCGGTGGAGGCGTCACCCCGTCGAAACAGGGTGCTTCCCTTGCTTACTCGCACTTCACGCGTGCCTTTCGCCATTCTGGCGATTTCATCCGGCGCAAGACTTTCAAACAGGGGTATGCGGCTCAAATGAGTCTCTATTTTTACTGCCTGAAAATCCCGCACGCACGCTCCTTTCCAGAAAATGAGGTCACCGATAATCTATCGGACATCGCTTTCGACCATTGTCACTTTTGACATGAATCAAATCAAGCAACGGAGACAATAAAAAGCGCATGTGCATTTTTTAACTTCAGAAAACAGCTCATTTCGTGGCTCATAGTCTAAGGGATTGAAACTCGGAAGCTTCCTGCTTATAAGATTTTCCCTTCGCCGCCTTCCGCGAACGTTCGCCCATCCCTGATGTGGTAAATGCGCTTGAAGGTCGGAATGATCTTCTCGTCATGCGTGACGACGATGATGGCTGTGTTGTACTGCTGAGCCATCTGGTTGAGTATCCGGATGACGCTCAAGGCCCGTTCGCTATCGAGTGGTGCTGTTGGCTCGTCTGCCAAGATGACGGGGGGTTGATTGGCCAGTGCGCGGGCAATCGCCACCCGTTGTTGTTCCCCGCCAGACAATTGCGAGGGCTGCGCCTTGGCACGGTGCCCCACATCCAGTGCATCAAGCAGTTCGAGCGCCCGTTTTCTGGATTGGCCATTCGAGATGCCAGCCAGCATCGGGAGCAGGGCCACATTGTCGGTGACATCCAGAAACGGAATCAGGTAGGGCGCCTGAAAGACAAAGCCAATTCGGTCGCGTCGTAGTGCCCCCAGGTCGGGAATCTTCCAGCCATCGTTGTAGATGATTTCGTTGCCCAAGGTCATCCGTCCGCCACTGGGTTCAATGACCGCCCCCAAGCATTTCAGGAGCGTGCTCTTGCCTGAACCAGATGGACCAATTAGGCCAACGACCTCGCCGGGGGCTACGGTCATATTGATGTCTTTCAATGCGTCGACCGCGGCATCCCCTTCGCCATAGCGCTTGCGCAAGCCTTCGATATGAATCCCAAACCCGTTCATCTCAGCCGCCGATCGCCGTGGCAGGGTCAACATGCAGCGCTGCGCGAATCGCCAGGGTGCTGGCAATGGCGCAAATGAGCATGACGATGACGAACCCGCGAACGGCATCACCCGGTTCCAGAAGCACGTATTTTGGGAAGGCGGGCGCCCAGAAGGTAGCAACTACCTTACCCACCAGGAAACCGATGAGCCCCAGCCCAAGGGACTGCTGCAGGATCATGCCGGCGATGGTGCGATTGCGGGTGCCAATCAGTTTCAGCACAGCGATTTCTCGAATCTTGCCCAAGGTCATCGTGTAGATGATAAAGGCAACAATTGCGGCGCTGACAATGGCGAGGATGACCAGAAACATCCCTATTTGCTTGGCCGACGTGGCTATCAGTTTGGCCACCAGAATCTCTTCCATCTGGTCACGGGTGTAGGCCTGCAAATGCTTCCAGCGTTTGATTTCTTCGGCGACAGCTGCCGGCAAAGTACCAGGCGTCACTTGAACCAGAACGGCATTGACGTTCCGGTTGCTGGTTTGGGAGGCCTGGATGGCATCCAGCAAACCCGGAACACCGGGCCGATTGAGTGATGGGTTGGCGGCCGTCCGTGCCCGTTCGTTGAGAATGGCATCGTTATCTTTCAGGAATTGCGCTTCCTGGGCATCCTTGAGCGGCACGAAGACCATCGGATCACCACCCGAAGAAACCATGCGGCGCGTTAGGCCAACCACGGTGAAATCGTGGCGTCGAATACGAATGACGTCGCCGACGTGAAATCCCGTTTTGACGTCGGCCACGGCTTCGTAATGATTTCGGGTGATTTGCCGGCCAGCGATCAGGTATTCCGGTTCGCCGGGTTGCCCCGCTTCGAAGCCGACCACCATGGCCCGTACATCCGATTCACCTTTGCGCACCTGCATGGTCAGATAAGTGACATTGGCTGCACGGGCGACGCCCGGCAGGCCAAGCATGGCGCGATAAACATCATCGCGGATACTTGATGATTCGGCATACGGCCCCAAGGTGTCTTTCTGTACTACCCACAAATCGGCGCCACTGTTGTTCAGTAGCACCTTGGCATCATCAACCATGCCCCGGTACACGCCGGCCATGGTCAGCGTGACTCCTATCAGCAGCCCCAGTCCAATCCCTGTGAAGACGAACTTCGACCAGGAATGCAGAATGTCGCGGCCGGCGAGGCTAATCACGACTTGCTCCCGACCAGCCTCTCAACGACCTTGATGCGCGAGCCTTCAGCAAGTTCCTTCTCGCTGTAGGTAATGACCACGTCGCCTTCATGCAGGCCATCGCGAATCTGTACGAGCCCGTCAAGGCTGGTTTCACCCACGGCTACCTTGGCGAAAACGGGTTTGCCTTCGCGAACCACCCAGATGCCAGTCCCCTGCACGGTGTGTTTGATGGCAGCGTTAGGGAGCGTGGGCGTAGAGATTCCTGGGGTTGTATTGACGCTCACCTCCGCCAGTTCGCCCACGGTCAGGCTCGATGGCAGTTTCTCCAAAGCGACAAAGGCAATTCGCTCCTCAGTGACGCTATCGCTGACTGGTTCTACGCGAGCCACCTTTGCGTTTAGCTTGGCAGCGAGGTTGGAACGCAGTGATACCTGAGCAGGCAGTCCGACCGTCAGGCCCCGCGAGCGACCCTGGTCTAGACGAACCTTGACCCAGAGACTTCCGGGTTCAATGAGCTTCACTACTGACTGACCTGCGATGACAGTGGAGCCCGGTTCGGCATCCCGGCTGGTAACGATACCATCCTGCGGAGCCACTAGTCTTAGATTCTGCCGCTGCTGACGAAGGCCTTCTTGGTCAGCCTTGAGACGATTCAATTCCTGATGGGCACCTAGCAAATTTGCATCCGACGCTTCTTGTGCCGCCTGCGCGGAGGTAAGTTCCTGCTGCTTGCTTTCGACTGCACTGGAACTGACAAAGCGCTTTTCTCCCAGGTCGAGATAACGTTTGGCATTCAACCTGGCAAGTTCACTTCTTGCCTGCGTATCCTTGCGCTGCGCTTCGGCGGCGACAACGGCACTCTGAGCACGGGCATACGCTGCCTCCAGCGAGCGCATCCGTTCATCGAGGTCTATTGGGTCGATTTCGGCCAGCACCTGGCCAGCCTTTACGCTGTCGCCGACATCGACATGAATTGATTGGACGCGACCCGCGGCCGTGGGGCCGATGAAATAACTGCGCCGCGCTTCGATCGTGCCGATGCCAAACAATGAGGTGGCGACTGGGCCTGCTTCGGCGCGAGAAACAGTGACCTGGATGGGGGCAAGAGGGCCCGAACGAGAGACAACCAACGCAAATCCGACCAGCAATACGACACCGAAAACGGTCAAGCCGAGTTGTTTCGAGGAGACGCTTGGGCGTTTCATGGTTTTGCCTCCAATCCTTGTCGGTAAAGGCCGAAAACTGCCTGGGCCTGTTCCATGAGGTGTTGCGTCGTCCCCGACACCATTGACTGAATGACCAAGCCTTGAATTGCCCCCAGATAAAGCGCGGCAGCGGCAGGGCGGTCGATGTCGGAACGAACGAGGTTGGCACTGGCCGCGGTTTCCAGAATCTCTGATAACAACTCGCGGTAGTGCTGCATCAACCGACAAACCCCGTGCTTGATCGGCGACTCGTTCGGTTGCTGCAGCTCACCGAATACAAGGCGCGGCGCACCGGGGTACTCAATGGCAAAAGCGACGTGGGCCATGAACATGTCGCGCAATGCACCAACCGGGCTGGACGCATGCTGCCGGGCCTCCAGGAGGCGCTGCATCAGTGTTGCATCTATCCAGTCCACAACCGCCAGACGAATCGCCTCCTTGGTCGGGAAATGTCTGAACAGCGCTCCCTGCGAGACGTTCATCGCTCTGGCGATGTCAGTCGTGGTGATTTCCGAGGCGCTACGTTCTGCCGACAATCGAACGAGTGTCGCGACAATTTCAGACTGGCGGGCATCTGTTGACTGACGTGATTTTTTGGCTGGCATAAAATAAAGTAAGTAATACGTCACTTACAATTATAGACCAGTGATTTTAGAATTGTCTAATGTTCTAAACTTATAAAGCTCTTGTTTTCGAGGCACTCTCCGTTAGCGGATTTGTTCTTGAATAAGTCCGAGATATCGCCATGGCGACTCCTTATCCGATCGCTAGCAGCTGACTGAACTGCGTTATTCGTGCTGTCAGGGGATTGATCAAGGAGATCACGGTTTGTTTGAGCGAGGTCAAATAATTGCCGGAATAGCTGAGTAATCTAATCAACTATGATCGAGTTGCCAGCGAGCGCCGTGATGATTCTGAGACCACCTACATGAGCAAAAATCCCGCATTTTTCAAAACTCCCGAGATGGCAAAGAAATTCCCATTGCACCCCAAACATCCCGAGCGGACGTGTTGGGGATGCGACAAATATTGCTCGGTGAATTCACTGCAATGCGGAAATGGTTCCGGCCGCACTCAGCATCCTGCCGAAATGCTCGGAGAGGATTGGTACAAGTGGGGAGACTGGGGCATCGACTTGGCCGAGGAGCCAGAAAAAAGCTCCTGAACATGGCCGGATCATGGGGTTGCCCGCACGAAATCAACGGCTTGTGCCACAAGGTCAATGGCCTGACTTGTGACCCGGGAATGAAAGGTTGCGTTCTTTATGGTCGCTATGTTTTCGCCAGTTCAGAGAAAAACGAACGCATTCTGCAGAAGCAGGCACGGAGGGACGATGGCGCCGTAGCGCCAGCTTCGAGAGCCAACAACGACGGAAAAAAACGATAATCGCTGAGATCCGGGGACAAGAGCGGCAACCCAAAATTTTGATTATTCGACGCTTGATTCAAAATATGGCACAACTTTTTTGGTCGTGTTGTGCAGTGGAGAATTACGTCGCTGGCACTATCTCGGGCTAGGCTAGCAGTCCTATGCGTGGTGGGACGATATGGAAACTGGGTTAGAGTTCATTGAAAACAGCGTGATGTATGCTTGGCGAATAGCCGGGAACGAAAATCCCAAGTCGGAAAATTCATTGAGCTTGGTTCAGGGACATGCTTGCTGACGCAGTGAATAAAAGTTGCTAGCGTGTTACTCGCCCTCAACCGGGCTGCGTCGGTAACAGCGATCGAGTTCAACCAGATGCGGAAGCAGTTCGGAATGCTTCTGTACATGGAAAATAAATCGTGGAACATGACGTTCGGATGCTTCGGCCATGAACGGTTCTCCCCAAAAACTGAGCAAGGCCTCGGTGCCTTCGCTGGCGTGGCTGTCGGCGAGAATGAAAGAGATATTCTTTTCCAGGTTGCACCAGCGGGGCTCATGAACCTTTTCGTGCCCACTGCAAGCCTTGATTTTCGGCAGGATCGTCTCGCGCCAGACATCTTTCTGGTTACCGTCAAGAATGAACTGGATTGACAGGACTGTCGGGTTTTCGATCGCCGGCCGCAGCAGTGCGTCAAACAGTGGCTGTGTCCGGTACATCGACAAGCAAACGTTGAACCAGATCGAATCTCCCTTGATGTGCCTCAGGAATTGTTCGTGATTGGCACGCAGATGGCGCGGGCCAACCAGCACAACTTCCGGCAATTCAAGCCCGGCGTGAATCCTGCGGACCTCCGCTTCGGTGCGGTCCACCTGTTCGGCGGTGATCTCATTGTTCCGCGTATGGCGCATGAAGTTGATAAACAGCAATGCGATCAGCGCAAGCACGACCGACAGCATGACTTCCTCATCCAACATGTGCAGCAGATGCAGCACCGATGCCGTTACCGCCGTGAAAATGCCGGCGATTGCGTCCCATTCGTAGCTCAGAAATTTTTTCAGTTTCATCGTCAATATCCTTGAAAACGAGAGACGCAGGAGATTTACTGCCTAGTGACGATCGCATACTTGAAGATGCAAGCGTCTATAGGCAAGAGTAAGCGGAAACGCTCTCAGAATCCGAAGTGAAAATGGTCAACTTCCAGCGTAAAGTACCAAATTGCTCGGTGAGACAGGGATGATCGGCACTAATCAATATTCCTGCAGGCGGCGTTTTCTGATGTGAATACCTGACCACCTGTTCCCATGTCGGGGGTTCTCTCCGTTTTTCAAAATTGCAGTCCAACCACCCAGGCACAAAAATGACCTTTGTTGTTACAGAGAATTGCATCAAGTGCAAATACACGGATTGCGTGGTGGTCTGCCCCGTTGATTGCTTCCACGAGGGCGACAACTTTCTGGTGATTGACCCGGAAGAGTGTATCGATTGCGCGCTTTGCGTACCTGAATGTCCCGCAGAGGCCATCTTCGCTGAAGGTGATGTGCCGATGAATCAGCGTAAATTTATCGAGCTGAATGCCATATTGGCGAAGGTCTGGCCTGTGATTTCCACCCGACGCGAGCCTCTTGCCGACGCCGAAAAATGGAATGGAACGCCTGGTAAACTCAATCTACTCGAACGTTGATCCTTTTTCCATCCATACTGGAAATAGCTGGCGAATCGACTTCATGGTGTTTGAAATTCTGTGAGTTTGAATCGCCGAATAGGCCGGCAAGGCAAATTCCAGCGCGAGCTTCCGAATGGCGACTTGACAACCGGTTGCTGCCCCCAATTGTGTTGAATATCTAAAGAGTTTGTTCGGAATATTGTGTTTTCGAGTGGCCAGTTTTGTAGCTGTTGCGATCTGAACGGGGCGTTGCCATGTGTGATGGCAATCATGACGTGGGCTCCGTGCTTTGGTCTGGCTACAGCGGAAATTCTGCATGGCCGATTGGTCCGAAAGCGAAATACCAATGGCGCGCATACCAGAAGTTGTTGCGCCTGATGACGGGGCTCGGCTTTTCCATCCTGCCGCATCCGGATGGGCAGGGACTCAAGCGGGTGGTGAGGCAGTTGCATGATTGAGGTCCATACGGGACTCCACTGCTCGAACTTGCCACGTGTCTTCAAGACGAAATTTTGGTGGATACATACTGGCAGTCGTTCCAACCATAAGGCTTGGAACGGCAAATGCGGAAGAATTGGTATCGAATTTCCCTGGAAGGGCTAGCATCTCTAAACGAGCCATTCAAGCGACCAGTTTCAGGCGTCCGCCTACTGCCCCACGCCACGAATCATGATCAGCAGCATCTTGAACCCACCCATTGGATTCACCGCATGCGGGACATTGGCCGGCAGTAGCAGGCTATCTCCTTCGCCCAGGGCATGGCTTACGCCACCGATCGGGATCTCGGCACGACCTTCGATCGCGATCACCAGCGCATCATAAGGGGCGGTGTGTTCGCTGAGCCCCTCGTTGCCGTCAAAGGCAAACAGGGTCACGTTGCCGGCAGGGTTCTTGAGCAGCATCCGGCTGACGACCGCCTTTTCCTGGTACTGCAGCATCTGTTTCAGGTTGCGCACTTCAGGCGCGCCATTTTCAGCACTCATCACTGTTATCTCCTTGCCTGGGCCGCACTGCTACGCCGCGCGTAGTCAGCGTGAATGCAGACCCTTGATTGACCATGCATACGTGAGGCTCGCCTCGTTGAACTCCTGTTTTGTTTCGGTATCGAGCCACCAGATCAGTCTTCGGCTATCCGGGCCGAGGTACTGCCAGTAGCGCACTTCGCCACCGCAGAGTTCAATCGCATACACGGCGTTGATGACCAGTTCGCTCATCGCAGTCCCGAATGCAGTTTGCGCTCAACCACGGGCGGTTTTCCAGTTGGGATGCTGGAAGTATTTTCCGTAGGATTCCAGCGCCTGCCTGACGCGCACGGCGCCATCGTGGCGCGCGGTGGTTGTCTTGCCTTCCATGATCTCTGCCCCGGCCATCAGTTCGGCGATGACGAGATGGAGCATGGCATCGGCCTTTGCATCGAGCTTGCAGTGCTCGATGGCATAGCCGACCTTCTGATTGATGGTGGTGGCGAGGGTCGCGTAATCGGCATCACTGAAACGATCCTGGTGGATCAGGGGAAGCGCCGTAGCCATGGCCTGGTTGATGCCATCCATCGATTGCCGCAGGGCAGTATCTGTCGCCCATTTCTTCCCGGCATTCAATTGCAGCTTTTGCACCGCAGTGCTGCTCTCACCATGGTGGTGGTGATCCTCAGCGGCCAACGCCATTTGTCCAGGGGTAGCCGTGACAACGAGAACGACGGCCGCCAATGACAGCAAGAGATTTCGTTTCATCCGGTTCATCCTGGGTAAGGGTTAAAGACTTGACTAACATACTCAGGTAAAGGTCGGCTGGCTTTGATTGAAAAATCTTAGACCCCAACAAGTCGCCGAACGTTATCGAACGAGGGACGCAAGGAACTTCCCAGCGCCCATCTCTTGATTACTTCTGTGAGAGAACCCAGGTGGCCAGCTTCTTTGCCTCGTCGGGCGTAACGTTGTTCGGCGGCATCGGAATTTCGCCCCAGACACCCTTGCCACCCGCCTTGATCTTCGCTGCCAGCTTATCGACTGCACCGGCATCGCCCTTGTACTTGGCAGCGACATCCTTATAAGCTGGACCGACCAGCTTCTTGTCGATCGCATGGCAGGACATGCAGTTCTTGGCTTTGGCCAGCGCTTCATCGGCGACGACTTGGCTAGAGACCCCAAGACCGGCGGCAACCAGCAGTGCAATGTGAATAGCTTTCATTTTGTTAACCCTTCATTGAAATAATGCGAGCGCGTACTGTCGCGACTGTAAAAATTTGTGCTTTGATGCGAATCAAATGCCCACTCGAACCAAGGAAACCGTGCCCTGACGGGGATTGCCAAATTGATAGCCATCAAGCAACGCCGATCAGGTCAAACGCTCGAATATCTTGACGGCCGTATCGACGCAACGAAGAAGACGTTCCCCTTCCGCGAGGACGATTCGTGCATGTATTGTCTTGCGCGCATGCGTAAGGTCCGGGCACAGAGCACGTATGTATTTTTGCCACTGGCGGGCAACGATCTGAAGCTGGGCAGCCAGTTCAGGCTGACCACTCCCTGTTCTCACCAGGTGTTGCAGGTTGTTCTCAAACTCAGTGCACGAAGGGAGCAACAAGTCGTCGATGCGCGCATGTAAACTGCCCCATTCCCGGAACAAGAAAAATTTGCTGATGCGTTGCGACAACACCCGATTACGCCCCGCCATATTGACGTAGTGCGCTGACGGAATTCCCGCCAGATGCGCGGCACAGGCTGTAAGCTCATCGGTGGCGGTGAGCATTTTCTCGCTCAGGACGAACAGCTTCTCGGCCAGCGTTTCCGTCGCTTCCTCGCTACCGATCGCCTGCCGATAGGATAGCCACAGGGGCTTGATGGCGTTCAGTTTTTCCAGAAACTCGCGTGCCAGCTCGGGTTGCTCCAACCACGCTAGGTTGCGCTCGAATTCCTTCTCAAACTGGCGAAGCCTGGTTTTTGTCGCACTAGACGCGACATTGGCGGCGATGGCTCCCCAAGTGAGGGCCATACGTTGCGAGAACAGGCGCAGGCGGCCGCAACGGTTGACCAAAGCGCCAGGCGACGGTGTTTTTGCGGATAGCGGCCCTTCTCCCTTCCGCTTGCGGTAGAAGTTAAGCCTTTGCTTGCTCGCGCCGCTCACAGTATCGAGCAGTGCAGCATTCTGAATATGAACATTGCGCCCATCAACGATGATGACGCCGGAGTCGCTCAGGTCCCGCAGATTGCGGGAAAGCGACTCCGGCGTCATGCCGATGCGGGCCGCGATCATTTTTTTACTGGCCTTGAGCTGGACTGAGGTCTCTCCTGCCAACTCGGTTTTGTTCCCCGCCAGTTCCAGAAGATAATCGAGCAGGCGCTGCGCACCCGTCATGCCGTGGTGGTAGCCGGCAACGCCGGATTCGCTGACGCATTGCTGGCGGGCCAGCGCCGTGATGATTCGGCAGCTTAATTCAGGGCTTTGCTGGACGACCTCCCGCAACTTGCACATGTCGATGGCGACCAACAGAGTGTGAGCAGTAGCGTTGCAAGTAGACGCGTAGTGGGTGGCACCGAATAGCTCGCCCATGCTGAGCATCTGTTCGCTCTGCACCAGTTCGACGACACGGCTGCCGCCTCCGGGAATGATCCTGCTGCGTGTAACACTGCCATTGAACAGCAGATGCGCTTCGCGGATCGGGTCACCGGCCTGGAAAATCGTCTGGTTCGCATGGCCCTCAACCAGATGGCTCGCGGCGCTCAGCTCGTCGAGCAAGCGCAGGGGCAAGCCGGCAAACAACTGGGAACCGGACAACAACTCGCGCTGGGCGCGATGGGGAATTTCAAGTCTTGCGTTCAATCGAAAGGTGTACTCCAAGGTACTAACGATATACCAAATAAAAAAGGAGGATAACTCCTCTCTTGGAGGAGCCATCCCCCTTCCTAAGTCTTAGTAAACGTCGTGCTGGGTGTTGAATACGTTGAACTTTCCGGTCGGCGTGACCAGTCTCTTGTCACGAATAACGGCCTTCAACTTGCGCGTCTTGTCGTCGACCACAACGATGGCCGACTCCTGATCCTTGCCATTCCACACGGAGAACCAGACTTCGTCACCGGCCTTGTTGTATTCAGGCTGGACGACGCGCTTGGGACCTTCCTTGATGCCTGACCATTCGCCGATCGGAATCAGCTCATACCCTTTTTCGGGGTTATTTACGTCGTAGACCGCAACCGACTGGCTGATACTCGGCTCGGGATTCAAGGTGGTATCGACCCACAGGTTCTTGGACTTCGGATGGGTCTTCAGGAACAGCGAACCGCCGCCCAGTCCCTTAAGCGTGCGCACGACCTTCCAGGCGCCATCCGGATGCTTTTTCGGGTCGGTGCCAATCAGGGTGATGCTCTCATCGCCAAGATGTCCTGTCGCCCACACAGGGCCGAACTTGGGATCGACGAAGTTGGCACCACGCCCCGGGTGCGGCGTCTTGCCGACGTCGACCAGTTTCTCGAGCTTGCCTTCCTTGGTGTCGATGACCGCGATCTTGTTCGATGCGTTGGCGGCATCCATGAAGTAGCGGTGCGATGACTCGAAACCACCGTCATGCAGGAAGGGAGCGGCCTCGATCATCTTGATCTTGAGGTTCTTCAGGTCGCGGTAATCGACCGAATAGACCATGCCGGTTTCTTTGACATTCAGGAAGAACTCGGGATTGTAGTGTGAGGAGACGATAGCGGCGACGCGCGGTTCCGGGTGATAGGCTTGGGTGTCGACGGTCATACCGCGGGTGGGCACGATCTTGCGCGGTTTGAGCGTGTCACCGTCCATGATTACGGCTTGCGGCGGCCAGTAGGTGCCAGCGATGGCGTACTTGTCTTCCCAGCCCTTGGCCTTCGAGCTCTCGACCGAGCGTGCTTCCATACCGACCTTGATTTCGGCGACGGTATCCGGCTTCTCCATCCAGAGGTCGATCAGGTTGATCTTGGCGTCGCGCCCGATCACGAACAAGTAGCGCCCGGAAGCCGACATGCGCGAGATATGCACGGCATAGCCGGTCTTAAGGATGCTGACGATCTGCTTCGAGTCGCCGTCGATCAGCGCGATTTCACCAGCGTCACGCAGTGTGACCGAGAACAGGTTCTCGAGGTTCAGGTTGTTCATCTTCTTGGTTGGACGCTTGTCCACCGGGATAATGACCTTCCACGAGGCTTCCATTTCCTTCAGACCATACTCGGGTGGCGCCGGTGGGGTCTGCTGGACATAGCGTGCCATCAGATCGACTTCGTCATCGTTAAGTACGCCGGACGTTCCCCAGTTCGGCATGCCGCCGGCCGAACCGTACTTGATGAAGACCTTGAGATATTCCATCCCCTTGTCGAGGGTGATGTCCGGGGTCAGTGGCTTGCCAGTTGCCCCCTTGTGTCGGCGCGCGTTTAAAAGT
>DJUX01000033.1 GCA_002440665.1 Dechloromonas sp. UBA6271
CACCGCTCAGCGGCGTCATCAGCTACACCTACACCCTCAAGGCCGCGCTGAACCAGCCCGGCGCCACCGAAAGCAGCGACCTGATCGCCCTTGAAGTCACCGACCGCGGCGGCATCACCACGAGCGGCACGCTCACCGTCCAGATCGTTGATGACACCCCGACCGCCCGCGCCGACAGCAACAGCGTCACCGAGGATGCCATACCGAATGTGGTGAGCGGCAATGTCATGACGACGGGTGCGGGTCAGGACGTCCTGAGTGCCGATGCGACCCGGGTGACGGGCGCCGTGGCCGGTACCGGGGCGCCGGCGGGCAATGTGGCGGCGGGCACGACCAGCACCAACGGCACGACGATCGTCGGCCTCTATGGCTCCGTCAAGCTCGGTGCCGACGGCAGCTACAGCTACACGCTCGACAATACCAAGGCGTCCGTCCAGGCACTCAATGCTGGAGAGACCACCACCGATACCTTTACTTACACGATCACCGATGCCGACGGCGATGCCAGCACGACGACGCTGACCATCACCATCCACGGCACGGACGATGGCGTTGCCCTGACCGTCCCCGATACCAACGCGGGTGCGACCGGCAACGCCAGTGTCCTGGAGAACGCCACGCTGACCGGTCAGACGTTCACCATCAGCGCCCCGGACGGGCTCGACCCGACTGCCGCGCTGACCATCGCCGGTATCCCGGTGACCAAGGCTGCCCTTGAAAACAGCGCTACGTCGAATATCCCGATCAATACGCCGGAAGGCGTCCTGACGATCACCGGCTACAACCCGGTGACCGGTGTCGTGACCTACAACTACGATCCGAGCGGCACCAGCAAGGATCACACGGGCGGTGAGGTACTCGATACGATCAGCATCGTCGTCAGGGACGACAACGGCGATACGCAGCCAGGCAGCCTGATCATCAACATCGTCGATACCGCGCCGCTGGCGAGGCCTGACACAAATGCCGTGCGCGAAGACACGGCGCCGAATCCGGTCGCCGGCAACGTCATCATGACGGGTGGCGGCACCGACACGCTGGGCGCCGACGCCACGGCGGTGACCGGGATCGTCGCCGGGTCAGCCGTGCCGGGCAGCAATGTCTTGGCTGGCACGACCAGCGGCAACGGCACGAGCGTCAATGGCACCTACGGCACTCTGGTTCTGGGCGCCGACGGCAGCTACAGCTACACGCTCGACAATACCAAGCCGGCGGTTCAGGCATTGGCGCGCAATCAGGCGGTGAGCGAAACCTTCACCTACACCATTACCGATGCCGACGGCGATCCCAGTACCACCACGCTGACCATTACGGTCACCGGTACCAATGACGCGCCGATCATCAGCGTGCGCGCCGGTGACGCCGACAGTGCCAGCCTGACCGAAACCAATAGCGGCCTTGCGGTTAGTGACACCCTGAGCATCTTTGACGTGGACACCCTCGACACCGTCGTCGCCAGCAAGGTGGATGCACTGACTGTAGGCGGCACCTATAGCGGGCCGCGACCGACCGATGCGCAACTCAAGGCCATGTTCACGGTGTCCGGTGGCGAATCGAGCACAAGCGCCCAGGACAACCCGAACGGCATCAACTGGACTTTCAACTCGGGCAGCGAAGCCTTCAACCCGATTCCCGCCGGACAGACGCTGACGCTGACCTACACCGTCAGGGCGACGGACAGCCACGGGGCGTATGTCGATCAACCGGTGACCATCACCATCACCGGTACCAACGACGGCATCGTGGCCGTGAATGACAGTCTGACCATTGCCGAGAATGCGTCTGCCGCTGCGCGGAGCGGCAATGTGCTGAGCAACGACACGCTCGACCCCGATGCCGGCGCGACAACGGCTGTCAGCAGCTTCAGCCTCGATGCAAATGGCGACGGCTTGCCGGAAACATTTACGCCCGGCACGCCAGTCACCGTGACGACCCCCAGCGGCACCCTCGGGGTCTTCACCTTGGCCAGCAACGGTGCCTATACCTTTACGCCGTACCAAGCCAATTACAGCGGGCCGGTGCCGGTGATCACCTATACGCTAGCCAGCAGCACCGGCGAGACGGCCACGGCCACGCTGACCCTGACCGTGACGCCGGTTTCCGATGCGCCGGGCGTGACGCGCGACGACGCCACCGTGACGACACCCGAGGATACGGCCATTGAGCTGGGCTTCAACGCCCCGACCGTCTCCGACGTCACGGACCAGAACGGTGCCGGCGTGACGGGTGACAATCCGGAGCGACTCTCGCTGATCTCGCTCACCGGCGTCCCGCGCGGCGCAATTCTGCAAGATGCCCTTGGTAACACCTTGTACACGATTCCTGCCTCCGGTAGCGCGACCGTTACGATTCGCCTTTCCGACGCGGCGAATCTGATCGCTACCCCGGCCGCGGCGACCCTGACCATGACCACGGCGCAGTTCGAGGCACTTAAAGTGCTACCGCCGGCAGATCTCGCTACCAATTTCACGGTCACGATGACCGTGACCGAGTATGAGGTCGATACCTCGGGCAATCCGCTGTCGGGCGTCGCCGGAGCGAACTCAAGTACCACGGTTGCAGTCAACGTGCTCGCGGTCACCGATACGGTCGATCTCAAGATCAACGGGGCGGATGCGCCTTACGATGCGACGATCGCCGAAGACAGTTCGCTGAACCTGAGCGCATTGCTCTCGGCCACATTCCGCGATCTCGATGGCAGCGAAGGGCGCTCGATCATCATCACCAATCCCTTGGGGAATGGAACAATTCTCGTCAATGGCGTGGCGGTCGCTGCCGGGGCTTCGTTTACGATTGCACCGACGGCCGTGGGCAATAACCTGGAAACCTCGCAGAGCGGGTTCCCGGCCATCTCGATCGCTCCGGGGAGCAACTTCAGCGGCGATCTGAACGGAATTACCGTGACCTTGAGCGCCACGGACACGGATGCCGATTCGCCGACCGCCACTCCTTCCACACAAACCGACAGCGTGACGCTCAACCTGCACGTCACGCCGGTCGCCGGCGATGTTGCTGTGGCGAATGTGGCCACGCTGGAAGATACGGCGGTCAAATTCCTGCAAGGCGTGGCGTTGACCGACACCGATGGCAGCGAAGTCCTGAACGGCATTGCCGTCAATGGACTGCCCGCTGGCTGGGTGCTGCGCAATGACGCTGGCGTTGTCGTGTTTACCGGCAATGGATCGGCAAGCTATACGATCCCGCCAACCGACGTCGCGAACGGCCATTTCAGCAACTACACACTGACCCCGCCCGCGCACAGCAGCGCCAATGCGACGATTTCCCTGGCGCTGACCACGACCGATAGCCAGACGGTGAATGGTGTGCCGGTCACGAATACGCAAACGGTAAGTCGCAGTGAAACCATCACGGTGAGTGCCGTGGCCGAGACTGTCGGCACCGACAGCAATGGCGACGCCGTGCCTGATCTGACCATGACCCCGGGCTTTGTCTACACCAGTCAGGGCGCGGAAGACCAGTGGTTCAACCTGAACAGCGACGGCTTCAACCTCAAGGCCAACTGGGCCAACCAGGATGCCGACGAGCAGACCTTCGCGCTGCTGACGCCGGTGCTGAGCGCTGGCTCCGCCATCGGTTCGCAGTTCAGATATACCGACGGCAGCGGCGTGCATGTCCTGACCTATACCGGCAGCGCGGTCGAAATCCCCGTTTCGGCCCTGAACACCCTTGAGTTCAAGGCGGCAGCGAACATGGCCGGCGCATTCGAGATCGGTATCCAGGCTAGGACGGTCGATACCGATCCCGACACCGGAGCCAGCGTCAGCGCCATATCGGGGAGCGCCACGTTGACCAATCTCTTCATCGCACCGGTGGCCGATGCCGTGACCCTGGCGGTGACCGGTGCGGTGACCGGCAACGAAGATTCGTTGATTCCGCTCCATATCAAGCCCACCAGTGTGGATCCGTCGGAAACGTTCAATGTGACGATCAACAATATTCCGACCGGTTCAACGCTGATCTATGACGGCGTATCGCTGACCATCACCGGCAACAGCGCGACGATCGCCAATTTCGATGCGACCAAGTCGCTCGCCATTCAGCCGCCGGCGAACAGCAACACGGATTTCTCGCTGAGCGTCTCAGCTGTCTCGGTCGATACGGTTGGCGGAGTCACCAGCATTTCCTTGCCGACGGTACTGTCGATTGCGGTCGACGTGCGTGGGGTGGCCGATTCGCCGGCGATCACCACCATGCCCCTGCCGTTCGTCACCACCGAGGCGGCCGTCGATGCCGGTGCGAGGCGCATCGCGCTCAGCAGCGTAATTACCTCGGCAGCGCTGACCGATACCGACGGCTCCGAAACACTCTCGTTCGTTTTGAGCGGATTGCCGGCGAATTTCACGGTCGAAGGTCTCACCTTCACGGGCGGCGCCGGCACTGCGCGGATCTGGGCGGGCACCGCCGCGGAATTCGCCAATGCCAAGATCGTGGTGCTTGGCGACAACTACAGCGGCAGTTTTGATTTCGCGTTCCGGGCGATCACGACTGAAAACGATGGCAACAGCATGACTGGTGGATGGAACACCATTCTGGTGCAGGTTACGCCTTCGCCGGAGGCAACGATCAACACGTCGACGACCGCCAGCGAGGATACGCTGACCCGGGTTGATTTTGCGTTGCAGATCCAGCACGGGGATACCAATGAAACCTTGACCTCGGTGTGGATCAACGCGGCCGACCTCGCCGGCAAGCCATTCACGCTATACCTCGGGGCGACGCCGCTGACCTCGCTGGTGGCCGATGGCGGGTGGTACAAGCTCTCGGGGGCAGACATCGGCAATGTCTTCGTCAAGGGAGCCTCCAACAGCGACGCCGATGGTGCGTTCGGCATTCGCTATGCGATTACCGATGCCAGCAACGATGGCACGCTGCCCGCGGTGATGCAGCAGTTCGATGCGAACTACAGCATCCAGGTCAATCCGGTAACCGATGCGACGACCAGCAGAAACGACTATGCGGGCGGTGTGATTTCATCGACCGCGGTGATCACGGTCAATGTGACGGTGCTTCAGAATGACGACCCGAATGCGGGAAATGCAAAGGATACCGACGGCAGCGAAAAGCTCCTCTATTTCATAGTCGACAATGTGCCGATCGGTGTCACCGTGGCTGGCGGCAGCTACATCGGCAATACCCCGGGCAACCCGAATACCGGCCGCTGGATACTGGATGTCCCCGACACGGCCTTCACCGGTCCATCGCTCACCCAGGCGGTTCAGTTCTCGCTTGATGGCACGGCGACCCAGTTGTCCGGTCTGACGCAGGCGATCAGCATCACCGCTCACACCCAGGACAGCGGCGCCAGCGAGGCGACGTCGACGACGAACTGGACATTGCAGACATCGCCCGTGTTCACCGATGTCTCGCCGTTGCCGACGGCGCCTGCGGCGTCCATTGCCACGTGGGCAAAAGATCCGGCGGCGCCGGCGATGACCGAGGATACGTCGGTCACGTTGAATACGCTCATCGACGCAAGCATTGCCGGCTCCTCGCCTTTCGCGGTCACCCTGACCGGGTTGCCGGCCGGGACGATCGTGACCGGCATGATGATGACTATGGTCGGCGGGTCGCCAGTCTGGAGTGCCCAGGGTACCGGCGATAACAACGCGCTGCAGGCCTTGCTCAACGGCATCACCATCACGCCGCCGGCAAATACGAACAGCAATGGCGGGCCGTTCAGCTTTTCCACAACCCTGACGACCTACGACGATGGTGGCGGCCGGCATGATGCCAGCCTGACGGCAAGCCTGCCGGTGACCCCGGTTTCGGACCCGATCGTGCTGGTGGCGAGCGACAGCAATGTCGGCGAGGACTCGACCGCCCCGTTCTCGATCACGCTGTCCAATGCGGCGGATGGTGCGAACACCCATGTGGTCGCCGGCAAGGTCTATGTGCGTCTCGACGAATCGGGCATGGAAGCCGCCGGTGGCGTCTTGCTCTTCAATGGCAATCCGGTGTCGGCGACGGCCGTCAGCGGTGTTCCGGGTATCGCTGATGGCACCTATTTCGTCCTCGGCGGTGTCAGCAATGGTGCGGCCCTGAATCTTGCCTATCAACCGCTGGCCAATGCCTCCGGTACCGTCGGCTATACCGCGTATGTCCAGAATCAGGAAACCGGGGCGGCCAACGTGGTGACCAGTTCAACATCCGGAAGTTTCGACATCATCAAGTCCAACGATGGCGTGACGCTGAATGTCGGCAACGTCACCGGGGCGGAAGATCAGGCGGTGCAGCTGAACATCTCGGCGGCGCTGCTCGACAGTGGGGAGCAGATCCAGTCGCTGACGCTATCGCATGTGCCGGACGGTTTCCAGGTCTATTACGGCAGCGGTGCGCCCGGCACGGCCGCGATCAACATGGGTGGCGGCGTCTGGAGCATTTCCTCCAGCAGCGGTTCGTTGCCGGCCTATATCGCGCTGGTGCCCCCGCCGAACTGGAGCGGTACGGTTGCCGGCATCACCGCCGAAGTCTGGAGCGGCGAAGCCGGGCTGGATCAGACGGTGAATTCGGCGAATTTCGATGTCACCATCAACGGCGTGGCCGATGGCATCCTCATCAGCCCAACGCTGTCGTTCGGCAACGAAGGGCAAGTCGTTCCGCTGAACCTGAACAGCGCCATGCCGGATATGGACGGTTCGGAGACGGCGATCATCACGGTCCACGGGCTGGGCAACTTCGCGGCCTTTTATAATGGCAGCACCTTGCTGAGCGCAAGCTACAACAGCGGTAGCGACACCTACACGCTGTCGGGCCTGACACCGGCACAAGTCAGCGGCCTCGGCGTGATTCAGAAGGATGGCAGCTATGACCTGCTGATCACGGCGCAGACGGCCGATTCGCCGGGAGGCAACCTGTCCGCCGTATCCACGGCCAGCGCGCACATGGATATCAGCGCGGTGACGGCGACTACCGGGAACGACAGGTTGCTCTACGACGGCGGCCCGCTCGATGGCTTGGCGGGGGTCGATACCATCGAGTTCCGTCTTGGCGAAAACCTCGACTTCTCGACGTCGCCGGTCAAACCCACCAACATCGAGCAATTCGATCTGATGCCGGCTGGTCAGAACCACAGCCTGGGCCATCTGTCGGCGCAGGATGTCCTCGACATGACCGGTGCCGGCAAGTCGCTCACCATCCTTGGTGACAGCGGCGATTCAGTCAGCCTGAAGAGTACCGTTGGCGGCACATGGACGGCTGGCGTCGCGGAAACGGTGGGGGGGCATAACTTTGACGTCTATGTAAACAGTCAGGATGCGGCGATCAAGGTCTTGATCGAGCATCAGATCAACAAGAGCATCGATCCTTGATGCATGACACATGAAAAGGGTGGCCTTGGCTGGGCCACCCGGCAGGTGCTGGAGGCGCTCCCCGGAGCGCCTTTTCAGCCCTCGTGCTTGCGCAGATTCGCCACGCTCGGGATGTGGATCTTCCGTCCCTCGACGACGATCAGTCTGAGCTCGGACAATTCGTGCAGGATGCGCGAGAAGTGTTCCTGGGTCAGGTTGAGGCGCGAGGCGATGACGCCCTTGTTGGTCGGCAGGGTGACGGCGACGTTGGTGCCGTTCAGGTCTTCTTCCGCCAGCTCGCGCAGCAGGTAGCCGATGATGCGCTGCTTGCCGGAGTGCAGCGAGTAGGATTCGACGTCGTTCATCAACTGGTGCAGGCGCATCGCCATGCCGGCCAGCATCTTGCGGCACAGGTTGTGGTCGCGGGCCAACTCGTCGAACACAGCATGCTTCGAGACATGCAGCAGCAGCGAGTCGGTCAGTGCCTGGGCGAAGACGATGTAGGGTTTTTCCATGAACATGATGGCTTCGCCGAAGCTCTGGCCCTGGGTCAGAATCTCGACGACCTTCTCGTTGCCCTGTTGCGAGGTGAAGGCCAGCTTGACCTGACCATAGACCAGCAGGTGGAAGCCGTTGCAGGAGTCGCCCTTGTGGAACAGGATGTCGCCCTTGCTGGCGTGGATTTCCCGGGTGCCGTGGGCGATGCGGGAAATCTCTTCGGGGGCCAGCCCGTTGAAAAGCGGGATGTGGGTCAGCAGCGCTTCGATGTTGATCGGGTGGTTGGCATTCATGTTTGATTTAGGTTAAATCCGGGTGCCGCGATGGTGTCACTCGCCTAGTGCCGAAACAATACTCCTTTGTGACTATTTATTGTCGCGTGAGTTGCGCATAAAGGAGCGGCAGGCGGCGCGGCAGTTCCTCCGGCTTGCGGATGACGCAGTGGCCGGCCGGGCCGAAGAGGTAGGGCAGGTAGGCGCCGGCCTCGCGGTCGATGGTGACGCAGAAGGGGGTCAGCCCCATACGCCGCGCTTCGTGCACGGCCATCCGGGTGTCTTCGATGCCGTAGCGCGAGTCGTAGAGGTCGAGGTCGTTCGGCTTGCCGTCGGTGATGATCAGCAGCAGGCGGCGGCTGGCCGGCTGTTCATAGAGAATGGCGGCCGCCTGGCGCAGCGCGGCGCCCATACGGGTGTAGAAGCCGGGCTTGATGGCGAGGATGCGGGCGCGGGCGGCGGCGTCGTAGCGGCTGTTGAAATCCTTGAGCAGGTGAAAGCGGATGTTCTGCCGGCGAAGGGATGAGAAGCCGTAGATGCCGAAACGGTCGCCGGTTGCGGTCAACGCCTCGGAAAAGAGCAAAAGCGAATCGCGGATGACGTCGACGATGCGGTGGCTGTCGGAAATCCAGGCGTCGGTGGACATCGAGAGGTCGGCCAGCAACAGGCAGGCGAGGTCGCGCTCGCAGCGCGCCTGGGCCAGGTAGCCGCCGGTTTCCGGCGTGTGGCCGGAGGCGCGGTCGGCATGGTTGCGCACGCAGGAATCGACGTCGAGTTCGGGGCCGTCCGGCTGCGCCTTGAGCCAGCGGCGTTGCGGGGCGAGTGCGGCGAACTGGCCGCGCAGCTTGCGGGCGGTGGCCGCCAGTTCGTCGGGCAGGGCGGCGTGGCCGGCGTCGCTGGCGATCATGGGTTGCAGGTGGCAGTGGTCGGCGAGCAGCAGCGACTTGCGGTAATCCCACTCGGGCAGCGGAATGCCGGGGCCGACCGGAGCGTCATCCTCGGCGGCCGAGGGCAGGTCGAGATCGAACTTGACCCGCGATTTGGCGGTCTGGCCGTCGCGGGTCAGCGACAGCTGATCGAGATCCTTGGCGGCGTCGCGTGCATTGGGGTTTTCGTCTTCGTCGAAAGCGCGATTGACGCGCACGTATTCGGCCCAGGTCGGCAGGCTTTCGGCGCGGAACATGGCGAGCATCGGCGCCTTGTTGTCCGGTGTCTCGACCTGCTCGGCCTTGTGCGCCTCCTTTTCGCCGGCCTGGCTGCCGCTGCCCTCGGGCGGCAGTTCGCCATCGGGGTCGGCGACCTTGCCGGCGGTGCGGGTTTCGGCGGCGATCAGCCACAGCAGGACCGGCTGCGGTGGGCGCGATTTTTTGGAATTGAGCGGTGGCAGGCCGTCGACCGCAGCAGGCTGCTGCAGTGCCCGGCGAATTGCCATCTCCTGCGCTGCTTCGTCGGGCTGCAGTTGCGCGGGATCGATGCGGCCGGCGAGATGGGCGGCGACCAGGCGTTCGTATCGCGGCCGCAGACCGGGGTAACGGGTCAGCGCCGCCTGGCTGGCGAGCTGGTTGCGGATGAACCAGGGTTTGTTCGGCGCGAAATCGCTGGCGGCGAGCGCGGCCAGCCACAGGTAAAGGTCGCGGTTGAGCGATTTTTCGGGAAAGGCGGCGATTTCCGGCGGCAGACGCAGGGTTTCGGCGTCGCGCCGGGCATGGGCGACCTTTTCGCCGCTGCCGGCGACGCGCTGCAGCCAGCGACGGCGGGCGCCGTGGGTTTCCGAGGTGGCGGCCGCCACGTTGAGGCCGGGGTCGCCGCCGAAGGCGCGGAACAGGATGCCGGCGGCTTTCTCGACTTCGGCCAGTTTGACGGCGGCCTGCGGGTAATGGTTTCCGGCGGCCCTGGTGACCCAGTTGTGCCAGATCTTGCCGATGAATTCTTCCATGTCAGGCCTTTCCCCCGGCGTCTTCGTCGATGTTCGACAACGCCGAGAAGCGCGCCTCGTTACGCCGTGCGTCGTCGTTGGCGACCCAGCGCAGCAACTGGCCGTCGGGATTGTTGCGGTTGACCGTGCCGCAGGCCGAAATGCACTGGCCGCACTGCGTGCAGGCGAACATCCAGCGTTTGACGTTGCGCGGCTTGAGGCGCATCGGGCAGACGGCGTCGCAGGCCGAGCCGTTGCCGTTGAGGCAGGCGGTGCAGTCGGTCAGGCGTTCGCGCTCGAAGCCGACGACCATCGCCTTCTTGTTGCCCATCCAGGCGAAGCTCTGGAAAAGGCCGACGGCGCAGGCGTAGCGGCAGAACAGGTGGCGGGCGAAAAGGAATTCCAGCGTCAGCACGGTGGTGGCGGCGGTCAGGAAAATGACTTCGCCGCGATAGAGGCTGAAGTTGACCAGGCCGGAATAAACGTGAAACGGCGGCATCAGGTAGGTCAGGCCGACCACTGCCCAGGCGAAGGCGAAGCCGATGGCGGCGGGGACGACGGCGAACCAGTAGCGCTTGTCGCGCGGGGCCGGTGTGCCGTCCGGTTCCCAGGGCGGGGTCTTGTTTTTGTCCCACAGCGAATGCTTGCCGGTGGCGAAGAGCATCAGGCGGTTGATGGTTTCGACCACCGAGAAATGCGGGCACAGCCAGCCGCAATAGAGGCGGCCCCATTTCCAGGCGACGCCGATGATCAGCGCGCCGGCGCCAAGGAGCGGCAAAAACAGGTAAAAAATGAGGTTGACCGCAGCTGTGCCCGCATCGACGCGCCCGGCGATCAGGTCGTCGATGCCGAGATGCCACGGAATGCTCAGAAAATAGGCGTGCCTCTCGGTCAGGTCGTAGCGGAAGAGATCGAAGATCGGCGTCAGTGTGAACAGCGCGAAGAAGCCGATCTGCGCCAGCACCCGGTAGCGTTGCAGCGCCGGCTTGTTCATGGATTGCGCGGACCGATCAGCGGGAAGCGCCAGGTCTGGCCGGCCAGGGCCTTGATCAGTCCGAACATGCCGAACAGCACCAGCGTCGAGTGGATGCAAGTGAAGTAGAGGATGACGGCGACCCAGGTGTATTCCCAGTAGAGGCCGCCGATCAGGATGAACAGGGCGATCAGCGAGACGATCAGCAGGCCGCCCCAAAGGCTGACGAAGGTGGCTTGCTTGAGGTGCTGGCGGGCCAGCGGCGGCGCACTGTCCTTGTAGCGCAGCCACAGCGAGAGCAGGATGGCGAAGGCGATGCCGGGCGCCAGCAGCAGGTTGATCAGGAACAGCGTTTCGGCGAGGACGGCCAGGTTTTGCCCGGCCTTCTCCTCGGTGAAGCCGAAGTCATCGTCCGAAAGTGGCATTGACGATTTCCATCAGCGCCTCGACGGTTTCCTCGTCGTCGGTCAGGCTTTCGACCAGCGCGGCGCGGCAGGCGGCGCTGACGTCGAAGCCGGACTTGATCAGCGTCGCGGCGTAAACCAGCAGGCGGGTGCTGGCGACTTCTTCGAGATCGCGGTCCTTCAAGGCGCGGAAGGATTTGGCGATGCCGACCAGGCGTTTGGCGAGTTCGGCGTCGCATCCGGTTTCGCCGATCAGGATGGAAATCTCGCGTTCCGCACTGGGGAAGTCGAAGCGCATCGAGACGAAACGCTGGCGGGTCGACGGCTTCAAACCCTTGAGCAGGTTCTGGTAGCCGGGGTTGTAGGAAACGACCAGCATGAAGTTGATCGGCGCTTCCAGCGTCTCGCCGGTGCGGTCGATCGGCAGGATACGGCGGTCGTCGGCCAGCGGATGCAGCACGACGGTGGTGTCCTTGCGCGCCTCGACCACTTCGTCGAGGTAGCAGATGCCGCCTTCGCGCACGGCGCGGGTCAGCGGGCCGTCACACCAGTAGGTGCCCTTGTCCGAAATCAGGTGGCGGCCGACGAGGTCGGCGGCGGTCAGGTCGTCGTGGCAGGCCACGGTGTACAGAGGCAACTTGAGGCGGGCGGCCATGTGCGAGACGAAGCGCGTCTTGCCGCAGCCGGTCGGACCCTTGATCAGCAGCGGCAGGCGCTCGCGGAAGGCGTGCTCGAAGAGCGATATTTCGTTGCCGGAAGGTTCGTAGAAGGGTAGTTCGGTCATTTGAGGGAGATCCAGTAGGCGAGCAGAATCAGGCTGGAAACGAGTATAAGCCAGCCTTCGAGCAGGGCGCGCCAGAGTCGCGGGGCTTCGCGCAGTTCCATGAAGTCGAGAATCACCAGCCGCCCCTTGACGAAGGCGATGACCAGCATGGCGACGATGGCCAGCGTGCCGGCGGCACCGACTTCGCCGAGATACCAGGTGATCGAGGTGGCGACCAGCAGGACCAGCCAGGCGCGGTGGGCAGGGTTTTTCAAGGCGTTCATCAGCGCATCACGTAAACGAGCGGGAAAAGGATGATCCACAGCAGGTCGACCATGTGCCAGTAGGCGGCCCCGCTCTCCAGGCCGTGCGCGTCATGGCTGCCATAGACACCCTTGCGCGCCTGCACCCAGAGAATGGTGAGGATGACCATGCCGAGGATGACGTGCATGAAGTGGAAGAAGGTCAGCGAGATGTAGAACATGTAGAAGGTGTTGGTCGACATCGAAATGCCGGCGCCGAACTTGGCGGCGTATTCGAAGACCTTGACGACCAGGAAACCGCCGCCGCACAGGAAACCGAGCAGGATGTTGCGCGGGATGGCCTTCTGGTCGTTGCGGTGCGCCGCCTGGACAGCGCGGACGACGAACCACGAGCCGGTGATCAGCAAAAAAGTGTTCAGCGCCCCAGCGTTGCGGTCCAGCGTCTGCTGATAGAGGTTGAACATCTCGACGTTCCTCGCCCGGGCGAAGGCGTAGGAGGCGAAGAAGACGGCGAAGGCCAGCATCTCGGCGAGGATGAAGAACCAGATGGCGAGGTCGCCGGGCAGGCGCTTTTGCGGTGTTTCGGGTGGGATCAGGGCGGCTGTGGTCATGGCACACATCTTATCGGCAAGCGCCCCGGCGAAACTTGATGTGGCCCAAAAATGAAAAAAGGCGCAGGTCTTGCGACCCGCACCTTATAAATACTACCTGGAGGAAACTGCTTAAGCGGCTTTTTCTTCCTGACCACCGTAGAAGAAGCTGGTGATGTAAAGGATGAGGCCGATCAGGAACATGACGCCGGCCCATTCACGCATCCAGTAGAACAGCGCAATCTTCTCCTGCGCCACCATGAACGGCAGCGGAGTGTCGGAAACGCGCTGCAGCCAGACCTGCAGGATGCCGGCGGCGGTCAGGAACAGCGTGATGAAGACCATGGCTACGGTCATCAGCCAGAACGACCACATTTCCAGCACTTGCGACTTGTTGCTGTTGGCAGCGCGGCCATTGAGGATGGGCATGGCGTAGGAGATCATCATCAGGTTAACCATGGCGTAGGCGCCATAGAAAGCCATGTGACCGTGAGCGGCGGTGATCTGCGTGCCATGGGTGTAGTAGTTCACCGGAGCCAGGGTGTGCAGGAAGCCCCACACGCCAGCACCGAGGAAGGCCATCACACCGGTGCCCAGCGCCCACAACACGGCCGCCTTGTTCGGATGCTCACGACGACGACGGTTCACCATGTTGAATGCAAACACGGTCATGCCGAAGAACGGAATCGGCTCCAGCGCGGAGAAGATGGAACCCCACCACTGCCAGTATTCCGGCGTACCGATCCAGAAGTAGTGGTGACCTGTACCGATAATGCCCGAAATCAGCGTCAGGGTGACGATGACATACAGCCACTTTTCGATCACTTCGCGGTCAACACCGGTCGTCTTGATCAGCACGAAAGCCAGGAAGGAGCCGAGGATCAGTTCCCATACGCCTTCCACCCAGAGGTGCACCGTCCACCACCAGAAGAACTTGTCGAGAACGACGTTCACCGGGTTGTAGAAGGAGAACAGGAAGAAGACGGCGAGGCCCCACAAACCGATCAGCAACACCGTGGCAATCGCAGTCTTCTTGCCCTTCAGCACCGTCATGGTGACGTTGAACAGGAAGGCGAGCGCGACGACCACGATGCCGAGCTTGGTCGGCAGCGGCTGCTCGAGGAACTCGCGGCCCATGGTTTCGAGCAGGTTGTTACCGGTCAGTTCGGCCAGCGTTGCGTAAGGAACAGCCAGGTAGCCGACGATGGTCAGCGCACCGGCGACCAGGAAGACCCAGAACATGAGCAGCGCCAGCTTCGGGCTGAACAGCTCGGTTTCTGCTTCTTCCGGGATCATGTAGTACGTACCGCCCATGAAGCCGAACAGCAGCCACACGATCAGCAGGTTGGTGTGGACCATGCGGGCCACGTTGAACGGAATGGCGGGGAAAAGGAAGTCGCCGAGCACATACTGCAGGCCAAGGATGAGGCCGAACAGGATCTGACCGACGAACAGGCCGATTGCCGCAATGAAGTAGGGTTTTGCAACCGCTTGCGATTTGAATTGCATAGTTCAGTTCTCCTCTCGATCAGCCTTGGCTGTTAGGCGGCCAGTTGGCAGCGTTGATCGAATTGACGTGCTTCAGGAAGGCCACGATGGCATTCAGCTGCTCGTCGGTGAAGTTGAACTGCGGCATGCTGCGGCGACCCGGAATGCCGTCTTTCGGACGGCTCTGGATGAAGGCCTTGGTGCCTTCGTCGCCGTAGCGGACGACCACGTTGCCCAGTTCCGGGGCAAAGTAGGCGCCTTCACCCAACAGGGTATGGCAACCGATACAGTTATTGACTTCCCAAAGCTTCTTGCCTTCGGCGATCTGCGGCGTGATGTTGGCCCGCATGTCGCGTTTGGGAAGTTGCGAATGGGTGTCGAATGACAACGCAAGGAACAACAGGAAGAAGAATACGGTCCCCCCGTAAAATATGTTCCGCGCCATCGATTTGGTGAAAGCGCCACTCATTGTTTTCCCCCTTTCGGAAATTGTTTGGCGGTCCGATGGTAGGTTGGGGGAGGGGCCGGGGCTTTGATTTCGGCTAAAAAAACCGGGGCATCAGGGGAATAAGTTGGCCATTCGCTCGTGATGCCCGGTCTGGCGGCAGCTTTCACCGGTCTTCCGGGCGGCACCGGAAGACCAGGAGAATTCAGAACACGGGGCCGGCGAAGACATCCTTGAAGTAGGTGTCGACGTCGTATTCGACAGGTCGCAGGCCGGGCAGGAAGTTGCTGCCGCGCTCCGCGGCGGCCGGGACGCTTGCTGCGCCCTTGAAGATGTCCTCGTAGTGCATCGTTCCGGCGCTTGTCTTGAGCCGGAATCCGGGGATGCGATCGAAAAATGACTGGATGGACATGACTGACTCCTTTGCTGCCTGATTTAAATTCACGTTCTCAATATAGTGTTCATGCTGCGGTGCAGCAAACCATGATTTATTAACGTCAACGTAAGTTAAACTTAATCGTGTTCCCGACTTGGGAGTATTTTTCCTGGCCTACCGTCTTCCCCCGCTCTCCACGTTTCGTACCTTCGAATCGGCGGCGCGCCATCTCAGTTTCAGGAAGGCCGCCGAGGAATTGCACGTCACGCCGTCGGCGGTCAGCCAGCAGATCAAGACCCTCGAGTCCTGGCTTGGCCGTCCCTTGTTCCATCGCCGGCAAAACCTGCTGCAACTGACCGAGGACGGCATGGCCATGTTTCCCCGGGTGCGCGAGGGCCTGGACTGCTTCGCGGCGGCAGTGGAGACTACGCGCCACGATACGGCGCTGACCCTGAACGTTACCGCGCCGCCCTCGTGCGCCACGCGCTGGCTGGTTCCCCGCCTGTCGCGGTTTTCCACGGCGCATCCGGCGGTGGCGATCAGGGTCACCAGTTCGGTCGACAATATCGACGGCCCGCATCCCGTAGCCGGACCGAAAAACGAACTGATCGATCCGCGCGACGATGCGGGCGAAGTAGCGATCCGGTTCGGAACGGGGTTGTACCCCGGCTACCAGGTCGAAAAAATCCTCACTCCCGACTTCGTCGTGGCCTGCAGCCCGCGCCTGCTGACCGGGGAGCCACCCTTGCGCTCGCCCGGTGACCTGAGCGGGCACATACTGATCCACGACGAATCGATCCCGAGCGCGGGGAAGGGGCCGATCTGGGGCGCCTGGCTGAAACTCGCCGGGGTCGACGGCATCGATATCGAACGCGGGCCGCGTTTTTCGAACACGCTGCTGGTTCTCGAGGCGGTACTGGAGGGGCAGGGGGTTGCGCTGGTGCCCAAGCCGCTGATCGAAGCCGACGTCGCCGCCGGACGCCTGAACCTTCCTTTCACCATTCACCTGCCTTCGGCCTATTCGTATTTCCTCGTCGTGCCGGGCGCCTTGGCCGAGCAGGATACGGTTGCCGCGTTCCGGGAGTGGCTGCATGCGGAGGCCACTGCGCTTCCCGCCGTTTGACGGTGCGGCGCCTGCACTGCCCCGTCATTACAAGCGGTCACAGGCCACGGCGGGCAGCGCTGCTATCATTCTTGCCCCCGGAGTGGACGACGCCGCGAAATGAGGGTTGTCGGCCGATCCGGACTGTTCAACTCTTTCCCGAGCCGCCATGATCGTTCGTCCCCACCTGCACTGGTTCCGTTTGCTGTTCGTCTGGCGCGGTTCGGTGCTGCCCTATATCGTCACCCGTCTGCTGCTGGTTCTCGCGGTTTCCGTCGCCAGCGTGCTTTGTCGCGGCTGGTGGATGAGCGAGCACGCGGCTTCGGCGTTGTCGATCCCACCCTTTACGCTGATGGGCATCGCCCTGGCGATCTTCCTCGGTTTTCGCAATTCCGTCAGCTACGAACGTTTCTGGGAAGCCCGCAAGCAATGGGGCGCCTTGCTCATCGCCGCCCGCTCGCTGACCCGCGAGGCGGCCAGCTTCGCCCCGGCAGATAGCGCGCTGCAGCGCCGGGTGGCCCGTACCCTGGCGGCATTTGTGTACGCCCTCAAGCACCAGTTGCGCGGCACCGATCCCGACGCCGATCTGGCGTGCCGCCTGGATGCCGCGGTTCACCAACGGGTGGCAGCGGCCCGCTTCGTCCCTCCGGCCATCCTGCTCGACCTGGCCAGGGATCTGGCCGCGGCGCAACGGGCCGGAACGATCAGTGATCTGCAACTGCAGGCCATGGACCGCAACCTGAACCTGCTGACCGAGGCATCCGGCGCCTGCGAGCGAATCGCCAACACGCCGATCCCGTACACCTACCGGGTGCTGATGAACCGCACGGTGATGGTCTACTGCCTGCTCCTGCCGGTCGGTCTGAGTACCTCGATCGGCTGGCTGACGCCGCTGATCGCCACCTTCGTCGCCTACACCTTTCTGGCGCTGGACGTCATCGGCGAGCAGATCGAAGAGCCCTTCGGCAAAGAACCGAACGACCTCGCACTGGCCTCGATGTGCCATGCCATCGAGGTTTCGGTATGCGAACTGGTCGGCGAAACGCCGCGCAGCGGCCCGCCCGAGGCCGAGGACTACGTGCTCATCTGAACCGGCAGTATCTCTTCACCGAGTACGGGTTGGCAGCTTTGCTCGCCGAATGAAAGCGCGCGCGGCGGTATACTGTGCTTTCCTCAAGTTGAAAGCATTTCATGGCCGTATCCGACGACACCGCCAGCATGGCGCTTTTTTGTGATTTCGAGAACGTCGCCCTCGGCGTGCGCGATGCCAAGTACGAGAAGTTCGACATCAAGCCGGTACTCGAACGCCTGCTGGCCAAGGGCAGCATCGTGGTCAAGAAGGCCTATTGCGACTGGGACCGCTACAAGGGCTTCAAGGCGGCGATGCACGAGGCCAATTTCGAGTTGATCGAAATCCCGCATGTGCGCCAGTCGGGCAAGAATTCCGCCGACATCCGCCTCGTCGTCGATGCCCTCGATCTCTGCTACACCAAGTCGCACGTCGACACCTTCGTCATCATCAGCGGCGATTCCGATTTCTCGCCGCTGGTGTCCAAGTTGCGCGAGAACGCCAAGCGGGTGATCGGCGTTGGCGTCAAGCAGTCTTGCTCGGACCTGCTGATCGCCAACTGCGACGAATTCATCTACTACGACGATCTGGTGCGCGACCGCGCCAGCGCGCGCCGCGAAAGCCGTGAAGCGACGCCGCGCCGCTCGCCGGAGGATGAAAAGAACCGCGGCGAGAAGGCCGAAGCGCGCAAGGCCAAGGCAATCGAACTGGCCGTTGCCACCTTCGCCGACCTTATCGCCGACCGTGGCGAAAGCGAGCGCATCTGGGCCTCGGTGCTCAAGGAGGTCATCAAGCGGCGCAACCCGGGCTTCAACGAAACCTATTTCGGCTTTCGCAGCTTCGGCAACCTGCTGGAGGAGGCCGCCAATCGTGGCCTGCTCGGTTTCGGGCGCGACGAAAAATCAGGCGCTTACGTGACGCGCGTCGCGCCACAACCGGCTGGAGCGCTCAGCGAGGCGCCAACCGAGGCTGTTGCGGTCGACCTGCCGGAAACGGCAAAAACCGAAACGCCGGCAGCCGAGGTCGAACCCGCCGGCAATCCGCGTCGCCGCGGCGGTCGTCGTTCGCGCAGCGGCAAGGAAAGGCTGCCGGCCGAAGTAGAAACGGCAGCGGTCGTTGCTGAAACCCCGCCAGCAACCGTGGTGATGGAGGAAATGGCAGTGTCGCCAACGGCTGCCGAGCCGGTTGCCAGCACCGAAAGCAAGCCGCGCCGTGGCGGCCGTCGTCCGCGCAAGGGGAGCGAGGCCGGAGAGGCGGCGCCGGCCGTTGCCGAAACGCCGCGCAGCGAAAGCGCAGCGGCCGACGAAAAGCCGGTCAAGCCCAAGCGGGCGGCCCGTACGCCGCGCGCCCGCAAGCCCAAGCCGGGCGAAACTGCCGAAAATTGATGGACGACGGGGCAGCCAAGGCTGCCCCGTTTGCCGTGGTGCGCTAGCGGTTCAGATGACTTGCAGCAGCTTGCTGCGCAGCGCTTCGGCTTCGCGCTTGCCTTCGCGCGACATCACCATCGCGTGATACCACTCGTCGTAGAGGGCGCGCAGGCCGGCGTGGCCGTGAGCCTGGTCGATGCGGTCGAGCAGCGAGCTGGCGCCGAGCGAACCGACGAAGGTGTTCAGGGTGTTGATCATGAAGTTGCGCGCCTGCTGCTGGCGCAGCGGGTCCGGCTCGGCCGGCAGGTCGCTGAAGGCGGTCACCGAGGGCAGCGGCGCGGCGGGCGCGCTGACCTTCCCTTGCGTGGTCACTACCGAACTGACGGCGATGTAGCCGTCTTCTTCCAGCATTCCCAGAGTGTGCTGCAGGTCGTCGGCTTGCAGCATGCCGCGCAAATCATCCACCGAGCGCTTGCCGTCGACAAAGATCAGTACCCGTCTTTGCCGCGGCGTCAGGCCGCCGGCCTTGGTTGTGATCTCTTCTTGCCCTTTCTGGGTCTTCGCGAATACAACGCCCATTTTTCTGTCTCCATGTTGGGGTAGTGCGGAGGCATTGTACATAAATACCCAAAAAGAAAACCCGCCGTAGCGGGTCTTCCGTGAAGTACGTCACAACGCGGTGTTCAGGCAGCGGCTTGCGTCGGAATCTTGTGGCCGCGACGGGTGATGCGGTTCTGCGAATCGACGTAGATCAGGTCCGGCTCGTACTTCGCCAGCTCGATTTCGTTGTAGACGGCGAAGGTGGCGATGATCAGGATGTCGCCCGGTGCGGCGCGGCGTGCTGCCGAACCATTGACCGAGATGACGCCCGAACCGCGCTCGGCACGGATCGCATAAGTGGTGAAACGCTCGCCATTGTTTACGTTCCAGATGTCGATCTGTTCGTATTCCTTGATGTTGGCCGCTTCGAGCAGGTCTTCATCGATGGCGCAGGAACCCTCGTAGTGCAGGTCGGCGTGGGTTGCGGTCACGCGGTGCAACTTGGATTTCAGCATCGTTCTCTGCATGGTTTCACTCATCCAGAAGGTTGGGGGAAGCGAATTGTAGCGACAATATCCCCTCTGTCAACGGGCGTAATTATGGATATTCACGCTGCGTCAAATCTCAATGTTATCAATGAGCCGGGTCGTTCCCAGTCGGCTGGCGGCAAGCACCACCAGTGGGGCGTTTACAGCTTTCGGCATGGCCAGGTCGGCCTGTTGTCGCACTGCAACATAGTCGGTTTTCCAGCCAGCTGCGGTCAACGCCGAAATCGCGGCATTTTCCAGTTTGACGGTGTCGGTTTCGCCGGAACGGATGGCGGCACGGATTTCGTTGAGCAGGCGATACAGGTGTGGTGCCTCGGCGCGCTCCGCTGCGCTCAGGTAGCCGTTGCGCGATGACAGGGCCAGTCCGTCCTCGGCGCGCACCGTTTCGCCGCCGATGATGGTGATCGGCAGCGCCAGCTGGCGGCTCATGTTGCGGATGACCATCAGTTGCTGGTAATCCTTCTTGCCAAACAG
Source organism: Dechloromonas sp. UBA6271 (assembly GCA_002440665.1). GTDB lineage: Bacteria > Pseudomonadota > Gammaproteobacteria > Burkholderiales > Rhodocyclaceae > Azonexus. Next base: position 20,395 of record DJUX01000033.1, read on the forward strand.
CGCGGCCTGCGGCTGGACGATATTGAACAGCTTCAAGACCACGGTGGCGACGCCGCGGAAGTGGCCGGGGCGGAACTCGCCGTCGAGCTGGTGCTGGATAGCCGGCGGTTCGACGGTGTATTCCTGCGGCTCGGGGTAGAGGTCGGCCTCGGTCGGCGCGAACAGCACGTCGACGCCGGCGGCCGTCAGCTTGGCGCAGTCGTCGTCAAACGTGCGCGGGTATTTGTCGAAATCCTCGTTCGGGCCGAATTGCAGGCGGTTGACGAAGATCGAGGCGACCACGGTGTCGCCGTGGGCGCGCGCCTGTTCCATCAGGCTGATGTGGCCGGCGTGCAGATTGCCCATGGTCGGCACGAAAACGACGCGGCCGCGCCCCTGGAGCGCCGCGCGCAGGTCGGCGATGGCGGAATGGATTTGCATGGCTTTAAGCAGCGTAAGTGTGTTCGAGGCCGGGATAGCTGCCGTCCTTGACGGCAGCGACGGCGCGGGCGGCGGCATCGGCGATGCTGGTCGCACCGTCCATGAAGTTGCGGACGAACTTGGCCTTCTTGCCCGGCGGGATGTCGAAGGCGTCGTGCAGCACCATGACCTGGCCGGAACAGTCCTTGCCGGCACCGATGCCGATGGTGATGATGGAGAGGCCGGCCGTGACTTCGGCGCCCAGTACGGCCGGAATGGCTTCGAGGACGATCATCGTCGCGCCGGCATTCTGCACGGCTAGCGCGTCGTCCTTCAGGCGCTGCGCGGCGGCCTCGCCCTTGCCCTGCACCTTGTAGCCGCCCAGTGCATGCACCGACTGCGGCGTCAGGCCGACGTGACCGCAGACCGGGATGCCACGGTGTACGAGGAACTCGACGGTCGTCGCCATCTCGCGGCCGCCTTCAAGCTTGACCATCTGGGCGCCCGCTGCCATCAGCGTGACGGCGTTGCGGAAGGCCTGTTCCGGCGCTTCCTGATAGCTGCCGAAAGGCATGTCGGCGATGATGAAGGGGCGGTCGGAGCCGCGCTTGACGGCAGCGACGTGGTAGGCGATGTCGGCCACCGTGACCGGCAGTGTCGTGTCATGGCCCTGGATGACGTTGCCCAGCGAATCGCCGATCAGCAGCGTTTCGACGCCGGCGCCATCGAGCAGGCGGGCGAAGCTGGCGTCGTAGCAGGTGAACATGACGACCTTCTCGCCGGCAGCGTAGAGCTTGGCGAGGTCGGCCTGGGTCAGGCGGCGGGTGATGCTTTGTGCAGACATGGATTACGTCCGGAAAACGAAATAGACGGCGCCTAGGATACACAGAGCCGCCCACAGATAGTCAAGCTTCAATGGCTGGCCCATGTAAAAAACCACGAAGGGCACGAAGAGTGTCAGCGTGATGACTTCCTGCAGGATCTTGAGCTGGCCGAGGTTCATCTCGGCATGACCGATGCGGTTGGCCGGCACCTGGATCAGGTATTCGAAGAGCGCGATGCCCCACGAGATCAGCGCGGCAATCCACCACGGTTTCTCGTTGAGGTGCTTGAGGTGGGCGTACCAGGCGAAGGTCATGAAGATGTTGGACAGCGACAGCAGGGCCACCGTCTGCCACAGCACGGGGATGTGCAGGCCGAGGACGTTCACAACTTGACGATACCCTGGTTGGCAACGGCCGGCAGCCAGGCGGCGACGCTGCCGCGCCCCGGGATGGCTAGAGCAGGGGCAATCTCGGCCAGCGGGCAAAGGACGAAGGCGCGCAGGTGCAGGCGCGGGTGGGGCAGGATCAGGCGCGGCAATTCGAGTTCGATGTCGTTGTAGAGCAGCAGGTCGAGGTCGAGCGTGCGCGGTCCGTTGCGGTCGCGGCGGATGCGCCCGAAGCGGGCTTCGAGATCGAGCAGCGCGTCGAGCAGGCTCTCGGGTGCCAGCCCGGTTTCCAGTGCGGCAACGGCGTTGATGAAGTCGGGCTGGTTTTTCAGGCCGACCGGCGCCGTGCGGTACAGCGACGAGGTGTGGACGACGCGGCTGTCGGGCAGATTGGCCAGCGCCGCGAAGGCGGCGAGCACGGTGGCCGCCGGGTCGCCGATATTGGCGCCGAGGGCGACGTAGGCGGTGTTCATTCCGGGCTGTTGTGGTCGACGCTGTCGGCAGCCGGTTTTTTGCGCCGGCGGCGGCGCTTCTTGTCGCCGGCCTGTTCCGGCAGCAGCATCTGCGCCCGCTCCTCGCCATCGGCATCCTGGAAGCGCGTCCACCACTCGCCGAGTTCCATGTCGATTTCTCCGGATTCGGCGCGCAGCAGCAGGAAGTCGTAGCCGGCGCGGAAGCGCGGCTGTTCGAGCAGGCCGTAGGGGCGCTTGCCGGCGCGGCTCTCGAAGCGCGGCTGCAGGGCCCAGATGTCCTTGATGTCGCCGGCGATGCGCCGGGTGATGGCGAGCTTTTCGCCCTGCACGTCGAGCACCGTGTCCATCGCCTGGTAGAGCGCCGGAATTTTCGATTCGCCGGCGGCCTTGAGCTTTTCCCAGTGCGCCAGCACTTCGTGCCAGAGCAGGGTGGCGAACAGGAAGCCGGGCGAGGTGCCCTTGCCGCGCCGCACGCGGTCGTCGGTGTTGGCCAGCGCCAGCATCACGAACTTCTCGCCCATTGGTTGTTCGAGGATGACGTCGAGCAGCGGCAGCAGGCCGTGGTGCAGCCCCTCGTCGCGCAGCTGGGTGATGCATTTGACCGAGTGGCCGGAGGTCAGCAGCTTCAGCATTTCGTCGAAGAGGCGGGCGGCCGGCACGTTTTCCAGCAGGCCGGCCATTTCGCGGATCGGCGTGCGCGCCGCCGGGTCGATGATCAGCCCGAGCTTGGCGGCGAGGCGTACGGCGCGCAGCAGGCGTACCGGGTCTTCACGGTAACGGGCGCGTGGCTCGCCGATCATGCGCAGGGTCTTCTGCTTGAGATCGCCGACGCCATGGTGGTAGTCGATCACCGCCTCGGTGGTCGGGTCGTAGTACAGCGCATTGGCCGTGAAGTCGCGGCGCGCGGCGTCTTCGGCCTGGCTGCCGAAGACGTTGTCGTGCAGCACGCGGCCGTGCTCGTCCTTCTTGGTGTTGGCGTCGAGCGTGCCGCGGAAGGTGGTGACCTCGATGGTTTCGTGGCCCATCATCACGTGCACGATCTGGAAGCGGCGGCCGATGATGCGCGAGCGGCGGAAGGCGCGGCGCACTTCTTCCGGCGTCGCGTCGGTGGCGACGTCGAAATCCTTGGGCTCGGCGCCGATCAGCAGGTCGCGCACGGCGCCGCCGACGACGTAGGCCATGTGGCCGTTTTCCTGCAGGGTTTCGCAGACGCGCCGGCTGCCGCTGCTGATGCGGTCGCGGGTGATGCCGTGGCTGGAGACGGGAATGACCGCCGGTTCGTGGTGGCTGGCGGCGGCTTTCTTGCCACCGAAAACGCGGGAAATGAGTTTGCGGATCACGTATTACCGTTCAATGAGCGCGTGCGGCGCTGCGGGAAAAACGAAATTTTACCGCAAAGCGATGATTATTCATCGGCTTAAGGCGGTCCGGAATCAGTCGAGGCCGAAGAATTCGCGGATTTTCTGGCCGATGGCGGCGGCGCCGGGAACACGCTGCGGCGCCTCGTTGCGGTCCTGATGGTAGCCCTGTTCCAGTTCGGCGAAGCGTTGCAGGCGGCTGGCAACGATGCCGGAGAGGCTGTCGGCGAGTTCCGGGCGCTCGCGAATGATGTGCTGGAAGGCGTCCTTGTCGAGGCGATAGGCTTCGACCTCGCTCGTCGCGATGACCGTCGCCCGGCGCGAGGCGCCGGTCATCAGGCCGATTTCGCCGAAGACGCTGCCCGGCCCGCGCTTTTCGAGCAGGCGCCGGGGCCCTTCCGGCGGCTGCCACCAGGCCTCGGCCTCGCCGCTGACCAGAATGTACAGCCAGTGGGCGACGGCGCCCTGGCGGGTGAGGATGTCGCCGCGCGCGAACGGCGCGTTGATCAGGCGCTCGGCGAGATAGCGCTTTTCGCTGTCGGACAGGCAGGCAAAGAGGTCGATTGCCGAAACGGCTTGCAGGCGCCGCTTCAGTTCGCGGTTCTGCACGGCCTCTTGATGCGCCGCGCCTTCCTTGACCAGGTGGATAGTGTGGTCGTCAGTGGCGAGGCGGATCCCGTTGCGCTGCAGGATGGCCAGGATATGGACACGGACGTCCGAATCGGTCGGATCGTCGAGTTGCGGATTCTCCAGCCAGTAGCGCAGCACGTAATGCGCGTAGCCGGGGCCGAAATCGATCAGCACGCAGCTCGGCGGCGGCGTCTGGGCGACGTTGGGGATGGTCGCGGCGGCGATGTCGGATTCGATCATCTGCACCAGGCGACCAGGCGGCACGGCGAGGTCGATGTTGAAACCGATGGCGCGGCGCCAGGTCGGGTGTTCGCTGTGCTTGTCGCAGAGCACGTAGTAGCGCCCCTTCATCAGCTGGCTGTTGGGTACCACCGCCTTTTCGCCGTTGCGCGTGACGATTGCCGTGTAGCGCCACTGGATGTCGGTGACCTGGCCGGAGAGGTCGTCGATCTTGATCCAGTCGCCTATTTCCAGCGAATTGTCCATCTGCAGGGCGAGGCCGCCGAGCAGGTTGCCCAACGTGTCCTGCATCGAAATGGCGAGAACGGCGGTGAGGATGGCCGAGGTGGCGAACAGGTGGGTCAGCTCGACGCCGGCCAGGTTGAGGCGGAAAAAGCCCCAGCCGATGTAGCCGACGATGACCAGGATGTCGGCGAGGATGCCGGAAATGCGGACGTTGATGCGCGGCAGTGCGACGTTGAACAGCGCCAGCCCGGCAAAGCGGATCACCGCCAGGCCCATCCCGAAGACGGCCAGCTGGCGCAGCAGGCCGGCAGCGGCGGTGGCATTGTGGGCGGCCAGGAGAATGCCGGCCAGCAGGTCGCCGGCCAGGCAGGCGGCGAAAAAGACGCCGGTATTGATCAGCGAGCGGCGCAGGGTGCGCAGTGGCTTCAGGATAAAGAGCAGCAGCAGCGCGACCGCGATCAGCACATACGGCGCTTCGGCGCTGAGGAAGGGGATGCGCAGCATGGCCGGTTCAGCGCAGGCTGATGATCTGCCAGCCGCGGCTGGCGGCGTGCTGGCGCAGCTTGTCGTCGGGGTCGACGGCGACCGGGGTATTCACCTTGTGCATCAGCGGCAGGTCGTTGTGCGAATCGCTGTAGAAAAAGCTGTCGGCGAAGCTGCCCCACCACAGGCCCAGCGATTCCAGCCAGCTGTCGACGCGGGCGATCTTGCCTTCGCGGAAGGACGGGATGCCGGTCGGCGCCCCGGAAAATGCCCCTTTTTCGACGTCGACCGCAGCAACCGTGCCGATCAGGTGCGGGATGCCGAATTCGCGGGCGATCGCGCCGGTGACGAAGCTGTTGGTGGCGGTAACGACGGCACACAGGTCGCCGGCGGCGAGGTGGCAGTGGACAAGCGCCCGGGCCTGCTCGGTGATGATCGGGCGGATGTGGCGTTCCATGTATTCACGGTGCCAGGCGTCGAGTTCGGCGCGCGGGTGGCGGGCCAGCGGGGCGAGCTGGAAACCGAGGAATTCGTAGATGTCCAGCGTGCCGGCCTTGTACTGCTCGTAGAACCGGATGTTCTTCGCTTCCTGAACTTCGCGGTCGACGACGCCCCTGGAAATCAGGAATTGCGCCCACTCGAAATCGGAGTCGCCGGCGAGGAGGGTGTTGTCGAGGTCGAAGAGGGCTAGGTTCATGTTGATTCTTGGGTTGGGTGTCGGTCAGAGGCGGAGTTTACCGAGGGCGGCGCAATTCGTTGAGCAGATCGAGCTGCACTTCCTGAATTTCTATCATTCGTTCCCATTGATGTGACAGCAGGTGGTCGATTTTTTCATGAAGCTGGCGGATTTCCAGTTCCGCCTTCAGGTTGACCTGATAGCCGTTGCGGGCGCGCAGCCGGTCTTTCGCCTCCTGCCGGTTCTGGCTCATCATGATCACCGGCGCCTGAACGGCGGCGAGGCAGGAAAGCACCAGATTGAGCAGGATAAACGGAAAGGGATCGACCGGGCGCCAATAAAGCACCAGCGAGTTCATCATGATCCACAGGGCGATGAAGATGCCGAACAGGATCAGGAAGGTCCAGCTGCCGCCAAAAGTAGCGATCCGGTCGGCCAGACGCTCGCCGAAGTTCCATTTTTCCTCGTAGTCGCTATCGACGTCGGCGGCCAGTGTCTGGTGGGTTTGCAGGCTGTGCAGAACCTCACGCTCCAGTTCGGACAGTTCCCCTTTTTCGGAGATGAGCAGGGTATGGACGTACTGTCCGCGGTAGCGAGCCAGGTCACCCTGGCAGATACTGCTGGCGCCCGACCAGTCGGGGTGGTCGGCCCGGATGTTATGGGCAATATTTTCGCGGATCAGCGGCGCGGCGATCAATTCGCGAGACGGGAAGGTCTTGCCGCAGACAAGGCAGGTTCCGGTGGGCGACTTGTTATGACCCATGCTTTCTCCCGCGAATGGCGTGCCACAGGTGGGCTGTTTGGCGACAGAGTAACAGTCTGGCCGGCATCAAGCAGGCGGAGTGTGCAGCAGTTCGCGCAGCAACGGCAGCGTGACAGCGCGTTTATGTTCGAGGGTGTAACGGTCGAGTGCGACGATGAAAGTGGACAGTGTGCGCATGTCGCGCGGCGCGTGGCGCATCAGGTAGTCGATGGCCTCCGGCGTCAGCTTCAGCGCCCGTTCCCTGGCCTGGACGGCGAGGGCGGCGGCCTTTTCGCCGTCGCTGAGCGGTTGCAGGCGGTAGATCAGTCCGGAGCCGAGGCGGGTGCGCAGGTCTTCGCGCAGGGCAAGGTGGGCCGGCGGCTGGTCGGCTGCGGTCAACAGCATTCCAGCGGCCATTTTCAGGCGGTTGAAATGGTTGAACAGGGCGATCTGCCCCGCTTCGTCGAGCGCCTCGACGTGGTCGACGGCCAGTTGTTCGGTCTCGGGAACGCTCGCCAGCTGTGGATCGGAAGCCGCGTCGACATAGGCGAAACCGCTGGCTTGCAACAGGTGCGAACGCCCCGAGCCAGCTTCGCCCCACAGGCAGAACGACGTTTCCGTGCGTTCGCCGGCCAGCCAGCCGGTCAGCGCGGCGAGAGTTTCCCCGTTGCCGCCGGGCACGAAATTGTCCAGCGTCGGCGGGCTTGCGGGCAGCAGGTCGAGTAGCAACTGGCGCATCGAAAGATCGGAATGAAACAGGGGCCGCGATTTTAGCATTCGTCCTGAACGCGACCGCGCGGATTGCGTCGGACGAAGTGAGTGCCGGCGATTTGACCTGTTGCGGTCGACCGGAAAAAAATATCGAAAATGGAATACGCGAGGGAGGTGGGCGTGGTGTTGAGGAAATAATCTGTTGGCTGTTGGCTGTTGGCTGTTGGCTGTTGGCTGTTGGGCTGGAGCCGGCCAGTTCCGGTCATTGACGACATTCAGAGAAGGGAATCATTGGCGACTGCTTCGCTCCCGGTGGCTGTCATTCAGTGACACACAGGGTATCCTGTCTCCACTATGGCAGGCATCAATGAACGGTAAAGCCCAAGTGTTCAGCTCAGGGGTCGTTGCGGCGCTGGGTGCAGCACTGCTCTTTGGCGCCAGCACACCACTGGCGAAAATGCTGTTGCGCGATGTGGATCCGTGGCTTCTTGCAGGTCTGTTCTACCTCGGTTCTGGAATAGGCCTGACACTATGGCGCGTACTCACCCGTGCCGCACCTGTCCATCTTTCGCAAGGAGAAACTGGCTGGTTGGCTGGGGCCATCCTTTCAGGCGGAGTGGTTGGCCCTGTCCTCTTGATGTTTGGTCTAACAGGCATGCCGGCCTCAGGTGCAGCCCTGCTGTTGAATGCCGAGGGTGTTTTCACAGCATTGCTGGCCTGGGTCGTCTTCAAAGAGAACTTTGACCACCGCATTGCACTGGGTATGGGGGCTATTGCCGCTGGTGCAGTAGTGCTGAGTTGGCCGGGAGAGGCTCAGTTTTCTGGTGCGCTGCCAGCCTTGGCGATACTGGGGGCTTGCTTGGCATGGGGCATCGACAACAATCTGACGCGCAAGGTCTCTCTGGCCGACGCAACATGGATTGCAGCGGTGAAAGGCATGGCTGCCGGGAGCGTGAATCTCGTGCTCGCGTTTTCCCTTGGCGACCGTCTGCCTGATTGGCCCATCGCGGTAGCAGCCATGGGAGTCGGATTGCTCGCTTACGGAGTCAGCCTAGTTTTGTTTGTCGTCGGCATGCGCCATCTGGGCACCGCTCGTTCAGGTGCTTACTTTTCAGTGGCTCCCTTCTTTGGCGCCCTCATTGCACTCGCCACCGGAGAACCGCTCACCCTTCGACTGACTATTGCCGGCGGCCTAATGGCGATTGGCATCTGGCTGCACCTAGCTGAGCGACACGAGCATCAGCACATCCATGAAGTAATGGAGCATAGCCACGAGCACGCGCATGATGAGCATCATCAGCACGCTCACGAAATTCCGGTTGCTCCGGGCGCAAAGCACACGCACCTTCATAGGCACGAGCCCTTAGTCCATGAGCACACTCACTTTCCCGACGCCCACCACCGGGAACACTCGCACTGACGTGTGCAATGCAAAGTGGTGCAGCTTGTATTGCGATCGTCAAATCACCGACTGCTCCAGCGCATATGTCCGCCGTTCAGAAATTCATAACCTTACCGGTCGCTTAGGGTCGATTTCTGCAATTGCTGAAACTCTCAACGACCATCAGGCTTGTCGACACAACCGCCCGAGATCGATCGTTACAGATTGTCACAATAATTATGTTGCAGCGCAGCATTTATTGGGCAAAATGAAACCTGTCTCCTCCATCTCTCCTCCAAGAATGGATTTAAGCCCGCCTAGTGCGGGCTTCTTTTTGCCTGCAATTTGGCCCGACTTTCCTAAACACATAGCGACCGCTCCCCTCAGCAAGCTGCCGTTGGAACATCGAATCCAGCAATGACCGCAGGGGGTCGCCTGCACTCGGTGACGAATGGTTGCTTCCGGGAAGCGAAAATTGAATGACCGCTTCGTGGCTGCGAAATTGAAAACGGGGTCGTCGTGTCCCGACCCAAACCGGAAGTGCCCTACCTTTAAAAGCTGACGCTTAACATCTGACATAACGGGCGCTGCGCGGCTTCATCGCGCGGCGTCCGTGTTGATGGATGGCTTAGGCGTCAACCCGGCGGTTGCGGTGAGAATTGAAACTGAGGGATGGCTTGGTCAAGGCACACCCAGGACTGTGCGCTTGAAGTCCAGATATCCAGCATTGGTCGAAACTCTGCCGGCTCGTCCAGTGAAGGGAATCGGATGGATGTGAACATTGGGTTTGCCTCACCCTGCGTGAAGAGTGGAGTTCCACAGGTAGGGCAGAAACTGCGAGTTGTTTGGTTGCCACTGCTCGCGCGAATGGAGTGCGCAGCTGGGACCCCCGTGACTGTAAGGTCCGAGGTCATGACCACCACGCCTGATGCGAAAGGAGCACCACTTGAGCGCTGACAATCCTTACAGTGGCAGTTGAGCATAGCGATGGGCGCACTGGCGCATGTGTAACGGATGGCGCCGCATGCGCAGCCGCCAGAAAATGGAGATTTCATCGTGCGGGCCCTATAACGTGAAGTAGACGGCACTATTGCCGTATAAGCTGACCGAGTGCCATATAACTTGGATGACGCGGCAGCCCGGATACCCGACCGATAGAGTATATCGTTAGGATCCGGGTCATATTTGCGAGAATGGATGGCAGTCATACCCGCTACTATTTGATGGAGAACTGATTGTGCCAGTCGCGCTACCAATTGTAATTTTTGGTCTCCAGCGAACGGCAGCTTTGAAGCGATCCCCCCGTGTCCGAAAATGGCCCAGACTGTGTAAAAACG
>DJUX01000035.1 GCA_002440665.1 Dechloromonas sp. UBA6271
TCAAGACCCTTCTGTAAAATAGACAGAAATAAGCCAAACAGCTGCATTTCGTTTAACGGACCATCACCCGTGCGAACTTGCGCTTGCCAAACTGAAGCACGACGGGGAGGCCTACCGCCAGAGACACGGATTTGTCGGCAACCCTCTCACCGTTCAGTTAAGGTCTTTTTTCAAGTATTTGACGGCATAGCCTTTGGGAAGGGCTTTAACGACACGGCGGCATTGACGCCCCCGTCGTTTTTCGATGATGGCGAACTGAAGCTGGATGCGCAAGCGCAGGGGGTGGGCAGGCAGTTTGCCCAGCGCCATCCCGGCAGCCCAGATCATTTCATTCTGCAGGATGTGCAAGGCGCGCAGAATACTGAGGTCAGTGGGTTCAACCTTTGCTTGAATGGCGGCCTTGGCCATTTCCAGACGCAGCAGGTTGTAGGCAATCAGGCGCCCCAGATTTCCTGCTGGACCTAGAGAGGTTCAAAGCAACGTAAACAAAAAAGGGCGGCCATAGCCGCCCTTTGGAAACAATCTGAATTTACGCTGAGAAAGACGACCCACAACCGCAGGTCGAGGTGGCATTCGGATTGCGAATGACGAACTGCGAACCTTCCAAACCTTCCGAATAGTCGATTTCAGCACCGACAAGATACTGGTAGCTCATCGGATCGATCAGTAACGTGACGCCATTTTTTTCCATGGTCGCGTCGTCTTCGTTAACCTCTTCGTCAAAGGTAAACCCGTACTGGAAACCAGAACAGCCACCGCCCGTGACGAACACCCGCAACTTAAGGCCCGGGTTGCCTTCTTCTTCAATCAACTCCTTGACCTTGCTGGCGGCACTATCGGTAAACACGAGGGGCAGCACCATTTCGGCAACAGCATTCATTTACGGCACTCCTGAAAAAAATCGTCACAAATTATGGGAGCCAATACGGCCCCGGTCAAGAATATTAGTTTGTTGCGGCAAGCTTTAGTTCCACCGACTTGCCGTCTCGATGAATAAGCCGACCCTCGACGACGGCCCCCTGATGCATTTCGATGATGGAATACTCAACATCACCGACGATTTTTGAACGTGCCTGCATCTCCAGAGACTCCGACACGCACACCTGCCCGACAACCGTTCCGTTGGTTACCAGATGCGCCACGGCGACTAGTCCTTCGACCCGTGCCTGCTCGCTCAGCACCAGCATCGCAGCGCTCGCACCATCAGCCGCCTCGACGTTGCCCTTGACCTCGCCGTCGATGCGTAATCCGCCAGTGAAGCGGATATTCCCCTCGACCAGGGCACCAGCACCAATCAAGGTGTCGATTCGACCCTGTGGCTTGCTCTCGTCTCTCTTTCCGAACATCAATCTCTCCTACAGTTGCGCTAGACGCTTCGCCTTGAGTGTATCACCCTGAAAAACGCGGGCTTCCACGGACTGCAATTTTGCGCCCGCAGGCAACTCGAAGCTGCCCTCCTTGCGTAAAAAGTGTCGCACTTCCACCTGGAACTCACTTGTGTTTTCACGCTTTGCCGGGATCAGCAACTCCTGCTGTTTCCCACCCAATGAAAAAACAGCCAAAAATTGCAGTCGACCGCGGAACTCGGGAACCTGCCTGGCTGGCTGGAATGCCAGAAGAACGCGATAGCGGAAGCGTTGTGGCCCATCCGGCGCCACCCGGAAGCTCTCCAGGCGAATCGAAGCTTCATCACCCGCAGCGGGAATCAAGCGTTCAAAGAGAAGCATGTCCTCCCTGAACGCAGCGTTCTCGGACTCTAGGGCCTTTACACGATTCACAAGTTGCTGCTGGGTCGACCGCTCCATCTGCACTGCATTTTGCTCAGTACCGGCAGTCGACCGCAACTTCAACAACTCGTCGTCAAGTTCGCGGACCTGATGGCGCAGGGAGTCCATTTCCCGCTGTCGCTCTCCCGCCTCGCCACGCTGTAGCATTGACCAGGCTATCGCAAATGAAAGGAGCACGATCAAGACACCCCCGACTGCATACCAATACCAGGGCAGGTGTGTCCGCACAACAACTCTCGGCGCCGTTATACCGAAGCGGCGTCTGAACTTTCTGACTCTCAGAGTAACAGCGGGGGTTGGCATAATTCTGCGATTTCATCCTGACTGAACATCAAGCGCCATCAACAAGAGTAGTTTTGATCATGGCAATTTTTGCCCGACAGATTGCGATCATACTCGGCAGTTACAAAAACAAAAAAGCCGCCAAAAAGGCGGCTTTTCGCGATCGCAAAAGCGAATTAACGCTTGGAGAACTGCTTGCGACGACGAGCCTTGTGGAAGCCGACCTTCTTACGCTCAACCTCACGGGCATCGCGGGTAACGAAACCGGCCTTGGAGAGTGCGGGCTTCAGAGCAGCATCGTACTCGATCAGGGCGCGGGTTATGCCGTGACGGACAGCACCCGCCTGACCAGATTCGCCGCCGCCGGCAACGTTGACCTTGATGTCGAAGCCCTTGAGTTGTTCAACCAGCTCAAGCGGCTGACGAACAATCATGCGGCCAGTTTCACGGGAGAAAAACTGGTCGATCGGCTTGCCATTGACGACAATGGCACCGGAACCACGTTTCATAAAGACACGGGCAACGGCGCTCTTGCGACGACCGGTACCGTAGAAATAACTTTCAGCCATGATGACCCCTTAGATTTCCAGAGCCTTCGGCTGCTGGGCAGTGTGAGGATGCTGTTCACCGGCGTAGCACTTCAGCTTCTTCAGCATGGCGTAGCCCAGCGGTCCCTTCGGCAGCATACCCTTGACGGCGGTTTCCAGGGCACGGCCCGGGAAACGCTGCTGCATCTTCTTGAAGTTGGTTTCGTAAATACCACCGGGGTAGCCGGAGTGACGATAGTACTTCTTATCCTCAGCCTTGTTACCGGTAACAGTGATCTTCTCGACATTGGTTACGACGATGAAATCACCGGTATCAACGTGCGGGGTGTAAATAGCCTTGTGCTTGCCGCGGAGGCGACGAGCAATTTCGGTAGCGAGGCGGCCGAGCACCTTGTCTGTGGCGTCTACCACAAACCACTCGCGCTTCACCTCATGTGGCTTGGCGGAAAACGTTTTCATGTGTGTGCCGTCCTGAAAAATTGGGCGCAGATTGGAGAAAGCCGCGGATTCTAGTCGACTTTTCGGGGCGCTGTCAAATGAATTGCGCACTTGAGAGCACTAAGCGGGCAAAAAAAACGCGGCTCGCAGAGCCGCGTTAAATCCACACCAAAGGAGGAGGGTGGAGGAGACAAATCTAAACTTCAGAAGCCCTTCATTCAGCAGGCCACATCGGTTCGTACGCTTTGCATTATGCCCAAGGCCCCCTTGGCGCGCAAGAGGATTTAATGCGCCGCAACATTAAATTTTTTATTTTTAAATTAATTAAAATTATAACAAGTAACTTACTGTTTATTAATTATAAACGTTTAATTATTCATCATTAATATACAATGTTTAACCAAAATTGCGACAGGATTCCAGCACCCAATAAAGGTCAAAATTGGTGCATTGCAGCATCTGCAACCAAAGAGGCATCACAGGAAAAATTTCGATAAAATCGACGCTCCGCAACAGGAGAATCGCATGGAATGCACCGTAAGATGGATGGGTAACGACGCAGGCATGTCGTTCGTGGCAGAAAGCGGGAGCGGGCACGCAGTCGTGATGGATGGCGCCCCCGACGCCGGTGGTCGCAACCTTGGGCTACGCCCGATGGAGATGGTACTGGCAGGAACCGGCGGCTGCTCAGCCTTCGACGTCGTTCTCATACTGAAAAAAGGCAGACAGGCCGTCAGTGGTTGCGAGGTCAGCCTGACTGCGGAACGCGCCCAAACCGACCCCAAGGTCTTCACCACCATTCATTTCCATTACAAGGTAAAGGGCCGGCAACTCAAGCCCGAAGCCGTTGCGCGCGCCATCGAACTCTCGAAGGAAAAATACTGCTCCGCATCGATCATGATCGGCAAAACCGCCGAAATCACCCACGATTTCGAGATTATCGAAGAGTCCTGAAGCCCTTGGGAATTGCCCCCTTAAACGCGATAGGCAGTTCCGGTCATTACTCTAGCCGCAAACTTCATTGCCGCCTTGACCGGCGCCGGCAATTCGGCGGCACCCAAATTCACCGCAGTCTCGGCATGCCGGATTTCGTCGACCCGCATCTGATCGACGATTTCCCGCGAGCGGATATCCTGTTCAGGGAGGCACGCTAGATGGCCATCTAGATGTGCTTCAACCTGGCGTTCCGTCTCGGCCAGAAACCCAAGATTCCACTTGTCACCAAGGCGACCGGCGAGTACTCCCATCGAAAGCGCCCCGACATACCAGAGCGGATTCAAGAGGCTCTTGCGCCCGCCGAGTTCGGTGATGCGCCGTTCGGTCCACGCCAGATGCTCGGTCTCTTCATCGGCGGCGAAACGCAATGCCGCACGCACCGCAGGATCGCGCGAGGTCAGCGCCTGCCCTTGATAAAGAGCTTGCGCACACACTTCGCCAACGTGATTGACGCGCATCAGTCCGCAAACATGCGCCTTATCCTGCGCGCTCATCTCGGCCTCGGGAAAATCAACGCCCGGAACAGGGCGCTGACTACGTGCCGTGGCAAATACGGTGCGTAATGCACGATCGAATTCGATGATGAATTGTTCGGCAGACATGGTGACTAACGACGACTTTCCGGATGCCTGCCACGCCGCAGCGCATCGCGAGCCTCCTCGACGTTGCGGACAATGACGCCTTCCGGGCAAAAATAATCGCCAAAGAGCGCGGCGTGATAGCGATTGGCCGCGACATCCTGAATGCGTCGCCACTCGTTGTTGCGCGACTTCGACCAACTGCCATCGGGCCTGCCGGAGGCGTATATGCGACGTTCTCGCGTTTCACAACGCAAGCCTTCGAAACTCACGTTCCTCGCGCCGCCGGAAGTCTGAACAACCAGAACATAGCGAACGACACCATCCGCTGTCACCGTCAAGGTCGAGCCATCGACGAAAAACTCGTTATCGGTCGCCGCGCTGACGTAAATAGGTAACAGGTTCTCCTGTTGCGGGGCTGCCGGCAACTGAACCACCATTTCCTGCCACTTCTTGTCGTTGAAATCTTCCTCGAAATCCGCAACAGCCGGGCGCCAGGACAGAAGCGCCAGCATTGCGAAAACCATCGGGAACAAGCGACGATGAAAACCAATCAATTGCACACGCTAGCCCTCGCCTGTTTCGCCAGGCACATCGGGCGAGTTTGCGTGGAGCCGCTGCCTGACCCGCCGATCATGTTCGAGAAAACGCACAAGTTCACTAAGCGCCTGTTCATAAACGCTACGCTTGAATTCGATCACGGCATCCAGCGGCACCCAGTAGTCATTCCAGCGCCAGGCATCGAACTCGGGCTTGCTGGTTGCGCGCAGGCTGACATCGTTGTCGCGCCCGACAAGGCGCAGCAGGAACCATATCTGCTTCTGGCCCTTGTATGAACCGCGCCACTCGCGCTTGATCCAGTGTGTCGGCACTTCGTAACGCAACCAGCCCTTGGTTCGTCCGAGGATACGCACATGCTCGGGCTGCAGCCCGACTTCCTCATACAGTTCGCGGAACATGGCCTGCTCTGGCGTTTCGCCACGCTTGATGCCACCTTGCGGAAACTGCCAGGAATGCTCACGTATGCGCTTGCCCCAGAAGACCTCGTTTTTGGCGTTACAAAGAATAATGCCGACGTTCGGGCGGTAGCCTTCACGATCGAGCATATAAATCCTGCAAAATTAAAAGTTGTCCCAATTCTTTCACAAAGGCAGCCCGCATGCAAAGCACGACCAGCGTGTAAAATCTCCCTTTTGCAACGAATTCAAGAGCATCTCATGCGCACTTCGCAGTTCTTTTTCACCACTTTGAAAGAAGCCCCCGCCGATGCCGAGGTCACCAGCCAGAAAATGATGCTGCGGGCCGGGTATATCAAACGTGCCGCCGCCGGCATCTACACTTGGATGCCGCTGGGCCTGCGCGTGCTGCGCAAGGTTGAAAACATCGTCCGTGAAGAGATGAACAATGCCGGCGCGCTGGAGTTGCTGATGCCAGCAGTGCAACCCGCTGAACTATGGCAGGAATCCGGCCGCTGGGAACAATATGGCCCGGAACTGCTGCGTTTCAAGGATCGCCATCAGCGCGAATTCGTCATCGGCCCGACACACGAAGAAGTCATTACGGACGCGGTGCGCCGCGATGTGAAGAGCTACCGCCAGTTGCCAATCCACCTGTACCAAATCCAGACCAAGTTCCGCGATGAGATCCGCCCCCGCTTCGGGGTCATGCGCGGCCGCGAGTTCCTGATGAAGGACGGCTATTCGTTCCACACCTCGTTCGAGGATTTGAAGCGCGAATACGGCAACATGTACGAAACCTATAGCCGCATCTTCACGCGCCTTGGTCTGAAATTCCGCGCCGTAGCGGCCGACACCGGTTCGATCGGCGGCACCGGCTCGCACGAATTCCATGTGCTGGCCGATTCCGGCGAAGACGACATCGCCTTCTGTCCTGATTCAGACTACGCTGCCAACGTCGAACTGGCCGAAGCGCTCGCCCCCGCGACGCCGCGCGCTAGCGCGACGAAGACGATAGAAAAGATCGCCACGCCGGGCAAGATGGCCTGCGCCGATGTGGCCGATTTTCTGTCGGTCGACCTCGGAAAAATCGTCAAAGCCATCGCCGTCGTCGGCGAACCGGAAGGTGGCGAGAAGCGTTTCGCCCTGTTGCTCTTGCGCGGCGACCATGAACTGAACGAAATCAAGGCCGGCAAAATCGCCGGGCTTTCGCCGTTCCGCTTCGCCACCGAAGGTGAAGTCGAGGAATATCTTGGCTGCAGACCCGGCTATATCGGACCTGTTGCGGTCGACGGTAGAAAAGTGGCCATTTTCGCCGACCGCGCGGTCGCCGCGATGAGCGATTTCGTTTGTGGCGCCAACGAAGCTGGCTTCCACCTGACCGGTGTCAATTTCGGCCGCGACCTGCCGGAACCTGAGGCAGCCGACATCCGCAACGTGGTCGCCGGCGATCCATCACCGGATGGCAAGGGCAAGCTGGAAATCTGTCGCGGCATCGAAGTCGGTCACATCTTCCAGTTGCGCCAAAAATATGCGGCTGCACTGAACTGTGCCTACCTCGACGAGAACGGCAAAAGCCAGATCATGGAAATGGGCTGCTACGGCATCGGTGTTTCGCGCATCGTCGGCGCCGCCATCGAGCAGGGCAACGACGACAAGGGCATCATCCTGCCGCCCGCCATCGCACCTTTCGCGGTCTGCATCGTGCCGATGGGCTACCATAAGAGCGAGGCCGTCAAGGCCGCTGCGGATCAGCTTTATGCCGACCTCAAGACGGCAGGTGTCGACGTACTGCTGGACGACCGCAACGAGCGCCCCGGTGTGATGTTCGCCGACATGGAACTGATCGGCATCCCGCATCGCGTAGTGATCGGAGAACGCGGACTCAAGGAAGGCAAGCTAGAATACAAAGGCCGCCTCGACGCCGAGGCCTCTCTTGTAGCCCAGGGCGAAATTCTGAGCCTGCTCAAAGGAAAGTTGTGCGCCGGCTGATTGCCATCCTGCTATTTCTGAACGCTGCCGGCGCTTTTGCCGGCGCCCAGATTTACGAACCGCTCTCGGCGAGCGTGCAGGCTGCGTTACACAAGGCCGTCTCGGACGCGCGCCCGCCATCCAGCTCGTTCAGCAACCCGATGGACGCCGTCGAGTGGCTGGCCGAAATGTCACCGCGTCTGGAAAAACGGATTCCCAACCAGGAATATCGTCTAGACCTGTTGCGCAGCGTTCATTACGAGGCCACCCGTGCCGGCCTTGACCCGCAACTGGTGCTCGGGTTGATGCAGGTCGAATCCGGATTCCGCAAGTACGCCGTATCGTCGGCTGGCGCCCGCGGCTACATGCAGGTCATGCCGTTCTGGCTCAAGTTGATCGGCCGCCCGGACGACAACCTTTTCGATCTGCGGACCAGTCTTCGCTATGGCTGCACCATCCTGCGCCACTACCTGGACATCGAAAAAGGTGACCTCTTCCGTGCCCTCGGCCGCTACAACGGCAGCCTCGGTCGGCCGGAATATCCGAACATGGTCCGCGCTGCCTGGCAAAACCAGTGGGCCTACCAGAAACCTGCCCGTCTGGCCCAGGCCACGCGCTGATCAACGCCCCATGCCGGGCAGCATGCCTTTCATGCCGCGCATCAACTTGCCCATGCCGCCCTTGGTCATCATCTTCATCATCTTCTGCGACTGCTCGAACTGGTTGAGCAGCCGATTCACTTCCTGTACCTGAACGCCGGCACCCATCGCGATGCGGCGCTTGCGGCTGGCCTTGATGATTTCCGGCTTGGCGCGCTCGGCCGGTGTCATCGAGTTGATGATGCCCTCGACGCGGCCGACCATCTTGTTTTCCGCGCCCGCCGGCAACTGACCCGCGGCCTGGGCGATCTGTGCCGGCATCTTGTCCATCAGCGCCGACAAGCCACCCATGTTGCGCATCTGCGCAATCTGCTCCTTGAAGTCGTTGAGGTCGAAACCCTTCC
The DNA here is from genome assembly GCA_002440665.1 of Dechloromonas sp. UBA6271. GTDB lineage: Bacteria > Pseudomonadota > Gammaproteobacteria > Burkholderiales > Rhodocyclaceae > Azonexus. Next base: position 8,560 of record DJUX01000035.1, read on the forward strand.
CTGACTTCAGTTTCTTGGCGAAAGCGACCGCCTTTTCCTCGTCCAACCCTTTCTTGGCTTCCTCGATCAGCGACAGCACGTCGCCCATGCCGAGAATCCGCGAGGCCATCCGCTCGGGATGGAAAGCCTCCAGTCCGGTGAGTTTTTCGCCGACGCCGGCAAACTTGATCGGCTTGCCGGTGATGTGGCGCACCGAGAGTGCCGCCCCGCCGCGCGCATCGCCATCGAGTTTGGTCAACACTACCCCGGTCAGCGGCAAGGCTTCACTGAAGGCCTTGGCCGTGTTGACCGCATCCTGACCCAGCATCGCATCGACCACGAAAAGCGTCTCGATGGGATTGAGCGCTGCATGCAGGCGCTTGATTTCGGCCATCATTTCCTCGTCGACCGCAAGACGACCGGCGGTATCGACCAGCAGCACGTCGTGGTAGTGACGCTTGGCCCAGTCGACGGCTGCCACGGCAATCGCTTCCGGCCTCTCACCCACCGTCGACGGGAAGAAATCGATGCCGGCCTGCCCGGCGACCGACTTGAGCTGCTCGATCGCCGCCGGACGATAGACGTCGCAGGAAACCACCAGCACCTTCTTCTTGTGGTTTTCCTTGAGGAACTTGCCCAGTTTGCCGACCGTAGTCGTCTTGCCGGCGCCCTGCAGGCCGGCCATTAGCACAATGGCCGGCGGCTGGGTATTGAAGCTGATGCCTTCGTGGGCGTCGCCCATGATCCGGGCCAATTCACGATGCACGACACCGACCAGCGCCTGGCCGGGGCTCAGCGAACCGATGACCTCTTCGCCGACCGCTTTCTCCTTGACCGCGGCAATGAACTCCTTGATCACCGGCAAGGCGACGTCGGCCTCCAGCAAGGCCATGCGGACTTCACGCAGGGCGTCGGCGATGTTGGATTCGGTCAGGCGCGCTTCGCCCTTCAGCGTCTTCATGACACGGGCAAGGCGGTTGGTCAGGTTATCGAGCATGGCGGATAGGCTTCTAGTAGAATTCGCGGATGGCCGACATTGTAATTCAGCTTCTGCCCCACATCGCCGCCGCCCTTCTTTATGGCGCACTCGGGTTCCACTTCTGGAACACCCGCTGGCGTGAACAGGAAAATCAGTGCGTTGCCTGCCCCATGCAGGTTTGGGAGCGCGTCGCCATTGCCTCAGCCCTGCTCATTCACGCCTACGGGCTCTACGGTGCGCTGTTCACTGAAGCCGGCATGCGCTTCTCGTTCAGCTTCGCCCTGTCGTTGATGATGTGGCTGGCAGTCCTCATTTATTGGCTGGAGAGCTTCATGGCGCGCATGGAGGGCATGCAGCCCCTGGTGCTGCCGCTCGCCGCACTGTGCACCGCCCTGCCAGTCGTCTTTCCGCAGGTACATCTGGTAGCCCACGCCAGCGCCACCGGCTTCAAACTGCACTTTCTCGCCGCCATGCTGGCCTACAGCCTGCTGACGCTCTCCGCGCTGCACGCCATTTTCATGGGCTTTACTGAAAATGCTCTGCACAAGCGCCTGATGAAGCGCAGCCTGGCGAGCCTGCCGCCGTTGCTGACCATGGAATCGCTGTTGTTCCGCATGCTGCTTCTCGGCTTCGTCCTGCTGACACTGACCGTCGGCAGCGGTGTTTTCTTCTCCGAAGCCCTGTTCGGCAAACCACTGTCGCTCGATCACAAAACCCTGTTCGCCTTCGCGTCGTGGGGGATTTTCGCGACGCTGCTGATCGGCCGCCACGCCTGGGGCTGGCGCGGCAAGCGGGCATTGCGCTGGACACTGGCCGGGTTTGCCCTGCTGATCCTCGCCTATGTCGGCAGCCGCTTCGTTGCCGAAGTGATACTCGGACGCTCGTAAGGCAGTGGACGATATCCCCCTGTCGGCGCTGTCCCTGACGCTGGTCGTGTTGCTGGCGCTGTCGGCCTTTTTCTCGCTCAGCGAGACGGCGATGATGGCCTCGAACCGCTTCCGCCTGCGTCACCTTGCTCAATCCGGCCACCATGGCGCACAAAAGGCTCTTGACCTGCTGGGTCGTACGGACAAGATGCTGGGCGTCATCCTGCTCGGCAACAACCTGATCAACTCTGCTGCCGCAACCCTGGTCAGCGTGATTGCAATCGAGATGTTCGGCGAAGAAAAGTGGGCGCTGGGCGCCGGCACGCTGGCCGTCACTTTTGCCATTCTGGTCTTTTCGGAAATCACCCCGAAGATCATCGGCGCCACCCATGCCGACCGTCTCGCGCTATTTCTAGGCTATGTCCTGACGCCCTTGTTGCGCCTGTTCTATCCGGCCGTCTGGTTCATCAATCTCTTTGCCAGCGCACTGCTGAAGTTACTCCATCTGTCACCTGAACCGAACGCCGAAACCGCGCGCCTTTCCCCGGAAGAACTGCGCAGCCTGGTGCTCGAATCTTCCCACCTGATCCCGCAAAAACATCGGAACATTCTTTCCAGCCTGTTCGAACTCAACAACATTACCGTCGAGGACGTGATGACCCCGCGTGGCAACATCGAGATACTCGATCTCGATCTACCTTGGGAAGAAGTGGCCACCCAACTCGCCACCAGCCACCACAGCCGCCTCCCGGTGTGCCGGGAATCGCTGGATCAACTACTGGGCATATTGCCGGTCCGCCGATTGCTGGGAAGCCTCGGCGATAGCGACTTCGACGAAACCTCACTACTTCAACATATTCAGCCGGCTTACTACATCCCTTCCGGAACCGCCGCCTTTTCCCAACTCGCCTTCTTTCAGGAAAACCGCCAGCGCATCGGGTTCGTCGTCGACGAGTACGGCGAAATTCTCGGGCTCCTGACGCTCGAAGACATCATCGAGGAGTTTGTCGGAGAGTTCACCACCTCCCTGCCGGGGCTGGGGCAGTCGCTGGCTTGGGATACCGATGGCAGCGCGATTGTCGAGGGCTCGCGTCAACTGCGTGATATCAACCGCATGCTCGGCCTGCAATTCCCGCTGGACGGTCCCAAGACCCTCAACGGGCTTATCCTTGAACACTTTCAGGACATTCCGGAAGCTGGCGTCAGCATCAAGCTGACGGGAATTGCCGTCGAAATTCTGCAGACTCAGGATCGCAGCGTCGTCACCGCACGCATTTTCAAACCAACCAGTCGCTGACCCCGTCCTACCTCGTCTTTACAAACCGGGGGCTACGTAGCATCATCGCTCAATCTAAACGGCATCTGACGTGCAACCAATGTCTGCTACACCCCAAGCAAGCCCTCTCAGCGGTCTCGCCCGCGCCCTGGTCCAGGCGGGACGGCTCAAGGAAGCCGAGGCAGAGCAGTTGCTTATCCAGGCCAACCACGAGAAGCGTTCGCTGATAGAGCAGATCATCGCCAGCCAGAAGATTTCGTCCTTGGATCTCGCCCGTTTTGTCGCAGACACCTTCGGCTATCCGCTGCTTGACCTCGCCGTCTATGACGAAACTCATATCCCGGGTAATGCCATTGACCGCAAGTTGATCGCTACCCACCGGGTCATTCCCCTGAACAAACGGGGAAATCGGCTGTCAGTGGCCACCGCCGACCCGACCAACCTGCGGGCCTTGGATGAAATCCGTTTTCAGACCGGCCTGGGTGTCGACCCCATCGTCGTCGAACACCCAAAACTGGTGCCACTCGTTGCAAAATATGCCGAAACCGCGGAAGAAACACTGAAGAGTCTCACCGCTGACGACATCAATCTTGACTTTCTCGATGAGGAATCAGCCGCCAAGGCCGACGACGCTGCATCACAGGAAATCGACGATGCGCCAGTCGTAAGGTTCATTCAGAAGATGCTGCTCGATGCGATCAACGACGGCGCGTCGGACATTCATTTCGAACCTTACGAGAAGTACTACCGCATTCGCGTCCGCGTTGATGGCGTTCTGCGTGAAGTCGCCACTCCTCCCCTGGCAATCAAGGACAAAATTGCCTCGCGGATCAAGGTCATATCCCGTCTCAATATCGCCGAGAAGCGAGTCCCGCAGGATGGGCGGATGAAACTGGTCCTCTCGAAGAATCGCACGATCGATTTCCGGGTCAGCACCCTGCCAACCCTGCAGGGCGAGAAAATCGTGCTGCGTATTCTGGATCCGACCTCGGCAACGCTCGGGATCGAAGCACTCGGTTATGAACCCGAGCAAAAGGCTGTGCTACTTGAGGCAGTCAGCCGTCCCTACGGCATGGTGCTGGTAACCGGCCCGACAGGTTCCGGCAAGACGGTTTCGCTTTACACCTGCCTCAATATCCTGAACAAGGACGGCGTCAACATTTCCACTGCAGAAGACCCCGCTGAAATAAACTTGGCGGGTATCAACCAAGTCAATGTCGACGACAAGGCGGGATTGACGTTCGCGGTAGCCCTGAGGGCGTTTCTGCGTCAGGATCCGGACATCATCATGGTCGGCGAGGTTCGCGACCTGGAAACCGCTGAAATTGCCATCAAGGCCGCCCAGACCGGCCATATGGTGATGTCGACGCTGCACACGAACGATGCGCCGGCGACGCTGACCCGCCTGATGAACATGGGCGTGCCAACCTTCAACATCGCATCCAGTATCCTGCTCATCACTGCCCAGCGCCTGGCGCGTCGCCTATGTACGTGTAAAAAGCCAATTGATGTTCCGAACCAGGCCCTGCTGGATGCGGGATTTGCCGAAGCCGACCTGGATGGATCATGGACTCTCTACGGCCCCGGCAGCTGTGAGCGCTGCAAGGGTACCGGCTACAAGGGGCGGGTCGGTATCTATCAGGTCATGCCGATTTCGGAAGCCACGCAGCGACTGATCATGAGCGGTGCAGGCGAAATGGATCTGGCCGAGCAAGCCGCGCGTGAAGGGGTGAAGAATCTTCGTGAATCCGGCTTGCTCAAAGTAAAGCAAGGCCTTACCTCGCTCGACGAGGTTCTGAGCACAACGAACGTATAACGGGGAAGGACAACGGATGGCTAACGCCGCAAAAGCTAGGCCCCTTGCAGTCAGAGAGAGTACGTTTCTCTGGGAAGGAAAAAACAAGGATGGCAAAACAGTCCGGGGGGAGATGCGCGCGGCCAGCGAAGCGGTGGTTCAGACCAGTTTGCGCCGGCAGGGCGTCCTTAACGCCAGAGTAAAGAAAGCGCGCTTCAAGATTGGTGGCAAGGTCGGAGAAAAGGATATTTCGCTATTCACACGCCAACTCGCCACGATGATGAAATCCGGCGTGCCACTGCTGCAGGCATTCGACATTGTCGGCCGCGGTCATGCCAATCCGGCGGTTGCCAAATTGCTGCTGGACATCAAGGCCGACGTCGAAACCGGCAGTTCGCTCTCGCAGGCTTTCCGGAAATATCCGCTATATTTTGATGCGCTCTACTGCAATCTCGTTGCGGCCGGCGAGCAGGCTGGTATTCTGGATACGCTGCTAGAGCGCCTGGCGACCTACAAGGAAAAAATTCTCGCTATCAAGAACAAGATCAAGTCTGCGCTGTTCTACCCGATTGCGGTCCTCGTTGTCGCCTTCATCATCACCTGTGTCATCATGATTTTTGTGATCCCAGCGTTCAAGGATGTCTTCAAGAGCTTCGGCGCCGACCTTCCGGCGCCGACCCTGTTGGTGATCGCTATCTCGGACTTCTTTGTCGCCTATTGGTGGGCAATATTCGGCATCATCTTCGGCGGGTTGTACTTCTTTTTTGAAGCATGGAAACGCTCCGAGAAGGTACAGATGGCCATGGACCGTCTTCTGCTCCGTCTGCCCATTTTTGGCGACATCATCCGCAAGGCAGTCATCGCCCGCTGGTCACGAACGCTGTCGACAATGTTCGCGGCCGGCGTACCCCTTGTCGAATCCTTAGATTCGGTTGGTGGAGCCGCCGGTAACTACGTCTATAAAGCTGCTACCAAGCAAATCCAGGGCGAAGTTTCCACCGGCACGAGCCTCACGAACGCCATGACGAACGTCAATCTGTTCCCGAACATGGTCACGCAAATGGTCGCCATCGGTGAAGAATCCGGCGCTCTTGATTCCATGCTTTCCAAAGTCGCCGACTTCTTCGAACAGGAAGTCGATGACGCCGTCGAGGCCATGTCCAGCCTGATGGAACCGGTCATCATGGTGGTGCTCGGCACATTGATCGGCGGCATGGTAGTCGCCATGTACTTGCCTATCTTCAAACTGGGTGCCGTCATCTGATGCCTTTCGAGTCACTGGGCGGCCTGGCTGCCGTTGCCGGACTGCTCGGGTTGTGCGTCGGCAGTTTTCTCAACGTTGTCATTCACCGCCTGCCCAGGATGATGGAGCAGGACTGGCATGCGCAATGCGCGGATTTGCGCGGTGAAACACCGTCGACCGCAACAGCCCTGACGCTGGCCCGCCCGCGTTCCCGTTGTCCGTCCTGCGGCCATCAGATCACCGCGCTCGAGAATATCCCGATCATCAGCTACCTGCTTCTGCGCGGCCGGTGTTCAAGTTGCGGCACGTCGATCTCGCCACGCTACCCGGTGATCGAGGCTATCGCCGGGCTGCTCTCAGCTTACGCCGTCTGGCATTTTGGGCCGACGCTGCAAGGGGCCGGGGCCTTGCTGCTAATCTGGGCGCTGATTGCTCTGACGGGCATCGATTTCGACACTCAACTGCTTCCCGATTCGATCACTTTGCCGCTCCTTTGGCTCGGACTTGCCTTCAACCTGGCCGGCACCTACGTCGATCTCTTTTCGGCTGTAATCGGCGCGATGATCGGATATCTGACACTGTGGTCAATTTTTTGGCTGTTCAAGCTGGCAACCGGCAAGGAGGGCATGGGGTTTGGCGATTTCAAGCTTCTCGCCGCGCTCGGCGCTTGGCTTGGCTGGCAGATGCTGCCTGCCATCATCCTGCTCTCATCGATCGTCGGTGCCGCAGTCGGCATCAGCCTGATTGTCACTACCCGGCATGGTCGGAACACCCCCATTCCGTTTGGACCATACCTCGCAGCCGCCGGCGTCATCGCGCTGTTTTGGGGGCCTCAGCTGACCCGCGGCTATCTCGGCTTGATGGCTTGAAATTTTCCGCCCAAACCACAACTTAAGATAGCCTCACTTCTCGGTTACAATTCAAGGTTTTGGAGGATTCCCATGCCGATTTACGAATATCGCTGTGACGCCTGCGGCTTCCAGAAAGAACATCTGCAAAAGATGAGCGAGCCGCAACTGACAACCTGCCCGGAATGCGGCAAGGAAAGCTACAGCAAGTTGCTCTCTGCCGCCGGTTTCCAGCTCAAGGGCAACGGCTGGTATGCCACCGACTTCAAGGGCGGCAGCAAACCCACGCCGAAAGCGGACAGCACCCCGCCATGCCAGGGCGGATCGGGAGCATGCACTCCGTGCGCGGCCAGCTGATCAAACGCTATTTCATCACCGGACTCCTGATCTGGGTACCGCTGGTCATTACCGGCTGGGTACTGTCGTTCATCGTCAGTACGCTGGATCAATCGCTGCGGCTGCTTCCTGAAGCGATTCATCCGCAAACGCTCTTCGGCTTCGCGATTCCCGGTGCCGGTGCGCTGCTGACATTGGCGATGATTCTGCTGACCGGCCTGCTTGCCGCCAATTTCATCGGCCAGAAACTGGTTATCTGGTGGGAAATGCTCCTTGCGCGGATTCCAGTCGTCAATTCCGTATACAACAGCGTCAAGCAGGTATCGGACACACTTTTTTCGTCCAATGGCAACGCCTTCCGCAAGGCTCTGCTCGTCCAATATCCACGAGAAGGAAGCTGGACCATCGCCTTCCTGACCGGCAAGCCCGGCGGCGATGTCCTCAATCATCTGGACGGCGAGTACGTCAGCGTTTACGTGCCGACCACCCCGAACCCGACCTCCGGGTTTTTCCTGATGATGCCCAAGCGCGATGTCGTCGAACTCGACATGACCGTCGACGAAGCCCTCAAATACATTATCTCGATGGGTGTCGTGGCACCGCCACCGCACACCCGCGTCATCACCAACACCTAGAATCAAACCGGAAAGCTTCATGCGTACCCACTACTGCGGACAACTCAACGCCGCCCTCGACGGGCAAATCGTCACCCTGTGCGGCTGGGCCCATCGCCGCCGCGACCACGGCGGCGTCATATTCATCGACCTGCGCGACCGCGAAGGCCTGGCCCAGGTCGTCTGCGACCCGGATCGCGCCGAGACCTTCAAGATCGCCGAATCGGTACGTAACGAGTTCTGTCTGAAAATTACCGGCAAGGTACGTCCGCGCCCGGCCGGCACGACCAATGCCAACCTGGCCTCCGGTGAAATTGAAATTCTGTGCCACGAGATCGAGGTATTGAATCCGGCCGTCACGCCGCCGTTCCAGCTCGACGAAGATAATCTCTCCGAGAACGTCCGCCTGCTGCACCGCGTCATCGACCTGCGCCGTCCGCAGATGCAGAACAACCTGATGCTGCGCTACAAGACGGCGCGCGCCTTCCGTCGCTTTCTCGACGACAACGGTTTCATCGACATCGAAACGCCAATGCTGACCAAGTCGACCCCGGAAGGCGCCCGCGATTACCTGGTGCCATCGCGCGTCCATCCCGGCCAGTTCTTCGCCCTGCCGCAATCGCCGCAGCTGTTCAAGCAACTGCTGATGGTCGCCGGTTACGACCGTTATTACCAGATCGTCAAATGCTTCCGTGACGAGGACCTGCGCGCCGACCGCCAGCCGGAATTCACCCAGGTCGATATCGAGACCTCGTTCATGACCGAGGAGCAGATCACCGGCCTGATCGAGCAATTGATCCGTTATGTCTTCAAGGACGCTATCGACGTCGAGCTGCCCAGCCCCTTCCCGCGCATGACCTACGCCGAGGCGATGAACCGCTTCGGCTCCGACAAGCCGGACCTGCGCGTCACGCTTGAACTCACCGAAGTCACCGATGCCGTCAAGGATGTCTCCTTCAAGGTTTTCGCCGGCGTCGCCAACAGCGAGAATGGCCGCGTCGCTGCCCTGCGCGTACCGGGTGGCGCCAGCCTGACCCGTGGCGAGATCGACGAATACACCAAGTTCGTCGGCATCTACGGCGCCAAGGGCCTGGCCTACATCAAGGTCAATGACGTCACGCAACTCAACGAAACCGGCCTGCAAAGTCCGATCGTCAAGAACCTGCATGAAAATGCCCTCAAAACCATCGTCGACCGCACCCAGGCCCAATCCGGCGACCTGATCTTCTTCGTCGCCGACAAGGCCAAGGTGGTGAATGACGCGCTGGGTGCCCTGCGCGTCAAACTCGGCCACGAAAAGGGTTTCCTCAACGGCAAGGCCTGGGAACCGCTGTGGGTCGTCGATTTCCCGATGTTCGAATACGACGAGGACGACAAGCGGTGGACAGCCTGCCACCACCCGTTCACCAGCCCGAAGGACGAGCACGTCGCGCTGTTGCAGAGCGATCCGGGCAAGTGCCTGGCCAAGGCCTACGACCTGGCGCTCAACGGCTGGGAAATCGGAGGCGGCTCGGTGCGTATCCACCGCGCCGAAATCCAGGAAACCGTCTTCCAGGCGCTCAACATAGGCCCCGAGGAACAGCAGGCCAAGTTCGGCTTCCTGCTCGACGCGCTGAAGTACGGCGCCCCGCCGCACGGTGGCCTGGCGTTCGGTCTCGACCGTATCGTCACCATGATGACCGGCGCCGAATCGATCCGCGACGTCATCGCCTTCCCGAAGACCCAGCGCGCCCAGTGCCTGCTTACTGATGCCCCGAGCGGCGTCGATGAGAAGCAGTTGCGCGAACTGCACATCCGCCTGCGCCAGAAGGTCGAAACCCAGGTCGAAGTCGAAAAGGCCTAAGCCGGTATGCAAACCTGGCTGCGCTTCCTGATCGTCGCCTGGCTGGCGATCGGGAGCGCGCTGGGCCTGGCCCGCGAGAATGTTGCAGTCGACTGGGTTTTACTGGCCGAATTGCCGAACGAGGCACAGAAAACGCTTGTCCTGATAAAGAATGACGGGCCTTTTCCCTATCGGCGCGACGGTGTCGTCTTCGGCAACTACGAAAAGCGCCTGCCGCTCCGCCAGCGCGGCTACTACCGCGAATACACCGTCAAGACGCCAGGCAGTCGCGACCGCGGCGCACGGCGCATCATCGCCGGACGTGCCGACGACTACTACTACACCGACGACCATTACCGGTCCTTCAGACGCATCCAGGATACACCGTCAAGACGCCAGGCAGTCGCGACCGCGGCGCACGGCGCATCATCGCCGGACGTGCCGACGACTACTACTACACCGACGACCATTACCGGTCCTTCAGACGCATCCAGGAATAGCCCATGAGCGACCAGCTTCTCAGCAAGTCCGAACAAGCCGGGATCTATTACCTGGCGGCTGCTCGCCGCAACATGATCGAAAATGTCGCCCGGCAGCTCCAGTTCCGTCATTGGCATTTGGAAATAGCCCCCGGGCAGATGGCTGGCGCGGTGCTAGAGCAGATTGGGAAGGTTCTGCATTTTCCGGAATGGTACGGCGCAAATTTCGATGCGCTGCACGACTGCCTGACCGACCCCGAGTGCCTGCCCGGCACCGGCCACATCCTGACGATCAGCGGCTGCAACGGCCTGCGAAGCAGCGACCCGGAGGGCTTCGCCACCCTGCTGGAAGTATTCAAGGCGGCGACCGACGACCTGCGCCAGACAGGCGTTGCGCTCTGGATCCTGCTAGACAAACCGCTACCCGGCATCCGTTCGCTACCTGCGGCATGACGGGTTTCAAGCAGCCCGTTTCGGTTCTCGTCGTCATTTTCACGCCTGCGCTCGAGGTGCTGCTGCTCGAACGTGCCGCCCACCCCGGCTTCTGGCAATCGGTCACTGGCAGCCGCGAGGCCGACGAAGAACTGACCGCCACGGCTTGTCGCGAGGTGACCGAGGAAACCGGCATTGACACCGTCCGCTACCCACCGGAAGACTGGCACATCACCAACACCTTCGAGATTTTCGCCGAGTGGCGGCATCGCTATGCACCGGACATCACCCAGAACACCGAGCACGTATTCGGCCTGCAACTTCCCGAGAAGTGCGAGATCGCCATCGCCCCCGGCGAACATCGCGACTGGCTCTGGATGCCCTGGCAGGCGGCGGCTGAACGCTGTTTCTCGTGGAGCAACCGGGATGCAATCCTTCTGCTGCCCGAAAGACTGATTCGGAGCTCTTGAAACGCCAGCGACACCCCTTATATTGGTCTCAGCAACACCTGATCAACAAAGGAGACCACCATGGCAAACATCACCCGACTCGACCCCCTCGACGACCTGTTCCGTGGCTTTTTTGTCCGGCCAGTCGATTTCAACGGCACCACGCAGCAGCCTCCAAGCATCAAGATGGACGTCAAGGAACAGGGCGATAATTACCTCGTCCATGCCGAACTACCCGGCGTCAAGAAGGAAGACATCCATGTCGTCGTCGACGGCAACCAGGTATCGATCAGCGCCGAAATCAAGCAGGAAAAGGAAGTCAGGGAAGGTGAGCGCGTCCTGCGTTCCGAACGCTATTTCGGCAAGGTTTCACGCTCGTTCCAGATGGGCCAGGAGATCGACGATGCCAAGGCTACGGCCAAATTCAACGAAGGCGTCCTCGAACTGACCCTGCCCAAGCGCGCCGCCAGCCCGAACAAGCGGCTGACCGTCGAATAATCGGCGCCACGCCCGAGAAAAAGGCCGGACCCCGTTCCGGCCTTTTTCTTTGTACAATCCGCGGCGATTCAACTTGGAGCCCGCCATGAGCATCGAAGACCTCACCCCCGGCATCAAGGCCGCCGTTCTGGCCGAAGCCCTGCCTTACATCAAGCGCTTCCACGGCAAGACCATCGTCGTCAAGTATGGCGGCAACGCGATGACCGACGAGCACCTGAAGAGCTGCTTCGCGCGCGATGTCGTGCTACTCGAACTGGTCGGCTTCAACATCGTCGTCGTGCACGGCGGTGGCCCGCAGATCGAAAACCTGCTCGCCCGTGTCGGCAAGAAGGGCGAGTTCATCCAGGGCATGCGCGTCACTGATGCCGAAACCATGGAAGTCGTCGAAATGGTCCTCGGCGGCCAGGTCAACAAGGACATCGTCAACCTGATCAACCAGCACGGCGGCAAGGCCGTCGGCCTGACCGGCAAGGATGGCAACTTCATCCGTGCCAAAAAGCTGATGCTGGAGGACAAGGACAACCCCGGCGACCTGATCGACGTCGGCCAAGTCGGCCAGATCACGCAGATCGACCCGTCGCTGATCGACCACCTCGACCGGGGCGCCTTCATTCCGGTCATCGCTCCGATCGGCGTCGGCAAGGATGGCGAAACCTACAATATCAACGCCGATGTCGTCGCCGGCAAGATCGCCGAAGTGCTCAAGGCCGAGAAATTGGTTCTGCTCACCAACACCCCCGGCGTGCTCGACAAGGAAGGCAATTTGATCACCGGCATCACGCCCAAGCAGATCGACGAAATGGTCGAGGACGGTACCCTCTCCGGCGGCATGCTGCCGAAGATCGGCTCAGCGCTCGACGCGGCACGCAACGGCGTCAAGGGCGTGCACATCATCGACGGCCGCGTCGAGCACGCGCTGCTGCTGGAAATCCTAACCGACCACGGGGTCGGGACGATGATCAAGTCGCACTAAATGAAGTCCGGTCGCACCTGGCTGTTCGACCTCGACAACACCCTCCACAACGCGACCCCCCACATCTTTCCCCACATCAACCGCTCGATGCGCGACTACATCGAGCGGCATCTGGGCGTCGACCGGCACGAAGCGACGCGCATCCGGCAGGATTACTGGGTGCGCTACGGCGCCACACTGCTCGGCCTGATCCGCCATCACGGCACCGACCCCGACCATTTCCTGCGGGAAACGCACCAGTTTCCCGACCTGCGCCGCCTCGTCGTCTTCGAGCGCCCGGTTATCCACGCCCTGCGTCGCCTGCGCGGGCGCAAAATCATCTTTTCCAACGCGCCGCGCCACTACGCCGAGGCCATCCTCGAAATCACCGGCCTGGGTGCCTGCTTCGACGCTGTCTATTCGGTGGAAAACGTCCGTTACCAGCCCAAGCCGATGCTCGCCGGCTTCCGCACCCTGTTGCGCGCAGAACGGCTCGACCCGCGACGCTGCATCATGGTCGAGGACAGTCTCGCCAACCTCGTTGCCGCCAAGAAACTCGGCATGAAGACCGTGTGGGTAAGCACTAGCTACCGCCGCTCACCCAGCGTCGATCAAAAAATCACCTCGGTGCTCGAACTTCCGGAACGCTGCGGTCGACTATAATTTTTGGGCAAAATCCAAAAAGCCATAACGGAGGGAGACAAGACCATGGCGACCAAGCCCGGCGAACGCCGCCTGCAAATTCTGCAGACCCTGGCCCAGATGCTGGAAACGCCCAAGGGAGAGAAAATCACCACCGCCGCCCTAGCGGCCAAGCTGGAATGTTCCGAAGCCGCGCTCTATCGCCACTTCGCCAGCAAGGCACAGATGTTCGACGGGCTGATCGAATTCATCGAACAAAGCCTGTTCGGCGTAATCAACCAGATCACCTCCGAAGAAACCCAGGGGCTCAAGCAGGTGGAATTGATCCTCGGCCTGTTGCTGCGCTTCGCCCAGAAAAATCGCGGCATGACGCGCGTGCTGATTGGCGACGCCCTGAGCAATGAAAACGAGCGCCTGCAGGCGCGCATCAATACTCTGCTCGACAAGATCGAAGCTGCCCTGAAACAGGCGCTGCGCATCGCCGCGACGCAGGAAAGCCTGAAACCGGATGCCGATTTCGGCGCGCTGGCCAACCTGCTGCGCTGCTACGTCGTCGGCCGCTGGGAGCAATATACCCGCAGCGGCTTCGTCCGCGAACCGCTCGCCCAATGGCCGCAACAGTGGCCAATGCTGTACTTCGCCTGCCTGTCGCAGTCGGGCATTCCGGCTAACGCTTGAAAGAAAAAAGGCGGCTCGTGCCGCCCTTTCTGCAGCCCCAGAAACAACTCAGCGCTTCAGATACTCCGCCGCATCCAGCGCGAAATAAGTCAGTATGCCGTCTGCCCCGGCCCGCTTGAAGGCCAGCAGGCTTTCCAGCACGCAAGCCTCCTCATTCAGCCAGCCGTTCTGCGCGGCGGCCTTGAGCATCGCGTACTCGCCGCTGACCTGATAAGCGTAGGTCGGCACCTTGAACTCGTCCTTGACGCGCCGAACGATGTCCAGATACGGCATGCCCGGCTTGACCATGACCATGTCGGCACCCTCTTCTAGATCTAGCGCGACCTCCTTCAGCGCCTCGTCGCCATTCGCCGGGTCCATCTGGTAGGTGTATTTGTTGCCCTTGCCCAGGTTGCCGGCCGAGCCGACCGCGTCGCGGAAAGGCCCATAGAACGCAGAAGCATACTTGGCGGAATAGGCCAGAATCCGCGTGTAGATTTGCCCAGCCTCATTCAGTTCGGCGCGGATGCGGCCGATGCGGCCGTCCATCATGTCCGAGGGTGCCACCACATCCGCCCCCGCCTCGGCATGGCACAACGCCTGTTTGGCCAGGACCTCCAGCGTCTCGTCGTTCAGCACGTAACCTGTCTCGTCGATGAGACCGTCCTGCCCGTGGCTGGTGTAGGGATCGAGCGCCACGTCGGTGATCACGCCCAGTTCCGGGAACTCGCGTTTCAGCGCGCGCACGACGCGCGGTACCAGGCCATGACTGTTGAACGCCTCTTCCGCAGCGAGCGATTTCAGCGAGCTATCGACCACGGGGAATAGCGCCAGCGCCGGAATCCCCAGTTTCACCGCGCGCTCGGCGGTTTTCAGCAGCACGTCGAGCGACTGGCGCTCAACGCCTGGCATCGACGCCACCTTCTCGACCCGCCCTTCACCATCCAGAACGAAAACAGGGTAAATGAAGTCGTCGACCGTAAGCACCGACTCACGCATCAGCCGACGGGAAAAATCATCGCGCCGCATCCGGCGCATGCGGGTTCCAGGGAAATGCCCGGTTGCACTCATGTTTCGACCTCAAACCATTCAAATTGCAGATTCTTGTTCGCTGTGGAACTTTTCGCATTGACCCACGTCAGAGTCAGCAGATGGCACGCGCTGTCTCCCGCTTCACCTCCCTGAGCGGGTGCCTTGACCACGTTAAGGCATTTTGGCCCCCGGACCCCCCTTATCCGGGGGTCTTTTGTTTTCCGCCACCTTTTTCTCGATCTCCAACCACCCGGCAAGCACCGCCTCCGCCTCTTCGACACCCGTCTTTTTGAGGCTGGAGAAGAGTTGCACCGAATACAGTTCGGCATCGCCCCATGTCGCCAGCTCCGCCTTGACCGAACGCAAGGCTTTTGTCTGCTCCTGCCGGCTCAGCTTGTCAGCCTTCGAAAGCAGCACGTGGATGGGACGCCCCGTGGGTCGGAACCAGTCGATCAGGCGCAAATCGAGATCGGTCAGCGGGCGCCTGATGTCCATGATGACGACCAGGCCGGCCAGTTGCTCCCGCTTGCTGAGATAAGGCCCGATCAGCCCTTCCCACTGCGAGCGGATCGCCTCCGGCGCCTTGGCATACCCGTATCCGGGCAGGTCGACAAAGTACTTGCCGTCTGACAGCGTGAAGTAATTGAGATGCTGCGTGCGGCCCGGCGTCTTGCTGACATAAGCCAAGCGCGTGCGTCCGGCCAAGGTATTGATTGCGGAAGATTTTCCGGCATTGGAACGGCCGGCAAAGGCAATTTCGCGGACCGCATCCTGGGGAAGATCGCGAAGATGGGCGACGGTCGTAAGAAAAACCGCCTGCTGGAACAAAGGCATAAAAAACTCTCAGGAGCCGCCAAGGCGGCGGAGAACTAATATAGAATAGCAGGTTTGTAACTTCCGTTCCGGCCAAAGCGCCCAAAAACGCGCATTAGGAGTTCGAAAATGATCCGTACAGCGGCAATGGCAATCCTTCTTGCCACCAGTTTCATGTCTCACGCGGCTGAAGAAGCCAAAGCCAAGGCAGACCCCGCCAAGGGCAAGGCCATCGCCGAAACCGTTTGTGTCGCCTGTCATGGCGCCGACGGCAACAGCGCAGCGTCGGCCAACCCGCACCTGGCTGCCCAGCATCAGGAATATATCTACAAGCAGCTGACGAACTTCAAGGCAGTCGATGGCAAGCCGGCAGCCCGCAACAACGCCATCATGGGTGGCATGGCGGCACCGCTGTCGGACGAAGACATGCGCAACGTCGCTGCCTGGTTCGCCAGCCAGAAGCTGAAGCCGGCAGTTGCCAAGGACGAGTCCAAGATTGCCCTCGGCCAGAAAATCTGGCGCCAGGGTGACTTCAAGAAGGGCATCCCGGCCTGTGCCGGTTGCCATGGCCCGGCCGGCGCCGGCATGCCTGCCCAGTACCCGCGCCTGGCTGGCCAGTTCCCGGAATATACCGAAGCACAGCTGAAGACCTTCCGTACCGAAGAACGCAACAACGACCCGGAAAAGATGATGCGGATGATCGCCGCCAAGATGTCCGATGTCGAAATCAAGGCCGTGGCGGAATACGCGGCCGGTCTTCGCTAACTCGGCGAATCACGGGAAAAAGGCAGCTGCGGCTGCCTTTTATTTTTTCCGGCCTTGGCATCCGCGCCACGGGCGGATAGACTGCTCTGACAACAACGCTCAACCTCGCCGAGGAGACCAAATATGAAAACGCTCAAGCAAATGCTGGCCGGCAAACATCGGCCGCTCGCCGTCGTCTCGCCGAACGATTCCGTCTTTCATGCCTTGACCCTGATGGCTCAGCATGACGTTGGCGCCCTGATGGTGCTTGACGGCGAACAACTGGTCGGCATTTTTTCGGAGCGCGATTACGCGCGCAAGATCATCCTGCACGGCAAGAGTTCGAAAGAAACGCTGGTCAGCGAAATCATGAGCGACAAGGTCGCCTATGTCACCCCCGCCACGACACTTGACGAGTGCATGGCGCTGATGACCGAAAAGCGCTTCCGCCACCTGCCGGTACTGTCGGAGGATGACAATAGCGTCGTCGGCATCATTTCCATTGGCGATCTGGTCAAGGAAACCATCAGCAGCCAGCAGTTTCTGATAAAGCAGCTGGAACATTACATTTCTGGCTGAAACGGCAGCGGTTTCACGCTGCCGTTCCGTTAAAAAGACAATCGCCCGCGCTTTCCCGGGCGATTGTCTTTTCCCGGCCCTGACTCTGCGGTTTTGCGTGGCTGGTGGTCCGGCAGCCCGAACCGCCTCTCGCCATCGCTGTCTCAGCTTCACCATGGAGCGTTTCAGACAGCCTCAATTCCGCACCCGCCACATGACTGTAAGTTTTCCGGAGTGTCCAGCGACTAATCAGCAAATGAAGAGCGCGAGGTAACACCATGCTTATACTGCACCGACCGGAAATCCTTCCATCCGAAATCACCCCACCCGATGTCTATGGTGCGCGGCGAAAATTCCTGCGCGACGTGACACTAGGACTGGGCGCCGCCGGCCTCGGGCTGATGGGCAACAGCCACGCTGCCACAGCCGAGCGCATCCGCTTTGAGGCAATCACCCCAGGCCCATTTTCGGCAAACGATGAAAAAATCACGCCCTACGCTTCGGTTACTGAATACGGCAACTTTTACGAGTTCGGACCCGACAAGGACAGCCCGGCCCGCAACGCGCACCGCTTGCGCACCCGGCCGTGGACCGTCGGCATCGAAGGCGAAGTTAAGACGCCGAAGACCTTTGCCATCGAAGACATACTCAAGTGGACACCACTCGAGGAACGCGTCTACCGGATGCGCTGCGTCGAAGGCTGGAGCGCCGTCATTCCCTGGGTCGGCATTCCGCTCGCCGAATTGATCAAGCGCAGCGACGTTACCGGCAACGCAAAATTCGTCGAATTCTGGAGTCTTGCCGACCCCGAACAGATGCCCTACGTCCGCGTCCCGTTTCTCGACTGGCCCTACATCGAGGCACTCAGACTCGACGAGGCGATGCATCCGCTGGCCCTGCTCGGCCTCGGCATGTACGGCGAGCAAATGCCCAAGCAGAACGGCGCCCCGTTGCGCGTAGTCGCTCCCTGGAAATACGGTTTCAAGGGTGCCAAGTCGATCGTCAAGGTACGCTTCGTCGAAAAGCAGCCCCCGACCGTGTGGACCAAGGCTGGCCCCGACGAATACGGCTTCTATTCCAACGTCAACCCGGATGTGCCACACAAACGCTGGAGCCAGAGCCACGAACGCCGACTGGGCGAATTCTTCAAGCGTAAGACCCTGCCCTTCAACGGGTATGGCGAACAGGTGGCCGGACTTTATACCGGCATGGATTTACGCAAGAATTTCTGAACAATGACCACGCAAAAAACCACGCCACCGATAGCCCAACTCAAAGCCGCCCTTTTCCTCGTGGCTCTCCTGCCGCTGGGGCGCCTGCTCTGGGCCGCCTACACTGGCGATTTCGGCCCCAATCCAGTCGAATTCGTCCAGCGCTGGACCGGTACCTGGACCTTCAACCTCCTGCTGCTGACACTCTGCGTCTCACCGCTGCGCGCCTATACGCAATGGCACTGGCTGCTCCGCCTGCGGCGCATGCTCGGACTGTTCACCTTTTTCTACGCGACACTGCACTTCCTGTCCTTCATCGGCTTCGACCATTCCTTTGCGGTCGACGAGATCGCCAAGGACATTTTCAAGCGCCCCTTCGTCACCGTCGGTTTCGCCGCCTTCCTGCTGCTGATTCCACTGGCCGCCACCTCGAACCAATGGGCCATCCGCAAGCTGGGCGGACGCAAGTGGCAGGAACTGCACCGCAACGTCTACCTGATCGGCATTCTCGCCTGCGTGCATTATTTCTGGCTGGTCAAGGCAACTGCGCTGCTCTGGCCGCTGGCCTATTCGGTCGCCCTCGCCTTCCTGCTCGGCTGGCGAGTACGCGAACGGCAGCGCAAGGCGATCCCGGTACCGCAGTTCCAGAACGCCAAGCCGCTCAAGTTCTTCAAGCAGAAACCTGACTAGACGTTATTTCCGGCGCGGCGTATCGAAGCGGATGACGGCGCGGCCGTCGGCGGTCTGTTTCGGCGCCACCTTCCAGGCGTGGCCATAGACGATCTCGAACGTTGCAGGGAGCTTGCCGTTGGCGCGCTGGCTCTCGTAGGCAGCGCGCGCCCGTTCCCATGCCTGGCGTCCGGTCAGCCCATGGCGTCGCGCCTTCATGGCGCAGCCTGAGCCGGCAGCGCGCAGTTCGCCGAGCAGATCGTCGAAACGGTCGTAAGTCAGGGTCAGTACTTCCATGTCCATCACCGGGTCGGCGAAGCCGCAGCCAACCAGCATGTCGCCGAGGTCGTGCATGTCGATGAAGCGCTGGGTATGTGCATAGCCGTCGGAAAACGCCGAGCGCAATTCCTTCAGCGAATCCGGCCCCAGGGTCGAGAACATCAACAGGCCGCCGACTTCGAGCACGCGGTGTGCTTCGGCGAGCGCCGGCTGCGGGTCGTCCAGCCAGTGCAGCAGCAGGTTGGACCAGACGATTGCGGTCGACTGCGATTTCAGGGGCAAATTCGCGGCATCGCCAGCCAGCCGCTGCGCTTCGTTCTGGCGCCCCAGACCCAGCCAGCGTTGCCAACTTGGGCGGGCGGCATGGTCACCCTGCAACATGGCCGGGGCAATATCCAACCCGAGCAATTGCGCATCCGGGTAGCGCGCAGCCAGACTGGCAAAACTGCCGCCCCGGCTGCAGCCCAGATCCAAGATACGCTTCGGCTCGACCTTGACGTAATCGAGCCGCTCCTGCATGCGACGGTCGACCTCGCGGGCGAAGAAATCCGCCTGATCGTAACTTTCTGCAATGCGGGAAAAACGCCGGCCTACCTGCAACCGGTCGACAAAACCGCCGCTCAAACCGCCTTCACGCCCAGACGCGCAAACAGGGCGTCGTCACGATCGACATCCGGATTGCCGGTCGTCAGCAGGTGGTCGCCGTAGAACATCGAGTTGGCGCCCGCCAGGAAACAGAGCGCCTGCAACTCGTCGCTCATTTCCTGACGGCCGGCGGAAAGACGAACCCAGGAAGTCGGCATCGTGATGCGGGCGGCAGCGATGGTGCGCACGAACTCGAACGGATCCAGACGTGCTGTATCCGCCATCGGCGTTCCTGGGATCGGCACCAAGTTGTTGATCGGTACCGATTCCGGCGGCTGCGGCAGGTTGGCGAGCTGAACGATCAGTGCGGCGCGGTTCTTGCGCGATTCACCCATGCCGATGATGCCGCCCGAGCAGATATTGATGCCCGCATCGCGCACCTGATCGAGCGTATCGAGGCGGTCGTCGTGGGTGTGGGTCTTGATAACCTGACCGTAGAATTCCTTGTCGGTATCCAGATTATGGTTGTAGTAGTCAAGGCCGGCATCCTTGAGCTTGCCGGCCTGTCCTTCCTTGAGCATGCCAAGCGTCACGCAGGTCTGCATGCCGAGCGCCTTGACCTCGCGCACCATGTCGAGCACGCGGTCGAGGTCGTTATCCTTCGGCCCCTTCCAGGCAGCGCCCATGCAGAAACGGGAAGCGCCCTTTTCCTTAGCCGCCTTGGCGGCAGCGACGACCTCGTCCAGCGGCATCAGGCGCTCGCGCTCGGTATCGGTGTCGTAACGGGCCGACTGCGAGCAGTAGCTGCAATCCTCGGAACAACCGCCGGTCTTGACCGAAAGCAGCGTCGAGCGTTGAATGGCGTTGGGATCGAAATGCTCCCGGTGCACACCCTGCGCACGCCAGATCAAATCCATCAAAGGCATCTCGTACAGGGCGAGCACCTCATCAAGTGCCCAGCGGCGAGCAGGAACAGGCTGGGAAACGGGGGAAACGGCGGCGAGAGAGCTAGCTTGCATGGGAGGCCTTGCTTGAGAAAAATCAATAAAAATCAACGACGAAGCGCACTGATAATTATGAATTATCGAGGACGCCGGTAACGATGTCAATTTTACCCCAAGCCATGCAAGCTGCCTTCGGCAGCATTGCCTCGCACCTCTTGCCCGGCAGTTGCCTGCTCTGTTCCGCCGACACTTCCGGGAGCCCGCTCTGTTCCGACTGCGAAAGCGATCTACCCAAACTCCCTGCCAACCTTTGCCCGCAGTGCGGCATAGAAACAACACTAGGCGAACACTGCGGCGCCTGCCTCAAGGAACCGCCCGCTTTCACGCGAACGATTGCCCAGTTTCGCTACGACTTTCCCGTCGACCGCCTGATTCAGGCGCTCAAATATAGCCACCAGTTGCCCCTGGCCGCCTGGTTCGGCCATTGCCTAAGCCGAAAAATCGTTGCCGCTGAACACGACCTGATACTGCCGCTCCCGCTGCATCCCTCACGCCTGCAGACCCGCGGCTTCAATCAATCGACCGAGATCGCCCGAACGATCAGTCGTGCCTCGGGTATCCCAATGAACACTCATAGCCTGACCCGTTCCCGCGCAACACCACCGCAGGCAGCTCTGCCGCTCAAAGAGCGCGCACAAAACGTTCGCGGCGCCTTCGAGTGCTCCGCCGACTTTAGTGGCAAACGTATCTTATTAGTAGACGACGTGATGACTACCGGCTCGACACTTCGCGAATGTGCCCGCATACTGAAACTGCATGGCGCCACGCAGATCACGGTAGTCGTTGCTGCCCGCGCCCTCCGCCACTGAGGCATGCCTAGAACCTCTGAGTTGCACGCAGCATTCAACACAGCCAATTCCAACAAGTCCCTGAATGATCGCCGTCGTCCTTTTCCAGCCCGAGATTCCGCCCAACACCGGCAACGTGATCCGCCTGTGCGCCAATACGGGCGCCGAGCTGCATCTTGTCGAGCCACTGGGTTTCGACATCAATGACAAGACCTTGCGCCGTGCCGGCCTCGACTACCATGAATACGCTCGCGTCTTCCGCCATGCCGACTGGGACGCCTGCAAGGCGGCCCTCGGCGAACGCCGCTGCTGGGCAATGACTACCTCCGGGCACGGCAGCCCGTTCGATCAGCACCTGAACGACGACGATGTATTCGTCTTCGGCCGTGAAACGAGCGGCTTGCCCGGCGACGTCCTTTGCAACTTCCCGGTAACGCAACGCTTGCGTTTGCCGATGCGGGTGGGCCAACGCAGCCTCAACCTGTCCAATGCCGTCGCTGTGACGGTTTTCGAAGCCTGGCGACAAACCGGATTCCCTGAAGCCATCTGATTGAAAATCCGCCGCACCAGCGGTTTGCCATCCTGATACTGTTGCGCCAAAGCAACAACCGCAGCCCAAAGCAGGCGTCCACCGCAAACATCAATTGCCCGAGTGCCCGCTCTTTGCCAAAATCGGCTCAACTTCTCAATCCGAGAGGTAAAGCTTAATCAACTCGCAAGAGCAGATTAAAAACTAACCACTAAGGAGAAATTCTGATGCAAAAGAAACTCATCGCTCTGGCAGTCGCCGGCCTGGCCTCCACCGCCGCCTTCGCACAGACCAACGTCACCATCTACGGTCTGGTTGACTACGGCTACGCCTACCGTTGGGACGGCAGGGATGCAGGTACGGTCTTCAACAACGCCGGCGTTCCCATCGCCCGCACCAGCGGTACCCCGAACTCCCAAAGCCAACTGAACGGCGGCCAGTCTCTTGGCAACCGCCTCGGCTTCAAGGGCACGGAAGATCTGGGCAACGGCCTGAAGGCTGTCTTCCTGCTGGAACAAGGCTTCATGCTTGATACCGGTAACCAGCAAACCGCCGGTTCGCAATTCACCCGTCAAGCCTACATGGGCCTGAGCGGCAACTTCGGTACCGTGGTCGGTGGCCGTCTGTACACCCCGCACTACACCTTCGTTTCCGGCCTGGATCCGTTCGGTGCCGGCACCGTTGGCCGTTACAACAACGTCTACTCTTCCGCCGCCTTCGCCTCCTACGGCAATGGTGGCACCCTGGGCGACCCGGTTCGTGTTGACAACGCCGTCGCCTACATCTCCCCGTCCTTCCTGGGTGGTCTGACCGCTACCCTGGCCTTCTCCAACAACGCCGGTGGCCAGGAAGATGCCAGCAGCAACGCCGCCAACAACACGGTCTACGCCGGCTTGCTGAAGTACGACAACGGCCCGATCAGTGCTGGTTTGAACTATCACTACATCAACGGCGGTTCGCGTCTGAGCGACGCCACCTTGGCTAGCCCGATCGGCGTCAAGAACGCTGAGAACGCAACGCTGGGTGGCTCGTATGACTTCAAGGTCGTCAAGGTCATGGCGCTGTACTCCTGGAACCAAGTCGACTATCTGATCAACCCGGCCCTTGTCAGCAACACCGGGCGCACGGCCACCATCAACAACTACATGCTGGGTGCAACGGCTCCGTTCGGCAAGTTCGTGGGTAAGGCTTCCTACATCTACTCCGACGGCAACACCCGTGCTGGTGGCGACGCGCAACAGTTCGCGCTCGGTCTGGACTACAACCTGTCGAAGCGTACCGCAATCTACAGCGCCTACTCCTTCATCGACAACAGTGACAACCGTATGTCCGCCGTCGGCGACGCCTCCAACAGCGGCGCCTACGCCGCTGGCAATGGCTACAACCTGCCGGGCGTGTTCCAGCAAGGCATCCAGTTCGGCGTGCGTCACATGTTCTAATCCAGCGCAAGCCGGATTTGCAAAGGGCGCTTCGGCGCCCTTTTTCATTGCCGTACGCGAGGCGTTCAGCGAAAAATTCCTGGATGTAAAAAAGGCGCCCTCTCGGGGGCGCCCTTCTTTTGCCATGCGTAACAATCTAGCCCAAGAGAATCAGATTATCGCGGTGGATGATTTCGGATTCATCGACATAACCGAGCAGGCTCTCGATCTCCTGGCTTGACTTGCGGGCGATCAGGCGGGCTTCGCCGCTACCGTAATTGCTCAGGCCGCGGGCAATTTCCCGGCCTTCGCTATCCACACAAGCCACTGCCGCCCCCCGCTCGAACTCCCCCTCGGTCGCGACAACGCCGATCGGCAACAGGCTTTTGCCAGCTTTCAGGGCGTTGACCGCACCAGCGTCAAGGATCAGGCGCCCGGCCAGTTGCAGGTGGTCGGCCAGCCATTGCATGCGCGCCGCGAGCGGCTGGGTTTGCGAAATAAGCAGCGTGCCGACGGATTCGCCATTGGCCAGGCGGACGATCGGATCGATCTCGCGACCATTGGCGATGGCCGTGTGCGCCCCACTCTTGGCAGCGCGCTTGGCAGCGATGACCTTGGTGATCATGCCACCCTTGCCGATCGAGGTGCCAGCGCCGCCCGCCATGCCTTCCAGCGATTCATCGCCGGCCGTGGCTTCGGAAATCAGCGTCGCACCGGGATCCTTGCGCGGGTCGGCTGTATATAGACCGGCCTGGTCGGTCAGGATGATCAGCGCATCGGCTTCGATCAGGTTGGCGACCAGTGCACCCAAGGTATCGTTGTCGCCGAACTTGATCTCGTCGGTGACTACCGTGTCGTTTTCATTGATGATCGGCACAACACCAAGTTCAAGCAACGTCGTCAGTGTGGAGCGGGCATTCAGGTAACGCTTGCGATCGGCCAGATCGTCGTGGGTCAGCAGAATCTGGGCAGTATGCAGACCGTGCTTGGAAAATGCACCCTCATACACCTGCACCAGCCCCATCTGCCCGACGGCAGCCGCCGCCTGCAGCTCATGGACCGACTTGGGGCGCTTGCTCCAGCCCAGGCGCTGCATGCCGCAGGCGATGGCGCCGGAAGAGACCAGGACGACCTCCTTGCCCTGCTGCCGCAGCACGCTGATCTGGCGCGCCCAGCCATCGATGGCGGCGAGGTCAAGGCCGGCGCCGTTGTTGGTGACGAGGGCCGAGCCGACCTTGACGACCAAGCGTTTGGCGTTGGCCAGGCGAGTCTTGTTCATGCGTCTTCGCTATCGGCAGTTTCCGGTTCGTCGTCGTCCACTTCGGGACGCGCCATCTGCTCCAGTGCCTCCTGAATGGCGTAGATCAGCGGCTTGGTCCCCTCACCGCTGATCGCGGCAATCGGGAACACCGGTCCATCGTATTTGGTCGCCTTCTTGTAGGCCTTGAGGAAATTCTTGACGGCGGCTTCGCGGTCTTCCTCGGGAATCAGGTCGAGCTTGTTGAGCACCAGCCAGCGCTGCTTGTCAGCCAGCGCCGGGTCATGCTTGAGCAGTTCGCCGACGATCGCCTTGGCGTCGCGCACCGGATTCGCATCCGGGTCGATCGGGGCGATATCCACGAGATGCAGGAGAATGCGCGTGCGCTGCAGGTGCTTGAGGAAGCGGATGCCGAGGCCGGCGCCGTCGGCGGCACCTTCGATCAGGCCCGGCACGTCGGCCATGACGAAGCTCTTCTCGGCATCGACGCGCACCACACCGAGATTCGGATGCAGCGTCGTGAAGGGGTAATCGGCCACTTTCGGACGGGCGGCGGAAATGGCGCGGATCAGCGTGCTCTTGCCGGCATTGGGCAAGCCGAGCAGCCCGACGTCGGCCAGCACGCGCAACTCGAGGCTGACTTCAAATTCCTCACCCTCCTCGCCGTTGGTTTTCTGGCGCGGGGCTCGGTTGGTGCTCGACTTGAAATGGATGTTGCCGAGACCACCCTTGCCGCCCCGGGCGAGCAGGATTTTCTTGTCGTGAACGTCGAGGTCGGCGAGGATTTGCCCGGTGTTCTGGTCGGTGATGACCGTGCCGACCGGCATGCGCAGCACGATGTCGTCGCCGCCCGCGCCATAGCAGTCGGCGCCGCCGCCGTTTTCGCCACGCTTGCCGATGAATTTGCGCGTGTAGCGATAGTCGACCAGCGTGTTGATGTTGCGGTCGGCGATCACGTAGATGCTGCCGCCGCGCCCTCCATCGCCGCCATTCGGGCCGCCCATCGGAATGTATTTCTCGCGGCGGAACGTAGCCGCGCCGTTACCGCCGTCGCCAGCCTTGACGTAGATTTTTGCTTCGTCAATGAATTTCATGTTCCGCCTCTACATCCACTGGGGATACCGTCACCGGCAGATCCGGCGACATAAATTAAAAAGCCCTATCCGGCGGATAGGGCTTTGCGGTTCCGCCTGGCCGAAAACTTATTCGGCGGCCGGAACGATGGTCACCGTGCGGCGCTTCTTGTCGCCCTTGACGGCGAACTGGACGGTACCGTCCTTGAGCGCGAACAGGGTGTGATCCTTGCCGCAACCGACGTTTTCGCCCGGGTGGAATTCGGTGCCGCGCTGGCGAACGATGATGTTGCCGGCGAGAACGAATTGACCGCCGTAGCGCTTGACGCCAAGACGCTTGGCCTGTGAATCGCGGCCGTTACGTGAACTGCCGCCTGCTTTCTTGTGTGCCATTTGTTAGCTCCTTGTCTGAACTTAGGCAGCGATCGTGTCGATGCGCAGTTCGGTGTAGTTCTGACGATGGCCCTGGTGCTTCTGGTAATGCTTACGACGGCGCATCTTGAAGATCTTGACCTTGTCGTGGCGGCCGTGGGAAACCACGGTGCACTTGACGGTGGCGCCAGCAAGGAAGGGGGCGCCGATCTTTACCGACTCGCCTTCGCCTACCATGAGGATCTGGTCAAGGGTAACTTCTGCGCCAACGTCTGCCGGTATCTGTTCTACTTTGAGTTTTTGGCCAGCGGAAACGCGATACTGCTTGCCGCCGGTTTTTATGACCGCATACATGGGTTGGACTCCGAAAATAATACAAAGGGTGCTACAAAGAACCGCGCATTATACGGAAATTCGCTGAGAAGTCAAAGCCTTGACTGTGCGTTGTGGTAGACTTTTCGCCTTTCCCGAGGAGCTACTCATGGCTGAAATCACCACGGCCTCCGGCCTGATCTACGAAGATACCATCGTCGGCGCAGGCGCCGAGGCCAAGGCCGGCGACCACGTCGTCGTTCATTACACCGGCTGGCTGACCAACGGCAGCAAATTCGATTCGAGCAAGGATCGCAACGATCCCTTCGATTTCCCGCTCGGCCAGCGCCATGTAATTTCCGGCTGGGATGAAGGCGTCCAGGGCATGAAGATCGGCGGCACGCGCAAGCTGACCATTCCGCCGCAACTCGGTTACGGCGCCCGCGGTGCCGGCGGCGTCATTCCGCCGAACGCGACGCTGGTTTTCGAGGTTGAACTGCTCGGCATCCAATGAGCGGTTCCGACCGGGACAGCAAACCCAGGCCGCCAAAGAGCGAGGCGGCTGGCGACGACCCGTGGGCGAAATGGCGCAAGCCGGAAACGCCTGTTGCGGTCGACGCCGAAAAAGTGCCCAAAACCGAGGCGGTGGTCGAGGCAAAAGCCAAGCCGACGGGGACCCTGGGCGTCATCAAAAGCGCGCTGAAGCCATCCGCCCCTGCCGCGAAGAAGCCGGCCAAAGGCGGACCACGCCCGACGCCGCCGACCAAGGCGGTGCCGGCCGCGCGCAAGCCGCTGGCGCCGCAGCCGGTTCGCCCTGCCGCCGCGCCTAATGCGCCGGCCCCCGAGGGCGTGCGCCTGTCCAAGGTGATGTCCGAGCGCGGCATGTGTTCGCGACGCGAGGCGGATCTGTGGATCGAGCGTGGCTGGGTTTTTGTGGACGGCGAGCGGATCAGCGAACTGGGCACCCGCATCAAGCCGGATGCCGACATCGCGATCTCGAAGGAGGCCAAGCATGACCAGGCCAAGCAGGTCACGGTACTGCTCAACAAACCGGTCGGTTATGTCTCCGGCCAGCCGGAACCGGGCTTTACGCCAGCCATCACGCTGATTACGGCGGAAAACCAGGTCAAACAGTCCGGCGACCCGGAATTCAAGCCTTGGATGCTGCGCAATCTGGCACCTTCCGGACGGCTGGACATCGATTCGACCGGCTTGCTGGTGCTGACCCAGGACGGCCGTGTTGCCAAGAAGCTGATCGGCGACGACAGCCAGGTGGAAAAGGAGTATCTGGTCCGCGTGGCCGGCGAACTGATCCCCGATGGCCTGAAACTGCTCCAGCATGGTCTGGAACTCGATGGCAAGCCACTGAAGCAGGCCTGGGTCAAGCAACTGAATGAGGACCAGCTGCACTTCATCCTGAAGGAAGGCAAGAAGCGCCAGATTCGCCGCATGTGCGAACTGGTCGGCTTGCGCGTCCTGGGCTTGAAGCGGGTGCGCATCGGCCGTGTCAAGCTGGGCGATCTGCAACTAGGGCAGTGGCGTTTCCTGCGGGCTGACGAGGCCTTCTGAGCCCAGCCTGCAACAAAAAAGCCCGGTCGCTGAACCGGGCTTTTTTTCGTGCGCTGGAAACGTCGATCAGGCCGGCTTGTTGCCGATCATGACCGTGGCTTCACCTTCGATGACGACGGTCTCGCCGACCTTGCAGACGGTGTCGAGGATGACGCGCTTCTTGGCGGCGACGACTTCCTTGACGGTAACCGTGGTCTTGACGGTATCACCGGGGCGCACCGGAGCCTTGAACTTGAGCGTCTGGGCCAGGTAAATCGTGCCGGGGCCTGGCAGATGGGCGCCGAGGACGGCGGAGATGAAGCTGGCCGAGAGCATGCCGTGGGCGATGCGGCCGCCGAACGGGGTGGTCTTGCCGAACTCCTCGTCCAGATGGACGGCGTTGGTATCGGTAGAAACACCTGCAAAGAGAACGATGTCGGCGTCGGTGATGGTCTTGCCGATGGTGGCGCTCATGCCGGGTTGCAGGTCTTCGATGTAGTACGTCATTACTGTTTCCTCGGGTTATGAAATTTGTGGCCTGAACTTTAGCACGTCATTCGGTGCGCAGCGCTTCCACCGGGTCGAGCCGAGCGGCCCGGCGGGCTGGCAGCACGCCGGCTGCGAGGCCGATGCTGATGGCGACGAGTTCGGCGAGCAGCACGAAACTGAGCGGCGTATGCACCGGCAGCGCGGGCACGGCGAAGTGAATCACTTGGGCGAGGCCGAAGCCGAGCAGGAGGCCGAGAAATCCGCCGAGCGCCGAGAGCGCCACCGCCTCGCCGAGGAAAAGGGCGAGGATGGTTCGTCGCGGGGCGCCAAGCGCCACCAGGAGGCCGATTTCGCCGGTCCGCTCGCTGACGGCAATGGTCATGATGGTGACGATGCCGACGCCGCCGACCAGCAGCGAGATGCCGCCGAGCGCGCCGACCGCCATGGTCAGCACGTTGAGGATGTTGGACAGCGTTTTCAGCATCTCTTCCTGGGTGATGATTGTGAAATCCTCGTGACCATGGCGGGCGACCAGGCGCTCCTTGATGGCGCTGGCGACGATCGACGAGGGCACGCCCTCCTCGGCGGCGACATTGATCTCATCGACGCCTTCGCGGTTGAACAGTTCTTGGGCGCGGGCCGCCGGGATGAAGGCGGTGTCGTCGAGATCGATGCCGAGAAACTGGCCTTTCGGCGCCATGACGCCGATCACCCGGAAGTGCAGGCCGCCGATGCGCAGGCGCTGGCCAAGTGGGTTCTCGCTGCCGAACAGTTCGTTCTTGACCTTCGAACCGAGCACGACGAAGGCGCGAGCACTGCCTTCGTCGTCAGCCGGCAGAAACTGGCCGCTTTGCACGGTCGACCGGAAAATTACGGGCAATTTGGCATTGACGCCGTAAATCAGCGTCCGCCGTGTCCGGCCATTGCCCTCCACTTCGGCATTGCCGCGCACGTTGGGCGTCACGGCGACAACGTGCGGCAGGCGTTCAAGCGAGCGGGCATCCTCCAGCGACAGCGGCCGGGCGCTCGACGGCAGGCCGGACGGCGAGCCGCCGGTCTTGGTCTTGCCGGGCATCGCCGAGATGACGTTGGTACCGAACTGGGTGAATTCGCCGAGCACGAAGCGGTGAATGCCTTCGCCAATCGAAGTGAGCAGGATCACCGCCGCGATGCCGACGGCAATGCCGAGCAGCGTCAGGAAGCTGCGCAGGCGCTGGGCGGTGATGGCGCGAACGGCAAGCTGGAGGGAGTCGGCCCAGAGCATGGCTAATGCTTCATCAGGGCTTGCACCGGGTCGAGCCGGGCGGCGCGCCGGGCGGGCATGACGCCGAACAGCAGGCCGGTGATCAGCGCCGTCGACAGGCCGGCGATTACCGCCCAGTCTGGCGGGTAGGCCGGAAAAACAGGAAAGGCCTGGCGCAGGCCGAAGGCGCCAAGCTGGCCGAGCAGGTAGCCGACGACAGCGCCAACTGTGGACAACATCGCCGCTTCGGCCAGAAAGGCCAGGCGGATCGTCCGCGCCGTGGCGCCGAGCGCCTTGAGCAGGCCGATTTCGCCGGTACGCTGGGTGACGGCGACGAGCATGACGTTCATCACCAGGATACCGGCCACCGCCAGGCTGATCGCGGCGATGCCGGCGACACCGAGGGTCAGCGCGCCGAGCAGCTTGTCGAAAGTGGCGAGCACGGCATCCTGGGTGATGACCGTGACGTCCTCCTCGCCGCGATGACGCTGCTTGAGGATTTCCATGACCTGCTCCTTGGCCTCGGGAATCGCCTCGCGGCTCTTGGCCTCGACCAGGATGCGGAACAGGGTATTGGAGTTGAACATGGCCTGGGCCAGCGACACCGGCACGATGACCAGTTCGTCGGTGTTCATCCCCAGCCCCTGGCCGACCGGCTTGAGTACGCCGACGATGCGCAGGCGACGGTCGCCGACGCGGATCAACTGGCCGACCGCCGGCTCGTTGCCGAACAGCTCTTCGCGAATCTTGCTGCCGATGACGGCCACCGACGAGCCGCGATTCCAGTCCTCTTCCGGCAGGCCACGGCCCTGAGCCACCTCGAAATTGCGGATGGGAATGAAGTCGCTGGTCGAACCGGCGACGATGATTTCGCGCAACCGGCCGCCGAAACTGATTTCCGAAGTGCCGACGGTGAGCGGGGCGAGCCGGCTGACCGCCGAGGCCCGGTGCAATGCCGCCGCATCGTCGACCGTCAGGTCGCGCGGCGTCGTGGTGATGGCGTTGGCCGGGTTGAAACCGCCGGTGCCGGAACGGCCGGGCAGGACGATGACGAGGTTGGTGCCGATCGAGGAAAACTGGCCGACGACGTAGCGCCGTGCCCCGTCGCCCAAGGCGGTGAGGATGACGACGGCAGCGACGCCAATCGACATGGCGAGCACCGAAAGCGTCGTTCGCATCGGATAGCCGGTCGCCGCATCGCGGGCGAAGCGCAGGATGTCAGGCAGGCGCATGGGCGGGTTGCCCGCTGTCGTGTTTCAGGCGGCCGTCCTCCATGACGAGCTGGCGTCGGGCGCGGGCGCCCATGGCCTGGTCGTGGGTGACGACGACGAGGGTAACGCCGCTGGCGTTGAGCGCTTCTAGCAGATTGACGACTTCTTCGCCGGTGTGGCGGTCGAGGTTGCCGGTCGGCTCGTCCGCGAGGATCAGGGCCGGCTGCATGATGGTGGCGCGGGCAATGGCGACACGCTGGCGCTGGCCGCCGGAAAGCTGGTCGGGACGATGGTCGGCGCGGTTTTCCAGGCCGAAACCGGAGAGCGCCCGGGCGACGCGGACATTGCGTTCTTTGACCGGGATACCGGCGAGCGTCATCGGCAGCGCGATATTTTCGGCAGCGGTCAGGCGCGGAACGAGATGGAAGCTTTGGAAAACGAAGCCGATGCGCTCGCTGCGCACCCGCGCCTGTTCGTCGGGCGAAAGGGTCGTCACGTCGCGCCCTTCCAGGCGGTAGGTACCGGCGTTGGGGCGATCAAGCAGGCCGAGCAGGTTGAGCAGGGTCGATTTGCCGGAGCCGGATGGCCCCATCACGGCGACGTATTCGCCGGCGCCGATGCTCAGATCGAGCGCTGTCAGCGCGTGAACCTCGGAGTCGCCGAGTTGGAAGACGCGCTCGATGCCGGTGAGTTCGATCAGCGCCATGCGCTTACTTGGCTTTCGTCTTGTCGTCGGGCGTCACTGTTGCGCCGGCCTTGATGCCTTCCTTTTCGAGCGAGGTGACGATGCGGTCGCCGGCGGCCAGGCCTTCAAGCACCTCGGTGTATTCCCAGTTGGCCAGCCCGGTCTTGATCTTGCGCTCTTCCAGCTTGCCGCTGTCGGCATTGAACAGCAGCACGCGGCCGCCTTCCTGAATCGCTGCGCTCGGAATCCGCAGCACCTTGTCGCGGCCGTCGAGAATGATCTCGACGTCGGCGCTGTAGCCGACCAGCAGTTTCCCGGTTGCTTCCGGATGCTCGAAGTCGACTTCGACGTCGACTGTGCGCGCCTGCTTTTCGACGGCCGAAACATAAGGTGCGACGCGCCGCACCTTGCCCGGGATTATCTTGCCTGGCAAGGCATCGAGCGTGACCCGCACCGGCTGACCGACGCTGATCTTCGGCGCATCGACTTCGTCCATCGGCGCCTTGACGTAGAGGCAGGAGTCGTCGATCAGGTCGATGGCCGGCGGCGTCGGCACGCCGGGCGGCGACGGTGTCGAGTATTCGCCCAGTTCGCCGACGATCTTGGCGACCGTGCCATCGAACGGCGCGTAAAGCGCGACGCGGCCCTGTTCGACGCGGGTGGCCTTGAGCTTGGCCTCGGCCTGGGCGACATCGGCCTTGGCGGTATTGCAGCTGGCACGCTTGACCTCGGCCTCGGTGCGGGCAATCTCCTCGCGGCTGGCCGAGACAAAACCCTTGTCACGCAGCTCGGCCTGCCTTTTTGCCTCTTTTTCGGCGTTGACCGCAGCAATGCAGACTTCATCGACCCGCTTGCCGGCCAAAGCCACCTGGGCCTGCGACAGGGCGGCCTGCGCCTGCTGGTCGTCGTTCCACAACTTCAGGAGCAACTGCCCTTTCTTGACGCGGTCGCCTTCCTTGACGCCGAGGTATTCGATCCGCCCGCCGACGATAGTCGACAGTTTGGTGCGCTGGCAGGCCTCGACGGTGCCGGCGCGGGTGTTGGCCAGCGTCGCTTCGACCTTGCCCTCGGCGACTTCCTTCAGCACGACAGGGATGGGCTTGGGCCGGGTGAACCAGGCGAAGGCGAGGCCGAGCACGGCAACGATGGCGATGACGATGGCAATGCGGCGCATGAAGATTCCTTGGCAGAGGCCGGCGCGCGGCCTGAACGAACAGCGAACGCCCCCATTCTCGCCCATCCCGGCGGTTTGGCCAAAGGCGCCGGGACAGGCCGTCCGGGAAGCAGCGAAAAATCGCGTTGTTCCCTGGATTTTCCGCAACCATGTGCTAATCTGGAATTGTGCTGAGGCTCGCAGCAATCCCGGCACTGCTTGGTAGTATCAGCTGCGTATCAGGGGATTCCATGGACGCATTCCCGGAAACCAATCTTGAGATGACCGAGTAGTATCCGTATCGGCGAAAAGCCGAATGCTCCAGCCGGAATGGCCAGAGCCGCAGCAAACGAAGCCCATGTCCCTCATAGTGCATGGGCTTCTCGTTTCCGGGATGCACCGGCACCTTCCGGCTTGCGCAATGAACCAATCCCTGCCAAATTGTTCGAACTTCGACATCCAGCACAAGGAGATTCCGATGAAGAAAATGATTGCCGCCCTGCTCGCCGCTGTATTCGCCGTTGCCAGTGTTTCCGCCATTGCCTGCGGCGACAAGGCCAAGGATGAAAAGCAGATGAGCACGCCGTCCAAGCCGAAGATCTGACGACGACGGCCACCACTTCCGAAGGCGCCTCCATGGCGCCTTCTTCTTGCCATGCTCGACAGCGACAACGCCGCTTTCATCCTGACCGGAGTCAGCATCAGCCTGGCCTCGTGCAACCCGGGCCGCCTGCCGAGCATGAGCCGCGGGCTGGGGTGCAAGCTGATCGACGACGGCCGCCAGGTCACCATCTTCCTGCGGCGCTCGCAGTCGGAAGCGCTTCTCGAAAACATCCGCAGCAGCGGCGGGCGGGTCGCCAACGTCTTCAGCCTGCCGAGCAGCAATCGCACCCTGCAACTGAAGGGCAGTAACGCCCGGATCGTTCCGTTCGCTGCGGAAGACATTGCCGTCATCGACGGCCACATCGCCGACTTCGTGCTCGAGGTCGTTCCGCTGGGTATGTCCGAAGCCGTGGTGCGTGCCATCCTGGCCTATCAGCCGGACGATCTGGTGAGCGTCGTCTATTCGCCCTCCGCGGCTTTCTCGCAAACCCCCGGGCCCAAGGCCGGCGCGCCCTTGGGCTGACCCATGACCCCGCGCCTCGACACCATTCGCGAATGCCTGGAGGGCGTCATCCCCGGCCACATCGCCACCTGCGATGCGGAGGGAATCCCCAACCTGGCCTATCTGTCGCAGGTGCAGTTCATCGACAACGAACATGTCGCGCTGTCCTACCAGTTCTTCAACCGCACCCGCCAGAACATCCTCGCCCACTCGCCCGTTCGCCTGATGCTCACCAGCCACCTGACTGGCGCCCAGTACCGGCTGACCCTGGCCTATCTGCGCACCGAAACAGCCGGCCCGCTGTTCGAGCAGATGAAGGCGAAACTGGCGGGCATCGCCTCGCACACCGGCATGAGCGAGGTGTTCCGCCTGCTCGGCTCGGACGTCTATCGCATCCTCGCCATCGAGCAGGTGCCGGGACCGACGGTGGCGCCGCCGCCCCCGGTCGTCAACTACCTGACCGCGCTGCGCCGCGCCACCGGCCGCCTGGCCGGCTGCGGCAACCTCGAGCGCCTGCTGGAAACGGCGCTCGACTGCCTCGGCAGCGAGTTCGGCATCAGCCACGTCATGCTCCTGATGCACGACGAAGGGCGCGGCCGCCTGTACACCCTCGCCAGCCGCGGTTATCCGCAGTCCGGCATCGGTTCCGAGATACCGGTCGGCGCCGGCGTCATCGGCATCTGCGCCCGCGAACGGATTCCCATCCGTATCGGCTTCATGACCAGCGAGTATGGTTACGGGCGCACCATTCGCGACGGCGTCGAGGCCGATGGCCAGGGTGACAGCCTGGAGACGGCGATTCCGCTGCCGGGACTGCCGGAAGCCCGCAGCCAGATGGCGGTGCCGATCACCGCCTTCGACCGCCTGCTCGGGGTGCTCTATCTGGAGAATGTCGCCGACCTGAATTTCGGTTACGACGACGAAGATGCCCTGGTGGCATTCGCCGCGCAACTGGGGCTAGCGATGCATCACCACCAGGAGGCGGAGGAACTGGTGGAGGATGCGCCAGGCGTCGAAGGTTCGACCCCGGCGCCGGCCGGCCCTCCCTTGCTGGTACGCCATTTTGCCGCCAACGACAGCATCTTTATCGATGACGATTACCTGATCAAGGGCGTCGCCGGCGCCATCCTGTGGACTTTGCTCACCGATTTCGTCGAGCGCCGGCGCACCGGTTTCACCAACAAGGGATTGCGCGTCGACCCGAGAATCCGCCTGCCAAGCGTCAGCGACAATCTGGAAGCGCGCCTGGTCTTGTTGCAGCGCCGCCTGGAGGAACGGGCGGCCGGCATTCACCTCAAAAAGACCGGCCGCGGGCGCTTTTCACTGTCGGTTGACCGGCCGCTGCAACTCGTTTCCGGCTGACTTTCCGGGGTCGAAGATCCCCGCTTCTTAAATCTTCATTCACCGTTTCTTAAAAGATTCGTAAGCGCCCGTCGCCCGTCTTGTAACGGTTTTCGGGCGGTCTAGACTTCCTCCATCAACCAACGACGGGAGAAGTCATGAACCCAAAGCAACACGAAATCGATCCGCGGCAACTGCTCCAGCAGATGCTGCTCATCCGCGCCTATGAAGAAGCCATCGTCGCCGGCAGCGGCACCGGCAAGATACCCGGCACCTGCACCTCGGTCGGCCAGGAAGCGGCTGCCGTCGGCGTCGTCAACGCCCTTGCCGGCGACGATTTGATCCTCACCAACCACCGCAGCGCCGGCCACCTGCTGGCCCGCGGCGCCGACCCTGGCCGCCTGCTGGCGGAAGTCATGGGCCGCAGCGACGGCTACTGCCGGGGCCACAGCGGCTCGCTGCACATCTCGGTCAAGGAACTGGGCATCGTCCTCACCTCGACCATCGTCGGCGCCGAACTCTCGCTCGCCCCGGGCGTCGCACTGTCGCAAACCATGCTCAACCGGCCGGGCATCGTCGTCTGTTTCTTCGGCGACGGCGCCGCCTGCGAGGGCAGCTTCCACGAGTCGCTCAACCTCGCCGCCCTGTGGAACCTGCCGATCCTCTACGTCTGCGAAAACAACCAGTGGCAGGCCTTCGTCCATCGCCGCGAGGCCACCAGCCGCGACCACATCGCCGACTGGGCCGCATCCTACGGCATTCCCGCCAGGACGGTGGACGGCAACGATGTCAGCGCCGTCCTCGCCGCGGCTCAGGAAGCCGCGGCTCAGGTGCGCGAGAGCGGCCGCCCCTATCTGCTGGAAAACTGGACCTACCGGACGCGCGGCCACTTCGAACCCGACGACCAGGCCTACGTCGACCCGGCCGAACGCGAAGCCTGGCTGGCCCGCGACCCGATCGCCATGTGCCGCGACTGCCTGATCGCCGACGGCCACCTCACCCCGGCTCAGGCCGCCGCCCTGGCCGACAAGGTGGCGAGCCGCATCGCCGTCGCCCAGTCTTTCGCCGAAGCCTCCCCCTTCCCCGACGTTAGCGAACTGACCCGCAACGTCTACGCCTGAGGTACCGCGATGACCACACTGACCCTTTACGACGCCGTCGGCGCCGCCCTCACCGAAGAAATGCGCCGCGACCACAGCGTCCTCGTCTTCGGCGAGGGCATCGCGACCAAGCGCCACGATCTGGTGCAGGAATTCGGCGCCCGGCGCGTGCGCAACACGCCGCTCGCCGAAGGCATCATCGCCGGCACGGCGGTGGGTGCCGCCGGCACCGGCCTGCGCCCGGTCATCGACCTGCTGTTCGCTCCCTTCCTCTGCTACGCCATGGACGAACTGGTCAACAGCGCCGGCAAGCTGCGCTACATGTCCGGAGGACAATTCTCTTTCCCCCTCGTCACGCTGACGATGACCGGCGCCGGCTGGGGCGTCGGCGCCCAGCACAACCACAACAACGAGGCCTGGTTCGTCCATAGTCCCGGACTCAAGGTCGTCATGCCGAGCAACCCGGCGGACGCCAAGGGACTGCTCAAGGCGGCCATCCGCGACGACAACCCGGTCCTGTTCTTCCTCGACATCGGACTGCTCTACCAGCCCGGTGAGGTACCAGCCGGGGAGCAGACCGTGCCTCTCGGCAAAGCAGCCGTGCTGCGCGCCGGCAGCGACGTGACGCTGGTGTCCTACGGCAAGACCGTCCATCACTGCCTGCAGGCGGCAGATACCCTGGCCGGCAAGGGTATCGCCGCCGAGGTCATCGACCTGCGCAGCCTCAAGCCGCTCGACGAAGCGACCATCCTCGCCTCCGTCACCAAAACCGGCCGCCTGGTCGTCGTCCACGAGGCCAACCGACTGTGCGGCGTCGGCGCCGAAATCGCCGCACTGGTGGCGGAAGAAGCCTTCGCCCGGCTCAAGGCACCCATCGTTCGCCTCGGCGGACCCGATGCGCCAGTGGCTTCCAGTTACCCGCTCGAACAAGCCTTCGTACCCCAGGCGGAGGCCATCGCGGCAGCCGCCGAAAGACTCTGCAGCTACCAGCACGCCTGATTTTCAAACACCCTCAAACCACAACAGGAGATCGCACCATGCATCCCAGCCCCAAGCAGAAATCCACCTTGATTGTTGCCGCCCTTGCCTGCGGACTCGTTCACGCCACCGCCGCCCAGGCCGACGGCAACAACGCCGCCAAGATCAAGCGCGGCGCCCTTCTGGTCGCCGCCGGCGACTGCGTCACCTGCCACACGCCGTTCAAGATGGGCGCCAACGGCCCGGAAAAGGACATGGCGCGCGGCCTCTCCGGCCACCCCGAGCAACTGAAGCCGGGCAGCCCGCCCAAACTGGACGGCGACTGGAACTGGGCCGGCAGCGCGACGATGACGGCCTTCGTCGGTCCCTGGGGCACCAGCTTCGCCGCCAACCTGACACCGGATCGCGAGACCGGCATCGGATCATGGAAGGAAAAGGATTTCGTGCAGGCGATGCGCACCGGCAAGCATGTCGGCGTCGCCCGCCCGATCATGCCGCCCATGCCCTGGCAGGCCATCGGCCAACTGCCGGACAGCGACCTGCACGCCATCTACGCTTACCTGCAGGCGCAGCCGGCGGTGAAGAACAAGGTGCCCGATTACGCCCCGCCGGCAAACGCAACGGCAAAGGCCGGTGGCGGCAAGAACCCCGGATAAGCGGTATTCACGGACGAACCAGGAACAGTTCGGGATCGACCGGCGTGTTGTTGAGGATGACGGCCCAGTGCAGGTGCGGGCCGGTCACCCGCCCGGTCGAACCGACGGCACCGAGGATTTCGCCCTTTTTGACCGGTTGACCGGAACGGACGTCGATACGCGTCAAGTGCATGTAGGCGGTGATCAGCCCCTGGCCGTGGTCGACGAAAACGGTGTTGCCGTTGAAGAAATAATCGCCGGTATTGGCGACGATGCCGGCGGCCGGCGCCTTGACCGGGGCGCCGGTGCCGACGGCGACATCGAGCCCGGCATGCGGGTTGCGCGGCTGGCCGTTGAAGACGCGGCGCAGGCCGAAACGCGACGACAGCGGGCCACTGGCCGGCAGCATGAAATCGGTCGCCGGCGCGGCATCGGAAAAACGACGCTTGATGGCTTCGGTAATTTCCCGCTCGCGCTCGATGCGCGCCAGATCGTCCGGATTGGGCTCGACCTTGCGCTTGTCCTTGATGGTCAGGCGCTGTTCCGGGTAATTCTTGAGATGGACCGGCACGCTGAGGGCGGTTGCGGTCGACCCGCTAAAAACGCTGATTTCCAGCGCCCCCGGCAAGGTGTCGAGCGGAATGCCGAGCAGCGCGACCCAGCGCCCGCCGTCGCGCAACACGGCCAGCGGCTGCTCGCCCCAGCGGGCGGTCGGCGGCGTCGCGCCGGTGGCAGCGAGTTCGATGACAGCGACACCGCCGGGCACCGGGTTGTGCTGCGGCAGCGCCACGCTGGCGGCGCTGGCGAGAGTCAGGCCCAGCGCGCAGAACAGGCGCAGGAGGCTCAGAGCTTGGCGGCCTTGAAGGTGTTGCACTGGTTCATGTCGCCGGTCTCGAAGCCGCGCTTGAACCAGCGCACGCGCTGTTCCGAGGTGCCGTGGGTGAAGCTTTCCGGCACGATACGGCCCTGCGCCTGCTGCTGCAGGCGGTCGTCGCCGATGGCCGTGGCGGCGGTCAGCGCCGCTTCGAGGTCGCCCGGCTCAAGGACGTTCTTCATGGTGTCGGTGCGCTTGCCCCAGACGCCGGCCAGGCAATCGGCCTGAAGTTCCATGCGCACCGAGAGGGCGTTGCCTTCGCGCTCGCTGGAACGGCGGCGCGCCTTGTCGACCTGCTCGGCGATACCCAGCTGGTTCTGCACGTGATGGCCGACCTCGTGGGCGATCACGTAGGCCTGGGCGAATTCGCCAGGCGCCTTGAAGCGCTCCTTCAATTCGCGGAAGAAGGTCAGGTCGATATAGACCTTCTGGTCGCCCGGGCAGTAGAACGGCCCCATCGCCGACTGGCCGGTACCGCAGGCGGTCGGCGTCACGCCGGAGAACAGCACCAGCTTGGGCTCCTCGTACTGGCGGCCATTGGCGCGAAAAACCTCGTTCCAGGTATCTTCAGTCGACGCCAGCACTTTCGACACGAAACGCGCGGTTTCGTCGTTGGCCGGCGGTTTGGATGCTGGCGGCGCGCTCTTTTCGATGGCCGGCATGCCGCCGCCACCGCTCAGCATGCTGAGCACCGTCAGCGGATTGATGCCGAGGAAATAGCTGGCGACCAGCGCAATTGCGATGGTGCCGATCCCCAGGCGCCCGCCCCCGAGGCGCAGACCACCGCCGCCGCCCATGCCACCGCCGCGGCGGTCTTCGAGGTTGTCGCTTTCACGTTGGTCATCCATGCGCATGGCGGTTCCTTAGCGGTAAAGGTTGATGGCGTCGCGGGTTTCGAGCGCAACCTGGCGCGCCGCAGCGGCAAAATTCTCGTCCTTGCCAGCGTAGAGAATGGCACGCGAGGAACTGATCATCAAGCCGGTGCCATTGGCGGTGCAGCCGGCCTTGACGGTGGCCTCGATGTCGCCGCCCTGGGCGCCGATGCCGGGCACCAGCAGCGGCACGTCGCCGACGATGGCGCGCACGCGTTCGATTTCAGCCGGGAAGGTGGCGCCGACGACCAGCGCGCACTGGCCGGTGGTGTTCCACTCCCTGGCGACGAGGCGGGCGACGCGCTCGTAGAGTTTTTCGCCGTTCCCCACATCAAGGAATTGCAGGTCGCTGCCGCCGATGTTGGAAGTGCGGCAGAGCAGGATGACCCCTTTTTCCGGGTAGGCCAGGTAGGGCGCGGCCGAGTCGCGGCCCATGTAAGGGCTGGCCGTGATGGCGTCGGCCTGGAAGCGCTCGAAGGCTTCGACGGCGTACTGCTCGGCGGTCGAGCCGATGTCGCCGCGCTTGGCGTCGAGAATAACCGGGATCCCGGGGTGCTTGGCGTGAATGTAGGCGATCAGCGCTTCGAGCTGGTCTTCGGCGCGGCGGGCGGCGAAGTAGGCAATCTGCGGCTTGAAGGCGCAGACGAGATCGGCGGTGGCGTCGACGATGGCGGCGCAGAATTCGAAGATGGCATCGTCGCGACCCTTGAGGTGGGCGGGAAACTTGGCCGGATCGGGGTCGAGGCCGACGCAGAGCAGGGAGTTGTTCTTCCGCCAGGCGGCGGCGAGCATCTGGGTG
Organism: Dechloromonas sp. UBA6271; assembly: GCA_002440665.1. GTDB lineage: Bacteria > Pseudomonadota > Gammaproteobacteria > Burkholderiales > Rhodocyclaceae > Azonexus. The sequence continues at coordinate 49,105 of DJUX01000035.1, forward strand.
AAGGTCATGCGGCGTCCTTTTTCGCTTCAGGCGGCAGGAATCGGGAGAATTTCTCGGGCAGCACGCAGGTCTGCAGACTGCGCTGGGTGAACAGGAAGCGGCCGTCGCAGACGAAACCGAGTTCCTGCCAGTCGACGTTCCGGTTCAGCATCAGCATGCATTCGATCAGCTCGCGGCGCGGCATGCGCCGGTTCTTCGTAAACAGCGCCAGCACCGCACCGTCGAAGCTGTTGCAGTCGTGCAGGAAGAAGGGCTCGCGCTTGCGCGTGCGGCCATTGACGTAGATGCGCGGATGCAGGTTGATCGGGAAGGCGCGCCCCCACTGCCACCAGTTGCTTTCGTCGAAGGTTCTGACGCGGCGGGCGAGCAGTTCTTCCTTGTGCTTTTCCAGGTGCGGATGCTTGATGCCGTAGAGCATGCGGCGCGTTTCGCCGGTTTCCACGGTCTTCGAGCAGACGAATTCCATGTTGCCCTTGGGGTGCGTGAAGATGTTGTCCGCCCCCGAAACGGCGCCGACCTTGACCATGAAGACATCGGCGAAGCGCACGCTGTAATCGTCGCGCAGGAACATCAGTTGCCCATCGACCTCGACGAAGCGCCGGCCGTCGGCCATGTGGCGGTCCATGCGCCCCTTCTCGAAACGGAAGATGGCGCAGTTGGGCGTGTGCTCGTCGAACACCCGGGTATCGCCGGTTTCGTAGAAATGCGTGATGCTGCCCTGCGTAAATAGCCAGGCGTTGAGTTTTTTGGCGGCGGTCAGCTTGATGAATTCGCGCGGCACGATGAAGACCAGTTCGCCGCCCGGCTTCAGGTGGCGGATGCACTTCTCGATGAAGAACAGGAACAGGTTGCTGCGCTTGTCGAAAAGCTCGGATTTCAGCCTTTTCTGAGTGTCGACCGCAACATCCTGAAAACGCACGTAAGGCGGGTTGCCGATGATGGTGTCGAACTGCTCGCTCAACGGGTAATCGAAGAAATCGCGGATTTCGGCGCCCGGCGGCGCGACGCGCGGGTCGATCTCGATGCCGACGCAATCGGCTTGGCGCTCGCGCATGGTCGCGAAAAAGGCGCCGTCGCCGGCCGACGGCTCCAGCACGCGGCCCTTGTTCCGGCACAGGTCGAGCATGAAGACGACCACGCTGGGCGGCGTAAAGACCTGGCCGAGGCTGGCGACATCGCGGGCCGACATGGGTATCAGAAACCGCTGCCCGGCTGAGCGAGGTAACTCGTCTCTTCGGGAGTCGATGGACGGCCCAGTGCCGCATTACGGTGCGGGAAACGGCCGAAGCGGGCAATGACTTGATGATGCCGGTGCGCGTAGTCGAGGAAGCCTTCACAGCCCGAATGCTCGGCGGCCAGCGCCGAGAACAGCGCGACCGAGCGCTCCTGGTCGGCCAGCACTTCGCTGTGCTCGAAAGGCAGGTAGACGAACAGCTTTTCGACAGCTGACAGGCCCTTGTCCCAGCCCTTGGCGAGCGCTGTTTCGGCCAACTGGCGGGCCTGTGCATCGCCGGCGAAGGCCTTTGCTTCACCGCGAAAGAGGTTGCGCGGGAACTGGTCGAGCAGGATCAGCAGCGCAAGCGCGCCTTGCCGCTCGGCGACCCATGCCGCCAACTGGCCAGCCAGCGCGGCCTCGACGCCGGGCAGGAAACGGCTGCGGATTTGATCGTCGAAGGCGGCGTCCTTGCGGAACCACTCGCTACGGGGCTGGCCGAATCCGGGTTCGCCCGGAAGGCCGAACCAGAAGGCGAGGATGTCCGCCGGCACTGTGCTGTCCATCAGCCGGCCTTGCCCCACGAATCCTTCAACGTGACTGCCCGGTTGAACACCGGGGCGCCGGGCCTGGAATCGACGCGGTCGGCAACGAAATAGCCGTGGCGCTCGAACTGGAAGCGTTCTTCCGGCCCGGCGTCGCGCAGGCAGGGTTCGAGCTGGGCGGTGATGATCTGCGCCGAATCCGGGTTGAGGTCGTCGAGGAAATTGCGTTCGAGCTCCGGCGCATCGCCTTCGCGCCGGGAACCGGGCGCCGGCACCTTGAACAGGCGTTCGTAGAGGCGGATTTCGGCGGCGTAGGACTGGGCGGCGGAAACCCAGTGCAGGTTGCCCTTGACCTTGACGCTGTCGGCGCCCGGCGTGCCGGACCTGGTTTCGGGCAGATATTCGCAGTGGACCGCAACTATCTTGCCGTTCTCGTCCTTGTCGCAGCCGATGCACTTGACGACATAGCCATAGCGCAGCCGGGCCATGTTGCCGGGGAACAGGCGACGGTAGCCCTTGCTCGGGACTTCCATGAAGTCCTCGCCCTCGATCCACAGTTCGCGACTGAAGGGGACGGCGCGTTGACCGAGCTCCGGGTGCAGCGGGTGATTCGGGGCGAAGCACTCCTCGACCTGGCCTTCCGGGTAGTTGTCGATGATCAGCTTGAGCGGGTCGAGGACGGCGATGCGGCGCTGGTCGGACTCGTTCATGACTTCGCGCATGGCGTCTTCGAACAGCACGTAGTCGATCAGCGAATCGTTCTTGGAGACGCCGATGCGCTCGGCAAAGAGGCGGAAACCCTCGGCGGAATAGCCGCGGCGGCGGGCGCCAACCAGCGTCGGCAAGCGCGGGTCGTCCCAGCCTGCGACGTGCTTTTCGTCTACCAGCTGGATCAGCTTGCGCTTGCTCAGGACCACGTAGGTCAGGTTGAGGCGCGAGAATTCGATCTGCTGCGGCAGCGGACGCTGTAGCAGACCGCCTTCGGCCAGGCGTTCGAGCAGCCAGTCGTAGAACGGTCGCTGATCCTCGAATTCCAGCGTACAGATCGAGTGCGTGATGTTTTCCAGCGCGTCCTCGATCGGGTGGGCGAAGGTGTACATCGGGTAGACGCACCACTTGTCGCCGGTGTTGTGGTGGGTCGCGTGGCGAATGCGGTAGATCGCCGGATCGCGCAGGTTGATGTTGGGCGCGCTCATGTCGATCTTCGCCCGCAGGATATGCTCGCCGTCGGCGAATTCACCGGCCTGCATGCGCTTGAAGAGATCCATGTTCTCGGCGGCGCTGCGATTACGGAACGGCGAATCCTTGCCCGGCTGGGTCAGCGTGCCGCGATTGGCGCGCATTTCCTCGGCCGACTGGCTGTCGACGTAGGCGTGGCCGGCGGAGATCAGGTATTCGGCGAACTGGGCCATCCAGTCGAAATAATTGGAAGCCTGATAGAGATTGGTTTCGCCGCCCTGCTGCCAGGAGCAGCCGAGCCAATGCACGGCATCGATGATCGAATCGACGTATTCCTGCTCTTCCTTTTCCGGGTTGGTGTCGTCGAAACGCAGGTGGCAGCGGCCGCCGTATTGCTCGGCGAGGCCAAAGTTGAGCAGGATCGATTTGGCATGGCCGAAATGCAGGTAACCGTTCGGCTCGGGCGGGAAGCGGGTGCGAATTCTGGCCGGATCGAGCGGGCCGGCGGCGTGGTCGGCGGCGGTGCCGGGCTGGCCGGCCCAATGGCGCTGGGCGTGCTTGCCGGCGGCGAGGTCGGCTTCGACGATGTTTCGGATGAAATTGGCGGCTGGGGCGGCTTCGGGTTGTTTAATGGGGCTGCTCACGGTAAAACCTCGGATCTCAATCGCGCTATTTTACCGGCTGAGACTCTTAAACCGCTAAAATTCAGCCAATGTCTGCACTGCACAATCTTTCCGCTCTGAACTTCCTCGCCGTCGGCCTCGGCGCCGCGTTCGGCGCCTGGACGCGCTGGCTGCTCGGGATTGCCCTCAACCCGCTGTTCATCGCCCTGCCGCTCGGCACGCTGGCAGCCAATCTGATCGGCGGCTACCTGATCGGCATCGCGGTCGGCGTGTTCCACATCAACACCCATTTTCCGCTGGCCTGGAAGCTCTTTGCCATCACCGGCTTTCTCGGCGGCCTGACGACCTTCTCGACCTTCTCGGCGGAAGTTGTCGAACGCCTGCTGGCCGGCCAGCCCGCCTGGGCCATCGGCCTCGCCTCGGTGCATCTGGCCGGTTCGCTGACGGCGACTTATCTCGGCCTGCTGACGGTCGGTGCAACGCGCATCTGGAGTTGAAAAACTGCCTGTCGCGGTCGACCGCCAAAAAAGGCCAAAAATGACCGCCCCCGCTCAGAACAGGCGGGAGAGATGTTCCGCCAGCCCTTGCTCGTTGACGAAACTGATGTCGTACATGGCCGTAAACGCCTTGGCCTTGTCGTCTTCCAGACCGGCGATGCACATCACGAATTGCCGCCCCGTCAGCCCAAGCCGCTTCTTTAGCGCAAGGTAACGGTCGATGTTCTGGCGGAATTCGCCGCTCTTGCACTCGATACAGACCGGCGTCTGACCGTCGACGAGCATGAAGACATCAAGCTCGTACGGGTCGCCGTTGGCCAGCACGATCTCCAGTCCTCGGGCACAGGCAACGCGGCGACCGCGCTCCTTGGCATAGCGCAAGCCGGACATCAGGGCATGCCATTCCAGCCATTCGCCGTTGAAAAACTGGCGGATCGCCGGTGCGCTTTGCAGGATCAGGCGGATACTGTTTTCCGGCTTGTTGTGCAAGCACTTGGCGACGAAGGAAAAGTCGTACAACTGCTGGCAGAAGCCGAGAAGCGCCCTGGCTTCGTCCGGCGTCTTTTTTTCCAGTTTGATTGTGGTGCCGTTGTACTCCTTTTGCTGCGACCAGCGAATGCGGTCGACCACTTCCTTGAAGAGCGTGAGATTGCTGCCGATGACCTCGGCCACTTCGTCGAAAAATCCGCTGGTGTCTACACCGCGCAGATCGGCTTGAACCTTGATCTGGCGCTTGTGAAACCAGTCGTAGATCGGGCCGTGCTGGATTTCCGTCGCCAGTTGATCGGTGTTGCCGAGGTCCAGGCCGGCCAGCGGCGCAGGGGGCGTCACCGACTGTGGCGCGATCTGCACGGTCGTCGGCGCCGATTTGAGGCGGATCAGTTCACGCTGGGCATCGAAATACTTGTCGAGCAGCTTCTCGATGAAGAACAGCGTCGGATAAACCTTGGCCGGATCGGCACATTTGGGGCAGGCGATGCTCTGTCCGGCGAGGCCGTCGCCTTGCTCGGCGAGCAGCCCGCATTTGTTGCAGCGCAGGATGGCCATGGATCGGTCACGGGGAACGGAATAATGACCGGAGTATAACCTCGAGACCGATTTAGCAAGGCCCGGCATGGCACGCTGCAAGTGGAATGGCGGCCAAGACAACAGCCCCCCTCGGCCGCCGATCAGAAACTGATCAAGAGTGCGATGCAGGCCGCGCCGAAAAAGGTGAGCGCCAAGGCGACCATCGTCGCCATGAGCGCCGACGGCCAGATGCGCACGTTGCGCGAAGGCAGCAACGGCTTCACCTGCATGCCCGATAATCCCGCTACGCCTGGTCCAGACCCGATGTGCATGGACCAGGCTGCCTGGGAGTGGGCGGGCGCGTGGATAGGGCACAAAGAACCGGCCGTCGGGAAGGTCGGCTTCATGTACATGCTGGCCGGAGGTACCGACGCCAGCAATACCGATCCTTATGCGACCAAACCCAACGCTGCCAATCACTGGGTCAAGACCGGGCCGCACGTGATGATTGTTGGCGCTGAACCCGGCTTCTACGACATGTATCCGAAGGATGCCGATCCCGACACCTCGGTTCCGTATGTGATGTGGCCGGGAACCCCTTACCAGCACCTGATGATCCCGGTCAAATAGCCACGCTCCATCGTAAGGCTGCGCGCCGGCAGCAGACCACCAGTTCCCACTACCTCAGGCCGCTTTCGTCAGCAGTTTCAGGCAGTCGACCGAGGCTGCCAGATCGAGCGCCGAGAAGTCGTCGAAATTCTTCAGGCTTGCGTTGGCGCCCTTCTCCAGCAGCAGCTTGACCAGATCCGGCGTGCTGTTCGAGGAAACGTACATCAGGCAGGTGGCGCCGTTGCCGTTTTGCAGGTCGATGTCGATGCCTGCCGGCTGCGGTCAGGCGTTCGATGATGGCGTGGCTGCCGTGGTAGCAGGCCAGCCACAGCGCGTTGCAGCCGTCGGCGTTGACGACTTCGATATCGACGCCGAGCGCCGACATCGTCCATCTCCGGGTCGGGACTGATGGCGAGTATCCTCACCCGGTCGCCGGTGGCGACGGGCTGACCGTGGCGGTCGCAAGTGGTAACGGGCATGGCAGACTCCGAAGCTGGGCGGCCACCGCAATGTCGGAAAGTCGACGTCAGCGGGCGCGCGCTTCAACTGCGCGCAACTGCCATGCCAGCCACCGGCGCCCCGCCTTGCCATCCGGATATTGCTGCCAGCACCACTGGCCGGCGAAAGTGATAGACTTTTTCCGAGGCGGCAAGCCATCGGGCCTGCCCAATTTCCCGAGGAGCAAGACATGACCGACAAACAAAACGAAGCCGGCGTTCTGGCCGCACTGATCCAGCGCCTTGAAAGCCAGCGCCTGCCGCAGCTGCTGGAACTCAAGGCCAAAGTCGACCAAGGTGAATGCTTGAGCGACCACGACCTGCGCTTCCTGCAGGAAGTCCTGACCGATGCCAAGAACGCACATCCCTTGGTCGCCAACCACCCCGAACTTGGCGCTCTGGCCAGCAAGCTGACAACGCTCTACCGCGAAATTACCGAAGCGGCACTGGCTAACGAGAAGGCTGGTTGAGCCGGGCGCGCAGGTCACCCCGAGTCACGCCGGGACGGACAATTTTTCCAGCAGCAGCGGGTTTACCTGCGCCACCCAGGCGTCGATGCGCTCATCGGTATACATACCTTGCGTGCGCTGGTCGATAGCCAGCCCGATATAACGGCCATCGACCACGGGCCAACGGAGAAAACCCCCGAAAAATCGACCCGGGTGTGTTGGATTCCTCACACGCTCCTTGTGTTCAAGGAATCGACGATCCGAAATGCCGGCCATGCATTTGGCGCTTGAGTCGGCCTATCGTTATTCAGATTACGTAGAACAGGATGGCGATGTAGTGCATCAGGCTGCCGGCGATCACGAACAGGTGCCAGATGCCGTGCCAATGCCGGTAGCGCTCGTCGAAGGCAAAGAAAATGATGCCCACCGTATAAAAGACGCCGCCCGCGGCCAGCCAGACGAAGCCGGCGGTGCCGAGATTTTCCAGCAGCGGCTGGATCGCCACCAGGACGATCCAGCCCATGACCGCATAGATCACCAGCGACATGACCCGCGCCTCCGAGCGCGGCTTGATCTCCTGCAACATGCCGATGGCCGCCAGCGACCAGATGATGCCGAACAGCGACCAGCCCCAAGGCCCGCGCAGGGTAATCAGGCAGAACGGCGTGTAGCTTCCGGCAATTAGCAGATAGATGGAGAGGTGATCAAGCTTGCGCAGCACTCTTTTCGCCCGCCCGCGAACGCTGTGGTAGATGGTGGAGATGCTGTAGAGCAGCACCAGCGTCGCGCCATAGACCGAGACGGCGAACACCTTCCAGCCGTCGCCGCTGGCAATGGCCAGAACCAATAGCCAGATTGCCCCGGCCAGAGCAAGCAACGCGCCGACCAAATGCGTCCAAGCATTGAATTTTTCTCCGTGATACATGCTTTCCCTTCGTACCCTGCTGCGTCAAGCTTGCCTGCAACGAAGCCACGGGCTGCCGCCGTGCATCAGGGCTGCGACGGAGCCGCATCCCCTGCATGGGCTTGTGACCATATGCCTTGAAATCTGCATGGAATGTGATATGTCCCTGCGGAAAGCGGCCGTCAAACGAGAGCGCAAAAAAGACTTCTTCCGGAACACCGACAGACACAGAGAGATGCCAACCTGACCTGACAAAGACAACAACGCAGGCGGAAATGTGAATGAGGACCAACCCGGCGGATATATTTCAGCCCCGAAATCAAAAACCAACTACTCAACCCCAGGGAACGAAATTTGCACCACATGGAATCAATGATGAACGGAACGCTGGCGATGAAGCAATTCGCATTCAAATTTCCACCACCAGCCCGGAGCATGCAACTTATAGATGCCTAACGTCAGAATTCACCGGCCTGCGCGGCTTTTCGCGCAGGTCCGGTGGAACAAAAGGTTAGAGATTTTCGGTCTCCTTCACTCCGACCATCAGCCTCTTGAGAACTGCCGCTCTTTCATCTTCTTCCTTCTTCAAGCGATCGGACCATTCATTTGCCGTCACTTCAAGCTCGTGAAGAATGCCGATGTCCTTGAATTGATTGCGGAGATATTCGACAAATGGAGCAAATACGAAGTACTCCTTCGAGATTCTCGTTCCCAATAGCTGGAAAGCCAACTCTCTGTGAAGTGCCCCAACTCGGTAGGCAGCACAATATGATTCAAAGTCGTTCAGGAAGTCCTTTGCCGCAAGAAATAGCGCGGGGGTCTCAACAATCTTTGAAATCTCCTCCGTCGTTAGTTCCTTATCAAACCGAAGACCAATCTTTGCTCCTGCTTCGTAAAGGCGTTTCTCAATTTGTGAGTTTCTATCGAGGTCAAAAAACGTATACGTAGACGTGATCCTATTCCACTCAGTTGTCTGCTGAAACGCAGCTCGTGCCTGATTCAGAGAGTCGACGCTTACGTTGATCGCGGTAACCGCAGCACGGATTTGCCACCAAATCAGGAGCAGTCCGATGGTTGCAACAATCAGACTCAAAACGGGAACAATATCCTGCGAAAGGTCGTGAATGGTCATGATATAGATGGGCAAGGTGGCAATTGAAATCTCTAACGTAGAGCTAACCGGAGCTGCGCGGCTTTATCGCGCAGCGTCCAGCGACCGAAGGGAGCGAGGTTGAGCGCCGGGTTGGGCTGATTTCCGTTCATGGTCACCTAGCAAAAAGACCAGACATCGCGGCAAACACAAAAGCAACTGCGACTATTGCACCAGCGATAACCGCAAGCCCTGATCGAAATAGCAAGGTGGCTCCAAGCTTCAGTTCGGCAACCTTTCGAGAACGATATTTCAGCACGGCGATGACACAAACAACCGCCCCTGCAAGGAGCAGTGCGGCAGGATGCAACATAACGGTGAGGAGCGCGCTCAAGAAGAACAACGCAATGGGTACAGCAATGTTCTTGTTCATGACGTTCCTATGGCGATGCCCAACGTTTGAGCTAAGCGGCACGCGCCGGCGTGGCGTGGAAGGCCCAGAATGAAATGAGGGCCTGCAACGGCATGCCGGTGCGTGTCCGCTTGAGCGATGGGTTAGGTTGCAGCCTTTGGCGGCGCCATATGCGCGATTGCTGCGAACCAGCGCCAGCCCATACTTTTGGACTCGCTGCAACGGATGAACTGCGCGGAGACTGAAACTGCATTTGCCTTCTCTGCTGGCCTAGGCAGCGACGGTACTTGAAACCGCCGCGCTCACCAAGCTTGTTCTGACGCAGACCACCGTGCGGACTAAACGCGCCAGATTGGTGTTTCTACGAGCAACCACAAGCGCTCGACTCCCGGCGCCGTTGCCGCCAGAGGCGACAACCCCGTGAACTGACTGCGCGGCGCAGCACGCTCGCGCGAAGCGCGTTCGTTGACTGACTTTCACTGGCTGTTCGGAGCTGAGTCTACTGTTGGCAGACGCGAGCAATTTGATTGGAACCGCCACCGCAGTTGACCGAAGCCTCCGAACCAAAGTGCCGAACGTAGCCACAACCTGGTGCTGCTCATTCTGGGCCTCGCCACCACTGCGCACTTGGTGCAACCTAACGTTGAAGCTAACCGGCCCGCGACGGCATGGCGCTGGCGGGCCAGAATGAAATGAGGCCCAAAGGCGGCATGCCGTTGCGGGTCCGGTTGAGCGAGTGGTTAGGCTTCGCTCGGAGCCGATGCCCGACTCTCAATCACTTGCGCCGCTGCGTTACCAAGTGCCGCTGGATCAATTCCCAAGTGCCGCAACGCACGTGCGGTAATGGAGAACTCTTCATCAGCGGCAGCAAGAAGAACATCGGCGCCGAGCAAAGGACGAGATCGTCGAGTTACTGCTGATGCAGCGACTCGCTGCATGAGGGCCTGTCCGGAAGCTGCGGCAGTGAAGAGCTTGGGCTTGGGGCCAACAAGCGCAGCCGTACAGCTTGGCGATGAGGTTGTCGGACTCGACGCGAGTCCAGCGTGTTCGAGTGACGTGATGTACTGAGCGCGCATCCCAGAGGAGAAGGCCTCGCCTGTCAAGCCCAGATTGTGGAACACACGCAGAGCGGTGCGGTCCGGCAAGGTCAGTGCCGCCAAGACATAGTGCTCCGAACCCGGCGAGTTGCTTCCAAAGCTGCGCGCGAGGGACTCTGCCTCTTCGGAGAGTCTGGCGACCGTCGCAGCGTCACGAATCCTGTGCTTGATTGTGGCAAACATCTCTGCTCCAACGGGCTAGGGCTGAATATGGGAGAGTCGGCGATGAGCTGACTGCTTAGAAACCCCAAGAGCTTCACCGATCTCGGACCAGGACCAGCCATCGCGCAGAGCTATGCGGACGACACGTGACTCGTATTCATCAGCCAACTGGCGCAATGCCACAACCGACGCCAGAGCCTCTGAAATGTCAGTCGGATCGGGAAGGTGCTTCGACAGGTCCATGTCGTCAACTTTAGCTGACGACTCAAACGCCGTCAACACATGCTGACGAAAGCCGGAGTGACGGTGGTGGAACTGCGAGGCCTAACTATTAAGTAAGCCTCCCAAAAAGGCAGGCTTTTCCATCAATTTATTAAACAACAAACTTTATAAAATCATTGGGATGCTTTAAAATTAGGCCTCCCAACAGATACTTACAATCCGTCATGAGCCAGCCGCCCAAGCTCCTCGATCGCGTTCGCGAGCGGATCCGGTTCAAGCACTACAGCTTACGGACTGAGGATTCCTATGTCCAGTGGATAAAGCGCTTCATTTTTTTCCACGACAAGCGCCATCCCGCGGAGATGGGGGCATTAGAGGTGGAAGCTTTTCTGACCCATCTGGCGGTCGAGGAAAACGTGGCGGCATCGACGCAGAACCAGGCGCGCAGCGCCCTGCTTTTCCTCTACAAGGAGGTGCTGGGCAGCGAACTGCCGTGGCTGAACAATGTGGAACAAGCAAAGAAGCCGCGCCGCCTCCCCGTGGTGCTCAACGAGGATGAGGTACGCGACCTGCTGGCCCGCCTGGACAACGTACATTGGCTGGTGGCTGCCTTGTTGTACGGCGCCGGCCTGCGCCTGATGGAGGCGTTGCGCATGCGTGTCCAGGATGTCGATTTCAAGCGGCGAGAGATTCTGGTGCGCAACGGCAAGGGGTTCAAGGACCGGGTGACGATGCTCCCCGATCGCGTGGCATCCCGCCTCCAGCGCCATCTGGCGACCGTTCGGGAGCTGCACGAGAAGGATCTCGCCGAGGGTTTCGGCGAGGTTCACCTGCCTTATGCGCTAGAGCGCAAGTACCCAGCCGCCGGCAAGAGCTGGAGCTGGCAGTACGTGTTTCCTTCTGGCAACCGTTCGGTGGACCCGCGTTCGGGCAAGACGCGCCGTCACCACCTCGACGAGCAGACCATCCAGCGCGCCGTCAAGCAGGCGGTGCGCTCGGCCGGCATCGTCAAGGCGGCGACGCCGCATACGCTGCGCCATTCGTTCGCCACCCACCTGCTACAGAAGGGGCAGGACATCCGCACGGTGCAGGAACTGCTGGGCCATGAGGACGTGCAGACGACGATGATCTACACCCATGTTCTGAACCGCGGCGGCCATGGCGTGACGAGTCCGCTGGATGCATGACGCCATGCCCGACGCACTGAACGCCCGGCAGCCCGTGACCGCCAGCGCCCCCTGCCTGACAGCGGACAGCAAACGCCTGCGCAGCATCGAGCGCGAACTGTCGCGGTCGACCGGCGAAAAGAGGCAAAAACTGCAGTCCGAGCTGGGCGAACTGCTGGCCCGGTCGCGGATGGCGGTGGCCGACCGGCGCGGCAAGCTGCCGAGACCGGATTTCCAGCCCGACCTTCCGGTCAACGAGCGGCGGGGCGACATCGCCGAGCTGATTGCAAAAAACCAGGTGGTGATCGTCTGCGGCGAAACCGGCTCGGGCAAGACGACGCAGTTGCCGAAGATTTGTCTTGATCTCGGGCTCGGTGCGCGCGGACTGATCGGGCACACCCAGCCGCGCCGGCTGGCCGCACGTTCGGTAGCGACGCGTCTGGCGCAGGAGTTGAAGACGCAGGTCGGGGCCGGCGTTGGCGTCAAGATCCGCTTTCAGGATCGGTCGTCCCCGGAAAGCTGGGTCAAGCTGATGACCGACGGCATCCTGCTTGCCGAGTCGCAGTCCGACCCCTATCTGAACGCCTACGAGGCGATCATCATCGACGAGGCGCACGAGCGCAGCCTCAACATCGATTTCCTGCTCGGTTACCTCAAGCAGTTGCTGGCCAAGCGGCCGGATCTGAAGGTCATCATCACCTCGGCGACCATTGATGCCGACCGCTTTTCGACGCATTTCACGGTCAACGGGAAAAAAGCGCCGATTATCGAAGTCTCCGGCCGGCTCTACCCGGTCGAGGTGCGTTACCGGCCGGTCGAGGATCTGGAAAAGAAGGACGACGAACGCGATCTTTACGACGCCATCGTCGATGCCGCCGACGAAGTGGCGCGACTGGGCAGCGGCGACATTCTCGTCTTCCTGCCCGGCGAGCGGGAAATCCGCGAGGCGGCGGAAGCCCTGCGCAAGCACGCCTTGGCCCGCCCCGGCTTGTCGAGCGCTCACGCCCCGGAAATCCTGCCGCTCTTCTCGCGTCTGTCGGCTGGCGATCAGGATCGCATCTTCAAGCCCTCCGGCGGCCAGCGGCGCATCGTGCTGGCCACCAATGTGGCCGAAACCTCGCTGACCGTGCCCGGCATCCGTTACGTCATCGACAGCGGGCTGGCCCGGGTCAAGCGCTATTCCTACCGCAACAAGGTCGAGCAGTTGCAGATCGAAAAGGTCTCGCAGGCAGCGGCCCGGCAGCGGGCCGGGCGTTGCGGCCGGGTCGCGGCTGGTGTTTGCATCCGCTTGTACGACGAGTTGGATTTCAATGCGCGGCCACCATTCACCGACCCAGAAATCCTCCGCTCCAGCCTGGCTGGCGTCATCCTGCGCATGAAGTCGCTGCGCCTGACCGATGTCGAGAGCTTCCCCTTCATCGAACCGCCGCCTGCCAAGGCCATCGCCGACGGCTACGCGCTGTTGCAGGAACTCGGTGCGCTGACCGACGACAATGTGCTGACGCCGATTGGCGCGTCGCTGGCCAAGCTGCCGCTCGACCCACGCATCGGCCGCATGCTGGTCGCCGCCCGCGATCTGGGTTGTTTGAAGGAAGTCATGGTCATCGCCGCCGGCCTCTCGGCGCAGGACCCGCGCGAACGGCCGCAGGAGCGCCAGCAGGCGGCGGACGAAAAGCACAAATTGTTCGCCGACGAGAAATCGGAATTCCTCGGCTGGTGGAAGCTGTGGAACTGGTTCCAGAACGCCGTCGAGCACAAGAAATCGAACAAGCAGCTGATCGACACCTGCCACGCTCATTTCCTCTCCTACCTGCGCCTGCGCGAGTGGCGCGAGGTGCATGGCCAGTTGCACGCGATGGTCACCGAGCTGGGCTGGAAGGAAAGCGAACTGCCCGGCACCTACGACGCCATCCATCAGGCGCTGCTGGCTGGCCTGTTGGGGAATCTCGGCTGCAAGGCCGACGAATCCGGCTACTACCTCGGCGCGCGCGGCATTCGTTACCTGATCCACCCTTCGTCGCCGCTACAAAAGAAGGCCGGCAAGTGGATCATGGCCGCCGAAATCACCGAGACGACGCGGCTGTTCGGCCGTTGTGTCGCCCGCATCGAGCCGGACTGGCTGGAGAAAGTGGGTGCTCACCTGATCAAGCGCCAGTATTTCGACGCCCACTGGGAAAAGAAGGCTATGCAGGTTTCGGGCTGGGAGCGAACGACGCTCTACGGCGTGGTCATCAACCCGAAGCGGCGCGTCCATTACGGCCCCATGGCGCCGGCCGAGTCGCGTGAAATCTTCATCCGCCAGGGGCTGGTCAGCGAGGAAATCGACGAGGCTTTTGCCAAGCGCTGGCCCTTCTTCCAGCACAACCAGAGGCTGATCCGCGAGATCGAGCACCTCGAACACAAGCAGCGCCGGCAGGACGTGCTGGTCGACGACGAACTGATTTTCGCCTTCTACGAATCGATCATTCCCGAAGGCATCCACAACGGCGCCACCTTCGACCACTGGCGCAAGGAAGCCGAGCGCGAGACGCCCAAGCTGCTCTATCTGTCGAAAGACGACCTCATGCGTCACTCGGCGGCCGGCGTGACGACCGAGGCTTTCCCGCATCACCTCAAGGTCGGCGGCGTCGATTACACGCTAAGCTACCACTTCGAGCCGGGATCGCCGCGCGACGGCGTGACGCTGACCCTGCCGCTCGCCCAGCTCAACCAGATTCCCGTGCTGCGCATGGAATGGCTGGTGCCCGGCCTGCTCAAGGAAAAGCTCGTCCAGCTGATCAAGACGCTGCCGCAGAAAATCCGGGCGAAAGTGGTGCCGGTGCCCGAATTTGTCGAAGAATTCCTGTCGACCGTAGCCGGCAACGAAAAGAAGATGAATCAGGGGCTTATCACGCCGCTGATCGACCACATCCTCGAAGCGCGCGGCCTCAATGCCCGCGGCTGGGCCGTGACGCCGGATTCCTTCCGGCCCGATGCCTTGCCCGCCCACTTCTCGATGAACTACAAGCTGATCGACGAGCATGGCCGTCAGCTCGACATGAACCGCAGCCTGGTCGCCCTGCGCGCCGAATGGGGCCGTCAGGCCAAGGACGAGTTTGCCGAGTTGCACGAAACGCCTTCCGAATTCACCAAGCTGACCGACTGGACGTTTGGCGAATTGCCGGAGCTCATGGAAGTCCCGGTCGCCGGCCAGACCGTGCTCGGTTACCCGGGGCTGACCGACGAGGGCGAGAGCGTCAGCCTCAAGGTCTTCGACTCCGCCGAGGAAGCCGCCGCCGCCCATCGCGCCGGCCTGCTCCGCCTGTTCATGCTGCAGTTCCGCGATCAGGTGAAGTATTTCGACAAGAACATCCCCGGCCTGAGCCAGATGGCCATGCAGTACATGGCGCTGGGCAGTGCCGATGACCTCAAGAACCAGATCGTCGCGCTGACTTTCGAGCGCGCCTGCCTGACTGAACCGCTGCCGACAACGCCGGCTGCCTTCAAGAGCCGCTGCGGCGACAGCAAGGCACGGCTCGGGCTGATCATGCAGGAGGTTTGCCGGCTGGTCGGCACCGTGCTGAGCGAATGGCAGGCGGTGGTCAAGAAACTGCCGGCCTTCAAGGCGCATGCGGCTGCGGTGCAGGACATCGAGGCCCAAGTGAAACGACTGATGGGCCGGAACTTCATCGCCGAAACGCCGTTCGAGCGTTTGCAAAACTACCCGCGCTACTTCAAGGGCATCCAGGTTCGGCTCGACAAGCTGAAGGCGAACCCGGCGCGCGATGCGCAGTTGATGGCTGACTACGCGCCGCTGTGGACCAATTACGAGCGCCGGGCCATCCAGCTCGCCAAACTCGGCGCTAGCGACCCGCAGATCGAACAATTCCGCTGGCTGCTCGAAGAACTGCGCATCAGCCTGTTTGCGCAGGAACTGAAGACGCCGGTGCCGGTCTCGGTCAAGCGCCTGCAAAAACAATGGGAGGGAATTCAATATGGGTGATGTCGTTCTGGCGCTGATGCGCACCATGGGCAGCCTGCGCAGCGGGCGCATCTGGGTCTACGTGGCGGCGCCTGCGGTGGTGTCGCTGGTGCTGTGGATATTCCTGGCGCTGCGCGGCCTCGGCGTGATGGTGGAATGGCTGCTCGGCCACCAGCCGATGACGCTCCTGATCGGCTGGGGGATCGCCTGGCTGGCGACGCTGCTGGCCTACATGGGCGCCTGGATGGCAATTTTCGCCTGTGCCTACCTGACCGCTTCGCTGCTCGCCGCCATCGTCATCATGCCGCTGCTGCTCAAACACCTGGCGGAAACCGATTACCGCGACGTGGCGCCGATGGGCAAGGACAGTTTCGTGGCTGCTGCGGTCAACAGCGTGGTGGCATCGATTTTGTTCGTCATCGGCTGGCTATTGACCCTGCCGCTGTGGATCATCCCCGGGCTGTCGCTGGTTTTGCCCTTGCTGCTGATGGCCTGGTACAACCGCCGCACCTTCGCCTACGACGCGCTGTCGCTGCACGCCACCGCCGACGAATGGGAACAACTCCGCCCACAAACCAGGGGGCCGATGTTCATGCTCGGGCTGACCATGGCGCTGCTCGCCCACGTACCACTGATCGGGCTGCTGGTTCCCGCGCTGGCGGCGCTATCATTCATTCATTACGGGCTGGAAGCCCTGCGCCGCTCGCGTGGCGGCGCGGTCGTCAGCATCGAGGGGGAACGCATATGAGCCGTACTTTTGGCGCCATCATCATCGGCGACGAGCTTCTTTCCGGCAAACGCCAGGACAAGCATTTCGCAAAAATTGCCGAACTGCTCGGCGCCCGTGGCCTGCGCCTGTCCTGGGTGGAATACCTGGGCGACGACCGCGAGCGTCTGACTGCTACCTTCAAGCGCACGATGGCGGCCGGTGACGTGGTGTTTTCCTGCGGTGGCATCGGCAACACGCCGGACGATCAAACCCGGCAGGCGGTGGCGGCGGCGCTCGGCGTCGGACTGGAACTGCATCCGGAAGGCTACGAGGAACTGAAGGCCCGTTTCAAGGGCGAGGAAATCACCGACCAGCGCCGGCAACTGGTCACCTTCCCGGCTGGCGTGCAAATCGTGCCCAATCCCTTCAACCGCATCCCCGGCTTCATGGCCAACGAGCATTACTTCGCGCCCGGTTTCCCGCAGATGGCCCACCCGATGATCGAGTGGGCGCTCGATACCTTTTACAAGGATCTATTCCAGCCGGTCGATGGCAAGGTCGAAAAAGCCTTCCTGCTGACCGGACCGACCGCTTACGAAAGCGCCCTGCTCGACCTGATGGAGCGCATCGTCAAGGACTATCCGACGCTGCGCCTGTTCTCGCTACCCTCGTTGGTCGGCAAGGAACGTCGGCATCTGGAACTGGGGGTCGAGGGTGAGCCGGCGCTGGTCGATAAGGCCATGGATGAAATCCGCACCGAAATCGAGAAACGGGAAATCCACTGGACCTGGCGACCCTGATCCGGCAGTTGCGGTCGACGTAAAAAAACCCGCGAAATTCGCGGGTTCTTTTTGCGGCAGAGAACGCTGGATTACTTGGCGCTCTTCTTGGCAGCTGCGGTCACGGCCTTGCCGGTGGCTGTCGAGGCAGCCTTCATGTTGGCTTCGGCGACATCGGACAACTGCTTGGCCATCGAGGTCATGTTGTCGAAGGCCTTGGTCGAAGCGTTCAGCATCGACTGCATGGTCGCTGCGAAGACGTCGCCACCGACCGGTGCGGAACCCTTGGCCTTTTCGACAGCGCTGGCAGCGTTCTTGGTGAAGCTGCTGTACTGGCTTTCCATGACGGAGGTAACTTCCTTCTGCATGCTGGTAACCAGGTCATACACGCTGCGGGAATAATCAACCCACTTGTCGACGTTCGGCTTGGCGAGTTCGCTGTTCAGCTTGGCAACCGCGCCGGCATCCTTGGCACCCAAAATCTGCTGGGTGTTGGCGACCGTATTGTTGAAAAACTCGCGGGATGCAGCCATGTTGAGGGCGGTCAGGCGCTCGACGCCGTTGAAAGCGGTGCGCAACAGGGCCATCATCACTTCGGCATTGGCCTTCTGGGCAGCAGCCAGTTGTTCCATGTTCGGTTTGGTCATCGTCTTCTCCAGTCTGGTTTTGGGTGAGGATGAAACAAAGCCCCCGCGGTGAGGCGGGGGCTTTTACAGCTGATTACTTGGACTTCTTGGTGCTGACGGCCTTGACGGTGGCGTTGGTCGCAGCAGCCACGTTGGCTTCGGCGATCTCGGCAACTTGCTTGGCAGCCTTGTTCATGTTGTCGAAAGCGGAGTTGGCAGCAGCGATGGCGCTCTTGACAGCGGCAACGGCAACGTCGGAACCAGCCGGAGCGGACTTGGCAGCCTTGTCGAGCAGGCTGGCAACAGTCTTCTGGAAGTCGCCGAACTGGGCTTCGATCATCTTGGACAGCTCTTCCTGGGTCTGAGCGGAGATCTCATACACGGAACGGGAGTAGGCAACGGCCTTCTCGACATTCGGCTGAGCCAGGGAAGCCTGGATGGACATGGCTTCTTGCACGTCCTTGGCACCCATCAGGGCCTTGGCGCCGGAGACGGAATCTTCCATCACGGAACGGGCGGTGTTCAGGTTCAGGGCAGCGATACGCTCGGCGGAAGCCAGGGCGGTATTGGCCACGGACAGCAGGGAATCAACGGTAGCCTTGTTGGCGGCGGCGAATTGCTCAGGGGTGGTAAACATCGTGGAATCTCCTAAATTGAAAGTTAATGCAAAACTGGATCAACCGTTGCAGCGCGCCAGAATCTTTTTTGTTGCACTGCACCATGCGCTCAATTATAGAGATGATTTATCGAATGTCAAGCATTTTGGTGCACTGCAACAATTTATTTTTGACGACTTGAATCAGGTAGTTAGCGCCCAAGATGACCAGCATCGAGCATGGAACATTATGTCATGCGGGCAACCGCAAACCCTTCAGTTTCGGGCCGGTGATGCCCCCGGCGCGCTGGAACCCTTGAGCTCCAAGCGTTGTCCGGAGTCGGCCGGCTGATTTCCTTGCGCAGTCTTGTTTTTCGGCTGAATGACCGCGCGAACCCTTGTCGGCTGGCCCTTCGGGTCGCTGTTCTTGCCGGCGGTCACCAGATATTTTTCGCTGATCGCGTCGTACCAGATGTAGTCGCCCTTGACCTGGTCCTCGCCGCTCTTGACCCAGGCCCGGTGAAACAGTTCGGCCACTTCGGTATTGGTGTTGTACTCGATGCGTTCGGCTTCGCCGTCGATGTATTCCTCCCGACCCTCACGCTTCTGCCTGATGCGCGCCAGACCATCCTTGCCGCCGGTAGCGACGCCCTTCTGGAAGCCATATTGGTCTTCGGTAACGACGACCCGGTCGGCACGCAGGACCATGGTCCCCTTGATCACGACGACGTCACCTTCGAGAATCTGGATCTTCTTGGCATCGTCGATCGATATCCGGTTGGCCTCCAGTTGCAGCGGCTTGTCGCGATCAGCCCGTTCGGCAAACGCGGAATGGGCCAGGGACGCAAGAATCAGGACGATGACGGTTCGATAGTTCATTTTTTCGCTCGGCGTGGATAAGACAGGCCGGTGACCTGTGATTGCAGCTCGAAGGTTGAGGTTTTGTTGTCCAGATGCATGCCAACGCCCTTGACCCAGGATTTGTCTTCGGTAATCACCACCGGACTCCCAGTGAATGCGATGCCATCATCGGGCTGGACGGTCAGATCCGGCATGCGGGCAACCATTTCAGGGCGCGCCGGCGTTGCCGCCCGAACGGCCTTGACATCATCCCACAGGAAAACGGTCTGGCCCTTGCTCGTGACCAGGGCATTCTTGCCCGACAGCGTCAGTGCTGCAGCGTCCGGGCGATAGTGAATCAAGGTCGGCGACTTCAGTTCTGACGAATCGTCGTCCGGGAAATGCATCATGTACGGCGCCGTCAGGCGATATTTGACGCGCCCCTTTTCGTCGAACTGGCGGACCAGGAAGTTTTCGGCCATGGCATCCGGGTCGTGTCGCAATTTTCCATCGCGCACGATTTCGACCGGCGTGACCGCCCTTTGCAGCCAGAAGCTGAGCCCGGCCAGCAACGCCAGCAGGACGACGACAAAAAGCTGGTTGGAACCAAATCTCATTGCGGGTCGAGGTAGGCCGCGAACAGGGCTTCGAGCTGCCCCTGAGCGTCCAGGATAAATTCGGCCGCCTCGCGCACCGCGCCGTGGCCGCCGGCGGCATCGGTCACCGCGTGGGCGCGCTCGCGGACCAGCGGGCGGGCATTGGCCGGAGCAATCGCCAGACCGCACTGCGCCATGACAGCGAGGTCGATCAGATCGTCACCCATGAAGGCACAGTCCGGCCAATGCAGGCCGAGGCTGACAAGAAGGGCCTCAACCGTCGCGCGCTTGTCACCGACTCCCTGAAAGACGTGGGCGATGCCGAGATCGGCGGCACGCGCCGCAACGACGCCCGAGTTGCGCCCGGTGACGATGGCCAGTTCGAGCCCGGCGCGCTGCAGGAGCTTCAGCCCAAGGCCATCCTGGACATTGAAGGTCTTCAGTTCGTGGCCGTCATCGGTGTAGTGCAGGCCGCCATCGGTCATCACGCCATCGATATCGAAGGCGATGAGCTTGATACGGCTGGCGCGGGTCCGCGTATCCATCAGATCACCTTGGCCAAAAACAGGTCATGCATGTTGAGCGCACCGAGCAGGCGGCCATCCGGATCGGCCACCAGCAGCGCGTTGATGCGGTAGCGCTCCATCATTTCCACGGCTTCGACCGCAAGGCGCTCCGGGGCGATGGTCCGCGGGCCGGCGTGCATGACACTGGCGATGGACGCGGACTGCAGGTCGATACGTTTCTCGAAGGCACGGCGCAGGTCGCCATCGGTGAAGATGCCGAGCGTCCGCCCACCGTCATCGACGACCGCCACCAGGCCGAGGCCGCCGCGCGACATGGCGAGGATGGCCTCGCTCACACCGGCCTGCGGCCCGACCGTCGGCACTGCCTCGCCGCTGCGCATTACGTCGCTGACATGCGTCAGCAGGCGGCGACCAAGCGATCCACCAGGGTGGGAACGGGCAAAATCATCCGGCCCGAAGCCGCGCGCGTCGAGCAAGGCCACGGCCAGCGCATCGCCAAGCGCCAGCGCCGCCGTCGTGCTGGCGGTCGGGGCCAGATTGTGCGGGCAGGCCTCCTGTTCGACACCGGCGTCAAGATGGACATCGGCCTCGCGCGCCAGCGTCGAGGTCGGCACACCGGTCATGGCGATCAGCCGCGCGCCCTGGCGCTTGATCAGCGGCACGATGCGCAACAGCTCTTCCGATTCGCCGGAGTTGGATAAGGCGAGCAGCACGTCGTCGCGGGTGATCATGCCGAGATCGCCGTGGCTGGCCTCGGCCGGGTGCACGAAGTAGGCCGGCGTGCCGGTGCTGGCCATGGTCGAGGCGATCTTGCGTGCCACGTGCCCGGACTTGCCCATGCCGCTGACGATCAATCGACCGTGACAACCGAGAATGAGCTCGACTGCCGCCGCGAAGCCGCCATTTATCCTGCCAACCAGGGCGTCGACCGCAGCCGCCTCGATGCTCAGCGTCTGGCGACCCAACGCCAATGCGCGTTCGGGCGAGAATTGATGGGAATTGGCGCTTTGGCTCATGGGCAGGCTGCGGT
This sequence comes from Dechloromonas sp. UBA6271, assembly GCA_002440665.1. Classification (GTDB taxonomy): domain Bacteria; phylum Pseudomonadota; class Gammaproteobacteria; order Burkholderiales; family Rhodocyclaceae; genus Azonexus. The sequence goes on from DJUX01000035.1 coordinate 70,441, forward strand.
TATGATGGCCCAAGTATACCTGACTTAGCGAAACGGCCTTGAGCGCGCTATCCCTCGTTCTCCTGCTACTTGGCGCCTCGGTGCTCGCGGTGGTGATCTTCCGCCGCTTCAACCTGCCGCCGGTGCTCGGCTATCTGCTGGTCGGCAGCCTGATCGGCCCGCACGCGCTGAACCTGATGCGCGACGTGCACCGCGCCGAATATATCGCCGAGTTCGGCGTCGTTTTCCTGATGTTCTCGATCGGACTGGAGTTTTCGCTGCCCAAGCTCTATGCGATGAAACGCATCGTGTTCGGGCTGGGCCTGTTGCAGGTCGTCATCAGCATGGCGCTGATCACCGGCGTGGCCATGCTGTTCGGTATCAGCTGGCAACTCGGCATCGCCCTCGGCGGTGTAATGGCCATGTCGTCCACCGCCGTCATCACCAAGCTGCTGGCCGAGCGCCTGCAACTCGACTCGGCGCACGGACGCGAAATCATGGGCGTCCTGCTGTTCCAGGATCTGGCGGTGGTGCCCTTGCTGGTGCTCATTCCGTCGCTGACGCAACCGCCGGAAAAGCTGGCGATGTTGCTCGGTATCGCGCTCCTCAAGGCCGTCGTCGTCCTCGCGGTGATTCTGGTTTTCGGCCAGAAACTGATGCGCAAGTGGTTCCATTTCGTTGCCCGCGCCAAGTCTTCCGAAGTCTTCGTGCTCAACGTGCTGCTGATCACGCTGAGCCTCGCGACGCTCACCGAGTTGGCCGGCCTGTCGCTGGCACTGGGTGCCTTCGTCGCCGGCATGCTGATTTCGGAAACCGAATACCGCCTGCAGGTGGAGGAGGATATCAAGTCCTTCCGTGACGTGCTGATGGGCCTGTTCTTCGTCACCATCGGCGTCAAGCTCGACCTGCACATTCTGGTCGGGCTGTGGTGGCAGGTGCTGCTGACGCTGACCGGCCTGCTGCTGATCAAGAGCATCGTCGTCGGACTGCTCTCATGGCGACTTGGCTCGACACCAGGCAACTCCATCCGCTCGGCGCTCTGGCTCTGTGCCGGCGGCGAATTCGGTTTCGTTCTGCTCGGAGAAATAGCCCGCATGCCGAAAGACATCGAGCAGGTGGTGCTCACTGCCCTCGTCCTTTCCATGCTGATCGCACCGTTCATCGTGCAATACAGCGAGAAGCTGGTCATGCGCTTCGTCGCCGGCGAATGGCTGCTGCGCTCAATGCAGCTGACCAAGATCGCGGCACAGTCGATGGGGACCGAGAAGCATGCCATCCTCTGCGGCTTCGGGCGCAGCGGCCAATACCTGGCGCGTTTCCTGAGCCAGGAAAACATCAATTACATCGCCCTCGACCTCGACCCGGATCGCGTGCGCGAAGCCGCCGCCGGCGGCGAAACTGTCGTCTTCGGCGACGCCGCGCGCAGGGAAGCCCTGATCGCGGCCGGCCTGATGCGCGCCAGCGTCGCCATCGTGACGGTCAGCGACACGCCGCTCACCGAGAAAATCCTCTTCCATATCCAGGCCTTGCGCCCGGACATTCCGGTCATCGTCCGCACTGCCGACGAGCGCGACATCGGACGCCTGTCGCGCGCCGGCGCCACCGAAGTCGTTCCAGAGGCGCTCGAAGCCAGCCTGATGCTCGCATCGCACGCCCTCGTCCTGCTTGGCACCCCCCTCAATCGCGTGCTGAAGCGCATTCGCCAGACCCGCTCGCAACGCTATAGCCTGCTGCGCGGCTTCTACCGCGGTGCCAGCGACCATGACCTCGACGACATCGACGACCATCACCAGCCGCGCCTGCACTCCGTGCTTCTCGGCCCGGGCGCCGGGGCCATCGGGCGCACCCTCGATCAACTCAATCTCGACCAGCTCGGTTGCGAAGTCAGCGCCATTCGCCGCCGCGGCATCCGCGCCGTCGAGCCGGCCCCGGAAACGCAACTCGAGGAAGGCGACGTCGTTGTCGTCCTCGGCGATCCGGAGGCGGTATCGGCTGCGGAAGAACGGCTGCTCCAGAAATGAAAAAGCCCGCCGAAGCGGGCTTGACTCTGGCTATCTTCTTTTAGAGACTGGCGCAGACAATATACTGCTGCCCATCGACAATAGCGGCTGTTGCAACTGCTGCCGCGCCGCGCGCAGAACCCATTGGAACCGCCTGAACCGAACCACCTGCTGTATTGCCATCGTCCATGGTGGTATCGATCTGGCGAACATAGCGACCAAGCACGCCATCCGAGCAGACATAAAAAGCTCCGCGCATTCCAGCGATAAACGGCAACGCGTTACCACCCCCATCAACGCCGCTTTCCACACCTAGACGACCGCCATCGGCATTTCTAGGCAAGTAATTAACATCTCCAAGATTGGTTGCCCCAGTCGCCAAATTGGCCAAGCGAACATGTTGCCAAAAAACGAAGGTTTCCGAGGTCGCCGCCTGGGCATTCCAGTCGCCATCAACCCGGCCGTTGTTATTGGTGCACAGTCCTGCTGCCGCTGGAGTACACGCAGACGCGATACCAACACCGAACGCTGCATCCAGCTGAGCCTGGGTCTGATCCCCCGGGAAGCTCTTGAAACGATCCTGATAGCCATAAACCAGTGCAGACGCCGTCCTGAAGTCGCCTATCATGTTTTTGACTTTGGCACTATTGATCAACTCCTGCCCTTTCAGCACACCGCCCAGCAACAGGCCGATAATTACCAGTACGATGGCGATTTCAACGAGGGTAAAGCCGCCTTGATTGTTTTTCATGTCATGCTCCAGTTACATTCTCTCGCTTCGTACAGAGCAACCTTCATGCCAATGAAAAATTCCCGCAAATTGCCCAATCGGCGCGGCAAACCCGGATTTTACCTGTCGAAAAATGGACAGTTGTTGAAAACATGAACACCGTAGAGTCTTCCGGCCCTCTCCCCTGGTGGTCGCGACAGCCGCACCTCCTGCTGGCCGGCCACTTGTTGCTGCTGCATGCGCTGGCTTTCGGCGGCTGGAAATTGCCGACCGTCCGCATCCTTTGGTTCGTCGCGCTCGGCCTGTTCTTGCTCTGGCAACCGTTTGTCGCCGGAGAACAGCGCATGAACCCGCGCCAGGGCAGCGCCCTGCTAGCCCTCGCGCTGGCTTCGACCTGGCTGCTTGACCCGTGGCTGATGCTGATCTGGTGCGGCGCGCTGGCGGCGGTGATCGGCGGCCGCGTGCTGTGGACCAGCCGCCGCCTGGAGCGCGCCGGCTACCTGTTCGCTTTCGGCTACCTTGTCTGCCTGATCATCTTCGGCGTCGTGCCGGAGATTTCCCCGGCGGTCGTTCTCGACCCTCTGCCGCGCCACACGCTCGGCCTCTACATGCCCGCCCTGCTGGCCGTGCTGGTTGCCTTCCCGGCCCACCCGCAGCGCCGCCAGGCCGGCGATGCCTTTGATCTCTTTTACGGCATGCTGGTCTTCCTGGCACTCGCCGTTTTCGTTCTCGGGGCGCTGGCTTTCACGCTGGTCGGCGGCGTCAGCTATGTCGAAGCGCTGGTCAAGACCTCCCTCAGCATCGCCGCCGCGCTGCTGGTGCTGGCCTGGGCGTGGAACCCGCGCGGCGGTTTCTCGGGGATCGGCTCCGCGCTTTCGCGCTACCTGCTGTCGGTCGGGCTGCCGTTGGAGCAATGGCTGATTCAGCTTGCCGAAGCCAGCGAACGCGAAACCCATCCGGTACGCTTTCTGGCAACCGCGGCCGAACAACTGGATCGCATGCCCTGGGTCGTCGGATGCGCATGGCGGGCGGGCACCGACGCCGGCGAGTTCGGCATCGCCTCGCCCCATGCGCAGACATACCGGCGCAACGACGTTGTGCTGACCCTGTATTTCCGCTACCCCCCATCGCCGGCGATGCGCTGGCATGTCGAATGGCTGCTGCGCCTGGCCACCGAGTTTTACCTGGTCAAGTTCCAGACACACGAGTTGCAGCGCATGGGTTACCTGCAGGCGGTGTATGAGACCGGCGCCCGCGTCACGCACGACGTCAAGAACCTGCTGCAGTCGCTGCAGACCTTGTGCTATGCCGCGTCGCGGCCCGGCGACCCGGTGGCCGTGGCGCAATTGCTGGCGCGCCAGTTGCCGCAGATCGCCGAACGCCTGAAGTCGACGCTCGACAAGTTGCAACGCCCACAGATCGAAGACAGCCACAGCATTTCCGCCCGCTTGTGGTGGGAACGCCTGCAGGACCGCCACGCCGGGAACCACCTCGAATGGCAGGCGGATCTGCGTGACACCGTCGAGTTGCCGGGCACCCTGTTCGACAGCGTTGCCGAAAATCTGCTGCAGAATGCCTTGAGCAAGCGGCAACACGAAAGCGGCATCGAAATATCGGTCAAATTGACCGTCGACCGCAACAGCCCGGTTTTCAGCGTGCGCGACAGCGGCCAGGCCATCGAGCCGCCGCTTGCCGAGTCGCTGTTCCGGGCACCGGTGGCATCCGAGTACGGGCTGGGCATCGGTCTTTACCATGCCGCCAGGCAGGCCGAGGAAACGGGCTACGTCCTCAGCCTCGCCGAGAACCTGCCGGGCGCGGTGCGCTTTACGCTGGCGCCCCGGAGCTGACCGCCGCTTCTGCTGGGAGCGCACTCTTTAGGGGGCCGAGCAGGCGGTAAACCGGGGTATTTCCCTTGCCCTTCAGGTGGATGATCTGCGGCGCCTGGAATTCGAAATGCTCGGCCAGACGCCGATACGTGGTTTCATCCACGTGGACCATGCCCGGCACCCCTTCGCTGGTGATGCGGCTGGCCAGATTGACGGTATCGCCCCACAGGTCGTAGATGAATTTTTTCTTGCCGACCACGCCAGCGACGATCGGCCCGGTGCCGATGCCGATCCGCACTTCAAGGTGCAGGCTGTTGACCTCGAAATCGGTACGCAACAAATCCCGCATCGCCAGCGCCAGTTCGGCGATCGCCCGCGAGTAGTTGCCCTCGTCCTTGTTCAGCCCCCCGGCGACCATGTAGGCGTCGCCGATGGTCTTGATCTTCTCCATGCCGAACTGCTCGGCCAGTTCGTCGAACGACGAGAAAATGCGGTTGAGCATGGCGAACACCTGTTGCGGTGACATGCCTTCAGCCAGCTTGGTGAAATTGACGATGTCGACAAACATCACCGTCACGTCGGCGAAGCCGTCGGCGATCGTCTGCTTCTCGTATTTCAGCCGTTCGGCGATGGGGCCGGGCAGGATGTTGAGCAACAGGCGCTCGGAGCGGTCCTGTTCGTCTTGCAGCAAACGGTGGGTTTCCTCAAGGCTGGCCTGCGCCTTGGCCTTCTCCTGGGTGGAATAGCGCAGCAGCAGATAAACGATGGTCGACACCGCGGCGAAATTGAGGGCGAAGAAGAAGACGCTGACCCTGATCGGCACCCGCGACGCGTTCGCCCCGATGCTGTCGGCCAGGAAGTAATCGAAAAAGCCGGAAAGTGCGGTCAAAAAGATATAGGCAAAAAACCAGGCGGCCGATTCGCGTACGCCGAAAAACAGCACGGCGCCGATCGGCGCCAACAGCCCCCACAGGCTGATGCCGCTGGCCGTGATGAAATTGCCGATGCTCCATTGCACGACGAAGGGCATGAAAAGGAACAGCGCCAGCTGCGAATAGCGGAAGAAGCTGAAATTGCCGCTCTTGAGGAAAAACACCAGATTGGAAACCAGCAGCAACTGGAAGGCGAACGGCGCCGTCGAGGAAAAACGCGGCCCCATCTGCCAATAGAGAAACAGCCACAGCATCGACCCCAGCGACACGAGGCCGGTGGCGAAGATCAGCAGCGATTTCTTGAGGCGGGTTTCGGCGTCGTCATCCGGGCTAAAACCGGCAGTACTGAGCGAGCGAAACAAGGTGGGTTGAGGCTGGTTCATGGCATCCCTGCCGTCGAAACGACGGTTCCTGTCCAGTTTGGCAGTCGACAACCGCGCCGTCAATAAGCCGACGACATGAGCAAGGCCTTCAGGAAAACAGCCGCGCCAGTTCTTCCCCGGGTGACGGCGCCCGCATGAAGGCTTCGCCGACCAGGAAGACATTGACCTGGCTGGCGCGCATCAGCGCGACGTCTTCCGGCGTCAGGATGCCGCTTTCGGTGATGACGATGCGATCCACAGGAATGCGGGCGAGCAGGCCCAGGGTCGTATTGAGCGTGACCTCGAAGCTGCGCAGGTTGCGGTTGTTGATGCCGAGCAGTGGGGTTTTCAGTTGCAGTGCGGCGTCGAGTTCTTCGCCGTTATGGACTTCGACCAGCACGGCCATGCCGTAGCCATGAGCCTGTGCTTCCAGCGCCTGCATTTCCGGCAGACTCAGCGCGGCGGCGATGAGCAGGATGCAGTCGGCGCCCATGGCACGCGCTTCGGCGACCTGATAATGGTCGACCATGAAATCCTTGCGCAGCACCGGCAGTTCGCACGCCACACGGGCGGCCTGCAGGTATTCCGGGCAGCCTTGGAAATACTGGCGGTCGGTCAGCACCGACAGGCAGGCGGCACCATGCCGGGCGTAGCTGCGGGCAATTTCCGCCGGCTCGAAGTCAGGCCGGATGATGCCTTTCGACGGGCTGGCCTTCTTGATTTCAGCAATGACGGCGGGTTGACCGCCGGCGATCTTGTGGCGGATGGCGCCGACGAAATCGCGGGGCGCCGGCTGGGCCGCAGCTTCCGCCTCGACTTCAGCCAATGGCTTGACGGACAGCGCGGCAGCGACTTCCTCGCGCTTGGTGGCGACGATCCGGGCGAGAATGTCGCTCATGCGAACTGCTTCGTGCAGTTGACGAATTGTTCGAGCTTGGCGCGCGCGGCTCCGGAAGCGATCATCTCAAAGGCCTTCTCGACGCCATCGACCAGCGTGGCGGCCTGGCCGCTGATGTAGATGCTGGCGCCGGCATTCAGCGCCACGATGTCGCGCGCGGCACCCATCTTGTTGTCGAGCGCGCCGAGCAGCATGATTTTGGATTCTTCGACGTTGGCCACCTGCAAGACCTTCGGGTCATGCACCGGCAGGTTGAACTGTTCCGGATGAACCTCGTATTCGCTGACACGGCCATCCTTCAGTTCGCCGACCAGTGTCGGGCCGGAAATGGAAATTTCGTCGAGGCTTTCGCGGCCGAAGACGGTCAGCGCGCGACTACTGCCCAGACGCTGCAGGACGCGCACCTGGATGCCGACGAGGTCAGGATGAAAGACACCCATCACCTGCTGCGGCGCATTGGCCGGGTTGGTCAGCGGGCCGAGTATGTTGAAGATGGTGCGCACGCCCAGTTCGCGGCGCACCGGCGCGGCGTGCTTCATGGCGCTGTGGTGATTGGGCGCGAACATGAAGCCGATACCGGTTTCGGTGATGCACTGTGCGACCTGCTCCGGTTTCAGGTTGAGATTGACGCCGAGCGCCTCGAGCACATCGGCGCTGCCCGATTGGCTGGAAACCGAGCGCCCGCCATGCTTGGCGATCTGCGCGCCGGCGGCGGCAGCGACGAACATTGCGGCGGTCGAAATATTGAAAGTGTGGGCGCCATCGCCGCCGGTGCCGCAGGTATCGACCAGGCGGCTGGTATCGGCAACCACCACCTTGGTCGACAACTCGCGCATCACCGTCGCGGCGGCGGCGATCTCACCGATGGTTTCCTTCTTGACCCGGAGGCCGGTAATGATGGCGGCGATCATGACCGGCGTGACTTCGCCGCCCATGATCTGCTGCATCAGCGAGACCATTTCGTCGTGGAAGATTTCGCGGTGTTCGATGACACGCTGGAGGGCGGCTTGCGGGGTCATTTCTTGTATTCGTCCAGGAAGTTCTTGAGCAGGTCGTGACCGCGTTCGGTCAGGATGGATTCGGGGTGGAACTGCACGCCTTCGACAGCCAGCGTCTTGTGGCGGACGCCCATGATTTCCCCGTCGTCGGTCCATGCGGTGATATCGAGGCAATCGGGCAAGCTGGCGCGCTCGATGGCCAGCGAGTGGTAGCGGGTGCAGGTCAGCGGATTGGGCAGACCTTTGAAAACACCCTCGTTTTTGTGGTGGACCGCAGACACCTTGCCGTGCATCAACTGCTTGGCGTGCACGATCCTGCCGCCGAAGGCTTCGCCGATCGACTGGTGACCAAGACAGACACCGAGCAGCGGAATCTTGCCGGCGAACTCGCGGATCGCCGCCAGCGAAATGCCGGCCTGGGCCGGGGCGCAGGGGCCGGGGGAAATCACCAGATATTCGGGCTTGAGGCGGGCGATGTCGGCGAGCGTGATGGCGTCGTTGCGGTATACCTGCACGTCCTGCCCCAGTTCGCCGAAGTACTGGACGATGTTGTAGGTGAAGCTGTCGTAATTGTCGATCATCAGCAGCATGCTGT
>DJUX01000041.1 GCA_002440665.1 Dechloromonas sp. UBA6271
ATATTATCGGGCCGAATCAATAAGACCTGAACCGCTGCTGTTCCTCGCAACTTGCGGGCGCAGCTTCATCTCCGAGCAACGAACGCGTTGCCAAACCGTCCAAGAGCGTGACTGCAGCCAGCACGACCAGGCTGATGGCGATGACCGTATGCGCGACGAATATAAGCCAATGCCAGGGGGACGTGTTCGACCCTTCGGTCTGGCGTTCCACCAGGACACCGTTTTCATATTTTTCGCGGATTATTTTGGGCATAAGGTTTGATCGGGTCCAATTATGAGCGCCGGACGGATGGCAAAGCGATCCCCCGGATGCATCAAGCACTGTCAGGCCGCGGTCTTGCGCAGGATCTGGTAAAGCTCGTCCTTGAGTGCCAGCTTCTCCTTCTTCAGTGCTTCGATGACAAGGTGCGTTGCCGGTTCGATGCCTGATTCCATGTTCCTGATTTTCTGATCGAGTTCGTTGTGCTTGTCATAGACAATGAGGAAATGGCTGTCGGTCGTCTTGAGCTGGGTAATCAGGTCGCGGTATTCGGGAAACATGGGGCGGACTCCAGGGCAGGGTGAGGATTCGATTCTATCGAGAGCGCCGGACTCTTTGTATGGCGATCCCCGGAATCCTCCGGAATGCAAAAAGCCCAACCTTTTGGGCTGGGCTACTTGCAAGAACCAAAACAAATTCTTTTGGCTCCCCGACCTGGGCTCGAACCAGGGACCTACGGATTAACAGTCCGGCGCTCTACCGACTGAGCTATCGAGGAACAACTGAGGGGCGCATATTAGTCACTAAATGCCGGCCAGTCAAGCGAATGCAGGATATACTGGCAAAAAATTTTCGCTCCCATGGATCAAAAACTAATATTCGCAAAAACCCCAATCGGGGACGAAGCTGTTCGGCAAAGTACCCGGGTGGTTCAACGCAATCTGCGCATGGTGCTCGTGCAGGTCGATGGCAAGCTGACCGTCGCGGAACTCGGTATGAAAATCGGTGATCCTCGCCTCGTTGAGGGTGCGCTGAGCGAACTCGAGGAGAGCGGGTATATCGCGCCTACCTTGGAGGCCGTATCGGTTTGGCAGGAGAGCAAGCTGCGCGTTGAGCGACTCAAGGCGTCGGCAGCATCGGGGATTTCGTCCTTCGGCGCCAAGTCGGGCGTACCGGGCGATTCTCGCCTGGAAACCAGTGCCGCGAGCAATTTCTCCACCTTTGGCAAACCTGTCCTGCCGGCCGGCCGGCGTAACGGCGATACCGCTGAGCCCGAACCGGATCCCATTGCAGATTCCGTGCGGCGCTCTCCGGTGACGATCGTTCTGGGCGGCCTAATCGCCGTTCTGCTGATTGCTGCGTCGGTCCTGTTGTTCTTTCCTTATAACCGCTTCAAGCCGGGTGTCGAGGAGGAGTTGGGCAAAATCTGGCAGACCAGCGTGCGGGTCGGCGATGTCCGTCTGAAACTGCTGCCGCAACCCGGTTTACTGCTTTCCGATGTGCGCATCGGTGAGCGTGGCGAATCGGCCATCGAACAGGTTCGTGTCTATTCGCTCGTTTCCCTGCTGGGATCCGGCGTACACACCCTGCCGCGGGTCGAGCTCGCCGGCGCGAGGATTGCCGCCGATCACCTTGCGGGATTGCCATTGCTCGGCATCGAGCGGGGTAGAAGTTCTGCACAAATCTTGATCAGGGAAGCCATCGTTGATCGCCTGTCGATTGTTGCCGGCCCGCTAGTGCTCGGCGAACTGAATGGGGAAATCAAGTTTTTCGGCAACGGCCAGTTTGAAAAAGCGGCGCTGCAGACGGTCGACCGCACCCTGCGCATCGAGGTACTACCCAGCCGCCAGGGGCCAGTACTGACGATCGAAGGTCTGGGCTGGCGTCCGACCGACGAATCGGCGCTGACATTCGATTCACTGCAGGCGCAAGGCCTGCTGCAGAAGGGCAAGCTGACGATTCAAAGTTTCGATTCGCGAGTGCTGGGAGGCGTACTTAGAGGCAACTGGCTGCTGGACTGGAGCAAGGGGCTGGTGATGGCCGGGGACGCGACGCTCGAACGTCTCGATTGCCGCAAGGTGGCCGCGGTTTTTGCGCCGTCGCTTGCACTCGAGGGCGATCTGATGGGCCCGTTGCGCCTGCGCGGTGCCGGCAGCAACTGGCAGACGATGTGGGCGAATACCGAGGCAGCACTGGATGCGGTTGTGGTGCGGGGCGTGCTGCATGGCGTCGATCTGGGCGAAGCTGCACGGCGTGGCCATGGTTCGCTGGTGCGGGCGGGCAGTACCAAATTCGATCGCCTTGGCGTGCGGGTGACAATCGATCCGCGCCAGGTTGTCGGACGGGATCTGGCAATGAATGCCGGGATGTTTACTGCAGCCGGACAGTTTGTCGCCACGCGGGAACGCCAGGTGGATAGCAACCTGCTGGTTACCATGCAGACTTCCGTCTCGTCGCTTACCTTGCCAATCAGGGTCAGCGGGACTTTGCCCAACCTGCAGGCTGCCAGCGTCCGTTAGCCTGTAGCGGCAAATAAAAAGGCGAGGCATGCTGCGCCTCGCCATTTGTTTATCGCGAAAAATGTCAGCCTTTGGTCACGGCGGCAATCGCCTTCGCCACGTAATCGACATTCTTCGTATTCAGCGCTGCCAGACAGATGCGACCGGTCGACACGGCGTAGATGCCGAATTCGTCCTTCATGCGTTCGACTTGCGCAGCGGTCAGGCCGGTGTAGGAGAACATGCCGCGCTGCTGGACGACGAAGGAGAAATCCTGGGCCACGCCCTGCGCCTTGATGGCATCGACCAGTCCGGTACGCATGGCGCGGATGCGGTCACGCATGCCGGACAGTTCGGTTTCCCACATCTGGCGCAGTTCCGGCGAGGCGAGCACGGCAGCCACCAGCGCGCCGCCATGGATCGGCGGGTTGGAGTAGTTGGTGCGAATGACGCGCTTGAGTTGCGACAAGACGCGAGCCGATTCATCCTTGCCGGCAGTCACGATGGACAGGGCGCCGACGCGCTCGCCGTAGAGCGAGAAGCTCTTGGAGAAAGAGCTGGATACGAAGAATTGTAGGCCGGAAGCGGAGAAGGCACGGACGGCGACGGCGTCGGCATCGATACCGTCGGCAAAACCCTGATAGGCCATGTCGAGGAAGGGCACCAGGCCACGAGCACGGCAGAGTTCGACCACTTCGTTCCACTGCGCATCGGAAAGATCGGCGCCGGTCGGGTTGTGGCAACAGGCGTGCAGGATGATGATGGAACCCGCATCCAGACCATTCAGGCAGGCCTTCATGCCGGCGAAGTTAACGCCACGCGTTGCAGCATCGTAGTAGGGGTAGTTTTCAACGATGAAACCGGCGGACTCGAACAGCGCACGGTGGTTTTCCCAGGATGGATCGCTGATGTAAACCTTGGCGTTCGGCGACAGGCGCTTCAGGTAGTCGGCGCCGATCTTCAGCGCGCCGGTGCCGCCGAGGGCCTGGGCGGTGATCACCTGGCCGTTGGCGATCAGGGCGGAATCCTTGCCGAGCAGCAGGTTCTGCACGGCCTGGTTGTAAGCCGGGGCGCCTTCGATCGGCTGGTAGCCGCGCGGCAGCGCAGCTTTCACGCGGACGTCTTCGGCGGCCTTGACGGCTGCCAGCAGTGGAATCTTGCCGTTGTCGTCGAAATAGACACCGACGCCAAGGTTGACCTTGGTGCTACGGGTGTCGGCGTTGAATGATTCGTTCAGACCGAGGATGGGGTCACGCGGGGCCATCTCCACCGCAGCAAAGATCGAAGAGGACATAAGGTCTCCATGGAATAATAGGAACAATGTCCGTGCAGCATTGGTTCTGCACGAGGAAAAACCAAAGAATTCTAGCATGAGCGAAACCCAGACCAGCATCCCGGTTGTCTGCTACGAAGGCAGCCCGTATCGATTGCACCAGCCGTTCCTGCCGGCCGGCGACCAGCCCGAGGCCATTCGCCAGTTGGTCGAAGGGCTGGAGGATGGCTTGTCCTACCAGACCCTGCTTGGCGTCACCGGCTCCGGCAAGACCTACACGATGGCCAACGTCATCGCCCGGACTGGTCGCCCGGCGCTGGTGCTGGCGCCGAACAAGACGCTGGCGGCGCAGTTGTACTCGGAGTTCAAGGAGTTCTTCCCGGAAAACGCCGTCGAGTATTTCGTTTCCTATTACGACTACTACCAGCCGGAAGCCTATGTACCGTCGCGCGACCTGTTCATCGAGAAGGACAGTTCGATCAACGACCACATCGAGCAGATGCGGTTGTCGGCCACCAAGAGCCTGATTGAACGGCGCGACGTGGTGATCGTCGCCACCGTGTCGTGCATCTACGGCATCGGTGACCGCGACGAGTATCACAACATGATCCTCACCATGCGCGTCGGCGACCGGCTCGACCAGCGCGCCATCGTCAAGCGCCTGACCGACATGCAGTACGAGCGCAACGACATGGATTTCCATCGCGGCACCTTCCGCGTCCGTGGCGACGTCATCGACATCTTTCCGGCCGAACACGCCGAGCACGCGATCCGGATTTCGCTGTTCGACGACGAAGTCGAGGGTTTGCAGTTTTTCGACCCGTTGACCGGACACCTGCTGCACAAGGCGCTGCGGTTTACCGTGTTTCCCGCCTCGCACTACGTGACGCCACGCGCTACGGTAGTGCGTGCCATCGAGGCGATCAAAACGGAATTGCGCGACCGGATTGCCTTTTTCAATGAGCGTCAGAAACTTGTCGAGGCCCAGCGTATCGAGCAGCGCACCCGTTTCGACCTCGAACTGCTCGACCAGATCGGTTTCTGCAAGGGTATCGAAAACTACTCGCGGCATTTTTCAGGGCGCCAGGCCGGCGAAGCGCCACCGACGCTGATCGACTATCTGCCGGCCGATGCACTGATTTTCATCGACGAGTCGCATGTCACCATCGGCCAGGTCGGCGGCATGTTCAAGGGCGACCGGTCACGCAAGGAGAACCTGGTCGATTACGGCTTTCGGCTGCCGTCGGCACTCGACAACCGGCCGCTGCAATTCAATGAATTCGAAGCGCACCTGCGGCAAACCATTTTTGTTTCGGCGACGCCGGCCGATTACGAAAACCGGCATGCGGGGCAGGTGGTCGAGCAGGTGGTGCGGCCAACCGGACTGATCGATCCGATGGTCATGGTGCGGCCGGCGTCGACCCAGGTCGATGATCTGCTGACGGAAATCAAGAGTCGGGTCGATGCCGGCGAAAGGGTGCTGGTGACCACGCTGACCAAGCGCATGGCCGAAGACCTGACCGATTTCCTGGCCGAACACGGGATCAAGGTGCGTTATCTGCATTCGGACATCGATACCGTCGAGCGTGTCGAAATCATCCGCGACCTGCGCCTGGGCGAGTTCGACGTACTGGTCGGCATCAACCTGTTGCGCGAAGGGCTCGATATTCCTGAGGTCTCGCTGGTCGCCATTCTCGATGCCGACAAGGAAGGCTTCCTGCGTTCCGAGCGTTCGCTGATCCAGACGATCGGCCGTGCAGCGCGCCATATCAATGGCACAGCCATCCTCTATGCTGATACGATTACACAATCCATGCAGCGGGCCATTGCTGAAACGGAACGGCGGCGCGAAAAGCAGATCGGCTTCAATGCGGAACGCGGGATTACACCGCGCGGTGTCTCGAAGAAGATCAAGGACATCATCGACGGCGTCTATGACGTCGAGTCAGTCCAGAGCGAACTGAAAGCGGCACAGCAGCAGGCGGCCTACGAGGCCATGGATGAGAAGACGGTGGCAAGGGAAATCAAGCGCCTCGAAAAGCTGATGCTCGAGTGCGCGAGGAATCTGGAATTCGAAAAAGCGGCAGCGGCTCGCGACGATTTGTTCCGCCTGCGGGAGCGGGTGTTCGGCGCGGCACAGCATGACCGGGATGGAGACGAGACAAAATGAGTTATCGCGTGCTGCTGGTCTGCATGGGCAACATCTGTCGTTCACCGACGGCAGAGGTTGTCGTGCGACAGTTAATAAAAAACAATAAATTAGGGCATATTGTTGAAGTTGACTCTGCAGGGACGCACGGCTATCACGTCGGTGAGGCGCCGGATTCCCGGACGCAGCGCGCGGCCTTGATCCGCGGCTATAACCTGTCACAACTGAGGGCGCGCAAAGTGGCGCGGCAGGATATCGACTACTTCGACCTTATCCTGGCCATGGACAAGAGCAATCTCGACAACCTGCGGCGCATGGCACCGCCGGAGGCGCATGAGCGGATCAAGCTGTTCATGGATTACTCGAAGAACTTCGACGACGACGAGGTGCCCGATCCTTATTACGGCCTCGGACATGGTTTCGACTTGGTACTCGACATGGTCGAGGATGCGGCGCGGGGATTGATCGAGGAAATAAAGCAGAAGGTCGGTTCGCGCTGAGTTTTCGCTCGGAGCAATAAAAAAGGGCACCCGCAGGTGCCCTTTTCGTTTTGTAGCTGATGGCTACTTTTGCGTCTCGACCATTTCCATCGGCGCATCGTTGCCCGCTTCAACAGCCTTCTGCCTGCGCGGACGGCCCAGTTTGGGCGCCGGTTCGGGTTGTGCAACGACGGCCGGAGCCGTAGTCTGCACCATGACCAGGCCGCTTTCAGCCAGCGTCTTGTCGAGATCCAGCGGTGCTGCTTCTTGGGCAACAACCGGCAGCGCGACAATTTCGATTTCCGCTGCTTCCTGGACGTTGACCGCAACAGGTGCCGGGACAACCACTTCAGCGACCGGTGTCGCAACGACTTCCGGAATGACCAAGACTGGTTCGGCAACAACTGGTGCCACCGGCTCAAGGACCGGGATCACGGCAGCAGCGGGCGCTTCAACGACTGGTGCAACAACCGGCACGGCTTCTTCGGGCACGACGGGGGTAGTTTCGGCAGTGGCGGCGACAGGAGCCGTTACGCCATTCTCACCTTCGTTGCGCCGTTCACCACGTCCGCGACCACCGCGACGACCGCGACGACGGCTGCCCTGGTCTTCTCCGCTGCTCGATTCGGGGGCCGTTTCGCCAGCATTGCCGGTGTTGCCTACCGTACCCTCGGCCGTGGCCAATTCCGGCGTCAGCTTGTTTTCAACGGCTTCCGGTGGTTGCTGGCGTTCGCCGCGCTCCTTGCGCTCGCCACGGGGCCGCCGTTCCTTGCGCTCGCCGCTTGCTGCGGTCGACTCCTCGCGCGGGGCCTTTTCCGCGCTGCGCTCGCCACGCTCGTTACGATTGCCACGCTCCTGGCGTTCGCCTCGTTCACCGCGCTCTTCCTCGCGGCGAATGCCGTTACGGCCGGCGCGACGGTTGTCGCTGCGGTCGCGGCGGCCATCGCCACGGCCTTCGCGCGGCTTCCTGACCGGCTCGGGCGCTGGTGCAACTTCAACCGGCTGCGGCGGGCTGCGGAACCAGGAGAAAATCTTGGAAAAAATGCCGGCTTCGGGCTGGACAACGACCGGCGCTGGCGCCGCGGCTGCGGTTTTTTCCGGCAGGTTCGGCGCCGGCTGGTCGGGCGAGATGCCCTTGATGACGGCTTCCTGACGCGGCTTGGCGGCCTCGTCCTTGCCGCCGCCCTGCTTGGCGGCTTCCTCGATCGGCGCATCGACCATCTTGTAAGAGGGCTCGCGCACATCCTCGTTGTTCAGATCATCATGGCGCAGGCGGGTGATGGTATGGGCCGGCGTTTCGAGATGGACGTTCGGGATCAGCAGGATGGTGACTTTGTGGCGCAGTTCGATGGCCTGGATGTCCGGGCGCTTCTCGTTGAGCAGGAAGGTGGCGACATCGACCGGCACCTGGACATGCACGGCGCCGGTGTTTTCCTTCATCGCCTCTTCTTCCAGAATGCGCAGGATGTGCAGCGCAGCGGATTCGGTGGAGCGGATGTGGCCGGTGCCGGTGCAGCGCGGGCAGGAAATATAGCTGGTTTCGGCGAGGGCAGGGCGCAGGCGCTGACGTGACAGTTCCATCAAGCCGAAGCGGCTGATCTTGCCCATCTGGACGCGGGCGCGGTCGAAGCGCAGGGCGTCGCGCAGGCGGTTTTCGACTTCGCGCTGGTTGCGCTGGTTTTCCATGTCGATGAAGTCGATGACGATCAGGCCACCGAGGTCGCGCAGACGGAGCTGGCGAGCCAGTTCTTCAGCGGCTTCCATATTGGTCTTGAAGGCGGTTTCCTCGATGTCCGCGCCCTTGGTGGCACGGCCGGAGTTCACGTCAACGGCGACCAGCGCCTCGGTATGGTCGATGACGATGGCGCCACCAGACGGCAGATTGACCTGGCGAACGAATGCCGTTTCGATCTGATGTTCGATCTGGAAACGGGAAAAGAGCGGCACATCGTCGTGGTAGCGTTTGACGCGATTGACGTTGCCCGGCATCACGGTGCCCATGAAGGCCTTTGCCTGCTCATAGACTTCGTCGGTATCGATCAGGATTTCGCCGATTTCCGAGTGGAAGTAGTCACGAATGGCGCGGATGACCAGGCTGCCTTCCAGATAAATCAGGAAAGCGCCGCTCTGCTGCTTGGCGGCACCTTCGATGGCGCTCCACAGTTGCAACAGATAGTTCAGATCCCACTGCAGTTCTTCGGCCTGGCGGCCAATGGCGGCAGTACGGGCAATCAGGCTCATGCCGTTGGGCACTTCGAGCTGATCCATGGTGTCGCGCAATTCGGCACGTTCATCGCCGTCGACGCGACGGGAAACACCACCACCGCGCGGATTGTTCGGCATCAGGACCAGGTAGCGGCCGGCCAGGGAAACATAGGTTGTCAGGGCGGCGCCCTTGTTGCCACGTTCGTCCTTGTCGACCTGGACGATCAGTTCCTGGCCTTCCTTCAGCGCTTCGTTGATCTTGGCGCGACCAACTTCTACGCCCGGCTGGAAATAGGCGCGGGAAATTTCCTTGAAGGGCAGAAAACCGTGGCGATCTGCACCGTAGTCGACGAAGCAAGCTTCGAGACTGGGTTCGATGCGGGTGATGACACCCTTGTAAATGTTGCTCTTGCGTTGCTCTTTGGCGGCCGATTCAATGTCTAGGTCAATCAGTTTCTGACCATCAACAATGGCGACACGGAGTTCTTCGGCCTGTGTCGCATTGAAAAGCATGCGTTTCATTGTTTTGGGGCTCCTGCGCGCTTGGGCACGCAGCAACGAAACGCCCGTTCAGGCAGCGACAGTTTCTTTATCGGGTTGCGTCATTAAGGATGAGGGCAAAGGCGATGATGAATGTGCTGATCAACAAACGGTTGCGTGTTTTTTATTGAAATGCGCAACCTGAAAATTCCTGCAACGGGCAATCCGTGCGTGCTTACGGCGGGCTAATCCATTAACATCACTACTTTTGGTGAGTGAACTTAACCAGTCGTTTTACGTTGGTCTGGCTTGTGCAAGTCGCGCAAGTGAGACTTCGGAGCCTGCCGCGTGACGGTCGCGCTTTTAGCGCGAGGCAAACGGTCTGACGGTTCGGAATCTCTTGCAAACCGAGACGTAAAACGTGGGCAGTATATTAGAAAATGAACAGCGCTGGTAACAATTCGGTCACCCATCTGGTGATCGGCGAAGAAGAGCAGGGCCAGCGTCTCGACAACTTTCTGATTCGCGTCTGCAAGGGGGTGCCGAAGAGCCATCTCTACCGCATTCTGCGCAGCGGTGAAGTACGGGTGAATAGCGGCCGGGTCGCCGCGACCTATCGCCTGTGCGTTGGCGACAAGCTGCGCATTCCACCGATTAGGATTGCCGAGCGGCCGCAGAACGAGGTCGACGAAGCGGCCAAGCAACGGGTCGATTTGCCGATCATCTACGAAGACGAGGCCATGCTGGTCATCGACAAGCCGGAAGGCATCGCGGTGCACGGTGGCAGCGGCGTCAGTTTCGGCGTGATTGAGGCCTTGCGTCGGCAGCGTCCGCAAGCCAAATTTCTTGAACTGGCGCATCGCCTGGACCGCGAAACCTCCGGCATCCTGCTGGTCGGCAAGAAACGGCTGGCGCTGACGGCGCTGCACGACATGTTCCGCGAACATGGTGCCGGTGCCGACAAGCGTTATCTGGTGCTGGTCAAGGGGCGTTGGATGAACATTACCCAGCACGTCAAACTGCCGCTGCACAAGTATCTGACGGAAGGTGGCGAGCGGCGGGTTTCGGTGAACACAGCGGGCAAGGCATCGCATACGGTGTTCCGTCTGCTGGCCCGCTGGCCGGAGATGAGCCTGCTCGAGGCGCAGCTGAAGACCGGACGTACCCACCAGATTCGGGTTCACCTTGCACATCTCGGCTTTCCGATTCTCGGCGACGAGAAATACGGCGAGTTCGCTTTAAACAGGGATCTCAAGCGCGACGGCCTCAAGCGCATGGCGCTGCACGCCTGGCGCATGGCTTTCCGGCATCCGCTGACGGCGACGCCGCTCGAATGCATCGCACCGCTGCCTGACGGCATCGGAAATTACATTGCTGCGGTCGACACCGAAAAAACGCGGGAATTCAGCGCTGACAATCTGGAACAAATTCTCGGGAAAGCTCTCTGAAGCGCATGAAATACGAACTGATCGTCTTCGACTGGGATGGCACGTTGCTTGATTCGGCAGGCGCCATCGTTCAAGCCATTCAGGCCGCCTGCCGCGACCTGGAATTACCCGAGCCGAGCGACGCGCAGGCACGCCACGTTATTGGCCTCGGGCTGGTGGACGCCATGCGCCAGGCAGTACCGGACCTGAAACCGGAGCGTTATCAGGAAATGGCCGAGCGCTACCGTTTCCATTACCTGTCCGGCGATCATCAACTGACCTTGTTCAAGGGCATTCCGGAAATGCTCGCCAACCTGCAGGCGGCCGGTCATCTGCTGACCATCGCCACCGGCAAAAGCCGTGTCGGCCTCGATCGGGCCCTGGATCATTCCGGTTTGCGCCCGTTGTTCGAGGCTTCGCGTTGCGCTGACGAGTGTCACTCCAAGCCGCATCCGCAGATGCTGGAAGAACTGATGGCCGAATTCGGCATTGGCGCCGTGTCGACCGTGATGATCGGCGATACCTCGCACGACCTGCTGATGGCCCGCAATGCCGGCGTCGATAGCTTGGCGGTGACCTACGGCGCGCATCCGCACGACCATCTGGCAGAACATGGCCCGCTGGCCTGCCTCCACAACGTTGAGGAACTCGCATTGTGGCTGAAGACCAACGCCTGATCTGCGCCAGTGCCGATCTCGCGGAAGCAGGCAAGGGCGTCTGCTTCACCGTCACATACCGGCAACGGGAAGCGGCGGCCTTCGCGATCCGCTACCACGGGCAGGTCCGTTGTTATCTCAATGAATGCGGTCACGTGCCGGCGCAACTGGATTGGCAACCGGGCGAGTTCTTCGACGATTCCAAGCTATACTTGATCTGCTCGGTTCATGGCGCGCTTTATGCTCCGGAATCGGGTCGGTGTCTTGGCGGACGCTGCCACGGCAAAGGTTTGGTCGCACTGCCAGTCGCTGAAACGAATGGTCAGGTTTTTTTGATAAAAGAAGTCGCACATGGATAATCCCCAATCCCCCAACAACTCCTCGGACTGGGAGCGGCGCACGCTCGAAAAACTGGTCTTTTCGGCGCTTCAGGAACAAAAGGCAGGCCGCCGCTGGGGAATCTTCTTCAAGGTGCTGGGCTTCGTCTATCTGACGCTGGTGCTGGCCGCGCTGGTCGATTGGGGTACCGAAACCTCGCATCAGGAGCGCCATACGGCGCTGATCGACCTCACCGGCGTCATCGAGTCCAAAGGCGCGGCCAATGCCGAAAAGATGATCGAGTCGCTGCAGGCGGCCTTCAAAGAGAAGAACGTCGCCGGCATCGTCCTGCGCATCAATAGCCCCGGTGGCAGCCCGGTCCAGGCCGGTCTCGTCAATGACGAAATCCGCCGGCTACGCGCCGCACATCCCGGAACACCGCTCTATGCAGTGGTGGAGGACATCTGCGCCTCGGGTGGCTATTACGTGGCAGCCGCCGCCGACCAGATTTACGTCAACAAGGCGAGCATCGTCGGTTCCATCGGCGTGCTGATGGACGGCTTCGGGTTTACCGGCACCATGGAAAAGTTCGGCGTCGACCGGCGCTTGCTGACCGCCGGTAGCAACAAGGGCTTCCTCGATCCCTTTTCGCCGCCGAATCAGGAACAGATGGCGCACGCCCACGCCATGCTGAACGACATCCACAAGCAGTTCATCGACGTGGTCAAAACCGGTCGTGGCGCACGCCTCAAGGAAACGCCGGAAATGTTCTCGGGGCTGATGTGGACCGGCGAACAAAGTATCAAGCTGGGTCTCGCCGACGACTTCGGCAGCGTCGACTCAGTTGCTCGGGACGTGATCAAGGCGGAGAAGGTTCTCGACTACACGGTCAAGGAAAACATCGCTGAGCGCTTTGCCAAGCGTTTGGGGGCTGGTGCGGTCAACAGCTTCTGGAACGGTGTTTCCGAGAGCGCGGCGGCTATCAGCCTGCGCTGAATCTCAGGCCAGCAGCAGGAAAACCGTCGGACGCCGCTCGATTTCGGGCGGCGTTTGTTTTTTCCACTGCAGAATCGTTCGTGTCAGCACCGATTCTCCGGGCAGGCTGAGATCGGTCGCCACCGTCAGCCGGGTACCGGGCTGGCAGGTCTGCAGGATGCTGTCGAACAACTGCCGGTTGCGATAGGGCGTCTCAATGAAAATCTGGGTTTGCCGGCGCTTGCGCGATTCGCTCTCGAGTTCGTGCAACATCCTGGTCCGCTCGGCCTCCTTGGCCGGCAGATAACCCTGAAAGGCAAAGCGCTGGCCATTTAGGCCGGATGCCATCAGGGCAAGCAACAACGACGACGGGCCGATCAACGGAACGACGCGAATATTTTCCTGCTGCGCCAGCGCCACCAGATCGGCACCGGGATCGGCGACGGCAGGGCAACCGGCTTCGGAAAGGAGGCCGACATCCTGTCCGGCACGCAGTGGGGAAAGTAGTCGATCCAGTGCTTCACGTTTGGTGTGTTCGTTGAGTTCCTCAAGTTGCAGCGCTTGCAATGGTTGATCGGTGCCAACCGCCTTGAGGAAGGCGCGCGCCGATTTGGCATTTTCGACCACGAAATGGGCCAACGGACGTACCCGCTCCACAACGCTCGCCGGCAAAGAGCTATCTGGAGAGATTGCGCCGAGCGGTACGGGAATCAGATAGAGCGTGCCGCTGCTCACAGAACGGCCATTCCGTGCTTGCGCAACAGGTCGCAGAGCGCGATCAGCGGCAGCCCGACCAAGGCATTCGGGTCATCGCCGTGAATCCGGCTCAGCAAGGCGATCCCGAGACCTTCCGACTTGGCCGATCCGGCGCAGTTGTAGGCCGGTTCGCGGCGCAGGTAGTTCTCGATTTCCGCATCGCTTAGCTCGCGGAAGCCGACCAGCGTCGGTACGCCACAAACCTCCGTTTCCCCGGTTTTTGCGTTGAGGACGCAAAGGCCGGTAAAGAAATTGACGGTCTTGCCCGAAAGCGCCCGCAATTGCTCGACCGCCTTGGCGTGCGTTCCCGGCTTGCCGAACACGCGTCCGTCCATTACGGCCACCTGGTCGCTGCCGATAATCAGCGCCTCGGGATACTGCTGCGCCACGGCACGGGCCTTGGCCTCGGAAAGGCGCAAGGCGGTTGCCGTCGGGGATTCTCCGGGGAGCGGGGTTTCGTCGGTTTCCGGGTTGGCGACCTCGAATGACAGGCCAAGGCGGCCCAGAAGTTCGCGCCGATAAGGTGATGTCGACGCCAGTACGAGTTGTTTCTGCGGCATAAATATGTTGTAGCAACAAACGCTTGCAAAAGATTCTTGAGGCAGCACTTTGTTTTGACTTGGAAGACTAAAAATATTATTATCTCGCGTTTAAGTCGGACCCGCTCAGGATTGAAAAAGATTTCGGATAGTTTCGCGTTTGCCCGTGATGGTCGTGTTCTGGAAGGAACGCTGGCCGTTAATAGCTTGGAGCGCCTGCATGATTTGCTGGCGGAAGTTTCCGGAGAGGTTGCTTTCCGGCTTCAGGGGTACAAGGGAGAACGCGGACAGTCCATGCTGCACTTGGAGGTAAACGGGGTGCTCCCGTTGGCTTGCCAGCGCTGCCTGGATGGTATCCGTTTCGAACTCGACGTCGATAGCCTGCTGGAATTGATTCCCGAAGGCAACGAACTGTCGCAAGATGAGTTGGAAGACGACACCCGGGATTTCCTGCCGGTGGCGGGCGAACTTGATGTGGCCGAGTTGGTGGAGGATGAAATTCTCCTGGCCCTTCCAGTCGCGCCGCGGCACGAAAAATGTGGTTTGCCTGGCGCAGCCGATGCGGGCGAACGGATCAATCCGTTTGCAGCACTGGCCGGGCTTAAAGGCAAGCCGAACTGATTTTTTTGGAGTATCAACATGGCCGTTCAACAGAACAAAAAATCCCCTTCCAAGCGTGGCATGCATCGCGCTCACGATTTCCTGGTTGCCCCGCCGCTGGCTGTCGAGCCGACGACCGGTGAGACGCACCTGCGTCACCATATTTCTCCCAACGGTTTCTACCGTGGCAAGAAGGTCCTGAAGGCCAAGGGCGAGTAATCGTTAATTGAAGAGGCAGGCGGTTCGTTTCGGGCCGCCTGCCTTTTCTTTTGCCATGACAGCCCGCATTGCCATCGATTGCATGGGGGGAGACCACGGACCGTCGGTGACGGTGCCGGCGGCGCTCCGCTTCCTGGAAGATCACCCCGGCGCCAGTCTGATACTTGTCGGGCGCGAAGAAGTCTTGCGGCCGCTGTTGGGCAGTCAGGACGCGAATCCCCGTCTGCGTGTGGTTCATGCTTCCGAAGTTGTCGAAATGGATGAATCCCCCGCGCTCGCGTTGCGCGGCAAGAAGGATTCGTCCATGCGGGTAGCGATCAACCTCGTCAAGAATGTCGAGGCGGACGCCTGCGTCTCGGCCGGCAATACCGGTGCCTTGATGGCGATCTCCCGTTTCGTCCTGAAAATGCTGCCTGGCATCGAGCGGCCGGCGATCTGCGCCCCGTTGCCGACGGCCAATGGGCATACCCACATGCTCGACCTCGGGGCCAACGTCGATTGCGGGCCGGAGCACCTGTTGCAGTTCGGCATCATGGGCGCCATGCTGATTTCGGCGATGGAGCACAAGGATCGTCCGACCGTCGGCCTCCTCAATATCGGCGAGGAAGAGATCAAAGGCAACGAAGTGGTCAAGGCCGCTGCCGAACTGCTCCGCCAGTCCGGCCTCAACTTCGTCGGCAACATCGAGGGCGACGGCATTTACAAGGGCGAGGCGGATGTCGTCGTCTGCGACGGTTTTGTCGGCAACGTGGCGCTGAAGACTTCCGAGGGCTTGGCCCAGATGCTAGGCTCTTCGCTGCGCAGCGAGTTCAAGCGCAACTGGTTGACCAAGCTGGCGGCAGTGATCGCCATTTCGGTATTGAACAATTTCAAGACACGCTTCGACCATCGTCGCTATAACGGCGCCATTCTGCTCGGTCTGCGGGGTATCTCGGTCAAGAGCCATGGCTCGGCGGATGCCTTTTCCTTTGGCTTTGCCATTGGTCGCGCCTACGATGCCGCGGAAAATCGCGTGCTCGAGCGCATTGCCGGCCGCATTGCCGAAATGGCCGGACCGGCAACGATTAGTGCGGGAGAGACTATCTGATGTTTGCACGCCTGATCGGCACCGGCAGTTATCTGCCCGGCCTTCCCGTTACCAATGACGACCTGGCGGCGCGCGGTATCGCTACCAGCGACGAATGGATCGTTACACGGACCGGCATTCGCAGCCGCTACCTGGCCGAACCGGGCACGACCTCGAGCGAGCTCGGCCTGATCGCCGCCCAGCGTGCGCTGGAGATGGCTGGAATTGCAGGCAGCGAACTCGACCTGATCATCGTCGCCACGTCGACGCCGGATTTCATTTTTCCGAGCACGGCCTGCCTGATCCAGGGCAAGTTGGGCAACAAGGGTGCTGCAGCGTTTGACGTTCAGGCGGTTTGCGCCGGTTTTACCTACGCGCTCGGGATCGCCGAAAAATTCATCCGCTCCGGCAGCCACAAGAAAGCATTGGTCATCGGCGCCGAGGTGTTTTCGCGCATTCTCGACTGGAATGACCGTGGCACCTGCGTACTGTTCGGCGATGGCGCCGGCGCCGTAGTCCTCGAAGCTTCTGAAAAGCCCGGTATCCTGGCCACCGCCATGCACGCCGACGGCAGCCAGAACGGCATCCTGAACGTACCCGGCCAGCTCTGTGGCGGCCAGGTTACGGGCGACCCCTTTCTGCGCATGGACGGCCAGGCCGTTTTCAAGTTCGCCGTACGCGTCCTCGCCGATATTGCCGAAGAAGTTTGCCAGGCCGCTGGATTGCAGACCAATGAAGTCGACTGGCTGATTCCGCACCAGGCCAATATCCGCATCATCGAGGCAACCGGCAGGAAATTGGGCGTCGACCGCAACAAGGTGATCGTCACCGTCGATCGTCATGGCAACACCTCGGCTGCTTCGGTTCCGCTCGCTCTGGACGAAGCGGTACGCGATGGGCGCATCCAGCGCGGGCAGAAGGTGCTGCTGGAAGGCGTCGGCGGCGGCTTTACGTGGGGCGCGGCCCTGCTCGAATTCTGAAGAACCAGGAGACTCTGGACATGTCTTTTGCTTTCGTATTTCCCGGCCAAGGCTCGCAGAGCGTTGGCATGATGGCTGCCTACGGTGATGCCGCCGTGGTCCGCGCCACCTTCGACGAAGCCTCCGCCGCCTTGGGTGACGACCTGTGGGCGATGGTTGCCGACGGTCCGGCCGAATTGCTGACCCAGACCGTTAACACCCAGCCGGTGATGCTAACCGCCGGCATCGCTGCCTGGCGCCTGTGGCTGGAGAAGGGTGGCAAGAAGCCGGCCGTCGTTGCCGGCCACAGTCTCGGTGAATATTCGGCGCTGGTGGCTGCCGGCGTCATCGATTTCAAGGATGCCGTGCCGCTGGTTCGCCTGCGTGCCGCCGCCATGCAGGAAGCAGTACCGGTCGGTACCGGCGCCATGGCCGCCATCCTCGGCCTCGACACCCCCGGCATCGTCGCTGCCTGTGCCGAAGCAGCGCAGGGTGAAGTGGTCGAGCCGGTCAATTTCAACGCCAACGGCCAGACCGTGATCGCTGGCCACAAGGCGGCCGTCGAACGGGCCATGGATGCCTGCAAGGCGCGCGGCGCCAAGATGGCCAAGGCGCTGCCGGTTTCGGCGCCGTTCCATTCCTCGCTGATCCGCCCGGCCGCCGACAAGCTGGCCGTCCGTCTGGCTGAGTTGACGCTCAATGCGCCCTCCATTCCGGTGATCAACAACGTCGATGTGGCCATTGAAAACGATCCGGCCCGCATCAAGGATGCGCTGATCCGCCAGGCCTACAACCCGGTGCGCTGGGTCGAGACCATCCAGAAAATGGCCTCTTTGGGCGTGTCGACCGTAGCAGAGTGCGGTCCGGGCAAGGTGCTGGCGGGACTGACCAAGCGCTGTGCCGACGGCGTAGCAGGCGTCGCGCTGGCCGATGCCGCCACCATCGAAGCCAATCTTGGGCTGGAGTAAATCATGCTGAACGACAGGATCGCCCTGGTTACCGGCGCCACCCGCGGCATCGGCCGCGCCATTGCGCTGGAGTTGGGTAAGCAGGGTGCCACCGTGATCGGCACGGCGACCAGCGAAGACGGCGCCGGCAAGATTTCCGGCTATCTGGTCGAAGCGGGTGTCAAGGGGCTGGGTATCGTCCTCAATGTGACCGATGCAGCCCAGACCGACGCAGTATTGACTGACGTCGCCAAGCAATTCGGCGCCATCACCATTCTCGTCAATAACGCCGGCATCACGCGCGACAATCTGGCATTGCGCATGGGTGACGATGAATGGGATGCTGTGATCGACACCAACCTGAAAGCGGTTTTTCGCCTCTCGCGTGGCGTCATGCGCGGCATGATGAAAGCGCGCTTCGGCCGTATCGTCAATATTTCGTCGGTGGTCGGCTATTCCGGCAATGCCGGGCAGGCCAACTACTGCGCCGCCAAGGCCGGTGTCGCTGGCCTGAGCCGCTCGCTGGCCCGCGAACTGGGTAGCCGCAATATCACGGTCAACTGTGTCGCACCGGGCTTTATCGCCACCGACATGACGCATGCCTTGACCGAAGAACAGAAGGCGTCCATGCTGGCGTCCATACCGCTGGCCCGTGCCGGCACGCCAGAAGATATTGCCGGCGCCGTCGGCTTTCTGGTTTCTCCCGCCGCCTCGTATGTTACGGGTACCACCGTGCATGTGAATGGCGGCATGTTCATGGATTGATTTCCCCAAGCCTCGGCTTTTGGTAGAATCACAACGTTTTTTTTCGTACCCTAAGGGGAAGGAGTTTTTCGAATGGATAACATCGTAGAGCGCGTCAAGAAGATCGTCGCCGAACAACTGGGCGTAAACGAAGCGGACATCAAGAACGAGTCCTCCTTTGTGGACGATCTGGGCGCGGATTCCCTGGACACCGTCGAACTGGTCATGGCACTGGAAGAAGAATTCGAGTGCGAGATCCCCGACGAACAGGCCGAGAAGATCACCACGGTCCAGCAGGCGGTCGATTTCATCCTCGCCAACAAGAAGTAATCCATTTCGGTCGATCCTGACAAGGCCGGCCCCATGGCCGGCCTTGCCACATTTGCGTTCGGAGCTCACCTTGGCACGTCGTAGAGTCGTAATTACCGGTCTGGGCCTCATCAGCCCGGTTGGCAACACCGTCGAAGAGGGCTGGCAGAATATTCTGGCTGGCCGTTCCGGCATTGGCCCTGTCACCAAGTTCGACACATCCACCTTCCCGGTCCGGATTGCCGGCGAGGTCAAGAACTTCGACATCACCAGCTATATTTCGGCCAAGGACGCCCGCCGCATGGATACCTTCATCCATTTCGGCCTGGCGGCCGGTATGCAGGCCGTGCGTGATGCAGGTCTCGACAAGGAAGGCGCTGTCGATCCCGAGCGGGTCGGTGTTTCGATCGGTTCCGGCATCGGCGGCTTGCCGCTGATCGAGGAAACCAAGGACGAATACAACGCAGCTGGCGTGCGCAAGGTATCGCCGTTCTTCGTGCCCGGTTCGATCATCAACATGATCTCCGGCAACCTGTCGATCATATTCGGTTTCAAGGGTCCGAACCTGGCGATCGTCACCGCCTGCACGACCGGCACGCACTCGATCGGCGAGGCAGCCCGCCTCATCGAATACGGCGATGCCGACGTGATGGTGGCAGGTGGTGCCGAATCGACCGTATCTCCGCTCGGTATGGGTGGCTTCTGCGCTGCCCGCGCCCTTTCTACCCGCAACGACGACCCGACCACGGCCAGCCGTCCGTGGGACAAGGATCGCGACGGCTTCGTGCTGGGGGAGGGCGCCGGTGTGCTGGTGCTCGAAGAGTACGAACACGCCAAGGCCCGCGGCGCCAAGATTTACGCCGAAGTGGCCGGTTATGGCATGAGCGCCGATGCCTACCACATCACCGCGCCAAACATGGATGGCCCGCGCCGTTCCATGGTCAATGCGCTCAAGAACGCTGGTGTCGGCCCGTCCGACGTGCAGTATCTGAACGCACACGGTACCTCGACCCCGCTTGGCGACAAGAACGAATCGGATGCCGTCAAGGCTGCCTTCGGCGATGCTGCCTACAATCTGGTGGTCAATTCGACCAAGTCGATGACCGGCCACCTGCTGGGTGGTGCCGGTGGCGTCGAGTCGTTATTCACCGTGTTGGCGCTCCATCACCAGATTTCCCCGCCGACCATAAACATCTTCAACCAGGACCCGGAATGCGACCTGGACTACTGCGCCAACGTGGCGCGGCCGATGAAGATCGATATCGCGCTGAAGAACAACTTCGGCTTCGGTGGGACCAACGGATCGCTGGTTTTCAAGCGCATCTAAATCAGTTCCGCAGGAAAGCGAACGGTGCAGTTTCCGATCCACATCGGACTGCGCCGTTCCCGTTTTCTAGAGGCTGCAGTTGTCTCGATTACCCTGCTGACCAGTGGAGTGACGCTGGCATTGCCTTGGTCGACCACTGCTCGGGCCACCAGTTTTCTGCTTGTCCTGATCGCTGGAGGCCTTGCCTGGCGGCGTCTGGGACCGACGCTATCGGCAATTCGACTGGAGCGGGCCGGGCAAATACTCGTGGTAGTTGCCGGCAATGCTGAGTTTGCTGAAGCCGAATTGCTGGCCGGGGCAACAGTCCATCCCTGGCTGACGGTCGTTCGACTGAAAACTCAGGATGAACGAACGCATCTGCTGATTACTGCGGTCGACAGCATGAAACCGGAAGATTTCAGGCGCCTGCGTATCTTTCTGCGCTGGCAGGCTGTAGTCAGCGAAGAGGCCGGCGCCCCCTGAGTATCGTGTTCTTCACCCGCGGCAGCATTTCCGGATAGTCGCGTGAACAGTGCAGGCCGCGGCTTTCCTTGCGCCGCATGGCGCAGCGCACGATCAGATCGGCCGTGACAACAAGATTGCGCAATTCGATGAGGTCATGGCTGACCCGAAAATTGGCATAGAACTCCTCGATTTCCCGCATCAGCAAACGAATGCGATGCTGCGCCCGTTTGAGCCGTTTGGTCGTGCGGACGATGCCGACGTAATCCCACATGAAGCGGCGCAACTCGTCCCAGTTGTGCGAAATGACGACTTCCTCGTCGGCATCGGTGACGCGGCTCTCGTCCCATTTCGGCAGAAGGGGAAGTGGAGTGATTTTGCTGGCTAAAATGTCGTTGACCGCAGCTTCCGCGAAAATCAGACATTCGAGGAGCGAATTGGAAGCCAGTCGATTGGCGCCATGCAGACCGGTGCATGAGGCTTCGCCGGCAACATAGAGACCGGGCACGTCGGTGCGGCCATGCAGGTCGCTGATGATGCCGCCACAGGTGTAATGCGCTGCCGGCACGACCGGAATCGGTTCGCTGGCGATGTCGATACCCAGTTCCAGGCAGCGGGCATGGATGTTCGGGAAATGCTCGCGGATGAAATCCTCGCCCTTGTGCGAGATGTCAAGGTAAACGCAGTCGAGGCCGCGTTTCTTCATCTCGAAGTCGATGGCCCTGGCCACGATGTCGCGTGGCGCCAGTTCGGCGCGTTCATCATGCTCGGGCATGAAGCGGGTACCATCAGGCAGGCGCAGCAGGCCGCCTTCGCCACGCACCGCCTCGGAAATCAGGAAGGACTTGGCCTGCGGGTGATACAGGCAGGTCGGATGGAACTGGATGAATTCCATGTTGGCGACCCGGCAACCGGCCCGCCAGGCCATGGCGATGCCGTCGCCGGTCGAGGTATCGGGGTTCGTCGTATACAGATAGACCTTGCCGGCCCCACCGGTTGCAATCAGGGTATTGGCGGCGCCCATCGTGATGACTTCGCCATTGCGGCTATCGAGAACGTAGGCGCCGAAACAGCGGTTCGAGCCACTGCCGAGCTTGGCACCGGTAATCATGTCGATCGCAATGTGGCTCTCGAATACCGTGATATTCGGGTTCGCGCGCACCTTGCGGGTCAGCGTCTCCTGAACCGAAGCGCCAGTCGCATCGGCGACGTGGATCACGCGGCGGGCGCTGTGGCCGCCTTCGCGAGTCAGGTGATAGCCCGAATCATCCTTGGTGAAAGGTACACCCTGCTCGATCAGCCATTCAATGGCGCGGCGGCCGTTTTCGACGACGAAGCGGGTCGCCTTCTCATCGTTGAGCCAGGCACCGGCCACCAAGGTATCGCGGATATGGGCTTCGATCGAATCACGGCTGTCGAGGACGGCGGCGATACCGCCTTGCGCCCAGCCCGAGGCCGAGTCTTCCAGGGTCCGCTTGCTGACCAGGGCAACACGGCAGTGGGTGGCGAGACGCAAGGCCGCCGACTGGCCGGCCAAGCCGCTACCGATGATAAGGACGTCGAAGTTCTGCACGGCTGTTCTCGATCAGGGTGTTTTTTGGCTGGAATATAGCACGCAAGCGGCAATCAGGACCGTCACACATAATCACAAATAAGGGCAATTACGTATCCACCCGAGTAAATCGGCTAGGCTATACTCCGTCTTACAACGAGACTAACGAGAACCCCCAAGGGAGAATTTACAGGCCATGAGCGAGCGCGAAATCGACCAGGCACTGGTCGAACGGGCGCAAGGCGGCGATCAACACGCCTTCGACCAGTTGGTGAGCAAATACCAGCGCAAGCTGGGACGCCTGCTGTCGCGCTTCATCCGCGATCCGGCGGAGGTCGAGGATGTCTCGCAGGAAGCCTTCATCAAGGCCTACCGGGCGCTACCCTCATTCCGTGGCGACAGCGCCTTCTACACATGGCTGTACCGGATCGGTATCAACACCGCCAAGAATTATCTGGTTGCGCAGGGCCGGCGAGCACCGACGTCGACCGAATTCGAC
Source organism: Dechloromonas sp. UBA6271 (assembly GCA_002440665.1). Classification (GTDB taxonomy): domain Bacteria; phylum Pseudomonadota; class Gammaproteobacteria; order Burkholderiales; family Rhodocyclaceae; genus Azonexus. The sequence continues at coordinate 22,399 of DJUX01000041.1, forward strand.
AGCGAGGAAGCGGAGACCTTCGAATCCGCCGATCAGTTACGCGACATCAACACCCCCGAAAGCCTGCTGTTGTCGAAGCAGATCGGTGAAACGGTGAATGCGGCGATGGATGCCTTGCCCGAAGAACTGCGGACCGCGATCGTCCTGCGTGAAATCGAAGGGCTTTCCTACGAGGAAATTGCCAGCATGATGGATTGCCCGATCGGCACTGTCCGTTCGCGTATTTTCCGGGCCCGCGAGGCTGTCGCCTTGAAGTTGCGCCCCTTGCTCGACATCGCGCCCGATCGCCGGTGGTAAATCATGAATACTGAGCAACAAAGCACTGTCCGCGCGATCGTCCGCGAACTTCGTGACGGCGTCGCACTGGTCGAGGTAGAGCAGGGCGGTTGCGGGCGTTGCCATGAAAAGGGCGGCTGCGGCGGCCAGCAACTGACCCAGATGTTCTGCAGCACACCTAAGCAGTATCGCGTTGCCAACGACATCGGCGCGCAGATCGGTGATCATGTGACCGTCGCCGTGCCAGCCGGCAGTATCCGGAAAAGCGCTAATTTGGCGTATATTTTGCCGTTGACCGCAGCAATTGCCGGCGCCGCGCTCGGCATGCCGCTCGGCGGCGATGCGGGGGCGATGATCGGCGCCGTGGCCGGCCTGCTTCTGTCGTTTCTGTTTATCCGTCACCAGGCGGCCCGCCGGGTTGACGATCCTGCATTACACCCCCATATCGTTTCACATTCGTCTTAAGCAATTCAGGAGGTAGATGCCGATGAAACGCTTCTTGGCTCTTTTGTCGTTCCTTTTTCTTTGTTCGCTGGCAGTAGCGCAGTCGCGCGGCTTGCCTGATTTCACCGAACTCGCCGAGAAGCAGGGTCCGGCCGTGGTCAATATCAGCACGACCCAGGTGACCCGTGGCAACCAGGCAATGCCGTTTCCGTTCGACGAGAACGATCCGGCTTTCGAGTTCTTCAAGCGCTTCATTCCGCGCCCGCCTGGCGGCGCAACACCCCGCGAATTCGAGAACAAGTCGCTTGGCTCAGGCTTCATCATCAACGGCGACGGTTACATTCTGACCAACGCCCATGTCGTCGACGGGGCTGACGAGGTGACCGTCCGCCTGACCGACAAGCGGGAATTCAAGGCCAGGATCATCGGCACCGACAAGCGCACTGATGTCGCGCTGCTCAAGATCGAGGCGAGCGGCCTGCCTATAGTCAAACTGGGTGAGCCGTCGCAACTTAAGGTCGGCGAGTGGGTCGTCGCCATCGGTTCGCCCTTCGGCTTCGACAACTCGGTGACGGCCGGCATCGTTTCCGCCAAGGGCCGGTCATTGCCGCAAGAAAACTACGTGCCGTTCATCCAGACCGACGTGGCGATCAACCCCGGCAACTCGGGGGGGCCATTATTCAACATGCGCGGCGAAGTGGTCGGCATCAACTCCCAGATCTACAGCCGCAGCGGTGGTTACATGGGCGTTTCCTTCGCCATCCCAATCGACGTGGCGATGGAAATCCAGAATCAGCTGCGCACCTCCGGCAAGGTCAGCCGTGGTCGGCTCGGCGTCGTGATTCAGGAAGTCAGCAAGGAACTGGCCGATTCGCTGGGCTTGAGCAAGGCGATGGGTGCCGTCGTCAATGCCGTCGAAAAGGGCGGCCCGGCGGACAAGGCCGGGCTGGAACCGGGCGATGTCATTCTCAGGTTCGATGGCAAGCCGATCAACACATCCGCCGACTTGCCGCGCCTGGTCGCCGCGACCAAGCCGGGAACCCGCTCGACGGTTCAGGTCTGGCGCAAGGGCGCGACGCGCGACATCGCCGTGACGGTCGGCGAAATGGTCGAGGAAAAAGCCGCCGGCAATCGTCAGGGACGCGGCGCCAAACCTTCCGAACAGCCAGCCAATCGCCTTGGCCTGGTAGTCAGCGAATTGACCGCCGAGCAGAAGCGCGACCTGAAAATGTCATCGGGGCTGCTGATCGAAGACGTCCGTGGTACCGGTTCGCGTGCCGACCTGCGTCCCGGTGATGTCATCATCGCCCTGATCAGCAAGGGCGCAACGACCGAAATCAGGACCGTGGATCAGTTCAACAAGCTGCTGGCGCAGTTCGAAAAGGGCAGCAACGTCACTTTGCTCATCCGCCGTGGCGAACTGCAAACCTTCGTCACCATCAAGGGCCTCAATGGCGGCAATTGAACTGACCCTGCTCAGCCGCAGCTACTGCCACCTATGTCAAGACATGGAGGTGGCACTAGAGCCGCTGGCGGCAGAGTTCGGCGCTGCGGTGAGGGTCGTCGATGTCGATGCCGATCCGTCGCTCGAAGCAAAGTATGACGAACTCGTACCCGTGCTGCTGCACGGCGAGAGCGAACTCTGCCATTACCATCTGGATGCGCCTAAAGTCCGTGAATATTTGGCTAGAATCCGCTAAAATTCAGGGTCTTCTGAACAGGGAAGGGCGCCGGAAAAGCGCCCTTTTTTACTAGCATCAATGGATCACATCCGTAATTTCTCCATCATCGCCCATATCGACCACGGCAAATCGACGCTGGCCGACCGCATCATCCACCTCTGTGGTGGTCTTTCGGACCGCGAAATGGAGGCTCAGGTACTCGATTCGATGGATATCGAGCGCGAGCGCGGCATCACCATCAAGGCCCAGACGGCGTCACTGCAGTACAAGGCGCGCGATGGCAGGATTTACAACCTGAACCTGATCGACACCCCGGGACACGTCGATTTCTCATATGAAGTCTCCCGCTCGCTGTCGGCCTGCGAAGGCGCGTTGCTGGTAGTCGATGCCTCGCAAGGTGTCGAAGCCCAGACCGTGGCTAACTGCTACACCGCGCTCGATCTGGACGTCGAGGTCGTGCCGGTGCTCAACAAAATCGACCTGCCGTCTGCCGACCCCGATAACGCCCGCCAGGAAATCGAGGACGTAATCGGCATCGACGCTACCGAAGCCGTTCTCGCCTCGGCCAAGACGGGCCTCGGTGTCGAAGATATTCTCGAAGCCGTGGTTGCCCGCATCCCGCCGCCCAAGGGCGATCCGGAAGCACCGCTAAAGGCACTGATCATCGATTCCTGGTTCGACAACTATGTCGGCGTGGTCATGCTGGTGCGCGTCGTCGATGGCATCATGCGTCCGAAGGACAAGCTGTTTTTCATGGCGACCGGCGCCCAGCAGCTATGCGAACAGGTCGGCGTCTTCTCTCCGAAGTCTGTTCAGCGTGAAGCGCTGAGCGCCGGCGAGGTCGGCTTCGTCATTTCCGGCATCAAGGAACTGAAAGCCGCCAAGGTCGGCGACACGATCACCAAGATCGACCGCAAGGCCGCCGAACCTTTGCCCGGCTTCAAGGAAATCAAGCCGCAGGTCTTCGCCGGTCTTTATCCGGTCGAGTCGAATCAGTACGACTCTCTGCGTGAATCGCTCGAGAAGCTCAAGCTCAACGACGCCTCGCTGCAATACGAGCCGGAAGTCTCTCAAGCGCTGGGCTTCGGCTTCCGCTGCGGCTTTCTCGGCCTGCTGCACATGGAAATCGTCCAGGAGCGGCTCGAGCGCGAGTTCGATCAGGACCTTATTACAACCGCGCCGACCGTAGTCTATGAAGTCGTGCAGCGGGACGGCAGCGTCATCCAGATCGAAAACCCGGCCAAGCTGCCCGAACTCAGCAAGATCGAGGAAGTCCGCGAGCCGATCATTACCGCCACGATTTTCGTGCCGCAGGATTATCTCGGCAACGTCATCACACTATGCAACCAGAAGCGTGGCAATCAGGTTGACATGCATTACCACGGCCGCCAGGTAAAGCTGGTCTATGAAATGCCGATGGCTGAAGTGGTCATGGACTTTTTCGACAAACTGAAGTCTTGTTCGAAGGGCTACGCATCGCTCGACTACGATTTCAAGGAATACCGCGCTGCCGATGTAGTCAAGCTGGACATCCTGATCAACAGCGAGAAGGTCGATGCCCTGTCCTTGATCGTGCACCGTTCAAACTCCCAATATCGTGGCCGCGAACTGGCTTCCAAAATGCGGGAACTGATCCCCCGCCAGATGTACGACGTAGCGATTCAGGCCGCCATCGGCTCGCACATCATCGCCCGCGAAAACGTCAAGGCGATGCGCAAGGACGTGCTGGCAAAATGCTACGGTGGCGATATCAGCCGCAAGAAAAAACTGCTGGAAAAGCAGAAGGCCGGCAAGAAGCGCATGAAACAGGTGGGCAGCGTGGAGATCCCGCAGGAAGCTTTCCTTGCCGTGCTGCGCGTCGATAACTGAGAAACTCCACGATGAATTTTGCCCTGATACTTCTGGTACTGACGCTTGTCACGGGCGTGCTTTACGCGGTCGACGTCCTGAAATTCCGGAAATTGCGCGCTACGAATGCCAAGGAGCCGCTCTGGGTGGAGTGGGGCGCCAGCTTCTTCCCAGTCATCCTGATCGTCTTCGTACTGCGTTCATTCTTTTTTGAGCCGTTCAAGATTCCTTCGGGGTCGATGATTCCGACGCTTGAGGTCGGCGACTTTATCCTGGTCAATAAATTCACTTACGGCATCCGCCTGCCGGTGATCAACAAGAAGATCATCAGCATCAACGAACCGCAGCGCGGCGACGTGATGGTCTTCCGCTACCCGGAAGATCCGTCGCTCGACTATATCAAGCGTGTCATCGGCCTGCCGGGCGATACCGTGGCTTATCAGAACAAGCATCTGACGGTTAACGGGCAGCCCGTCGAGGCCAAAAAAATGGCCGACTACCTCCATCCGGAGCGGCTCTACTATTCGGAACAATATGCCGCCAAGATGGGCAATGTCGAATATAACTACCTGAACGACAGCGATGCGCCAGCCGTCATTCCCGATGCAACGCAATTTCCCCACCGTGAAAATTGCACCTACAATGCTGCCGGTGTCATATGCAAGGTGCCGCCGGGGCACTATTTCATGATGGGTGACAATCGCGATAACAGCCGTGATAGCCGGTTCTGGGGGTTCGTGCCGGATCAAAACATTGTCGGAAAAGCGGTTTTCATATGGTTCCACATGTATTCCCTCATTCCCCCCAAGGGTCTTGATCTATCTCGGATAGGTTCCTTCAATTAAGGAGAAACAGATGAAGCATCAACGTGGCGTGGCCCTGTCCGGGCTGATTTTCTGGGGCATCGTTATCGCCCTGGTGGCCATTCTGGGCATGAAGGTCGTGCCAACGACAATCGAATACTACAAGATACTCAAGGACGCCAAGGCCTCGGTCAACAAGGTGGGGCCGGAAGCTACCGTTGCTGATGTCCGTAAGACCTTCGACAACTTCGCCAACATCGACAGCCTTGATTTCAAAGCCGAGCAACTCGACATCTCCAAGGAAGGCGGGAAGATCGTCGCTTCGTTCGACTACGACAAGCGTATTCCGCTTTTCGCCAACGTCAGTCTGGTCATCAACTACAAGGGTTCCACCGCTGAACACTAAGGGATGAACTTGTCGACGCTGACAGCGGCGCTCGGACACTCTTTTTCCGATCGCATCCTGCTGCAGACTGCGCTGACGCACCGCAGCTTTGGCGCTCCCCACAACGAGCGCCTGGAATTTATTGGCGACGGTGTGCTTAATTGCGTGATTGCTCTAGCGCTGTACAAGCGTTACCCGGCCCTCGCCGAAGGCGATCTTTCCCGCCTGCGGGCGAATCTGGTTCGGCAGGATGCGCTTCACCGACTGGCCACTTCGCTGAAGCTTGGCGATTTTCTTCGCCTCGGCGAAGGCGAACTGAAGAGCGGCGGCAACCAGCGGCCATCGATCCTTGCCGATGGAGTGGAAGCGCTGATCGGCGCAATCTATCTCGATGGCGGTTTCGAAGCGGCGCAATCGGTGATCGCTCGCCTCTATCTGCCCCTATTTGACGAGTTGAACCCGGGGCACGTCGAAAAGGACGCCAAAACCCGCCTGCAGGAATGGCTGCAGGGCCGGAAAAAACCGCTGCCACGTTATCAGGTGATCGAAGCGAGTGGGGCAGCCCATGAACAGCGCTTCGAAGTCGCTTGCGAAATCGATAATCCGCCCTTGCGCACCATCGGGCAAGGTACCAGCCGTCGTCTGGCCGAACAAGCCGCTGCCGATTGCGCACTGAAAGCACTCAAGGCATGAAGAAAATCCGTTCAGGCTACATCGCCATCGTCGGTCGTCCCAATGTCGGCAAGTCGACGCTGCTCAACCGTCTGGTCGGCGAGAAGATCAGCATCGTCTCACGCAAGGCGCAGACCACCCGCCACCGGATTACCGGCATTGTCACCAACGACGAAGCGCAGTTCGTTTTCGTCGATACCCCGGGTTTCCAGACCAAGTACGCCAATGCCCTCAACCGGGCGATGAATCGCGGTGTCACGCAGACCCTGAGCGACGTCGATCTGGTGCTCTTCGTGATCGAGGCCGGGCGCTACGATGCCAAGGATCAGGCGGTCGTCCGATTGCTGCCGAAAGACCGGCCGGTCATTCTGGTCGTGAACAAGACCGACCAGTTCAAGGAACGCAACGCCTTGCTGCCTTTTCTGGCACAGGTCGCGGCCGACCACGATTACGCGGCCATCGTCCCCATCAGCGCCACCAAGGGACGCCAGACAACAGAATTGCTGGCAGAAGCACGCAAGCATCTGCCCAACGAAGGCCTGATGTTCCCGGAAGACGATCTGACCGACAAAAGTGAGCGTTTTCTCGCTGCCGAATATATTCGCGAGAAAGTCTTCCGCCTGCTCGGTGACGAATTGCCTTACGCGACGACAGTCGAAATCGAGAAATTCGAAGTCGAGGGCAATCTGCGCCGTATTTTCGCTGCCATCGTCGTCGACCGCGAAAGCCACAAAGCCATCGTCATCGGCAAGGGGGGAGAATCGCTCAAGCGAATCGCCAGCGAGGCCCGTCAGGATATGGAGCGCCTGTTCGATGGCAAGGTCTACCTCGAGGTCTGGGTCAAGGTCAAATCCGGCTGGAACGATGACGAACGCCTGCTGAAGAGCCTCGGCTACGAATGAACCTGCGCAGCAAAGTCGATGGCCAGCCGGCCTACGTCTTGCATACCTACCCGTTCCGGGAAACCAGCCTCATCGTTGAAGTCTTTGCCCGGGATTTCGGGCGCATGGCATTGCTGGCTAGAGGCGCCCGCCGTCCGCGTGCGGCGATTCGCGGCCTGTTGATGGCCTTTCAGCCGCTCGAGATCGGCTGGGCCGGCAAGGGTGAAGTGCTGACCCTGATGAAAGCAGAATGGCAGGGCGGCCAACCCCTGCTTGCCGGCGAGGCACTGTTCTGCGGCTATTACCTTAACGAGCTGCTGATGCACCTGCTGCCGCGCGAGGATGCACATGAGCGGCTTTTCGCCTGCTATGCCGAAATGCTGGTCCGCCTTGGCGCCGATCCAGGCGGCAAGGTACGGGAGGCAGACCTGCGCAGTTTCGAAAAAGCCTTGTTGCAGGAACTCGGCTATGGCCTGACGCTGAACCATGACAGCGACGGCAAGGCGATCATTGCAGCGGCCCATTACACTTACCGAATGGAACAGGGCCCGGTCCGCCTCGAACATGCCGAGGCGGCGGCCCAGGTAGTGAGTGGCAAGACACTGCTCGACCTCGAGGCCGAAGATTTTGCCGACCCACGTTCACGCAGCGAGGCCAAGCAACTGATGCGGACGCTGATGGCCTATTATCTGGCTGGCAAGGAACTCGAAACACGCAAGATATTCAAGGAGTTACAGGAGTTATGATCGAACTCGGCGTCAATATCGACCACATCGCAACACTGCGCCAGGCGCGCCGCACCTACGAACCCGATCCGGTCTGGGGTGCGGTCGAGGCCCATCTCGGCGGCGCCGATGGCATCACCGTGCATTTGCGTGAAGATCGCCGCCATATTCAGGATGCCGATGTCCGTCGCTTGCGCGAACTGACCCAGGTCAAACTCAACCTGGAAATGGCGGCGACCGATGAAATGGTCGGCATCGCCTGCGGCCTCAAGCCCGAGATGGCCATGCTGGTGCCGGAAGGGCGCCACGAAGTGACGACCGAAGGTGGACTCGACGTGCTGGCGCAGGAGGCCCGGCTGAAGGATGTGATCGCCCGTCTGGCCAACGCCGGTATCGTCACCAGCGTTTTCATCGACGCCGAACTGCCGCAGATTGAAGCGGCAGCGCGCATTGGTGCCAGCGTCTGTGAAATCCATACCGGCCCCTATGCCCACGCTTTCCACGCCCGTGGTCGTGATGCCGAAGCGCCGGCGGTGGTCGCCGAACTCACCAAAATCCGCGCCGCCGGCCAGCGCATTCGCGACCTCGGCATGCGTTTCAACGCCGGTCACGCGCTCAACTACTACAACGTGCAGCCGGTGGCCCGGCTGTCCGGCATTCGCGAACTGCATATCGGCCACGCGATCGTCAGCCGCTCCGTGTTCGTCGGCTTGCGCGAAGCGGTGCGCGAGATGAAGCAACTGATGCGCGAAGCGGCGATTCTGCCTGAAGTACTCGGCGAATGATTCACGGTATCGGCACCGACATCGTCGCCGTCAAGCGCCTGCAAGGCATGTGGGAGCGACACGGCGACAAGGCGCTGGAAAAGCTGCTGGCGCCACAGGAAATGGCCGATTTCGCCAGTGCGGCCGACAAGGGTCGCTTTCTCGCCAAGCGTTTCGCCGCCAAGGAAGCATTCAGCAAGGCACTCGGCACGGGTATTAGGCCGCCCGCCGTCTTGCCGGCCATTGCCGTCGCCCATGACGAACTGGGCAAACCGATCCTGGCATTCTGCGGTCAACTGGCTGAAATGATCGAAAATCAGGGCCTCAAGGCCCATCTTTCTCTCAGCGATGAAGCCGATTACGCCATCGCCCACGTCATTCTGGAACGCGCATGATGCAACTCGCCCTCGGCCCGCTGATGATCGACATCGCTGGCACCCGACTCACTGACCTCGACCGCGAGCGCCTTTGTCACCCGCTGGTCGGCGGTATCATTCTGTTCACCCGCAATTACGCCAATCCGGAGCAACTCGCCGAACTGACCCGGGAAATCCACGCGCTCCGCTCGCCAGCACTGCTTATCGCCGTTGATCACGAAGGGGGCAGGGTGCAGCGCTTTCGTGATGGTTTTACCCGGCTGCCACCAATGGCTGCTCTGGGGCGCCTGTGGGATGAATCCCCGGAAACTGCGCTTGAAGCGGCGCGCCATGTCGGCTATGTACTGGCCGCCGAACTGCGGGCGCGTGGTGTCGATTACTCGTTCACGCCGGTACTCGATCTCGACTATGGACCGTCAAGAGTAATTGGTGATCGTGCCTTCCATCGCCGGCCGGAAGCCGTCATCTCCCTGGCCGATGCATTGGCTGCCGGCTTGCGCGAGGGTGGAATGGGCTCCTGCGGCAAACATTTCCCCGGGCACGGTTATGTAATTCCCGACTCCCATGTCGAATTGCCGGTCGATAACAGAAGCCTGGAAGCCATGCAGGAAGATCTGCTGCCCTATCGCGAGCTTGCCCTGGATGCGGTCATGGCGGCACATGTCATTTACGACTGCATGGACTGCAATACCGCCGTGTTTTCAAATAAATGGATTGATTATTTGAGAAACGACATTAAATTTGAAGGTGTGGTTTTTACCGACGATCTATCGATGGCAGGCGCTGGCGTCGTCGGTGGCATGCTGAACCGTGTCGACACGGCCTACCGCGCCGGTTGCGATATGTTGCTGGTCTGCAACTCCCCGGAGGCGGTTGGCGAAGTGCTCGCGAATTGGCGACCGGAACTCGATGGCGCAAGAGGCAAGCGCGTCGAAGCATTATTGCCCAGGCAATCGGCCAAGGATTGGGTAGCGCTCCAGACCGATCCTTTATATGTCGCGGCGCAGAACACCATCGCGCATTTGACGACCTGAATAGAAATCGGGCAGCCGAAGCTGCCCGATTGATCCAGCGCGAAGATCGCCAATTACTTGGAGCGGCTCTTGTACTCGTCGGTACGGGTGTCGATTTCGATCTTGTCGCCAATGCTGACGAAGGCCGGCACCGGCAATTCAAAACCGGTGGCCAGGCGGGCAGGCTTCATTACCTTGCCGGAGGTGTCGCCCTTGACCGCCGGTTCGGTGTAGATCACTTCGCGCACCACGCTGTTCGGCAGTTCGACGGAGATCGCCTTGCCGTCATAGAATACGACTTCGCAGGCCAGGCCGTCTTCCAGATACTTCAACGCGTCGACCATGTTCTCGGATTCAACTTCGAACTGGTTGTATTCGGCGTCCATGAATACATACATCGGGTCGGCAAAGTAAGAGTAGGTCACTTCCTTCTTGTCGAGGACAACCTGTTCGAATTTGTCATCAGCCTTGTACACCGCTTCGGAAGCGGCGCCGGACAACAGGTTCTTGAGTTTCATCTTGACGACGGCCGCGTTGCGGCCGGATTTGTTGTACTCGCTCTTCTGGACGACGAGCGGGTCGGCACCGACCATGATGACGTTGCCGGAGCGGAGTTCCATTGCGGTTTTCATACGGGATTCTCTAAGATCGGAAAAAGATAAACGTTAAATTATACCTTGCCCGCACAGAACTTGACGAGAGCCTCGGCAAGATCGTGGTTACCGGCCAGACCCTCCGCCCAGCGACGATTGTGCGTGGCGATTTCTGGCCTGGCTGCCAGAAAATTTTTCCATGCCTGCCGCAAGCCGCAACCCGAATTCCATGCCTGGAACAGGTCGACCGCAGCATTCGCTCCTGTGGCGCTCAAGCCGGCGATGTAGCGTTGCAGGAATGCATCCAGTTTATCCAGATGCGCCTCGTCCGCCTGCCAGTAGGCCTGCCAGACAAACGCCTGAGCAGCCCATTGCGCGCGGACGAACGAATCCTCGCCGCGGACGAAGTTGATGTCGCAGCGCCACAACAGGCGATCGAATTCCTCCTGCGGCAGAAATTCGAAGGGCAGCACGCTCAGCGCGCCGCGCTGCCACGGCCCGTTGCCACCAAAATGAGCGGCGACCGCGGCCAGTGGCTGGCCGGGTGCGACATGCAGGCGAACCGCAGTCGGTGATTCGCCGAGGATGTCGAGCAATTCGCCGACCGGTGCGCTGTCGTAGCAGAACAGGCTGATTTCAAGCGTGTCGTCTCGAAGGCATTGCGCGATTTCGGCATCCCGACTGGCAAATAGATTGCGTTCCCGCAGTAAACCGCCCGTGGCGGGCGAAAAACCCGGGAAGTAGAAATATTTGACCAGCGGCAGGGAAGGGTGGGGCGACGCCATGCCATGGCAACCCTCCGCCCACGCTTCGGCCGTCAGATATTCGAGATTGATCCAGCACGGCTTGGGCGTCATGCTGGCCATTGCTGCGAGGTAAGCCGCCGGCAGCTCGCAGGCAAAGGCCTCGATAATGACCTCGCCAACTCGCTCGACCGCAACAGTCTCCGACCAATGGCAAATTTCCACGCCGTGACTTGTCTGTTCAAGGCATGTTGCATCGATTTCCGGGCACAACGGCTGCAGGCTGCGCAGGTCGTCAACCCACAGCCGGACCTGCTTGCCATGTTCATTTGCCAGTTGCCGTGCCAATCGCCAGCAGACGCCAATGTCGCCGTAGTTGTCGATGACTCGGCAGAAGATGTCCCAATTAAGCTGCATGGCTGCCATGCTAACATCGCCGCCATGTCTGCATTTCATGACCCTCAAGACTGCATCGCCTGCCCGCGCCTGGCCGAGCATCTGGCCGCCATTCGCCAGCGCGATCCGCATTGGCACGCGCTGCCCGTTCCCGCCTTCGGCCCGCTCGACGCGGAACTTCTCGTACTTGGCCTGGGTCCCGGAGAAAAGGGCGCGAATCGCACCGGTCGGCCGTTCACTGGCGATGTTGCCGGTGAATTGCTCTACCCCGCCTTGCACCGTTTTGGCTTTGCCAGCGCCGCGGAGCCGCTCGGGCCGGACAACCTCGCCAACCCGGCCATGCAGTTGAGCAACTGTCGCATCACCAACGCCGTACGCTGCCTGCCGCCGGCCAACAAGCCGACCACAGCAGAGATTCGCCAGTGCAACGGCCATCTCCAGGCAGAACTGGCGGCCATGCCACGCTTGAAGATCATCGTTGCCCTGGGTGCCATCGCCCACCAATCGCTGTTGTGGAGCTACGGCCTCAAACCGAAAAATTTCATTTTTGGCCACAACGTCAGCCACCCCTTGCCGGACGGGCGCCTGCTGGTCGACAGCTATCATTGCAGCGGTTACAACTGGCGTACCGGCCGTTTGTCGCGGGAAAGCTTCGAGGCGGTCTTTGCCGGCGTCAAAGCCCGTCTCGGGTAAGCCTTGGCAGCCATGAGTTTCGACGCCAAGGCGTTCCTTGCCTCGCTGACCGAACTGCCCGGTGTCTACAGGATGCTCGATGCCGGCGGCACAGTACTCTACGTTGGCAAAGCCAAGAACCTCAAGAAGCGGGTTGCATCCTATTTTCGTGAAAACCTGCCAAGCCCCCGCATTGCCCACATGGTCAGCCAGATAGCGACGGTCGAAACCACTTCGACACGCACCGAGGCGGAAGCCTTGCTGCTGGAAAACAACCTGATCAAATCGCTGTCTCCGCGCTACAACATCTTGTTCCGCGACGACAAATCCTACCCTTACATCATCGTCACCAAGGGAGAGTTTCCCCGATTGGGATTCTTTCGCGGCAATCCGGATCGCAAGGCCGATTATTTCGGCCCCTATCCATCGTCGTGGGCAGTACGCGACAGCATTCACCTGCTGCAAAAGATGTTCCGTCTGCGCACCTGTGAAGACACCGTGTTCGCCAACCGCTCGCGGCCCTGTCTGCTGTACCAGATCAAGCGTTGCAGCGGGCCGTGTGTCGGGCACATCGCAGCGGAAGATTACGCTGCCGATGTCCAACTGGCCTCGATGTTTTTGCTCGGGCGCCAGCAGGAAGTCACAAAACGCCTCAACGATGCGATGGAGGCTGCTTCGCAACGCCTGGCCTTCGAGCAAGCGGCCGTTTACCGCGACCAGATTCAGTCCCTGCATCAGGTTCAGGAAAAACAGTACGTCTCGAGCAGCAAGGGTGAGGATATCGACATCGTCGTCGGCTTGCGCGAATCCGGGCAGCTTTGCGTCAATCTGGCCATGGTCAGGGGTGGCCGGCACCTTGGCGATCGCCCCCTGTTCCCGGTCAATGCCGGTGAATCCACTGTCGCCGAGGCGATTGCCGCATTCATCAGGCAGCATTATGCGGCGCATCCGGCGCCAGCCCGGCTGATCGCCGCGCCGTTGCCTGAAGAAGAGGAGGGGAGCGAGCTTGGTGCTCTGCTTGCCGAACTGGCAGGACGGCAGGTGCCGATACTCGAGGCGCGCTCGGTCCTGCATCGGGCGTGGGCCGATATGGCGATGCAAAACGCGCGACTGGCGATCCTGGCGAGAAATCAGGCGTCGGCGCAGCAGGAACAAAGGTTGCAGGCCCTGCAGCAAGTACTGGAATTGCCCGACACCATTCAGCGCATCGAGTGTTTTGACATCAGTCATACTCAGGGCGAGGCTGCGGTCGCATCTTGCGTGGTCTACCACGGAAATGGCATGAAAAAGGCGGACTACCGGCGCTTCAACATTCGCGACATCACGCCCGGCGACGATTATGCCGCCATGCGCCAGGCAGTCAGCCGGCGCTATGACCGCGTCGCGACCGGTGAAGGGACGGCACCGGACCTGATTTTGATCGATGGCGGCAAAGGGCAGGTCAGTGCCGCTTATGCGGCGCTTGCCGATCTCGGGCTGGGTGAACTTGCGATGATTGGTGTCGCCAAAGGCGAGGAACGCAAACCTGGGCTAGAAACGCTGATTTTCCCGAAAGGGCGCGAGCCGCTACAATTGCCACCGGAACATCCGGCTCTGCACCTGATTCAGGAGATTCGCGACGAAGCTCACCGCTTTGCCATCACCGGCCATCGAGCCCGGCGTGGCAAAGCCCGAAGGAGTTCGAAGCTTGAAGATCTTCCGGGTATCGGGCCCGCACGCCGCAAAGCTCTGGTCGCGCGTTTTGGCGGTCTGGCCGGTGTTCTCGCAGCAACGCCGGACCAACTGGCCGAAGTCCCCGGGATAAGCCGGGAACAGGCCGAGAAGATTTACGCAGCCCTACATTGAGTCAATGCCCTTCAATCTGCCCATCCTGCTGACCTGGCTGCGTATCCTCGCCATCCCTCTGTTGATTGCGGTGTATTACCTGCCGACCGACTGGGCGAGCGCCCATGAGCGCGATCTGGCGGCAACTATCATCTTCATCGCCGCCGCATTTACCGATTGGGCCGACGGTTATCTCGCCCGTAAGCTGGATCAGACATCGGCCTTTGGCGCCTTTCTGGACCCGGTGGCGGACAAACTGATGGTTGCAGCCGCGCTGATCGTTCTGGTCCAACTCGGGCGCACCGACGCGATCGTCGCCACCATCATCATCGGGCGTGAAATCACCATTTCAGCGCTACGGGAGTGGATGGCAAGAATAGGCGCCACGAAAAGCGTTGCCGTATCCATGCTCGGGAAAATCAAGACGGCAGCGCAGATGGTGGCGATTCCTCTGCTGCTTTACCATGCCGAATTCCTGGGAACCGATTCACGGCAGTTTGGCAATTGGCTGATCTGGATCGCAGCGCTGCTGACGCTTTGGTCCATGGGCTATTACCTGCGGATGGCCTGGCCGGAAATCGCAGCACGCAGTCATGAGAAATGATGACTCCAATGTTGACATATCCCTTGCAGCGCCTATAATGCGCGCTCTGTTTCAGCGCGGCAGTAGCTCAGTTGGTAGAGCGCAACCTTGCCAAGGTTGAGGTCGAGAGTTCGAGACTCTTCTGCCGCTCCAGTTTCCTAGGGGAAAGCACGGCTTTCCCTTTTTAGTTGTAGAAGTTACGATTTGAAGCAGGGCGCGATAGCAAAGCGGTTATGCACCGGATTGCAAATCCGTGTAGGTCGGTTCGACTCCGGCTCGCGCCTCCAGATATTTGCGGCAGTAGCTCAGTTGGTAGAGCGCAACCTTGCCAAGGTTGAGGTCGAGAGTTCGAGACTCTTCTGCCGCTCCAGTTAAAAAGGGAAAGCGATAACCGCTTTCCCTTTTTCGTATCGGGACACCGATATAATCAATAAATAGCCCGGGTGGTGAAATTGGTAGACACAAGAGACTTAAAATCTCTCGGCCTCTGGCTATACGGGTTCGACCCCCGTCCCGGGCACCAATGCTAACTCTATGATTATTTACGATCTTCGTTGCGACAACGAACATATGTTCAAGGGGTGGTTTCGGAGTGCCACCGATTTCGATGCACAGATCAGCCGCCAACTCATCAACTGTCCGCAATGTGATAGTCACAACGTCCGGCGCGTACCTTCCGCGGTAGCAATATCGGGAAACAGTCTTCCGGAAGCGGCAGGGAAGTCCACTGGCAAGACTCCGGCAACTGGTATGGCAGTGATGCCTGCCGGAACGCAAATCATGGCTGCTTACCGGCAGCTTGTCAGTGTAATGATCGCCAACAGCGAGGATGTCGGAAAGTCATTTGCCTCCGAGGCCAGGAAAATCCACTACAACGAAGTGCGCGGTCGAGCCATACGCGGGGACGCCACGGCAGAAGATCTGGAGTCGCTTGCCGACGAGGGGATTACGGTCATGCACTTGCCAAACTTCAAGGACGAGGATCTCAATTGATCCTGCCTTTTTCAGACACCGTGATAATTTTACATAATGCAAATTATGCGCAGTAACGAATTGGTTAGGGGAGCGAGGGAACACCGAATTGGTGTTCCCTAAAATAACCCTATCTAACTTCGATGGTTACCGTTTTCCCGGATTTGCCGCCGGCACGGCGCAACAGTTCAGCGATGTCGGTGTTTTGATTCTTGAGAGCGATATCGAGAGCCGTCTCACCTGTTTCAGTACGCATGCTGGGGTCAGCGCGATTGGCGAGCAAGACTTTGACAATATCGATATGTCCGCCGCGCGAGGCGACGATCAACGCAGTGCTTCCATTTTCGCTGGCAGCATTCACGTCTGCCCCGGATTTGACGAGAAGCTTTGCAATATCCAGATGGCCGTTGAATGCTGCGTAGACCAGCGGGGTCCATCCCGGTGTATTGACGTTCGCCCCGCCCGCAATCAGGCGCTCGACGACCTTGAGGTGGCCGCGAAATGCGGCAAGGCGCAACGCGGTGTCGCCGGCAGCATTGCGTGCGTTAACCTTGGCGCGCTGCTTGATCAGGAAATCCACGAGATCCTCGTGACCGTCGCGCGCTGCCAGCATCAGCAGCGTATTACCCTCGATATCGGTGGTATCGATCGAGGCACCGCGCTGGACCATCTGTGCAACGTCTTTGGTATCACCCAGTTTTGCCGAGTTGATCAGATCGTCATAGGTTGCCCCTGAGGCCGCAAGGGGTATGGCGGCGGCCAGCATCATTGCGAGAATGGTCTTTTTCATGATTGTGTAGGTCGAACGGCGTGTTTGAAAAGATTGAAGAAGTTGGCAGTTGTGGCCTCGCTGACTTCTTCCAGTGAAAGGGTACGCAGCCGCGCAATTTCTTCGGCGACATGGCGGACATAGGCCGGCTCATTGGTCTTGCCGCGATGGGGTGCGGGGGCAAGATAAGGCGAGTCGGTTTCGACCAAGATGCGATCCAGCGGCGTTTTCTGGGCGGCTTCCTTGATTGCAAGGGCATTTTTGAAAGTGACGATACCGGAAAACGAGATGTAGAACCCTAGATCGAGCGCCTGGCGGGCAACCTCCCAGGTTTCGGTAAAGCAGTGCATGACACCGCCGACCGCTTGCGCGCCCTCTTCCCTTAGTATGCCCAGCGTGTCGGCGGCGGCATCGCGCATATGGACGACCAGCGGCTTGCCGGTAGTAATCGCCGCGCGAATATGCCGTCGGAAGCGATCGCGCTGCCACTCCGGACGATCTTTTTGCCAGTAGTAGTCGAGCCCGGTCTCCCCGATGGCAATCACCTTCGGGTGGGCGGCAAGCTCGATCAATTTTTGTTCGGTAGGCTCTTCGGCATCCGTATATTCAGGATGGACGCCGACCGTCGCATAGAGATGCCGATGTGATTCGGCCAGCGCCAGAACACGCGGAAAATCTTCAAGATTGACAGCGATGCAGACAGCACACCCAACTTCATTCCGCTGCATGCGCTCCAGTATTTCCGGCAGGCGCTGCGCCAGGTCCGGGAAATCGAGATGACAGTGGGAGTCGACCAGCATTCGCTGGGTCAGAGGGTATGCGTCGGACGGGTGGACTGCAGAACGCCGCCGAGCAGCCCTTCGATCTTGCGCCGTGCCTCCTGGCCGCTTTCATCATTGTTGAAATGAACGCCGATGCCCTGGGCGCGGCCGTTCTGTGCTCCCGCCGGAGTTATCCAGACTACCGTCCCGGCGATGGGAAGCTTGGCCGGGTCGTCCATCAGCGACAGAAGCATGAAGACCTCGTCGCCAATGTTGTAGCTGCGCGTCGTCGGAATAAAAATTCCGGCATTGCGCAAATGCGGCATGAAAGCTGCGTAGAGCGCTGATTTTGAATTGATATTAAGCGAGAGAACGCTTGGGCGTTGGGCTGTAGCGGGTTTGGTGTCACTCATTGTCGTTCAGTGTCTCAACAGACCTCGATAGTCCATGAACAATCCCTCAAGGAACAGGCGGGCGTTTAGCGGTTGCTCGGCCTCGCGGCGGCGCGTCAGAAGCAGTCGGTAGGCGCGCACGATTCGTGCGGGGGGAATCATATCAGCCAGCCCTGAAATTGTGGCCTGTTGCGGCAGAAAATATCGAGCTGGCTGCCCGTTGCTGGCCAGTGCCAGATCGACCAGCCATTTCTGCATCGCATCGACTACTGACTTCAGCGCAAGCTTCCCCTTGCTTTCCTTGATAACTTTTTCCAGTTCGGCGGCATGGGCGATCGGATCTAGGTCGCCATTCGCAGCGAGGCAGCGCGTTAGTATGTCCAGCCACCCGCCTCGCCCCGAGGCAGCAAGTTCGCTGGCCAGGCCAGGAGAGCCGCCGGCCAGTGCCAGCCAGCGCCCCGCTTGTTCAAGTCCGTCGGCGGCCAGCGCAGCTTCCGAAACAGTGGCAGGCGGTACGTTGACCGGAACCACCTGGCAGCGACTGCGAATCGTTGGCAACAAACGTAGTGGTTCGTTTGAAACCATTAAAAACAATGTACCTGCCGCCGGTTCTTCAAGTGTTTTAAGAAGTGCGTTTGCGGTGCTGCGGTTCATCGCTTCAGCCGGATTGACAACGACGATTTTCAAACCGGCACGATGTGTTCCGACATTCAGAAAATCATCGAGCCCGCGTACCTGATCGATCGTTATCTGCTGACTGGCTTTTTTCTTGCCCTCCTCCGCATCCGCATCTTCGACCAGCGCCTGTGGCTGCAGGAGTCGAAAATCCGGGTGATTGCCCTGATCGAACCAGTTGCAGGCAAGGCACCGGTCACAGGCCAATCCACCCTCCCGAGGCTGTTCGCACAATAGGGCTTTGGCAAATGCCTGAGCCAAGGCAAATTTCCCGAGACCGCGCTGGCCGATCAACAACAGAGCATGAGGCAAGCGCTCGCGCTGCGACTGCAGCCTTTCCCAAGTCGATTTATGAAGACTAATAAAATTCATAAACAGATACTTGAAATAATATGTTCAAGTAATTTACGAATATTTTCCATGCTTTGCTGGGCGTCGATTACGCGAATCCTCGAAGGTGCCGAGTGGGCGCGTTCGAGGTAAGCCTGACGTACGCGCTCGTGGAAGTCGGCGCGTTCCTGCTCGAAGCGGTCGAGAACCCGGCTGGCCAGCGCGATGCGCTCGCGTGCCACATCGAGTGGCAGGTCGAAAAGCAGGGTCAGATCGGGTTGCAGGTGCCCGTGCACCCAATGTTCGAGCTGCTGAAGTTTCGCCCGGTCGAGCCCACGCCCTCCTCCCTGATAGGCATAGGTCGCGTCGCTGAAGCGGTCGCAGACCACCCACTCCCCTTGGGCAAGCGCTGGTTCGATAACCTTCGCCAAATGTTCACGCCGCGCGGCAAACATCAGCAAGGTTTCGGTTTCGAGGTGCATCGACGAATGGAGCAACAATTCCCGGAGCTTTTCACCCAGTTCCGTACCGCCGGGTTCGCGCGTGACATGGACGATCTGTCCCTTCTGGCGCAGCAGTTCGGCAAGCCACTCGACGTGGCTGCTCTTGCCAGCGCCGTCGATGCCTTCGAAGGTTATGAATTTTCCTCTCACTTGCCGCCTTTCTGGTATTTGCTGACTGCCTTGTTGTGTTCGTCCAGCGTGCGCGAAAACTGGCTGCTGCCGTCGCCGCGCGCCACGAAATACAGCACGTCGCTACTTGCCGGATGGAGCGCTGCCTGGATCGCAGCCAGCCCCGGCATGGCGATAGGCGATGGCGGCAATCCGCTACGGGTATAAGTATTGTACGGGGTGTCGGTTTGCAGGTCGCGCTTGCGCAGGTTGCCGTCGAAAGTCTCGCCCAGGCCGTAGATCACCGTGGGATCGGTCTGCAACAGCATGCCCTTGCGCAGACGATTGACGAATACCGCTGCCACCAGCGCGCGATCGTCGCCGCGTCCGGTTTCCTTTTCGACTATGGAGGCCATGATCAGGGCCTCGTACGGATTCTTGTACGGCAGATTGGCTTCGCGCTGGTTCCACGCCACTTCCAACTTGTTGCGCATGGCCCGGTGAGCACGGGCGAGCAATTCCAGATCGCTCGACTGCTTGTCGAAAAGATAAGTATCGGGGAGCAGCCAGCCATCGATTCGGGCACCCTCGATGCCCAACCGGGCGGCGATTTCGGCCTCCGACAGACCCTGTGTGTCATGTTTGAGATCGGGATGCTGATCAAGGCGCGTGCGCCACTGGCGGAAAGTCCAGCCCTCGACGAGAAGCGCTTCGCCTTGGGTAACATCGCCGCGTGCCAGTTTGGCCAGAAGTTGTTCCGGGGTAACCCCTTGTTTGACCGAGTAACTCCCGGCCTTGATACCGGTGGCAACACCGCGCCAGCGCGCCAATAAGGCCAACAGATCGGCATTGATGCCGATGCCAGCCTCCTGCATCTGCATGGCGGCCGAGCGCAGGCTGCTTTTCGGGGTAATCCGGAAATCCACCGTGGCATCGCGCAGCGCGATGGGCGAATTCGCCCACCAGACGGCGGCCCTGATGAGAGCGGCGAGCAGAATGCTCAGGAACAGGAAATACTTGAGGAATGAACGCACGGGAACTCGCAGGCTGCAACCGGGCCATCCCGGGGGAGAAACGGGCATAATCGAACGGACGCTATAATATCGCAAACCCCATCAGGAGCCCTCATGAACCCCAATTGGCGCAGCTTTCTGGAATCCACGGAGGCCGTTTTCGACGGTGCCACGGACGAAATTCTGAACTTCGGCGATGCCGCTGGCGAACTACAGGCGGCCCGCAATCAGACCGTTCTGGTACCGCTGACGCATCTCGCCCTGATCGAAGCCGTTGGCGAGGAGGCCAAACCCTTCCTGCACAGCCAGTTTACCAGCGATATCAACCACCTGGGTGGCGACCAGGTCCAGCATTCGGCATGGTGCACCGCCAAGGGACGCATGCAGGCCAGCTTCCTGGTCTGGCGTGATGGCGATGCCTACCAGCTGGCGCTGGCCGCCGACCTCGAAGCGGCTTCGCTGAAGCGCTTGCAGATGTTCGTCCTGCGCGCCAAGGTCAAGCTGGCGGCACTGACCGACAGCCACGTGCTGATCGGCGTCGCCGGCCCGCAGGCGGCCGAAGCGCTGGCCGATGCCGACCTGCCCTGCCCGGCAGCGCCGATGACCACGGCGACGAGCGGCGCGGGCAAGGTCATCTCGCTGGAGCCGAACCGGTATATCGTTTCGCTACCGCAGGAAGCGGTTTCGACCCTGTGGCAAAAGCTCACCATCAAGGCCCGCCCGGCCGGCTTGCCTGCCTGGCGCTGGCTCGATATCCAGGCCGGGTTCCCGCTGGTGACGGCAGCGACCAAAGAAGAGTTCGTCCCGCAGATGGCCGATTTCGAGAAGCTTGGCGGCGTCAGCTTTCACAAGGGTTGCTATCCCGGTCAGGAAATCGTGGCGCGGACCCAGTATCTTGGCAAGGTGAAACGCCACCTGTATCGCGTGACGAGCGATCAAGTACTGGTTGCCGGCGCTAACCTGCATTCACCGGACAACCCCGACCAGGCTTGCGGCATGATCGTGAGCGGCGCGCCATCACCGATCGGTGGTTTCGAGGCGCTGGCGGTGGTGCAGTCCAATTTCGCCGGCAACCTGCATCTGGGAACGCGCGAAGGCCCGAAAATCGAGGCTGTTGCGGTCAACCCCTGAAAAAGGGCAAAAATGTGCCTGATCGTCGTTGGCTGGCGGGTTCATCCGGATTACCCGTTAATCGTCGCCGCCAACCGCGACGAGTTTTATGCGCGCCCTTCGGCCTTTGCCGGTTTCTGGCCCGACACCCCTGAGGTCATCGGCGGCCGCGATCTCGAAGCCGGCGGGACATGGCTGGGAATTACCAGAACCGGGCGTTTCGCGGCCGTCACCAACGTTCGCGAGCCCGGTGCCGGCAAAGGGCTGCATTCACGCGGGAAGCTGACGCAAGCCTTCCTGGCCGGCCAGCAAACGGCTTCCGACTACGCTCACCTGCTGGAAATGCGCGATTTTTCGGGCTTCAACCTGCTGCTCGGTGACAGCCAATCGTTGTGGTATTGCAGCAACCGCGGCGCCGAGCCGCAGGAACTCGCTCCCGGAATTTACGGGATGTCGAATCACCTGCTGGACAGCCCATGGCCCAAGCTGGTCACCGCCCGTCTTGGTTTCGCGCAGGCAATCGCTAAACTGCCGGATCGCGGGCCACTATTCGATGTCCTGGCCGACGATGAGATCGTGCCGGATACCGAGTTGCCAAGTACAGGTGTGCCGCTGGAATGGGAACGGCGGCTGTCGGCGATATTCGTCCGCTCGGAAGATTATGGAACGCGCGCCTCGACGGTATTGACTCTGGCCGGCGACGGACAGATCACCTTCGAGGAACGCAGCTTCGGCCCGCATGGCCGAGCCCTTCAGTCTTCGGTGATATCGACGGCCGTATAGGCCGGTACCAGGTCGAACAATTCGACGATGTCGGCATTGCGCATGCGGATGCAGCCGTGCGAACCCGGCTTGCCAATCTCGGCGCGCTCCGGTGCGCCATGGATATAGACGAAGCGACGCATCGTGTCGACGCGGCCCAGCCGATTCCGCCCGGGCTCGCAGCCGGAAAGCCAGAGAATCCGCGTCAGGATCCAGTCGCGTCCGGGATGGCTTTGCTCCAGGTCGGCAGACCACATCTCGCCGGTCGGTCGGCGCCGGACGAAAATGGTGTTTTCCGGCGCGCCGCCACCAATTTTGGCCCGAATCAGGTGTCGACCGCGCGGCGTCTGAAAACTGCCAAACACCTCTCCGACGCCCGCCTTGCCGGTCGATACCGAGTATTCGCGCAAGCGCTGCCCGGTGTCATCGAACAGGGTCAACAACTGGCGGGCAACCGAAATGTGGATTTTCACTGCGGCTTCCGGCGTCGTTCGGCAAAAAAGGCGGAAAGCACCGCGCTGCAATCATCGGCGAGAACACCGCCGGTTATGGTGGTGTGGTGGTTGAGCCGCTCGACACCGAAGAGATCGACCACGCTGCCGTGAACACCGGTCTTGGGGTCGCGTGCCCCATAGATCACCCGGGCGATCCGCGCATGGAGGATGGCACCGGCGCACATCGCACAGGGTTCCAAGGTGACGAACAGTTCGCAACCCGGCAAGCGGTAATTGCCTAGATTGCGTGCAGCGTCGCGCAGGGCGGCAATTTCGGCGTGCGCAGTCGGGTCACTTTCGCCGATCGGGCTATTGAAACCCCGTCCGACGATTTCGCCGGCCCGGACCACGACAGCACCGACGGGTACCTCGCCCAGGCATTCGGCGGCGCGGGCCAGCGAAATGGCCTCGCGCATGAAGAACTCGTCGCCGAGCATGACGGAATAGTCGCCTATTCCCACTCAATTATTTCCCGCACCTGTAAACCTGCATAAAACCTAGCTTTCCGTCCTCGCATAACAGCGTCTACCGTCACTTTTACCGTCAAAACACAAGACATACACTGGTTTCGGAGGCCACAGCACGCCCGCGATCTCGTTGACACCATGCAACTGCTTGCGCGTAAAGCATCAAGTCCACATTCAGCTAGCGTTCCTGGTCAATTTGGTCAGCATTCCTAGCCTGGGACTTTACCCGTTCTGCATCGATCTAAACCATAAAAGCAGGCTGAGCGATAACGACCGGGCTCACCACATCGCGGATTTCGCATAGTCCTGTAATGAGCAAATCGTACTGCTCCGTCCTTCGCCCTTGATCCCATATGATCGGCAGCACTTTGTTGTATGGGCTACCGCGTTTCAGGTAGAGGCTGACATCTTCACCAATCTGCGAGATAAGGTCCTGTGGGGTGCTCTTCTCTCGCCAATATTTTACCTCTATCACTAACTGAAGCGACGGGATCACCAGATCAGCCCGAGGTTTCTTCTGCCCCACCGAAGCGAGCCACTCTTCGTCGCGCAGATCAGGAAGCACCGGGGCGAGAACTGCGCACAGAAGATTCTGGAAGTGGTATTCGTTTTCGACAGCCCACTTCTGTGCTGTCGAGTTCGGCGTCTTCTTCTGATCTTCCCAGGTCCATCGGCGCAATCCGGATGGAAGCCGGCGAAGGAGGAGGCCTACATCTTCCAGACTCGGCGCACGTAAATCTACCTGAGACGCCCCCTGCGCGAGGAAACGAAAGGCCGCCAAGTCCAAGGTCGCCTGCTCAGGATCGTCGTAGACAACCAACTTGATACGGCCAAGCAACTTCGACTCAAAGTCGTTGCCGCTTGCCGACGAAGATCTCGCCAATCGACGTGCCACGTAGATAACCGCACACGCGCTGGCGGGCGTCACTTGCAACTCGTCGTCCAATCCCAACTCGGATCGCATCTTGATCATGGACAACAGTTCTTGGCGCCATCCAATTTCCGCAGGCAAGAGCGGCTGCAACCTAGCAAGCAGCGATGCGAACCATGTTCCAAACTTCTGCCACCGCGCGCTATCGGTAATCGCCACCAAACCGACCAGGACGCCGGTGTGCGCCAATGGTTGCATCAGACTGACCAGGGCCGTCTGCGAACCGCCGCTACGCCCCATCAGCCAATCCACTCCTTGCGCAAAAGATTCTCGGCATGCTGCGCTCAAGGTCGGATCGATACCCAACAAGAATCCCAAGGCCGCAACGGCATGAATTGACCGGCCGCCGCCCGCGATCTCCTCGCAAAGCTCCCGCGCCATCGGCGCGCATTGTTCGGCGGGAAACTCCTCGGCGAGCACCCAGTGATAGAAAGCGATCGAAAGCGGGCCTGCACTGGTCAATGTTTGGGCCTGGCCAGCTACGGCCTGCAGCGCCTCGCGCAGGATCGGATTGCCGCCGGTCACAGAAACCACCTCGTTGTCCCGATCTTGCCAAGCATCACGCTAGGACTCCACCGGCTACCCAAGCGATCCAGCCGACCTAAGAGGCCCGCGACGAGGTCGGAGTAGTAGATGGTGACAGGCATCGCCGCCGGCAGGAAGCTGCGCCAGGAATGGTTCGAAAACCAGTAGACCTGCTTCGTAAGATAGATGATGTCCGTGAACGTCGAATCACGATGCAGAGTTAACAGCAATGGCTTGGGCAACCCGTCCGTCGGTCGCTTGAGTTGTTGAGGCCCAGTTAGGGTCAACAAAGTTTCATTGTCGCCAACCTCCGCATAGAGGCCTCGTATCGGGGTTTTCTCTCCCCGTCCTTTTGTTCCGACAGAATCGTCGTCGAACAAGAGGTAGGGGTGGTCTTGCTTGACATGCAGGAACGCGAACTGCAGATCGAATTCCGAGAATTCTTTGAGTGCGGCCTTGACAGACTCAATCTCCGTGTTGCGCATGGGTTTGAATGCGTGCACGATCACCCGAACAGAATCACCCTTGATCCAGTTCATTTCGCTGCGCACACGCTGGAGCGTTGCCTGCAACGAATCGGTCAGCGCCTCACCGTACTTCGCCATCGGCACGGCATTCGACAGGTTGGAGAGCAGATAGCCGCCATCACCGCGGAAGACGCTGGTGATACCGACGATCCTCTCCTTCTTTGAGAACCGTGACTCGCCTATCGCCGCGCTACCCAGGCCAATGACCACTTCGTGCGCGATCCCTTTGTCCGATTTGATCAACCAGGGAATGCCGCCGAGCTTGGCATAGACGGCGAGTGCGAGATTGCTCAGTGTGTATGCCAGATTGCCGGGTGCCATCGCGAACGTCTCGAAGGCGATGAACTGCGTGGGAATCTGGTTGGAGAGAAACGCCGCCTTGGCCACCAAATAGGGGTTGCGTTGCGGTGGTAGCTGTCGCGAATCTCTCTCGGTCTGCACCAACGCCAAGTGCCAGGGCGTCCCCTCGGCACCCATACGCACGGCCTTGGAAGCAGCCGTGTGGTACGCGTCTGCTGTGAAGCTGTCAGCCTCCACGAATGTCAGCGTGATGTCCTGCAGACCGTAGATTCCGAGAAATCCTCTGCCGAATGGCAGCGACTTGCCGTCGACCGTCACCCCGTCCCGGAACTTCCTGAGGAATAGTTCGAATTGCCCGCGTCGCGCCCGATCACAGACCACACAAACGTTCGGCCGCGTCGGCGTGAACACATGCCTGCTGTAAGGGCCGAACTTCGTCAATCCTACCGCCGCGCGCGTCTCTGACTTGAGCGTGCCGGCATCGAACACGTAGGTCGGTGTGCTGCCTTCCGCGAAACGTGGAAAAGTCGAGCTATCTTTCTCGTTGATCAGGCTACCGATACTGACACTCAGCCCTTCTTGCAATTCGATGCCACCCAAGCCCCGCACCCAGTCCGAAATCCGGGCGATGTGCTCCATCCGGGAGCGTCCCCTGCTGTTCTCGAACACGATCTCATCGATCTTGCCCTGCGCCCTTCCGGAGGCGTTTCGCGTGAAGTGCTGCAACAAGTGCCGAGTGTTCTCGGGCGAGGCCTCCAGATACAACTCGTCCAGGGGCAGCAGCTCCTCGACATTCATGAACCGCTCAGACAGCCGTGCCTTGCCGTCTGCGATGCTTCCAACGCGCCCGACAAGCCTGCGCTGGGGCAGCATGCGCGCATCTTCCACCGGCGTCTCACGCTCGACCACCAAGCCATCCAGGCGAACGCCGTGCTCACTCAACACCGCCAGGCTAGTCGCACATGTTTTCTGGATTTCGATATCCCACAGCAGTCCTAACAAATTGGAACCCGGTAACTTCAAGGATCGGATGGAGATCAAGACGCGCGACTGCAGGTGAACATGCTTATCAGCGTCCAAAAATCCCGTCGGCAATGTGCGTCCCACTGTCGTGATCGGGTTGTAGCGGGCCACTGGCCGCCTGTTTGCACTCAGCAACGACACCAAACGTTGTTCAAGCAACGGCCGGATCAGCGAGGCGTGCTCGACCGCCGAGACCTGTTTTTCCTTGCCGATGGGCGTCGCGTCGGGCGCAAGTGGTAACGCCACAATCTGGTCTGCCCGACGGGTTACCGCAAACTGCGTTCGGTACTGGCTACGAAGGTCACGCAATTGCTGCGAGTCTTTGAATGGCAGGGTCTGCAGTCGGATGGCATCGCCATGCACGAGCAACGGCGTAAAATTGAGCTGCAGATGTCGTCCCATGCCCTCTCCTATTTTTTATTCAGCATCAGTTGGATCATCGCGAACAGACGATGAAAGAGGTAATCGACATGGTCCACATCGATCACCGGCACTTGGCTCACCTCGGAATGGCGGATCAAATGGCTATTGCCAATCGAGTTCAATTCCTGCGCCTCAGCTTCCAACCTGGTTCGCAACAACGGCTCCGTTGCGGTGGCATCTAAGATGATCGTGATAGATCTCTTCTTGTCGCGAGGGTCTGCGAGCGATTTGAGCCTCTCCCATGCACCCCACAACCGTTCCAGCGCTTCTCGTCGAACAAGGGGATTGCGGTCGGAAAACTTCGCCCGACACTCATCCAGCATGTTATCAAGCGTGCGGTCCCCGGTATTGAAGGCCGTTCGCCTCAGTTCATCACCCAACACCAGCGGCAGCACTCGAACAATGCGCCCCGTCGAGAGCATCTCGAAGGCAACGCCATTGCGCGAGAAAATGCGGTTGACGGTCGCTCGAAACTCGTCCTGCCCCGCTTGCGGATCGAAACTCAGATGGTGGTGACCGAAGAAGTCATGGTATTTGCCAGGGATTGGCTTCGCCACGGCGTCATGGACGAATTCGATGAAGTCCAAGGCCAACAACGTTTCCGGCGCAAACGGCTCGCGTTCAGAGAAAAAGCCCTCCTCCACTGCATGAGTGGTTTCAAGCGGCCACGCCAGACCGGGCATCTCTGCAACCACTCCCGCAGCCAGTGAGTCGGAATCGCAACCGCAAATAGCCTGCCCATCTGGGCAACGCTCAGGGAATCGCAGTCCGAAGGCACCACTGTTGATCAGCGCCTGCACTGAGGCGACCACGCCGGCCCAAACTGTTGGTGAGATCACCTGCTCGGTTCGCGCTTTTGGACCGTTCTCCCGGTCGCTGAAGTAGTCCGCCATCAGCGTGCCCCCGTGTGATCGATTGACGCGGCTATTGGCGGGTCGTTGAAGACCCGCTCGCCATCGGTCGGCAGCGCATGGACGGTTTGTGGCAGCCCACGCATCTAGCCCGCCTCCCGAATGGACGTGATCAGCGGCGACTCGTCTTCGTCGTAGGTCAGATGAATCTGTGTCTTGGCGCGCGTCACACCCACATAGAAAAGTCGAGTTGCTTCTTCCAGTTGCTCTTCGGTCTTGTCGTAGCCGCTGGGGAACACGCCGTTTTCCAGCCCGACCATGATGACCGCCTGGAACTCCAGCCCTTTCGAGCTGTGTAATGTCATCAGATTGATCTGGTCCGGACTCTTGCCCTGATTCCCGAATATCTCTACCGTGAATGTCTGCAATGGACCGCCCACTGCAGCGGCCCTTATCAGCTCATCCAGGTTATCTTTCTCATCGGCGAGACCAGGCTCCTGCTGGAGCAGGTCATCCAGCACGTCGCGACGCAATACTGAAAGCCATCGATGCAAAGGCTGCGCACCATCCCGTAGTGAGAACAGGGCCGCGATCAACTGCTTGCGTGCGGCCAGCAGTTCGGATTCACGCGTGACAGAGCGCCGCAGCCGTCGCCAAGCTTTGAGCAACTGCGAAAGTGGCACCGAACCTGTCTGCCAGCCGCCCGCACACCATCGCGCGACATCTGTGAGCCACTCGGTCAGGCGGGTACGCTTTATCGGCGATCCGTTGTCAAGTCGGAAGTACCGCAAGCCGAGAGCATCCGCCGCCTGCGCAATCGGCGTCCCCTCGTTGAGCGTCCGGTACAGCAGCGCAATGTCCCCCTGGTTCCATGACGGATTTGCCGCGAGGAGCGCCGGCACCAGCGTCCCAAGCGCGTAGTCTGCCTGTTCGCGGATGTTGCACTCCAGACGGTGGATAAGGATTTCGCCGGCTCGCCCATCATGAGAACGAAACTCAGCGGGTTCCGGCAATAGCGCCATGGAAGCAGCGATGATGCGGTCCGCGCAACGGTAGTTCAGCTTGAGCCTGATGGATTCCATCTGCGGGAGACGGGCCAACACTCGCAACAAGCTCGGCTTGGCACCGGTGAATCCATAAATGGACTGGTCCGGGTCGCCCACTGCAACTAACCGGGTCTTCGCGCGAAGCAATGCCAACACGATGCGGTGCAGGGGAAGACCAAGGTCCTGATATTCGTCGATCACGATCACCGGATACTTGGCCTGAATGGCACGTCTAACCCACTCATGTTTCTCGACAAGTTGCAGGCCAGCAAGGACCAGACCATCGAAGTCGATCAGGCCATTCTGTAGAAGCAATACTTCGTAGGCCCCAACCACCGCTGTCTCGCGGGCTGACCATGCGCGCCACTCGTCACTATCCTTGTCCGGGATGGTGCGCCGCAGCTTGTCGCAGGCCATGCGAAACCAACTTGGCGCATTGCCCCCCAGTTGCTCGCGATAAGCATCGGCAAAGAGTTTTCGCGCCTGCGCGGGTGACGCAACGACCAGCGGATCCGGTACATCGAGACCTGCCAGTGCGGCGTAGGGCGACACTAGTTCCGTAAGGCAAAAGGAGTGCACTGTGGAGAGCAGGAGACGATCACCGTCGTCCGCACCGAGCTTGGTCAGTCTTGATCGCAACTCGCCGACACAAGCATTGCTATAGGTGATGCACGCCAGTCGGCGGGGGCGGTGTACGTCCTCAGCAAGCAGGCGGGCGATCTTGACGGTGATCGTCTTGGTCTTGCCGCTGCCGGGCCCGGCCAGGATGACGCAGTTCCCTGTCGATTGGTATGCACGCCATTGATCCTCGTTCCCACGCAAATCTTCCGCGGCTTTGAGATGCGGGGGTGCGATGGATGTCATCCCAGCTTGGCCTTCAAATAGTTCAGCGCAGATTCGATGTACTCAGGACATACGTCGACATCCTCTTTCATGAGCACCGCCGCCAACCGTTGCGCCATACGGCCCTTGCCGATGGAGTCGATGTCCTTGAGGAATTGCGAGGGATCGAGTGAATCAGGATCGGTCGCGAGGCTCGCGAAGCGCGCGTGCATCTTCTTGTTGGTGGTGAGTCCCTTGATGGCTGCCAGGAAATGGTCTTCTGCCCCTGCCTTGAAAACATCGATCTCAAACGTGAATTCGTTCAGGAAGACACCGTAGTGCGGTGCGAGCTTCAGCACCTCAGCATAGTTGGTCTCTTCCCAAACTTCTTCATCTAGCAAGTGCTGCATGATCTGGTTGACGACACGATTCTTACCATAGCTGTCCGTAACACCTGCGTCATCCGGATCCGCATCCTCCTGACTCGCATCTTCCTTCTTTGGATCGAAATCCGTCAGTACCACGAATGGGATATCGAGCCCCTTTGGCCCCAGCAATTGGACGTAAGGAGCGAAGTTGGTGCCGGCGATGGAGCAGACTGTGATGCCCATCGCATCAAAATCAAGACTCTCGTCATACAGCTTAGCCAGCGTCGGCAACAGAAACTTTTCCGCATCGCCTTCCACTAGGATTACGCCCTTCGAGAAAAACAGTTCGCCGCGCGTGACGTCGATGTAGCGCTCCAGATCCTCGCGGTCGCTGGTATCGAGTTTGATGCCTTTGAGAGAGCGCCCGACGGTATGCCCCTCGTCAGCGATCTGCCGCAGGACAACCACATTGGCTAGCGGCGCCACACTGGCCACATTCGGCGAATGCGTAGTGAGCAGAATGCTGCGCGGCCCGGGTCCGGCTTGCGCGTCGTCCCGCGTTTGTAGGTAATTCCGATAGATGAGCCGCTGAAGATGAGGATGGAGATGGGCCTCGGGTTCCTCTATCGCCAGAAACGTATGTTGACGTTCCCCCTCGTCCACCAAGTATTGATGTTCCAGATGCTTCAGTGCGAGGTAAAGTACATTGGCGGAACCGAGACTGGCCTCTGCCACACCGCGCTTGCCGCCGTCGATCATCATTTGCAGCGCGCGTATCAATCGGTCAGGCTCCATCGGCGCAAAACCCAGTGCCGTTTCAACGGCATGCTTGTCTCCCACCATGGCGGTGAGCTGATCATTGACTTGGCCCACAACGTCTGCAAGTTCAGGTAATGCAGCAATTTTGGACGTTGTTTTGTGAACCTCACCGGCGATCGTGCTGAGTGCTTTTGCATCTACCGTCTTCGCAGCACGGTCAAGGAGGGGGCGCAGTGGAGAGCGAGCCCAGCGCGCGAGGTCCGATTCGGCATCGCGCAGTGCCGGAAATAGATCCAGCGGCATCCAGCGCCTCAGATCGTAGCCGACCGCGTTGTCGGGGCGGTCTCCGCCGAACACAATGAATTCGTAGTCAGCCTCGCTGCGCGGCGCACCTGCAAGCCCCGGCATGGGCTGGTAGCGATATGTGATTCGCGCCACCATCGGGTCCGGCCGTACGAGATGATCCGCCAATACCGCCAGCAGATTTTCATCATCTTCGAAACCTCGAAACTCGACCGACACCTCAATCACGTCCTCCGCCTTCAGCGGCCGCGCCAGCCCATCCCAGAAATCATCAAGGCGCAGCTTGCGCAACGAGTCGGGAAGTGAGGGATCGAGGATCAGTCGCAACGCAAACAACAGGTTGGTCTTGCCAACTTTGTTTTCTCCGAGGACGACGGCATGTTCGCCCAGGCGAACATCCAGCAACTTGAAGTTGCGGAAATTCTTGATAACAATCCGGCTCAGTCGCATAGGCATCTTCCGTTCTTTTGGCTTTAAGTCTTCTTCTCCGCGCAGGAGATTGGGTGCACGTAGATGAGCCCCTTCGTTTGTGCTGCCTTAACCTTGTGGTCGATCATTTCGCGCAAGTTCAGATGCCCTTCGAGCACGAGAATCAGATCTTCGCCGTCAACGAAAAGCGTCTGAATTTCCTTGCCCATGACCAGGCTCCGGACTACTTCGACGCTGAAACCGTTGACCGAGATGAACAGGCCGCGTCCGTAGAGCTTGCCGGCCACCTTGCCAGCGAATTGGTAGACCGGCTCATTGCTTGCCGATTTCTCCTGCCATTTAGCCTCGATCAGGTAGTGCTCTCCGTCGAACTTCACCGCACCATCGATCTGCTCGCCGTGGACGCGAAATGCTTCCGTGGCCTCTAGGCTTGAAAGCCTGGCAAGTTCGGTCAGGATGCGTTCCAATGCGTAGCCACGTTGCTGTCTTGATGTCTTGTTGGCCAATAGGTCCAAGTACTCAGCACGCAGGACTTCCAAGGTAACTGTCGGCTGTTGGCGCGCTGTCTCGTGGGTCGCTCGCCGCTCTCGATCCGACTTGATCCTGGCATCACGGATTTCCTGCAATTGCTTCAGGTGCTCTAGATTTCTAGTCGCTGCCGCGCGATCCAGCTTGCGCAGCTTGTCGAAGTAGTACGGGTCGAAGTGTGACCACGCCAACAGCGACTGCAGCATGGCGCGAAACGGGCCAAGCCCGTTGTCAGGTCTCGCGCCTAGCTTGCCAAAGAGCACATCGACGACCTCGTGTCGCTTGAGGCCACTCTCGCCTTCGATCTGCAAGCCACTCAATTCAGCCTTCGTGCATCCGTGCTTCTCAAAGAAGCCAACGATGTCCTTGCGCGGCCAGAACAGAGACAAGATGCAGTCCTTCATGCAGCCTTTAATGTCGGCAGGGAAAGCCATTTCATTCACTCTCATCAGCCAATCAGGCCAAGAAGCCGCTCAATGACATCACTCGCTTGGCGCTGTCTCAACACCCTCGCCTCGCGCAGTTCGGGTTCATCGCCCTCGCCAAATTCGAACTTGGCGACTGACACAGGGCCATCCTTGCGATAGCCCTCGATCTTTTCATCCTGGGCGAAACGGTCGCGCAGGATTGACAGAGAAGCCTTGACCACGTCGCCGTGCTTGCCTGCCAGCTCCTTGCGGAAGGCCTCGGCGACGGCTTCCGCTTCCTCGGGCGCATACTCAATGCAATAGATCAGGTCATGCGCGTCCTTACGTTCGAAGCGCTGATCGAACGCGAATGACTTCAGGCAGGTAAAGCTGACCAAGTTGGCATGCTTGATTTGTTCAGTGGCGATGCCATTGCCGCCGAGGAGTTCAGCCTGGATCTCGGTGACTTGGTGAAGGTCAAAAACGATGGACGAATACGGGATGTTCAATGCTGAGATAGTTCCTTCGGTTGGCAATGGCTGTACCTTGCCGCCGGCGATGTCAGGCGCATCTGCCAGCAGTTCCAGCACCATCAACGCACCGTGTTCCGTGCGGGTCTGCCAACGCCAGGAAAGCTTTGTCCCGGCACTGTTTTCGGCCCGCTCGAAGCCCATTTTCTTGAGGTTGTCCTCCAGCGTGTGATACGCCTCTGTGTCGGCTAGGATTTGCAGGTCGATTACGATGTCGACATCGAGCGTTCCTGCATGCGCTGGAACCACCGGCGGCCGAGCAGCAACCAAGTACCTCGGCGTGAGACCGCCGACCAGATAGACGGAGTCCTTCCATGGCCCCAGCCCACGCAGTAACGTCACCAGAACGCGTTCACAGTCGAGCGTGTACCGGTCGCTGTAGCCATCGAGAGTTGCGGGCTTTGCCATCAGAAGCCGATCCTTTCTTTGCGCAAGTGCTCGGCCATTTCCTTGGAGCGGCCTTCACCGCGCAAGAGGTCGAGATAGACTTGGACCGGGCTGGCCAGCCAAACACCACCGACGTTTTGCCGAAACAGCAGTTCTCCCGCCGATTTCGTCTCGATGACCGCTAGGTTTGTCCCTTCATTGACAACGCGTGCATCCAGCTCAGCCATCGCCATCTCGGCACCGGTGCTGGGCAGCAGTCGAATGCGCACCTGCGAGATGCCGGACAAGAAGGGGGCGTAACGCTGTGCAGCGGCTTCGTAGCTCGCCGCATATGCGACCTGACGCGCGTCGAATATCTGGCCGAGCCGTTCAATCAGCGCTTCGGACTTCAAGCCAGGCACGAAATACCGGCGCAGCACTGGCGCGCGCTGCGCGGTGAGCTGCTTCGCCCAAGCATCGAGCAACGCACCCGGTTCGCGCAGATGCCGCTCCTTGCTTGGCCCCTGCCCCCGCGACACCAACCAGTCGAACCGCTCCAACTCGCCTAGTACATCCGAGGCAGTGGACGGAGCCACCTGCGCCTGTTCGGCCACTTCGGTAACACCAAACCATTCCTCATGATTGACCAGGAGTGCGTGCAGCACCTGGGCGCGCCGCCCGGAGAAAAGCGACCGAATCGACTTTTCCAAAGTCTTCGGAGCCGGTTTGTCGATGTAGACGTAGACACCAGAGGCCGGCAGGAACAGGCTTCCGCCGCTGTCGAAGTAACCGATGCGCTCGGTTCTGAGCAGTTCTTTCGCTCCCGGTGAGAGTGATTCGGCGATGAGCAGATGTTGCACATCCGCGTAGCGACCGTGCTGCGATTTCAACTGCCACAACGCTTGGCGCACGTCTCGGGGGTAGACCGATTTCTTTGTCTCGACCAGCAAGACAATCGATTTGCCGGCGACGTGCAGATCAATCTTCGCGTCGAGGCGACCAGCGGCCTGCATGGCGGGTTCCGACAGATCCAACTCGGCATGCACGTCCGGCAGCTCTCGGAGCGAATCCAGGAGCTGTTCGATCAGGGCGCGTTCTGCGAGGGGCGACTCAGTCATGGCTGCCGTTATTTCCTGTTCAGCGAATAACGGCACTATACCGAATATTCGTCATAACCACCATATTCGCTGCACAGCGAATTCCCTTCCGGGCAACTTGGCGTGCCACAGAATTCTCAATCAATATGGCGGAGACTTCATTCGGAGAGGCAATGTCGAGTTTCCTCAAACACGTGGATCGTCGCATTGCGCTCGGAACACGCACGTAACGCAGGCATTCCGAGAGTGCGAGCGGCGTGCCATGACTCGGCCCGCGAGAATGCCTTCCCGCTTCTTGATCAGAGCAACCATTTCTTCGTCAGTCATCAATTGAACGCGATGCGCGATTGGCAAGGCTCGCCCCGTCGGCGCCTTTACCATCACATATCCGTAGGACGCCACCGATTTCCCCGTCTGGCCCACTACCGCCATCCTCTGCGCCGATAACTGGATCACGTCCGACAAGCAGGGCTGGTTGCTCCAGCGAGTCTTGAACTCCACCAACACGAGCAGACCGGAGGGCATCCGGTATGCCCGGTCAAGTTTCGCCACCAGTCCGACGGGCGTGAAAACCCGGAACAGCCTTTCCATGTAGATCAACTCGGCATCCCGCAGCGCTACCGGTCGTGAGGCCCGCTCAGTCCGTGCAGCATCGGTCTCAACTGATCGCCACCGCGCCATGACCAGCGCTAAGCCTACAACGGCAATGGCGCAACCGACGCCCCACGCTAGCGCCGACACTTGCCGTCCCCACGCGAGCCTGACCACCACCGAAATCCCATCGCTATCGCCCCCAAGACCATGCGCACAGGAACTTGCAAGGCGGGCCATCGGCGCAGGACGACGCAGATGCTGGGGGCACCCCGATAGTAGAGGCGGATCACCCGGCTCCCCCAAACGCTCGGTCGCAGCGCCTCGTCCCTGAACCGGCGCAGCACCTCCGTCTGCCAGGCCTCGCCGAACACGCAGGTGGCGATGAAGCAACGCCCCTTCCGGGCGGCCTGCGCGGAAGCCGCCAAACCTTCCCGAAGGAAGTGCTCATGCTCGACCAGCCCACGTGCACGGGCTCGCTGCTGCCCGGCCGTACGACGGCTTCCATGAAGATGCTCGAACACCACCAGCTGTTCGCAGCGGCCCATCTGTGCCAGGTCCGAAGCACTGACCATCCGGCCGCTCACCGGCCGGCGCGATCGCTTGCCCATGGCCGGCTCACGCGTCGATCGCTGGCGCGAAGAGGTCGTTAGTGATGTCGCCATTGCCCTCCTGCGCGCTACTTGCGGAAGGCAGATGAGGCGAGCCACGTCCCATGCCGGCGAAAACACCGCTCTGTGCCAGCAACCCATCGTAGGCCAGCAGCCGCAGGCGATTGATGCGTTTGACGCCCTTCTGGAACTGGATCAGATCGTCGTACAGACGGGGATGGTCGGCACGCGCCAATACGAAGACCAGGCGAATGGGCGCGGCGTCCTTTACGGTATCGGTGCTCATTCGAGTTCTCCCGATGCCCCCGGAACTTGCTCCTTACCGGTGGCGGTCATCTTGCTGCTCGCGTAGTTCTGCCCGGCCAGCTGAAAACCCCGCACATTGGCGAACATCGGTTCCTTCACCTCGTGGATGCGGTGCTTCGGGAACGCCGCTTTGACGGCCTTCCTGAACAGGAACGCCCCGCCGCCGACCAGGATGATGTTCTGCAGGCTGTGGGGCGCCTCGATCCATTCCTTCATCGTCGACACGGCCTGCTCGGCGACGGTCTCGGCCAGGGGCAGCAGGCGCTTCATGTCGTACGGCTTCTGGAAGATCACTGGGGACTTGCCGGTGCGCAGCGCCAGGTCGATGGCATCGTAGTCCCGGTAGGGCGAGCCGATGTCGTTGGTGATCTCGGTCGCCAGCAGACGCAGCACGTCCGACATGCCGCGGTTGAAGGAATAGCTCTGCTTCTGCACGAGGCGCATGCCCCGGGCCACCAGCCAGTCGAAGGTGCGCGACCCCGGGTCGATGATCAGGCTCTGCTCGTTGCCGATGATCGCCATCTTCTGGTGCTCGGAGGCGAAGTGCACCAGTGCCCCTTGCGGCTGAGCGACGGCCATGGCCTTGCCGACCGTAACGACCTTACTGCCCCCGATGTCGTGGCGGCCGGTCATGGCCTTCTCCAGCGCCGCCTTCTTGACCGCAAAGAGCGCCACCGGCAGCCCCACCACGAGGAGGTCGATGTGGCTCACCTTCATCATGGAGAGCGCCCCCCTGAGCAGCGCCATGTACTCTGGCGTCTCGGTGTACTCGTCGTGCAGTTGTTTGGCGCGGAAGGTGTCGGCGGCGAGGCTCACATCCGGCCCGACCTCGTAGAACAGCGGGCCGATGGGGATGCACACCGTTTTCTTGCGCTCGCTCGCCGGCCACGACGGCGAGTCGTCGCTCGACGGATAGGCGATGGACGGGAAACTGGCGCAGCGGATATCGGTACCGGCTGCGGCCGTGACGAACTTGGTGTTGCCGGATCCGACATCCACCGCTCTGACGATCAATTCCATGACAAGGCTCCGAGGCAGGGTTGAGGTCGATCAGCATCGACAGGGCGACCTGATCCCGCCACACGAAATCCCCACTCAAAGAGGCCGATTTCGGCATCGGGCTCGGCCCGCTGTCAGCGAACCGGCGATCCACGGACATTTCGCTGACACCTGAAAGCCTTATCCCCTGGGCTGGGCGCGTGTGTGTCACTACGCTCTCATTCAAATAGCGGGCATCAACCCCATGCGCGGCAGTTGCCGCCGGAGCGGTCCGCGCGCGAGCATCGCCCTGAGTTCCCCCGCTCAGGACCAGAGGCAGAGATTTCCCCTGTCAAGCCCGCCCGCCGCCTCGTCGCCCGCAGCTTTGCGACAATAAATGCGCCTTACCGCAATCTCCCGGGCGCGCAAGTGCCACCCGCAATCCTCCGCAAATCGCCGCGCTTTCGAGCCGCCCGCTTGACCGCCCTCCCCGCGTGGCGTCAACTACGGTTTCCCGAGGGCCACCTGGCCCCGCTCCATCGCGGAGCAAAAGGCGTCGCAGTCGTTACCTGCCCTTGAAGTGCCGGTCTCGAACCGGCAATGCCGTCGCCCTTGAGGCGGCGGTCCCGAGGTCTTTCTCGTAGTGCATGTCCCTGGCTTGGCCAGCGTTCATCGCTGGGCGCTCCCTGAAGCGCACCACGGACAACAGAGCACCCGGCAGGCACCCGATGCCGTGCCCCTGTTCCCGCCATCCTTTGAGCACGCGTTCCACGCAGCGCGCGGCCGTGTTTGCCCGCTTGGGCTCCCCGCGCGTCTTCGCTCACACCCTCGACACCGCCCTGGACTTTCGGTCAGGGGCGGACCCATGCGAGTGGATGGCGCTACGACTCCAGAACCGATCCACCAGATGGCGCGAGGCCTGACCTCGCCGCCGATGC
Source organism: Dechloromonas sp. UBA6271 (assembly GCA_002440665.1). GTDB lineage: Bacteria > Pseudomonadota > Gammaproteobacteria > Burkholderiales > Rhodocyclaceae > Azonexus. The sequence goes on from DJUX01000041.1 coordinate 60,095, forward strand.
CCAAGCCACGCCCCAGAGGCCGGCCGGCATCACCACCCCCATGGCTGCAGAAATGCACGGATGGGCCGGATCAACCCGTTTCGTTTTTAAGACCGACCGAGTTGGCGAGCGCAGACGCGCTGGCCGACGAACCCCCTGGGTAGGTGCCGCGACGCCGTGGTCGCGCGCGGTGCCGAAGTTCTTGACCACTGACCGGCGTGGGCGACGGAATCCGTCCCGCCGGGAGTTGCCCTGGATTCCACTTTCATCGCCAACATCGGTCCGCCGTTCGGGCGGCGGGCTTTCGACCATGGAGCCATTACCATGTCCGACGCCATTCTTCGCCGTACCTCTCGCCGCCGGGTGCAGGAACCTGCCAGCCCCGGGCGTTCCAGCCAGCAACAACCCGCTCGCCCCCAGAGTTGGGCGGGAAAGACACCCCAGGAAATCCTCGCCCGCTACCAGCCGGGCAAGGCGCCGCCGCTCAAGGTGCTGGAGGTCCTGATCAAACTCTTCAACACTCAGCACACGGCGCTGGAGAAAACCGTCTCGCACAAGACGCGGCAGGAACGCGCGCAGTTTCTGCGGCGCTTCTTCCGCGACCTGAAGCAGAAGGCGGGCTTCAAGACGGTGCCGGACCCGCGCAACCTCGGGCAGAAGCACATCCACGCGATGGTGCAGGTCTGGCAGCAGGCGCACCTGGCACCAGCGACGATCCAGACCTACCTGAGCTTCCTGCGGGGGCTGGCGATGTGGATGGGCAAGCACGGCTTCGTGCGCAAGCCGGGCCACTACGGCCTGAGCCTGGAGGAGTACCAGCGCCACGAGTCCGCCCAGCGGGACAAGAGCTGGACCGCCCAAGGGATCGATGCGGAGGCGGTGATCGCCGAGGTGTGCAAGTTCGACCTCCGTGTCGGCGCATCGCTGCAGCTGATGTCGGCCCTGGGGCTACGGCGCAAGGAGTCGGTGCAGTTCCGGCCATTCCAGCATGTCATGCCGTTCAGCGAGACCGGGCTGCCAGAGAACCGGCAGCAGGCGGATCGATATGCATGGGTCAAGGGCAAGGGCGGCCGGGTGCGCTGGATTCCCCTGGACAGTCCGGTTCATCTGGCGGCGCTGGAGTTTGCCCAAGGCGTGGTCGACGGTCGCGACGCCCACATGGGCGATCCGCGTCGGGACCTGAAGCGTAACCTGCGGCGGCTGGACTACGTCCTGGAGAAATTCGGCATCACTGTGCGCAAGCGGGGCGCGACAGGTCATGGCCTGCGCCACGAGGTGTTGAATGATGCCTATGAAGATATCACTGGGGTGCCGTCCCCGGTCCGGGGTGGCGGGCCGGTATCACCGGAACTGGATCGGGCGGCGCGGCTGGCGGTGTCGCAACTGGCGGGGCATGCGCGCGCAAGGGCCGCAGGTGCCTACATCGGCACGATCATCAAGCCAAGTGGCCGGCCGGTTGGCTCGCCCGAGCCGAAGGGCGACGATGACGACGGGGCGGCCGTGCCGGTGTGAGCGGTGTCCGGACAAGGCGGTGCCGGGCGGGAACGATTGCGCCGCCCGGCATCGCCTTGCGGCGTGCCTCACGCCGTCACGGCTGGCTCGCCGGGCACCCTGCGCGTGTCGTCCGCTGCCGCTTCGGTTTGCCTGGTCTGGGCGGTGTTGATGCGCAGGCAGGCGGGCAACCAGCCCGTGCCGGCCACCGTCTGTTCCGCCCCCGTCACCACGGCATCCTTTTTGAGCGCGGCCAGCGGGCTGGCCGCATTGGCATCGACGGCCTCGGTGACGACCTCGAGGACACGTGCCTTGGAGACGTGGTTGAAGTAGGACGCCCCCGTGGCCGTCCACCATTGAGTCATGTCCAGCCCCAAGGCCCGCGCCAACGCCTCGTTGCTTTGCCGCTCGGGCTCAGTTCCATAGATGCCCGTGACGGTGACCGCAACGACGAAGGTCAGCAGGCGCAGCGCCGTCGCCTGCTCCTGCGCGAGCAGCCACGGGAAGATTTCCTCCAGGTTCTCCGGCAGCCGCTCGGCCCACGCGGTGCGCTCGGCCTGAAGCTTCGCCCAGGCGGCACTGGCCCCCATGTCCTCGGCGGCGGAGCGAAGGTCGGATTGGCTGTCGGTCGCGCTGATGGCGAAGACGTTCTCCGAGCGGCAATAGTAGAGATCGTTGCCCCGGAAAATTTTCTGTGCCAGATGTGCGGTGATCGCGGCCAGCGCCACGTCGGGGCGGTCGAGCAATTCGGCCTGGACGGCGGCGACCCGGTGGGCGGTGAGGCAACGCACCAGCTTCTCGGAATGCACCGGGCGGGTCTTGGCCGACGGCAGCGAAACCAGTGGTTCGTCGGTGCCGTTTTCGGCGGCTTGGCGCGCGGCCTGGACCATGTCGCTGCGGTCGTCGGGGCGGATCAAGCCGTACTTCACCGCAACGGCACCGTTGTGGCCGACATGGACGACGCAGCCGGCCTGGGCCATCAGGTCGGCCGGCCACACGCTGAGGGCTTCGTCGAGCGCCTTGCGTTGTTCCTCCAGGCCTTCGGCTTCGCCTTCGAGCCGATAGAAGGCCTCCTCGTTGCCGTCTTCGTCGGCCAGCGCTTCTGCCAGCGCTTCCATCTGCGCGTGTAGCGCCGCGATGCGACCATCCATGTCCTCCAGGGCAGCCGCTTCCTCGGCATCCGGTTGGCGCTTCGTCTTGCGCAGTTCGCCGTACTTGACGTACTCGTCGAAGGCATAGCGGACTCTGACATCGACCCATTTCCAGCCTTCGGCCGCGATCTGCATGGCCTTTTTTTGTAGTTTGTCGGTGGCCAGTTTTTCCAGGAGGGCCGCATCGAGCAGGTAGACCTTCTTGTCGTCGTCGCTGAAGAGGTCGCGCCGTAGCGCACCGCCGGCCTTCTCATAGGCCTTGAGTGTTACGTACTTGGCGACGGCATCGCGGTCGGACTCGATCTCGCCCTGGGTCAGCAATTGGCGCAGGTAGTCGGGACGGCGATTCCACGACGTCAGCGCGGCCCAGGTCTGCTCCTGCTTCTGGTGATCATCCACCGAGGCCAGCACCATCAGGCAGTCCAAGCCGATCTGGTCTTCGCGGAACAGCGTCATCAGCTTGGGCGAGACCGTGGCGAGTTTCATGCGGCGCTTGACCACCAGGGGAGTGACCCCGAAGGCAGCAGCCACGTCCTCGACCGACTTGCCCTGCCCAATCAGCTTGGCAAAGGCTGCGAACTCGTCGGCCGGATGCATGGGGATGTGGAAGACGTTCTCCGACAGGCTGGCGATCAGCGCCCGGTCGGCCGGCACGATCAGCACGGGTACGGGGTAATTGTCGGCGAGGTCGCCGTTGCCCACCAGCAGGCTCAGCGCTTCGAGCCGGCGACCGCCCGCGCAGACCTCGTAGCGGCCGCGTGCGCCTTGCACGACAACGAGGTTCTGCAACACGCCGCATTCCTTGATCGAGGCCGCGAGTTCGGCCATGTTCAGCTTCGGGGTGCTGCCACCGGCGCGCGCCTGATAGTCCTGCGAGAGGACCAGCTTGTTGAAGGGAACGCAGGTACGGGGCGACGCTTCGATGATGGCATCGATTTCGGCTTTGGTGAATTTCATACGGAGGGCTCCTGAACGGTTGAAGGAGGCATGCCGATGGGCATGTCCATGAGTACAGAATCTCATCCCAACCCCGCCCTTCAAGCCTCCGGGCTTCGCTGTCAGAAGCCATGCGCGACCACGGATGGCAGGACCAATGTGAGCCGAATGGCATCCTCATCGATCCATCGGCTCGCCGGTGTCACGCCTGATCTCGAAACGGTGCCGCCAAACCGGCCGTTCCTGCTGGGCGCCCCAACCGCCTACCACTACGCTGGGGCCCTCTTCCGCACCCGCATAGGTCTTCATGCATTCCAATTCCCAGCGGCGACATCGGCGCTCTGTCGTCATGCAGCGCATCGCGGGTCTGGAGCGGGCGCTGGAACAGGCGCAGCACCTCCTCCACCAGGACGATCTCACGCCGCTCCTGAACCGTCGCGGATTCCGGCGCGCCTGCGACCGGTGGGCCGGCAACGGCCCGATGGCCATGTCGGCCTGCTGCGCGATGATCGACCTGGATGGCTTCAAGGCCATCAACGACCGGCACGGCCATCCGGTCGGCGACGCCGCGCTGGTTCACTTCGCCGCCACGCTGCGCCGGCATCTGCGTCCCGCCGACACCATCGCGCGGCTGGGTGGCGACGAGTTCGCCTTGATCCTGATGGATTGCAGCGGCGGCGATGCGTGCTTGCTGCTGGAACGCTTGCAGGAGGTACTCGCCGGATCACCCCTGTCAGTGCCGGGTGGCGCCGTGCCGTTGCGATTCTCTGCCGGGGTCGCCGAGCTTCATGCGGCTGAATCGCTGGGGCAGGTGATGGAGCGTGCCGATGCCGCCTTGCTCGATGCAAAGCAACTGGGCAAGGCGATGGTTCGCCTGAGCGTTCCACCGGCGCGGTCTGCGCGGGCGGCCACGGCGAGCGCGGGCGACCGACAGACCGCTTCAGCGTGCGTTCCCATCGCCATCGATGAACGGGAACGCGACGGGTAGTCGGATCCTCGGCCGCATGTCCCACCAGATGCCGGCATCGTTGGACACCACCCGATTGGACGCGCATCAAACCCCTCACTGCTGGTGGCCCATGGCCGCCCAACCCATTGCCACCCGCAACCTGCCTGCTCCACCAGGGATTTCGCAGGCGAATGGCCGACCGGTGCGCACGGCCGCTCGCCGGACGGCACACTGTTAGGGCATCTGGCTTCGGCCAACGCGCGCTCGTTCGAGCGCTCCCGAGTCGCCTCGGGCGTTGCGGTCGTTACCCGCATTCTTGTTGTGGCAGCGTTCAATGGCTGCCCCTGGTTCCGCGCACTACGCTGAACTGAGCCCAGCGCCGGCCGACACTCGTCGGCGGGTTTCCAAGCCCTTGGCGCTCGCCGCCTTGTACCCGATATGCCGGTTTCGCCTTGAAGTCCGGCGCCGTCGCGTACGTCTGGCCTTTGCCAACCGGTCGTCCACGACCGTTTTCTTGCCCATCCCACCCGGGGAGCCCGCCTCCCCGATGGGGTCGCTGTGTTCCCCGTTTTCCTTGGAGAACACACCGATGTCCCGCCGTACCGCGCCTTCCCTGTGGCTGCCCGGGTTCGACCCGGCGGCCCCGACCCTGCCCCGCCCTGCAGATCCGATTTGCCTTTCCGTTTCTTGCGAGCCCGCCGAGCCGGTCGATGCCATCCACGTCGAGAACCTTATCGACGTAGAGCAAGAGCAGGTTGTGGACACCGTCCGCGCCAACTGGCGGGTGGTGGCCACCGCGACCGAGGCCGCCCCGCGCATCCTCTGGCCGCAACTGATCCACACCGACCTGGAGCACCTGACCGGCCCGATCGCGAAGTTCGAGGCCAACCTGGCAGCGATCACGCTCCTTCGGGAGATCGAAGCCGAAGGCCGGCCGGCCAGTACGGATGAGCGCCAAGTTCTTCGGCGCTACACCGGCTGGGGCGGCCTGCCCGCCAGTTTCAATCTCGAAGCCGCAGACAGCACCTGGGTCGAACGTGCCCGTCGCTTGCAAGCGATGCTCAGTGCCGAGGACTACGAATCGGCGCGCGCCTCCGTCAACAATAGCCACTACACCGAGGTCCACGTGATCGAGGCGATATGGCAGGCGGTGGAGCGCTTCGGTTTCACCGGCGGGCGCATCCTGGAACCCGCCGCCGGCATCGGCCACTTTATCGGCGCCATGCCGCGGAATCTGGCCGAGCGCAGCAGCATCACCACAGTCGAGATCGACCGGGTTTCCGGCCGCATCCTCAACGCGCTCTACGCGCCCGGCGGCGTCGATGTTCGGATTTCGCCGTTCGAGAAAACTCCCCTGCCCGACCACTGGTTCGACCTCGTGATCGGCAACGTCCCCTTCGGCAAGTACATGGTCGCCGACGTGAGCAACCGGGCCTATGCCCGCTTCAGCATCCACAATTACTTCTTCGGCCGCGCCCTCGACCTGGTGCGCCCCGGTGGGCTGGTGTGCTTCATTACCAGCAGCCACACGATGGATGGCCAATACGACGCGGTGCGCGAGTACATCGCAAGTCAGGCTCACCTGCTGGGTGCCATCCGGCTCCCCAAGGGCACCTTCGCTGGCATCGCCTCGACCGAAGTGCAGACCGACATCCTGTTTCTGCGCAAGCGGCAGCGGGCCGAGGCGGTTGAGGCCAAATGGTTGAAACTGGGCACGGTGCCCGATAGTCTCCGGCACCCTCAGTGCTACGAGCGCTACCTGCCGATCAACGCCTGGTACGCCGAGCACCCGCAGTTCTGCATTGGCCGCATCCGCCGCGAGAGCAATGGCTACGAGGAAGTACCGGTCGCCGTGTTCGAGGGCGACCTGGAGGCGGCCCTGGCCGAGCGCATCGCCTTGCTGCCGGCCGGTGCTTACCGGCCGGTGGCGCACAAGGCGGCCCCGCTGCGGGTGGTGGTCCCGGCCGAGGCCGGTGCCCGTCCTGGCAGCTACCGTCTCCATCAGGGGCGGGTGCATCGGGTCGAGGGCAGCGAACTGGTCGACGTCCATGACCAGCTCAATGCCACGCAGCGGGCCCGCGTCACCGGCCTGTGCGCCATCCGCGACCACGCCCGGGCCCTGCTCGATGCGCAGTTGGCGGATGCGGGCGACGGTCGGCTGGGTCACCTGCGAGCCATGCTCAATGGGACCTACGAGCGCTTTGTGTCGCGCTACGGTTGCCTGTCCACGCGCGCCAATGCGCTGGCGTTCCGGCGCGACCCGGACTATCCGCTGTTGCTGTCGCTGGAGCATTACGACGAAGAGGCCGACACGGCCCGCAAGGCTGCGCTGTTCACCCGGCGCACGCTGACCCGGGTCGTCGAACCGAGCACCGCGGGCGAGCCGGCCGAGGCGCTGGCGGCGTCCGTCCAGTGGCGCGGCTGGGTCGATCCGGCCTACATGGCCGAACTGCTTGGGGCACCCGAAGCTGCGGTGCTGGAGGCACTGGCCGGCGCGGGGCAGGTTTTCCTCGACCCGGCCGACGGGGAATGGAAGACCGCCGACGACTACCTGTCGGGCAACGTGAAAGCGAAGCTCAAGCAGGCGGTGCTGTCCGGGAGTACCTACCAGCGCAACATCGACGCGCTGGAACAGGTGCAACCGGAAGACCTGCCACCGGCGGCCATCGAGCCGCGCCTAGGCGCGGTGTGGATTCCGGCCCTCGACGTCGAGGCGTTCATCCAGGAGGTTCTTGAACTCAAGGACTGCCAGGTGGGCTACTCGGCCGAAGCCGGTGCCTGGTCGGTGAGGTACGGCGAGTGGGAAGCGCGGCAGAACGTGAAGGTGACCCAGGAATTCGGCACCTCGCGCATGAACGCGATCGAGCTCGTGCAGTGCGCGCTCAATGTGCAGGTGCCGACCGTGCGCGACCGCGATCCGCTGACCGACAAGTATTTCGTCAATCCCGACGAGACGCTGGCGGCACGGGAAAAACTGGGCCTGATCAAGGAGCGGTTCGCCGGCTGGGCCTTCGAAGAGACCGAACGCCGCGAGAAGCTGTGCAGGATCTACAACGACCTGTTCAACGCCACGCGGCCGAGGCGCTTCGATGGCTCGCACCTGAAGCTGCCGGGATTCTCCCGCTGCTTCGTGCTGCATCCGCACCAGCTGGATTCGGTGTGGCGCATCGTGCAATCCGGCAACACTGGGCTGTTCCATGTGGTGGGTGCGGGCAAGACGGCGGTATGCGTCATCGCCAGCATGGAATTGCGCCGGCTGGGTTTCGCGAGCAAGCCCTGTCATGTGGTCCCGAACCACATGCTGGCCCAGTACACGGCGGAATTCGTCCGGCTCTACCCGAACGCCTCGGTGCTGATGGCGAGCAAGGAGGACCTGGAAGGCGACCGCCGGCGCGAGCTGGTGTCGCGCATCGCCACGGGCGATTGGGACGCGGTGGTCATCACGCACTCGAGCTTCGAGCGCATCAGGATGTCACCGCGATTCAGCGAGCGATTCATCAAGGAGATCATCCATGAAATAGAGATGGCGGTACGCGCCGAGAAGAGCAACGACCGGTCCAACCGGATCATCAAGCAACTCGAGGCGATGAAGAAGAACTGGGCGGCGCGGCTGGAAAAGCTGTCGGCCGACCAGAAGAAGGACGACCTGCTCAGCTGGGAGTTGCTGGGTATCGACGCCCTGTTCGTCGATGAAGCTCACCTGCACAAGAACCTCTACCGGTTCACCAAAATGACGCGGGTGGCGGGTCTGCCGCTGACGAGTTCGGAGCGCGCCTTCGATCTGTTCCTGAAGACGCGCTACACGATGCAGCTCCACGGGCATGCGCAGCGCGGCGTGGTGTTCGCGACGGCGACGCCGGTGGCCAACACCATGGCCGAGATCCACACCATGATGCGCTACCTGCAGCCCAACCGGCTGGCGGAGCTCGGGCTGCAGCAGTTCGATGCCTGGGCCGCCACCTTCGGCGAAAGCGTCACGGCGCTGGAGATCGCGCCGGACGGCAGCGGCTATCGGATGCACACGCGCTTCGCGCGCTTCATCAACGTGCCCGAGCTGATGGCGGTGTTCGGCGAAGTGGCCGACATCCGCACGGCGGAGATGTTGGACCTGCCGGTGCCGAAGCTGCGCGGCGGAAAGCCGCGCATCGTCGCCTGCCCGGCGAGCCCGTCGCTGAAAGCCTTCGTGCAGACGCTGGTCCGGCGAGCGGAAGCCATCCGCAACGGCGACGTCAAGCCGAACGAAGACAACATGCTGGCGATCACCACTGACGGCCGCAAGGCCGCGTTGGATTTCCGGCTGGTGGCGCCGCTGGCGTGCTTCGACGAAAACGGCAAGGTAGCCGCCTGCGTGCGGGAGGTCCATGCCATTTGGCAACGCACGACGGACTTCCGCGGCGCCCAGTTGGTGTTCTGCGACTTGTCGTCCCCCAAGGGCGGCAAGAGTTTTAGTGTCTATGACGATCTGCGGGACCGGTTGATTGGTGCGGGCATCCCCGAAAAGGAGATCGCCTTTGTCCATGATGCCGAGACCGATGCCCAGAAGGCGACGCTGTTCAAGGCGGTGCGCGAGGGTCGGGTCCGGGTGCTGCTGGGCTCCACCGCCAAGATGGGCGTGGGGACCAATGTGCAGACGCGGCTCACGGCCTTGCATCACCTCGATGCGCCCTGGCGTCCCTGTGACGTCGAGCAGCGCGAGGGGCGTATCCTGCGCCAGGGCAATGAGTGTGAGGAAGTGGAAGTCTTCCGGTATGTCACGGAAGGCAGTTTTGACAGTTACATGTGGCAAACGCTGGAGACGAAGGCGCGTTTCATCGCCCAGGTGATGAAGGGCGACCAGGGCATCCGCTCGCTGGAGGATGTGGAACTGGCGGCGCTGTCCTATGCCGAGGTGAAAGCCTTGGCGTCGGGAAACCCGCTGGTGATCGAGAAAGCCGGCGTGGACGCGGAGGTGGCGAAGCTCGCGACGCTGTTCTCGGTGTGGCGCAACCAGCGCTATGCCAACGAAAGCGAAGTGGGCCGGCTGCCGATGATGATCGAGGCGCTGGAGAAGAAGGTCTCACTGTACACGCAGGATGTGGCCCGGATCGAGCCGCAGACTATGCAGGGCATCGCCATGGAACTGGCGGAGCGCAAGATCGTCGGCCCCGATGCGGTGGGCGAAGCGCTACGCGGGTTGGTGAAGACAGCCAGGGAAGAGGTGCGCACGGCCAGCCGGATGATCGAACGGATCGTCGGCCGGTTCGGCGGCTTCGACCTCGGCATCCTCGCGGCCCGCGGCGACGAGACGCCGAACCTGTATTTGGCGGGGCACTGCCTGTACAACGCCGAGCCCTATCAAACAGGGCCGGCCCTGGTGGCTGCTTTGCTGGGTGTGCTGGAATCGGTAGGCAAGCATCACGCCGATGCCGAGATCCAGTTGGAAACCCGCCGCAAGCGGCTGGAAGACCTCCGGCTGGAACTGGCCCGGTGCTTCGAGCATGAAGGCCGACTGACGGACATGCTGGTCCGGCAACGCGAGTTGCTCAGGCAACTCGACCTGGATAAGGACGAAGCCGGTAGCGCGAAGGTCGACGCCGAAGAAGTACGACAAGCCGCTTGAGTTGATTTCACCCCCACGGCCGAACGGCTGTGGGGGTAGCGGTAGTCGTCGCCACGTTCCACCCCCATTCAAAGGCCAGACTCTGCTCTGGCCTTTTTTCTTTTCTGCCGATGGGCCAGCCCGGCCCTCCGTTGCGACGATGGATGCGGCCTCGTGGCAGCGCTGGCAAGGCGACAGCCGCTGGGGCGGAAGCTTCAACTCATTTCGAGTATCCATAACGTCGTTCAGATCGTCAGGGATAAAATGACTGCAAGTTAGTGGAAGCAGCCCGTTTTGGCATCACAGGTGCGAGGAGAACAAAGATTCAGCCGAGAAAACTTCTATTGGCCGCGATGTTGGTCGCGTGCGCCTCCGTCAGCGCAGCGACACTCAGCGGCACCGTAGTGGGCGTTTCCGACGGGGACACGATCACCGTGCTGGATGCCAACCGCGAACAACACAAGATCCGGGTTGCCGGTATCGATGCGCCCGAGAAGAAGCAGCCATTTGGCCAGCGCTCGAAGGGGGTTCTATCGATGCTCGTGTTCGGCAAGGACGTCGACGTGCAGTGGAGCAAGCGGGACCGTTACCAGAGGATCGTTGGCAAGGTGCTGGTTACCGATCCAACCTGCCAGAGGCAGTGTGCGAAGACGCTCGATGCCGGCCTCGCACAAGTGACCGCTGGGCTTGCATGGTGGTACCGAAAGTACGCAAAGGAACAATCCGCCGAGGATGCGCAGCACTACGAGTTGGCTGAGCAAGAGGCACGTTCCCATCGTGCCGGCCTGTGGTCGGATGGACAGCCTATGCCGCCGTGGGATTGGCGAAAGGCGGCGGCGCGATGAGTGACAAGATGCAATGGCCGGAAACAGTCGATCAAGCGGTCGGCGTGTTGCTGGGCCTGCTGCCAGCCGGTGAAAAGGCCAAGATCGCCGCCATGTCGCAGGACGACCTGGTCGCATTGCACTTGGGCCTGGGCATGTGGATTCGGAACAACTTGGGGCTGTGGTCGGAGAACAGCGCCCTGCTGGAATCGGCCCGCGCGCAAAACCCTGACGATGCCTCTGTCGTGATCATAGAAGCCCTGTGGCGGCGGCTGCGGGAAGAGACCCCGAAGGTGCATTGAGATGTGCGGTCGTTATGCGCTCTACGGCCCGCGATCCCGGATTCGGGACCGATTCGACCTCGACGATGGCTTCGACTTCGGTCCCCGCTACAACATTGCGCCAACGACGAACGTGTTGGTCGTTCGACCCGGCCCGAACGGCCGGAAGGTAGGCAGCCTTTACCGCTGGGGGCTGATTCCCGGGTGGGCGAAGGACGGCACCATGGGCGCGAAGCTCAGCAATGCCCGCGCGGAGACGGTGTCCGAGAAGCCCGCATTCCGCGCCGCGTTTCGTCGCTGGCGATGCATTGTGCCGGCCAGCGGTTTTTTCGAATGGAAGGCCGTTCAGGAAGATGGCCGCACGGTAAAGCAGCCCTATTTCATCCGCCCCGGGATGAAAATGAACCGTTCGGGTTCGCGGGGCTCAGCGAGCGGTGGGTATCGCCGGACGGCGAGGAAATCCACTCGTGCTGCATCATCACGACCGACGCCAACGCGTTGATGATGCCGATCCACGACAGAATGCCGGTCATCTTGGCTCCCGGCGATTACGACGCCTGGTTGGACCCCGCCAACGTGAATGCGGAGATGTTGCGCGCCCTCCTTCGCCCTGCCGAGGCCGATGACATGGTCGCCTACCTGGTGAGCCGGGCAGTCAATTCATCCCGTACCGATGCCCCGATGCTGGTGGAGCCGGTATGACCCAGCGGCTGCGTCCGGGCATTGCCGAGCCCGTGTTTCTGATGTTCTCCCGCCAGCAGATAGATACCTGCGACATCGGTGAGCCCCTTGAATTCTTGCGGGGCTTGACGGCCGACCCGCGGGCAGCTCTCGACTACTGCGGTCGGATCAGCCTGATGGTCGACGGATACAACGACGACCCGCGCGAAATTTTCGAGATCTCGGAAGTCCGGGCCTTCATCAAGGGCCTCGACGCGCAGTGGCCCTACTGGTTCTTCTTCCTGTCCCAGGCAGACGACTCGATCAAGCTGCTGGAGAGCTGCCTGTGCGACACCATCGAGGTGATCCCGGGCGTTGCTTCCATCGACCTCGATCAGATGGAGCGGTCGCTGGCGCGCCACTTCGGGGCCATGAACCGCCTATGCGAGGCGCTGAACGTGCCGGAGGAGCAGATCGAGGAAATCTCGGAGGGGATCGTCAGCCTCATCCAAAACGCCTCGGTCGAGCGGATCGACGGCGACGATTACCAGTAGCCGCGCCGCCGCACCCGACACTGGCCGCGCCCGGCCCGTTCGACTTTGGAACGATGTGGAGCGGCAGCATGCGCTCGAAAGTGTCCGACGTACGCTTCATCTCGCAAGGCATCTCGCCCTTCGGCATCATCTCGAATAACAAAAGCATAATGCGTTACACATAACAAAGCTTTACAGTAATATCGGGGCCACACAAGGCTAGAGTGAGGTCTTGGCGATGTCCAAGGTAAGCATCGAGCGTATTACGAAAATTATCCGCTTCATCCGTCAGCGGGGATCCGCGTCGATGTCGTTCCTCAAGGAGGAGCTAGAGGTATCAGAGGCTACGCTGAAGAGGGACTTTGCCTTTCTTCAAGACCGCCTTGGATGCCCTCTCGAATGGGACAGAACAAAACGAGGCTGGGTGATTCGAGACGAATTGGCTGCAGGAGGGAGATTCGAGCTCCCAGGCGTCTGGTTTGATTCTTCAGAAGTTGTCGCACTTCTAACCATGCTGCACCTTGTGGAAGGCGTCCAGCCGGGGTTACTCGAGGACCATGTTGCCCCCTTGAAATTGAGGCTTCGAAGCATGCTGGCCGAAGGCACCATGTCTACTCGCCCCATCGAGAACAAAATCCGTCTAATTCATTTTGCACCGCGCAAGGTCGAGCCCAAGCACTTCCAACAAGTCGCCAGCGGACTACTGGAAGGTAAGCGGTTGCACTTGGAGTACTGGAATCGAGATCGCAAGGAAAGCACGAAACGAATAATTTCACCCCAGCAACTGGTGCACTATCGGGAAAATTGGTTTCTCGACGCTTGGTGCCACAGCAGGAATGCTCTGCGTTCGTTTTCCCTCGACGCGATCCAGTCCGTCAGGGTACTCGACGAGTCCTCCATAGAAATCAGCTCAAAGAAAATGGAAGATCACTTCCGCAGTGGCTACGGCATCTTCGCCGGCCCAGCCACGAAACGCGCACAGTTGAAATTTACTCCGGAACGCGCCCAATGGATTAGCAAGGAGACATGGCATCACAATCAAACAAATGCCTACGCTGAAGACGGTAGCTATTTGCTGGAGGTTCCCTATTCCAATGACCAAGAACTGATCATGGACTTGCTGCGCCACAGTCCGGAGGTTGAGGTGGTTGCTCCTCCGGAATTAAGACAAAAGCTGCATGCGATGCTGTGTGCCGCATCAGAAATAAATTTTCCCCTTACCCGGCAGTAGGTCACTATTTGAGCTAGTGCCACCGCAATAATGCCCCTCATGTTCAGAATTGTTTCAGACAAGGAGAAATGAATGAGGGTCAATCTTGCACATCTTCAAGAGCACGCCCGTAGCGGCGGCAGGATCAACTTTGCAGTCTTCGATGCACGCTCATCGTCCGGCACAAATGATGACAACGCGCGCCTGCTTGCCCAACTTACCGCGAAGGCAAAAGCTGCAAATCTGCGTGTCGACCAGTCGGCCCTTGCTTTTCAGTCCGGCAGCCGCATTCAATTCTTTGGTAGCCCTCCGTTGGTGGAATACCTGTCCAAGAATGGGCTTCCTGGCTGGACTCATACCATTGATGCCTAACCCAGAAGGAGCTCAAGATGGCCAAAAATCCCCCTGTCGGTGACAACGCTCGCCGCGGTGCCGTGCGTGATCGCTCGCAAGTTTTCAACCCAGTTACCCAAAGCTGGATCAAGCGAGATACCGGTACTGGTCAGTTCATGGACCAGAAAAAAGACGGTGATCCTTTCAAAGGTGTTCGTAAGGAGCACAAGAAGTGAACCGTGCAACTCACCAACTCGTCGCTGGCGCTGCGGTCGGCATTTATTTGGTCAAACGCGAGAGCGCAACCGGCGCCACTACGATCAAACCCCTACTGGGGAGCGCAGCTGCCGCGTTCTTTACGAATCTTCCAGATGTCCTTGAGCCGGCGACTTCCCCGAATCATCGTGCAATGTTCCATAGCTTCGCATTCGCCGCGCTCCTTGGTACGTGCTTGTACCAACTGAACCAATGGCAAACCGAGACAGAGTTGGAGTCGCTTCTAAAGGGCGCAGGCATGCTTGCACTGTCGGCATACCTGATTCACCTCGCGCTTGACTTCACGACAGCCAAGTCCCTCCCGCTGATTGGATAGAGGACCACAATGATGCGTGACGCCTTGGAAGAATTTCTGGTTGTGCTGGCCTACTCAACCAAGACCCAGCTTGCTGTGATATTCGGATTGGCATTTTTTATGGGCACGATGGTAATGGGAGACTATTTCACCAGCCATCTGGAGATACACGGGATACTTGCCCCGCTAACCGATGTAATTCGCGAAAAAATCGCCCATAGATATGACAAAGTTGCGTGGGCCAGCTTGGCTGGTTTCTTCCTTCTTGCCGTCAAATGCTACAAAAAAGACCGCAAACGGCTCCTCCGCTTCTGACAGATTTCTTCGATCACGATTTCACCCACTATGTCCTCTTAACCACCGATGCTCTGGCGCACATGTACACCCACGCCCAGCGCAGACTGTGGCATAAGGAGGCGGGTGGAGAGCTATTCGCCAACGATCCCGATGCAGCCGGTCTGGTGATCACCACTGCGATCGGCCCAAATCCGCGTGATCGCCGTAGTCGCGGTTCCTGGAATCCAGACATCGAGACAGCCGACCAGGACCGTCAGCAGCAGTTTGTTCATGGTCGGCATGCTGTTGGCCTCTGGCACACCCACCCAGAATCCTTTCCTGCCCCCTCTGGTCGAGACCGGCAGACAGCACACGACTACCTCGATGCTTTTCACGGGTAAAGAAAGCGGTACCTCATGGTTACCCTCGGCAATCGTGGTAACCCACCGAACATAGCTGTATGGGCCACAGCTATGAAACCCGAAACACTTGGACTGAACTGGTAGAAACTCCGGCATCCAGCATACTTGCCACAACTCGCCTATTGCCTGTTTCTGTCCGCGGCGCATTCATCAAGCAAATCCCCTGACCTCGCTGGCGCTTGCGTGTGGCAACTCAGATCGCAGACTTGAGCCCCGATAATCCCAGCGCGATACTGCAAGGGCTTTCTGTGGACATCGTGTCTGCACAGCCTTCAACGGCGACCCCGGTCGCCCTGAAGTCCAGCCCTGCTGGCGTCGCAGTCGTTACCTGCCTCAAAGATCCCCGGCTTCGATCGGGTCCGGCCATGTCCATGGCCGTGTGTCTTGTTCAGCCACCCGGCTGAACGCTGTGTCCTGCCGGGCGACCTTCGGGTCGATCGGCATCGAGCGAAGACCCTGTTCGCAAGAACCGTGGGCCTTCATTCTGCACGTGCCGCCTGGCACGTCGCCGAGCCGCTCTGCCGTCCACGGCGGAGCATCCCGAACGGGGAACCCCAAGTTCCCCGCCAGGGATGGGTGTTCCCTTTCATTCCTGAAGGAGAACACCATGTTCGCAATCCCTGCGACGAGAGAGTCGCGCCCGGTCGCTGTGCTGCTGGGTGGTTCCGGGTACGCCCGACCGTCCCTGCGCATGCCGACTGTGCCGGCGTTGTTGAAACCGAGACCCACCGTCCCCGGACGATCTGGCTGTGCTTCCGAGTACCGTGCGGCAGGAGCCTGATCATGCCGATCAGCCTCTACCGCCGGCGCATTGCCGCCACTGTGATCCAACTGGCCAAGGACGATCCGTCCCTGGTCAAGGAGGTGATCGCCCGCTTGCGAGAGTCGGGCGAGATCGAAGTCGACGACCTGGTCTACCTGGACCGGATCGCCGACCGCTGGATGAGGATTGCCGAGGACAACGGCAGGCACGCCGCATCAACGTATCCGCGTCAAGCGCGCGGGTAGCGGGATGCCCCTGGCCTTCGCCAGTTCCGCAGCGATCTTTTCCAGCAGATCGGGACGTTCATCGTTCAGCGTATCAGCCCATCGGGCCAATGCCTGGTCGATGTCGTCCTGTGTTCGCGCCCCGTCGAAGTCGAGACCGAGTTTTCGGAAGTCCTCGATTTCGTCGGGCGTGAACCGTAGCGCATCGCCTGCACGCAGCATGGTGTGGGCACCTCTTGATCTGTGAGCGTTCAGCTTAGCAGCGCTGCATGTCCGTGCAACCCCGGGGAGTCCACCGCCTCCCCGACCAGGGACAGGTGTTCCCTCTATTCGTCTTTGGAGAAAACATCATGTCCCTTGAGAAACCCCGTCCTCGCCCCCGGCGCTCCGGTATCGAGTCCGAGGAAGAGCGTGCCTGGGTCGGCTTCTACCAGCGCGTCGGCCGTGATTCGGCCATCGCGACCGAAGTCATGACCCAGCTCGAGTCCGATCCCGAAATGAAGCGTACCCATCTGGCGTTGTACCTGTGCTGCAAGGAATCCTTGCGTCGGCACAAGGCCCACCAGGCACGCAACAAGCGGATCGGTCAGTTCGTCCGCTGGCTGTGCCACGGCCTGTTCGTCCGGCCGCTGCGCAGTCTGCAGAAGGGTCTGCGTCACGGCAGCGACATCGCCGTCGAATGCCTGCCCGAAGTGGTCAACGAGCCGGCCGTGGCTCAAGTGCGCCGCCTGGCTCGGGAAACCGAGTTCACGACGGCACACACGGCCTTCGAGCAACAGGCGGCCCAGCTTGCGGCCGACCCGTTACCCGCATCCACTGAAGCCCAGGCCTCGCCCAGCGCAAAAACACCGCGCGCGGCCGCCTGACCCGAGAAGTGCCGGGCCTTCACCGGCCCGGCCTGTGATGCGGCGGCACCTGCCGTCGCATCCGGATCGCCGAACGCCCACGCCCGCTGCTCAACCAGCGGCGCGTGCGGCGCTCACCCCGATCCCCCACCACCCATCGAGTACCCGTGAACGCCGGCAAGACGACTTCACGGGGCGCCCACACCCGCCCGCTACGCAGTCTGCGCGCGTCGGGCCAAACCCCGCCCGCCGATCTGCTCCTGGCATGCCGGCCCCATTTTTCTAGCAATGAAAGGAAGCCTTTGATGATCACTATCACCGCCATCCTGAACGCCATCGAAGCGCACGCTGAGCGCGCCATCGTCCCAGAGCTTCGCCTCATCAAGAAGGAGGTCGAGAAACTGCGCCCGTCCCTCTACCCGGATGACCAGGAGCACGCCGACGCCCTGCTGCTGAAGCTGGACCGCCTGCTGTCCGACCAGGTCGTCGTGGCCACCGAGGCCGGCGCCTTGGCGCAAGGATTCCAGGCAGTGGCGCAGGCGGCCTGAGCCGCAGCGACACCACCGGCGAGCCGACCTCCGGTCTGCCGGACAACCAACAACCCCGTGGGGCTCACGCCCTGCGGCGTGGGGTTCCACGACATTTTGAAAGGAACCCGAGATGAACAAGGTGAGTATCAATGCGGCACAGGAGCGCTACGTGATCGATTGCGGAGAGGGCTATACCTGCCTCGGTTTCGCAAATGCCCGGGATCACGCCAACCAGATCGCCTGCAGGCTGGGCCGTGCCGATTTGGCGTTCACGGACGAAGACTACGCGACCCTCGCCGGCTACGAAAAGTACGGCCGAGCCGTCCAGGCCTGGGGCCAGTCCTTGCTGACACGCACGACCTACTTCGATCCCGGCACCGATGCCAACGCCGGCAAGGTCCTGGAATCCTGCCGCACTCGCGAACGGAAGGTTCGCCTGATCCTGGGCGACACGAGCACCGGCGAACCCTGGCTGGAGGAACACGATGTCGTCGGCCGGATCGGCCGCTCGACAGGGAGTTTGAAGGTCCCCTTGCTGATCGAGCCCGGCGAGCATGGCGGCTGCGCCATCCTGTGCGCCTGCCTCCTTGCCATCGTGGACTGGGAATCGGGCGATTTCCTGTATCGCCATGCCGCCTACCGCGAGCCCGACTTGAGCATCAAGCGTTTGGGCGACCCCGACCGGTCCTGGAACGTTCTGCGGCGCGAAGAAGTCATCGCCAGTTTCCGAGACATCGGCAAGGCCGGTGCCTACCTCGCCTTCATGCGCGGCGCGACGATCGAGCCGCGTGTCTTCCAGTGACTTCGAGGGCAGTACCCGATGGAGCGACGTCTCCCCGGCAGCAACGCTGGGGAGGCGGTCGCCCGCCGAAAACCAAGCGTGCTACGCCGCCAGGCGGCACTGGGCGTATTCGCGGTCGATGAGCCAATGGAGGAACTGGGTGTCCCTGGAGACGCCCCAGTAGTGCGCCTTGCATCGGGCGATGTAGGCGTCCAGGTCGTCGAGCGTGCGGATGTCCACCGGCTCGATGTCGGTGATCTTCCGGAAGCGCTCGACCTCCCGGCGAGTGAGTCGAATTTGCGAGCCGAGGCGGATCATCGTCGTTCTACGTGAAGGGTTGAGCCTTCATCTTGATCAAATTTTTCAGGCTTGTCGCGGGTTTTACGGCGGTCAAGCAAAAACTTTATGCAGTGCCAATAGGCTGACATCCCGGTCACACTGGAGTGCAAGTAGGCCCTTTTGTCCAAGCCGGCGGCACCGTTCCGCAGCACGAAGCGACCGCCACGCCGTCATCACCAACGCCATTCGCAAGCCCGTCGAATTCCGGCCGCTTGAACCTTGCGTCCTCTGCATCCCCTTGAATCCACCCTACTGATGCCGGAAACTGACTGGGCTTACATGCATTCCATCGTGGGATGTAGTCCGGCCCCGAGCCGGCGTCGCAGTCGATACCTGCCTCATTCATCGTGCCGACCCAGGTCCGCACATTCATCCCAAGCGGGGACCTCGTCCCCTTTGGGATCGGCGTTCCCGCTTTTCTTGTTTCATAGAGGAGAACGCCATGAATTTATCTCTCTTGTCCCGCGCCGATCTGGTCCGCGAATTACTCTCGCCCCTGGTTTGCGCGTCGGGTGCCAACCCTTTGCACGTCAGCGATGCCGTCGCGCAAATGGGCATGCTCGGCACCACCGATACCGTTCTCGCCCATCGCTTGGGCATTGCCCGCGAACTGCTGCTACGCGACCTGCGTGAGCAGATGCGCAGCGGCCCGTTGATGACTTCGCCGCAAGTCCTGCGCGATTGGCTGCGGCTGTATTGCGCTGGCCTGGAGCATGAGGTGTTCCTGGCGCTCTACCTGGATGCCCAGCATCGCCTGATCGAAGTCGAGGAGTTGTTCCGGGGGACATTGACCCAGACCTCCGTCTATCCTCGGGAACTGGTCAAGGGGGCGCTCGCCCGTAACGCCGCCGCGCTGGCCGTTGCGCACAACCATCCCTCGGGGGAAGCCGAGCCCTCGCGGGCCGATGAGCTGCTGACACAGAACCTGAAGCACGCGCTGAGCCTGGTGGATGTGCGGGTGATCGACCATTTCGTCGTCGCCGGCGACACGGTGGTGTCGTTTGCCGAACGCGGGCTGGTGTAACGCCATGCGCCGCTGGCCAACCGCGTCGCGTCCGATGCTCAAAGGCATGCCCGCCTCATCGGGTCGGGCTGCCTTTTCTGTCGCATGAGGAGATCATCATGTCGACGAGAATCCCGCCTCATTGTCCTGTTTGCGCGGGCGACGGCGTGCCGTTGGGTACGCTGGGCAGCCTGCGCTGGTTCCGGTGTCGCGACTGCGGCATGAACTTCAGTCGTCAGACTGGCACGCGCCCCAAGACCAAGTCGACGTCTCATCAAGAGGAAGGAGAACCGCATGGAAATTCCCGCTGTGGCAAGCTTGCAAGCGCAGGCTGAACCTCTGGCCTCGTTATCGATCTCGCATCTGAGTTCAAGCACCCGCCTGAAACTGGCCGATGACGAGTTGTCGGTCAATGCCTACCCGACCGACTGCGGCGGCATCATCTATGTCGGCGCACCCCGTTACCGGATGCCGACGGAAGCCGATCTGGCCACGATCTTCGAAGTCGCGGAGCAAGCCGGCATCGTCTGGCTGAAGTTCGATAGCGAGGCGGCCGTGATCGACGGGCTTCCAGTCTTCGACATGTCGGGGCCCGAAGCATGAGTCGGCATCACATCCGGCTCTCACATTGCGGCGGCTCAATCGTGGTCGTGGCCGGATACGACCGGCCGTTGCGCCACCTGTTCCTGCAGGTGCTACGCGACGAGGACGGCAGGCCCACGTGCGAGGACAACATTCTTTACGACAGCCTGCATGAGCCGGCCCTCGACTGGGCCGTTATCGGCACGCTGAGCGACAAACTCGTCACGCTCGGCATTGCGGTGCCGGAAAGCCTGATTGAAGCGGTGTACCTGGATCAGTGCTTCAACGCCGGCAACCGCGTGGTTCGACACCATGTCGACCGGCCGCCAGAAGTGCTGATGGCCGGCTGAGTGTTTCCGCCACAAGGCGATCCCCATCTCCCCGCAGGGCGTCGTGCCAACAGGCCGACGCCCTGTTTTCTTGGGCATTCGCACCTCACAGCCCGATTCGTACCAGGTCCCCGGCTATGAATTAGGCCTTCGGCAGTTCACTCGAAACGCTGTGTGAAAACGAACAACCGGTTTTGCTATTCCCGAATCGATGCTATCGGTAGAGTAGAGATGTGGCGCGGTAGCAGTAGGTTCGGTTTGTCTGTTGGCCGCCCCTTTCGTCTGGCGGTGCCCAAGTAACCTGGCCGTAACCCCGTTTCCACATCCCCCTCATCGAACCGGACGTGCAGATTTCCCGCATCCGGCTCTCGGACAAGACATCACGCCTTCGCCCACGCCACGCTGCGCCCGCGTGCTTCCAAACGTACGAGACCAAAATACCCGTAAAGATGCGAGAGTGGATACGTCCCGCCCTTGCTTCGCCTGAGTTTGTACTTGTTGCGCAACCACCGGCGCAACCGCGGAGCCGTGTAACTGTCGAGCGCACGATACGCACGACTGACGTTCCCTACACTGAAGTAGTTCGCCCAGCCGCGCAACGTGCGGTTCAATTTGCCCACCAGCTCCGTGGTCTCTTGCCATCCCGTCTTCAGGTCGGTCAGCGCATGAATCTTTTCGACCATGCGCCGGATACTTTTCTTCGACGGCCACAAGGCGATTTGAGCCTTCCCTGTGCGCGGCGAATATCGCCTTCCAAACGAGTAACCCAGAAAGTCGAACGTGCCTTCCGGAACCTTGCAGATTCGTGTCTTCTCCTCATTCACCGTCAGCTTCAGCTTGCCCATGATCTCGCGCATTCGCTGCAAGGCTTCTTCCGCCTTGCCACGTTTGCAGAGAATCACGAGGTCGTCGGCATAGGTGACGATTCGACTGCCTAGACTTCGTTCCAGCCCCAGCCTCTTCCATCCCAGCACAAACCGCCGCATATACAAATTCGACAGTAGTGGCGAAATGGGTGAGCCTTGCGGGATACCGCGCCCGCTATCCTTGGCTTCCGTTGTTCGTTTCTTCCGTCCTCGCTGATCGATTTCTTCGACTGCGCATTCCAGCCACATCTTGATCAGATGCAACACACGCCGATCCACGATGCGTCGCGCCAGCGACAACATCAGTTCGGTGTGCGGAATGCTGCCGAAGTAATCAGCGAGGTCGGCATCCACGACGTCCGTGTGCCCGAGATACAGCCGATTCTTCACTTCCTCCGCCGCCTGCTGGGCATTTCGGCCCGGCCGGTAGGCGTACTGCTCGGAGGGAAGGTCGGCTTCGAAGATCGGTTCGAGCACCAGCATCGCTGCTGTCATGCACACCCGATCCCGCAGGGTCGAGATACCCAAGGGCCGAAGCTTGCCATTGGCTTTCGGGATGAACACTCTCCGGATTGGGTCCGGTCGGTAGTTCTCTTCTCTGAGCGCAAGCGCCAGTTCACCCAACCACCGCTGCACCCCATACGCTTCGATGTCGGCAAAGTCCTGACGATCTACGCCCGGCGCACCCTTGTTGGAGCGGCACTGAGCATAGGCATGAGCCAGAATGTCTTCCCGGTGAATCTTGTCGTACAGGGCGTAGAAGCGGTAGTCAGATTCTGACTTCGCTTTTGCGTGTAACGCCATTTGCAGCTTCTGAACATTGATCGGAGTTGATAGGTTGCCCAATCTCCACGCCCTCACTACGTCTTGCGTCTATCTTGAACTGAGGCCCCTTCCCTCCACCGGCATTACCCGGCTTCCCCGGTACTACGGACCTCTCCGCCACCCCAAGGCGCCCGGAACATCTCTCACGAGTTTCCGGTTGGTCATCCCTGACCACGCCATGGGGCTTCCCGTGTTGCGTGCGCTTTCCTTGTGTGCATGCTGTCGCCACTACCCCGGCACAGCGACTGGCGGTCTTGCCTTGCTCATCCGTTCAGTCGTATCAACCTTCCCCGAAAGGGTCGTCGGGTCGGCCTGTGCATCGACCTTTTCGAGGCTTACTCAGCGTTCATTCGCATTACGGCCTGCACACTCGTGCTGCCACCAGAATTTTGTGGCCCGCTATATCGAAGGCTTCAGCCACTTCGTTACCTCCATGACTGCTCCGATTACTTTCCGGCTGGAGCATTTCGCCGGGTGGGGCTTGCACCCACTGGAAAGCGCCGCCTTTGCACGGCGCACACCCGATACGGTCGTCCAGCTCGCCGGACGCATATGTCTGGTATCTGGGGTGCTGCAGACGCTAAAGAAGACGCTCCATCGTGTCTATGGAAACATGGGTTATCCAGTGCCCATGGTCAACGATCTCATTCCCCGTAGTTGCGCTTTCGCAACTCAAGCCCTTGCTCAGCGCGGCGCTGCTCATCTGCGATCTGCCGCTCAAGACCCAAGGTTTGATTGTGTGCGAAGGCCCTGACCTTTTCGCGGGGGTCGTCGAGCCACGGCTTGATTTCGTCTTTCTTGCGCAAGTAGGTCGCCACATGGCCAAACTCACCAGCCACCACGCCGGCCGAATCCAGTGCCACCGAGATTTCGCACAACAAAGGGGAGCCTTCCGGGAGAGCCTCGATTAGGTCCTTGAAGAGATCATGCAGGACAACTTGGCCATGGTAGTTCTTCAGGACCTCGATCACGAACTCTACATCGTCCAGCTTCCCGGTCCCCGCAAGCTCGTGCAGCGGTTTCAGAAGCTGATCTTCAGGCTCGGGAAACACGGCTGCAATCATCCGCCCCCCGCGATAAGCAAATAGCTCGTTATCGCTGGCGAACCATTCTCTAACTTTTGCTACCAGTTGCTCTGGAATTTTCTGAAGCGTCTCCCTGAGATCGTGAAACTCATAAGGGACCTCATCGTAGCCGCGACTGGATTGCAATCCTTTTTCGTGGGCGAGTCGCTTTCCAAAGAAGTCGATCACCTTCTCTGGGGACTTTGCAGCAATAGCTTTGAGAATTTGCTCAGCGTTGTGATCGATATTTGGGCAGATGACCATGCTGGCCAGCACCTCGTCCTCCTGTTCGGGAGCCAGTGACCTGAACAGCCCTTCATTCTCGGATCGAGGCCAGACGGCGTTGATCCATCCATGCCTGCCTCGGTCGGTGAGATAACGAAGTGCGGGAAGAAAGACTCGCCCGGTCATGTTGTCGGGTGAATCCTTGTACCTGGCGACACTGGCCCGGATAGCATGGAAAACGCCAGAGTCATCGTCCGCTTTGATGGCCACTTGAAGTGCTTCTTCCAGCAGCCTAAGGTCGAGTGTCGAGGCGAGCTCGCAGTAACGGATCACCTGGCGCACATACTTGCCTTCGCCAATCCACGTCCAAACTTGCTTGATAGCGGCTTCCTTCAACCTGCTCTGCTCCAGACCACACAGCATTGAAGGCAGGAAGTTGGCCAGTTCGTTATCCAAGCGATCCAAGTAGCTCAGGACGATCTCGGGTTTAGCTTTCCCAAGTTGTTCGAGGAACAGGCAAAAGCTTGGGAAAGTCGCTAGATCATCAGACGGAGTATTGGCGCAGGCCGAAATTATCTGAAACCACTCTTCGGCCGCTTTTTCAGTGACCTGATCGACTAGTTTGGCAATTTCCACTTTCCGGAACTTGTCGATTCCATGGATATCGAAATCGCCGTCCTCCCATGCCGGAGGGAAGACTGCTTGGTACCCGACCAGGGTTTTGAAAATTGCGAAGCGCTGGTCCGTATTTACCCGATCTCGAAACGCCAGGATGGCTTCATTGAGCCCATCTCTGGCAGCGGCCACCTCTTTGTCGTTTGCCATTGATGGGGCAACTGGGTTGCTTCTCCTGTAGTGCCAAAGGCACTCATGCTCGAATCCTTCGAGAAGGATGTAGCTCTGCTCTGCGGAGACATCGGTCAGAAACCGCACAATCCTGGCTGTATCGTTCAGGGCGATGGCAAACAAGGCGTTGGAATAATTACCCATAGTAGGGGTCCGACTCGCCTCAGAGAGCTTCTGGAGCACCACCTTCTTTTCCTTGTCCGATGTGGCCGCGCGGAAGATGCTCAGAAAAATATCGATAGCGGTTGAGCGGACCTTGACCAGAAAGTCGCTTGGGGCGACAGCACCTGTTTTTATGGTGAAGGTGTTGTAGGTACTCGACGTTCCCCTCATCTCGGGGCGGAGCACCTGACCAAGCACCTCCAGAACAATCGCCTTTGAGGCCCCAACCCTGTTGAGATCGAGCGCCTGAATTCTATCGACCAGGATGTCCTGGACGACAGGTCCTCCAGCCTGTTGCCAAACAGCCAAAGAATGTTCAGAAAGATTCTTCGCCGAAGAAATGAGCCGCTCTCTCTGGTTGTCGCTGGTAGCGCCGTCGTAGAGGACGCAAATCGCATCGAAGGTGTTTATGACCCCTTCTTCCCCAAGGTACCGGAGACGATCCAGGATATCGGCTACCAAACTCATCAGTTGATCGGGGGTATGCCCTTCCAACTGGCCATAGGGAGTATCAATGGGCCTGATCTTCCTTGCCTGGGCTGTCATCATCGCCGCCAAAACGGTATTCCTGACATTGTTATGGATTGCCTCCAGATCATCAAAATGGGGCAGCACATGCTCGTTGAAGCTGGTCAACCGCTCGTGAAGTTCGTTGTTGTCCTGGCAGTTTTGGATGGCCAGCAGGGGGCCTTCATCGAATAATTCCTTCCCACTTGAGAGGCGCTCGAAGTCATTTACGACCTTCTGAAACTCGTACCCAGCTGGGATCAGGTAGTCGCGCATGATTTTCTGCATGCGTTCATCAATGTCCGACATAAGCCGACCGCCAAATCCTTCGAGGCGTGGCCTCTTGTAGAGGATGTCGTGCTCCATCTCCGACCAAGCGTGATTCAGGATGGTCTGCACCTGGACCTCGCACCGAATACCCCGAAACCTCTCGAATTCCGGACGTTGGGCCAATTCCTCCTTCAGCTTAACGACAAAATTGTTGGAGATGAAAAGCCGGGGCTTCTTTGAAGCCATGGGCACCGGGTGGTGAAATTTGGTCAGTTCCCAATCGACCTTGAAGTGTTCTTGCAGGATTCCTGAGGACAGAAAAGCTGCAACATCGGAGTTGGTGTAGAAGATCAGGCGGCAACCTGCCAAGTCCTTGATCTCGTCCTCGATGGCATTGCTTTCCAGCAATCCAACCTTTTCGAGTTTACCCTTGAGCGATGCTGGGTTCTTGGCCCGACTTTGCACCTGCTGTAAGCGAAGCTGTCGGTTCCCTCGAATCGACACCTCAAGCATTCCCTCTACCAGCTCAGCAAAATCCTTGTATTGACCTTGTTGTCCCGCTACGTATTGAGCCAAATTCATCCGCTACTCCGCATTGTCAGATGCTTAGTCATCACACCAAGTGTACAAGATGGACGTCAAGAAATATTGTCGTGTCATCTTGCGTTGGAAGGGAAGTCTGTTGCCTATCCGGCAGATTTCAGAGCAGAGCGGCCGCATGAATGTCTGCCCAGCAGAGCAGGCGAACGGCCGTTAGCCGAATCCGGAAGCTCAATCTGACAATATCGACCAATCAACTCCAAGCCACTACGGTCTAGACAGCATCAAGCCGCCTCACACTCCAGCCAGTCATCCGGACAAGGCTGCAACATCGATTCCAGTAACAACGGATTACCAGCCTCGGGATCGAGCCAGGCTTCCCAGTCAGCCTTGCCCAGAATGGCCGGCATTCGATCATGGATAGGAGCCATGAATTCGTTGGCCGACGTCGTGATGATGGTATAGGACTCGACCGTTTCGCCAGTCTCCGGGGGTGTCCAAGATTCCCACAACCCCGCAATGGCTAATGGCGCCGCACCCGGACTTGAGAAACGTAGCTTCTGTTTCTTCTTTTCCCCTGGGATGGCTCGCCACTCAAAGAACGCCGAGACTGGCACGATGCAGCGGCGGCGCTTGAAGGCCGCCCGGAAACTGGGTTTCTCGGCGATCGTCTCGGCCCGCGCATTGAAGGTGTGCTGCGCAATCTTGTCGTCCTTCGACCAGGATGGAATCAGCCCCCAGCGAGCCGGTAGCGCCAAACGCTGGCCGTCATGGACGTGGATGATCGGTGCCATGTTGGTCGGTCGAACATCCGGATTGTTGTACGGCTCCGGCTCTGCCTCCAAAATGAAGTAGAGCATCAGCATTTGAGGTGATTCGTTCAGATCGTATCGGCCACACATAGCCCCATTCTGCCTTTGTTGCGCCGAGCGTCAACGACATCGAACCTGCAATGCCGAGCACATACAGTATTGCGCCCTCCACGTTGCTGTATATAATTACAGTAATCAAGGAGCCGGTCATGATCCGTATCGTCTGTCCATTCTGTCACGCCCCGCTGGGTGCCAATGAGCTTGAAATGGCCACCTTTGATGGCCATGCCTGCCTGGTTTGCCCCGTCTGCGACAACCTACTCGTTACCGAAAACACATCTGCCAACGCCAGCCTTCCCAGCCAGCATGAAGATGTCGTTGATGCTTGAGACAAGGCTGGCGAACATTCCCGGCGTCTTCATCCCGCTACCGGATGCACCGCGACAGGCACTGCCGCTCGATGCCGGCAAGGTCTCTGCCGGCTTCCCGTCCCCAGCCGCCGACTATGAGGACCAGCGTCTCGACATCAACGAGTACCTGGTCCGAAATCCAGTCTCGACCTTCTTCTTCCCGGTTGAAGGCGACAGCATGCAGGGTGCGGAGATTTTCGAGGGCGACATCCTGGTCGTCGATCGGAGCGTCCGTGCTCGACACGGCCACATCGTCGTCGCGTTCGTGAATGGCGAACGCCTCGTCAAGCGCCTCCATCGCCGCGCCGGTCGAGTCGCTCTGGTAGCAGAGAACCCCAGTTACCCGACGCTTGAGATCCAGGAAGGCATGGAGTTGGAGGTCTGGGGCGTAGTGGTCGGCAAGTTCAAACGTCTCGTGGCCTGAAATGAAGTCGGTCTTCGCCCTGGTCGATTGCAACAACTTCTACGCGTCTTGCGAAAAGCTCTTCGATCCCAAGTTGAAAGACCGCCCGGTTGTCGTGCTGTCGAATAACGACGGCTGTGTCGTGGCGCGTTCTGCCGAGGTCAAGGCACTGGGTATCCCGATGGGCGTGCCCTGGTTCCAGATCCAGGCCGAGGCACGAAGGTACGGCATCGTGGCCTTTTCGTCGAACTATGCTCTTTATGCCGATATGAGCAATCGGGTGGTCGAGGTCCTGTCGGATTTCTCGCCCAACCTGGAGGTGTATAGCATCGACGAGTCCTTTCTCGACTTGTCAGGGATGAGCATGCGCGCCGAGAGCCTGGCCGCCTACGGCGTGGAGATTCGCCAACGAGTGGCAGACTGGCTCGGCTTGGCGGTGTGCGTCGGGATTGCCCCGACCAAGACACTGGCCAAGCTGGCGAACCATTGCGCCAAGAAGGGACTTGCCGGGGCGGACGGCGTGTGTGACTTCACGACGCTCAGCCCCGGGGCGCTAAGCCATCTGTTCGCCCGCATTGATGTTGGCGAGGTCTGGGGTGTGGGGCGCCAGATCAAGGCCCGGCTGGCGGCGATGGGCATCCAGACGGTTCGTCAGCTCAGGGATGCCGATGCGGAGACTATCCGCGCGCGTTTTTCCGTGGTGCTGGAACGCACGGTCTGTGAACTGCGCGGTGAGTCCTGCCTCGACCTGCAGGAGGTGGTGCCCGACAAGCAGCAAATCATGTCGAGCCGGTCGTTTGGCACCCTGGTCTACGAGCGGGCGGATCTCGAAGAAGCGGTGGCCAGCTATATCGCCAAGGCGGCCGAGAAGCTGCGTGCGCAGGATTCCCTGGCCCGGGGGGTGCAGGTCTATATCCGGACCAATGTCTTCAAGCCTGAGGTGCCGCAATACCAGAAGGGGGTCACCGTACCGTTGCCGGAGGCGACCGCCGATACGCGGGTGCTGACGCAGTGGGCCATCAGAATTTTGAGGCGGATCTACCGGCCGGGGTTTGGCTATCACAAGGCCGGCGTGATGCTCCTCGACCTGGTGCCAGCGGCAAAACGTCAGTTGGCCTTGTTCGATAGTCAGGGCGGGGCTGGAGATGCACGGTCCGGAAAACTGATGGCGGTCCTGGATGACATTAATCAGCGCTACGGCCGTCAGTCGCTCCGTCTGGCGGCCGAGGGGGTCGAGCGCTCTTGGCAGATGCGGCGGGGTAACCTGTCGCCGGGCTATACGACGAGTTGGGACGGATTGCCGGTGGCGCGTGCTGGCCGTTATGGATAGCTAATGTTGAAATCGGTCATGTCGGTGTGTTCGAGCGCCACCGCGCGCATCAGCGTCGCCTTGTCGTCCGGGCGAACGCGCAGGGCAAGTCGGCTGTGTCTTCAACGATCGCACGGGGCATGTCGGGGCTCCTTATGTGTACGCTTTCAAATGCGTACATTTGGAAAGCGGGCACCGCAACCACGTACGTATTCAATCCTCACAGCCAAGCTACACCCACGCCGGGGCTATGCGCGACGATTCCGCGTGGGACTCCAGATCAATCACCGCATCCGCCATGGCGTGTTGACGCGCACTGAAAAGT
>DJUX01000066.1 GCA_002440665.1 Dechloromonas sp. UBA6271
TTTTTACACAGTCTGGGCCGGATTGAACCCTTCAATCCGGTGCAGATCCTTTCCGAAACCTCAAAGCCCCGTATACGCTGGCTTCCTCTTCTGCATGAATGCGTCGATGCCTTCGCCGGCATCGTCGCTCATCATGTTGCAGGCCATCACTTCGCTGGCGTAGTCGTACGCGTCGACCAAGCCCATTTCCAGTTGCTTGTAGAACATGCCCTTGCCCATGCGCACGGCAACGGCGCTCTTGGCGAGGATGCTGCCGGCCAGACGCTCGATTTCGGCATCCAGCGCGTCGGCCGGGACGACGCGGTTGACCAGGCCCTTGGCCTTGGCTTCCATGGCGTCGATGAAGTCGCCGGTCAGCAGCATTTCCAGCGCCGCCTTGCGGCCGAGGTTGCGCGCCAAGCCGACGGCAGGGGTCGAGCAGAAGAGGCCGACGTTGATGCCGGACACGGCGAATTTGGCAACATCGGCGGCGACGGCGAGATCGCACATCGAAACCAGCTGGCAGCCGGCGGCGGTGGCGATGCCATGGACGCGGGCGATGACGGGTTGCGGCATGCGGGTGATGGCCAGCATCAGTTCACCGCACTGCCTGAACAGCGCCTGCATGAATTCCTTGCTGTGGTTGGCGCGCATTTCCTTGAGGTCGTGGCCGGCGCAGAAGGCCTTACCGGCGCCGGCGATGACGACTACGCGCACGGCTTCATTACCAGCGATGGCGTCGAGTTCGCCCTGTAGCGCGGTCAACATGTCTTTTGACAGCGAATTGAACTGGCCGGGGCGGTTGAGCGTCAGCGTGGTCAGGCCGTCGGCGCGGTCGGTGCGCAGGACGAGGGGGTCTTCAAGGATCATGGTTTGTCTCCGGATGGTTTTATTCGAAACCGCTAATCTAGCCGATGGGCCGGCAAAATGTAATTGCCTGGCGGGATTTTGACGGCTGGGCGCCGCTACGGGCCGCCGCAAAATTGTTGCCATGCGCGGCCGGCCTTGGCATAAGATTTCGTCAGGAGGGCAAAGTCATGGCAGAGGGCGAACTACTCGGCACCATCCTGCGGCTCACCCTGGCCCTCGTGGCCGGCGGACTGGTCGGGCTGGAACGTAGTTATCACGGGCGGCCGGCGGGCTTCCGCGAACATACGCTGGTCTGCATTTCGTCCTGCATGCTGATGCTGCTCGCCGATTACCATGTGATACATGTCGCGGCGGCGACCCATGGCGATGTCTTCCTCGACCCGACCCGCATGGCCCAGGGCATCATGACCGGTATCGGCTTCCTCGGGGCGGGCGCCATCGTCAAGGAAGGTTTCGCGATCCGCGGCCTGACCACGGCGGCATCCATCTGGATGATCGCTGCCATCGGCATCATGATCGGCATGGGCTATTACGTGGCGGCGGGTGCGGCGACCTTCGCCACCTTCAACATCAACTACGTGTTCCGGCTGATCGAAGGCCGCATGCGCCTGGAGTTCTACGCCCACTTTCATGTCCGCTTCGCGCGCGGCGAAGCCTTGTCCGAAACCGATCTCCGGGCGATGCTCGCCGACTGCGGGTGCGAGCCGTCGGGAATGAGCTACGGGCTGGCCGGTGAAGGGCGCTGGTTCGAATACCGGACGCTGATCAAGACCCACGACAAGGACAACCTGCACTGCCTGGCGGAAAAGCTGGCAAACATGTCCTTCGTTTGCGAATTCGGGATAACGCCGCGCGGCGACTGAGCGTCTTCGCGCTGCGGGGAAATCAGCAGTCGGGGGGAGGGCCGGGGTAAAATTGCGCTCATGAATTCCCCGCGCTACGTCCACCTCCGCCTGCATTCCGAATATTCCGTGACCGACGGCATCGTCCGCGTCGGTGATGCCGTCAAGCGCGCCGCCGGTGATGGCATGCCGGCGCTGGCGCTGACCGATCTCGGCAACCTGTTCGGCCTCGTCAAGTTCTACACCGGGGCGCGCGGCAAGGGCGTCAAGCCGATCGCCGGGGCCGATGTCTGGATCGCCAATCCGGAGTCGCCGGACGATGCTTATCGTTTGCTGTTGCTGGCGCGCAACCGGGCGGGTTATCAGCAATTGTGCGAACTTTTGACGCGTGCCTATCTGGTCGACGGCCGGCGCGACCGGGCGGAAATCCGCCGCGAGTGGTTCGGCGAAATCGGCAGCAACGGCCTGCTGGCGCTGTCCGGCGCGCATCTGGGCGACGTCGGCGAAGCGCTGATCAACGGCAATTTCGATTTGGCCGGTGAGCGGGCCAAAGCCTGGGAAGCAATCTTCCCCGGCGCCTTCTACCTGGAGGTGCAGCGCTACGGGCAACAGCAGCAGGAGGCCATCGTCCAGCAGACGGCCGATCTGGCCGGCGAACTGGGTTTGCCGCTGGTCGCGACGCATCCGATCCAGTTCCTGAACCGTGACGACTTTCGCGCCCATGAGGCCCGCGTCTGCATCGCCGAAGGTTACGTGCTGGGCGACAGCCGGCGGCCGAAGATTTACACGGAAGAGCAGTATTTCAAGACACAGGCCGAAATGGCCGAACTGTTCGCCGATTTGCCGGAAGCGCTGGAAAACACCCTCGAAATCGCCCGCCGCTGCAATATCGAAATGACGCTGGGCAAGAACTTCCTGCCCGATTTTCCGATTCCGCCGGGCATGACGATTGATGAATACCTCGTCACCGAAGCCAGGGCTGGCCTGGAAAAGCGCTTGGTCGAGCTTTACCCGGACCCCGATGAGCGCCTGAAGCGCCGGCCGGAATACGATGACCGTCTGGTTTTCGAGTGCAACACCATCGTCCAGATGGGCTTCCCCGGTTACTTCCTGATCGTCGCGGACTTCATCAACTGGGCGAAGCAGAACGGCGTGCCGGTTGGGCCGGGCCGGGGTTCCGGGGCAGGTTCGCTGGTCGCCTACTCGCTGCGTATTACCGACCTCGACCCACTGGCCTACGCGCTGCTGTTCGAGCGCTTCCTGAATCCGGAACGGGTGTCGATGCCCGACTTCGATATCGACTTTTGCCAGGACAACCGCTGGCGCGTCATCGAGTACGTGCGCGGGCATTACGGCGCCGATGCGGTGAGCCAGATCGCCACCTTCGGTACGATGTCCTCGAAAGCGGTGATCCGCGACGTCGGCCGAGTGTTCGGCATGCCCTATTCGATGTGCGACCGGATTTCGAAGCTCATTCCGATCGTCCAGAACAAGCCGGTGTCGCTGGCCGAGGCGCTGGAGCAGGAGCCGCAGCTCAAGGAAATGATGCAGGGCGATGGCGATGGCGAAACCATCCGCGAGTTGTTCGACTTGGCCGGTCGACTTGAAGATTTGACCCGAAATGTCGGCATGCATGCCGGCGGCGTACTCATCGCGCCGGGCAAGATCACCGATTTCTGCCCGATCTATCAGGCCACCGGCAGCGACGCCTCGCCGGTCTCGCAGTTCGACAAGGATGACGTCGAGAAGGCCGGATTGGTGAAGTTCGACTTTCTCGGCCTGCGCAACTTGACGATTATCGAGTTGGCCGTCGAGTACATCCGCCGGATGACCGGCGAGAAGCTCGACCTCATGTCGCTCGGCTTCACCGATCCCGCCGCCTACCAGATTCTGAAAGATGCCAACACGACGGCGATCTTCCAGGTTGAATCGGAGGGCATGAAGAAGCTGCTCAAGAAGCTGGCGCCCGACCGCTTCGAAGACATCATCGCCGTGCTCGCGCTCTATCGTCCCGGCCCGCTCGGTTCCGGCATGGTCGACGACTTCATTCTGCGCAAAAAGGGCCAGCAGAAGATCGACTATTTTCACCCCGACCTGACCGCCTGCCTGTCGCCGACCTACGGCGTCATCGTGTATCAGGAACAGGTCATGCAGATTTCGCAGATCATCGGCGGCTACACGCTCGGTGGCGCCGACATGCTGCGCCGGGCGATGGGCAAGAAGAAGCCCGAGGAAATGGCGGCGCACCGGGCGACGATTGCTGCCGGTGCCAAGGAAAAGGGCTACGACCCGGCGCTCGCCGAGCAGTTGTTCGACCTGATGACCAAGTTTGCGGAATACGGCTTCAACAAGTCGCACACCGCCGCCTACGCCGTCGTCACTTATCACACCGCCTGGCTCAAGGCGCATCACTGCGCGGCTTTCATGGCGGCGACCATGTCCTCGGACATGGACAACACCGATTCGGTCAAGATCTTCTATGAAGACACCATCGCCAACAAGGTAAAGGTGCTAGGGCCGGACGTCAATGCCTCGAATTACCGTTTCGAGCCGGTCGACCGCGGCACCATCCGCTACGGACTGGGGGCGGTCAAGGGCACCGGCGAGCAGGCGGTCAACGTCATCCTCAAGGCGCGCGAAGCAGGCGGGCCGTTCAAGGATTTGTTCGATTTCTGCCAGCGTTGCGACAAGCGCATGGTCAATCGCCGCACCATCGAGGCGCTGATCAAGGCCGGCGCTTTCGACAGCATCGACGCCGACCGCCACAAGCTGCTGGCCTCGACCGGCATTGCCATGGACTTTGCCGAGCAGGCCGAGCGCAATGCGATGCAGACCAGCCTGTTCGACATCGGCTCGAACGCCGAGGAGCATGCGCCGCAATACATCGCGGTCAAGCCATGGGACGAAAAAGAACAGTTGATGCAGGAGAAAACGGCGCTCGGTTTCTTCTTCTCAGGCCACCCGTACAACTCCAGCAAGAAAGAGCTGTCGCGCTTCATCCGGCGGCCGCTCAACCGGCTCGAACCGGCCAAGGAAATGACGATGCTGGCCGGGCTGGTGGTCGGCGTGCGTACGCAGATGACGCGCCGCGGCAAGATGCTCTTCGTCCAGCTCGACGACGGTACCGGGATGATCGAGGTTTCGGTGTTCAACGAACTGTTCGAGGCCGAGCGCGCCAAGATCGTCACCGACGAGGTGCTGGTCATCGAAGGCAAGGTCAGGTTCGACGAGTTTTCCGGTAGCAACAGCGTCGTCGCCGACAAGCTGATGACCATCGGCGAAGCCCGCGCCCGCTTTGCCAAGCACCTGCTGTTGTACATGAACGGTGGTTCCGACGTGCGCAAGCTGCGCTCGCTTCTGACGCCGTTTGCCCCTGGCCCGGCGCAGGTGCGCATCCGCTACCGCAATGAAACCGCCGAATGTGAAATGGTGCTCGGCGATGCGATCCGCGTCCGCCTCGACGACCTGCTGCTCGAAGCGCTGACCGGCTGGCTGGAGCCTAAAAATGTCGAGATCGTCTATCAATGATTACCGTGATTGACCAGGCACTGCTCGCCGAAGTCAGCGCCGAAGCCAAACAGGCGCCGCGCCGGCGCCGGAACCGCAACTTCCATCCGGCCGACGATTACCCAGGCCACCGCCTGCTCAACGCCATCGAGCCGGATTCCTACGTGATGCCGCACCGCCATCTCGATCCGACCAAGGACGAGAGCATCGTCTGCCTGCGCGGTCGCCTCGGCATCGTCGTTTTTGGCCCTTCCGGAGAGGTCGACCGCAACATTGCCCTGTCACCGGCCGGCGAGAACGTGGGTGTCGATATTCCGCACGGCGTCTACCATTCGGTGCTGGCGCTGGAGAGCGGCACCGTATTTTTCGAGGCCAAGGCCGGTCCCTATGTGCCGCTGGCCGGCGACGAGAAAGCCCCGTGGGCGCCGGTCGAAGGTGACGCCAGGGTGGCGGATTATCTGGCGCAACTGCGCCGCCTGTTCGATTGACTTGAAGGCAGCGGATGCAGAACTGGCTCTATCTGGCGATTGCCATCGGCTGCGAAGTCGCTGCCACGTCTGCGCTCAAGTCCTCCGAAGGCTTCACGCGCCTGCTGCCGTCGGTTGTCGTGGTGACCGGCTACGTGCTGGCGATCTATCTCCTGTCGCTGACCCTGCGGACGATCCCGGTCGGCGTCGCCTACGCCATCTGGTCGGGCGTCGGCGTCGCGCTGATCGCCGTCATCGGCTGCCTCTTCCTCGGGCAGCGCCTCGATGCGCCGGCGATCGCCGGGCTGGTGCTGATCGTGACCGACGTCGTCGTCATCAACCTGTTCTCGAAAACCGTCGGACACTGAGGTTGTTTCCTTGCCAGCAGGGCATCAGGCTCTGGCATGAAATAACGGCGGTTGCGAAAAGCGGCGGTGTGGGCAAGGAGCTGCTCGCCGCCGCCGAAATGGTGCCGCCGATTCTGCGGTACTCAGAACTTCCAGTTGAAGTTCGCCGACAGATAAAGAATGCCGATATTGTCGTACGAGCCGACCAGGTTGCCCCGGCCACCGAGAGCGACCGGCAGCGGCGCCTGATTGTTTACCTTGCCGGTGCCGCCGTAGATGTATTCCGCAGCAAGGCCCCAAGCGAACGTCTTGTCGACCTGATTCTGGCCGCCGACACCAAAACGCCAACCCTGGTTGGTCGGCAGGATGGGTGAGACGTCGCCTGACTGGAAGGCCGAATCGTAGGCGATGCCAAGATTCAGCCGCCACGGCTCGCTGATCCGGTATTGCGCGCCCAGCGCCGCATGCCAGGTGTCCTTGAAATTCAGGTTGGTCGTGACGCCGGTCGGATTTCTCGTATCGGCCAGCCCGATTTCGACCTGGCCGAATTTCGACCATTGCTGCCAGCCGATATTGCCAAGTAGCGCCAGGCGGTCATTCACCGTATGGAACACACTGCCCATCACCTGCTGTGGCACCGTGATGCCCAGATTGGCCGTTGCCCCGTTCAGCCCGCGCGCGTTCAGCAATGCCGTCAGCAGGGGGCCGGTACCGCTGAAGCGGGTCTGCGGCGCGAAGTCGAGCTTGACCTGCGAGTTGTAGGTCAGGCCGAAGCGGGTATCCGGGGTTGCTTCGTACAATACGCCGAGATTGCCGCCCCAGCCCCATGCGTTGTCGTTCATCGTGAGCTTGCCATCGGCGCCGACGATATTGTTGATCGCCGTCTCGCTGTTTAGGTGCCCGTACATCGCATTGATGCTGGCGCCAAACGAAACCTTCTCGCTGGCGCGAAAGGCGACCGAGGGCAGAAAGGAGACCCCAATCAGCGTAGCCTGCTGCGCGTAGTAGCGGCCAACCCAGTTGTCGTCGTACTTCAGCGTGGTGCCAAAATTGCTCGTCGCGGCAAAACCGACTTTCACATCGGGCGAGATGCTGTGGCTGACGAACAGGCCGCCGCCCGGAAACCAGCCGTTGCCGCCGATCACCGAGCCGCCGTTATTGGAACCAAGGGCCGGCGAACTGCCGTCGTTGGAGAATTTCAGGTTGCTGTACAGCACTTGGGTGCCGACCAGTATCTGGTCGCCGTCAAGCCTTACCATGCCGGCCGGGTTGGTCAGCACCGTTGCGGCATCCTGCGCCCGCGCTGCATAACCGGCTGCCGCCAGCCCAACGTCTTCGGTGCCGACTTCGTAGAGAAAGATGCCGCCGGCGATTGCCTGAGTGCTGACAAATGCCCCGAAACACAGCGCAATAGCGACATGCAGGGCATTTGGGCGCAAGGTGGCGGAAGCAGCCTTCATGGAAACCCCTTTCGTTCAAGCGTCATGTCAGAGCATCGATGGTCGCCGAACAACAAATCGGACAGCGCATCCGGACGAACCGTCAGAAGCGCCCGACGAAGGTCAGGCCAAACAGCGGCGCCGGATCGAAATCTTCCTCGCGCAGCTTGTCGCCGGACGAGTTTTCAACGCGCAGCTTGCCGCCGGCCACGACCCCGC
Source organism: Dechloromonas sp. UBA6271 (assembly GCA_002440665.1). Classification (GTDB taxonomy): domain Bacteria; phylum Pseudomonadota; class Gammaproteobacteria; order Burkholderiales; family Rhodocyclaceae; genus Azonexus. Next base: position 7,671 of record DJUX01000066.1, read on the forward strand.
CGTAGAAATGCAGCGCCATCTGGTCGGTGATGTTGCGCGTGACGCGCAGGAAGACCGGTACGCCGCTCTCCTGGCCGACGCCGTTGCTCACCGGGCCATTGTCGCTCAGGCGGAAACGCATCACCCGGTAGGAGGCGCCGACCCCGGCCGTCCAGCCGCCATCGAAACGGTAGTCGAGTTCAAGACCGGCCGGGCCGGTCGGGCCGGTCGGGAGCGGGTTGATCAGACGCCAGCGGTCGTTGAAACGCCAGTCGACGATGACGAAGGGGAAGACTTTGGTCTTCTCGATCTGCGAGAACACCCCGGCGCCGAGTCCAAGACGATTGCCGTCCGCGAATCGTTTGGCGCCGGAGAGCGTGGCGCCCCAGACCAAGGAATCGCCGGTATCGGCGCCATTTTCCTTGAACCAATCCGCCGACGGGGCGAAACCGACGTTCCAGCCATCGCCGACGGCGAACGAGAGCGGTACCGTCACGCCATAGCGCTGGACCGTGCCCCACGGCGCGGTCGTGCCGAAAGCGCTGGCATTGGAGAACGAAAAATCGTAGTAGTCGTAGTTGAGCGTGACACCCGCGCGGTTGCCGCCACCGAGATCGTAGGACGTGCCGCCGCGCACGATGGCGCCGTTCATGCTGAAGTGCCCGCCGTTGTCGAGGTCGCCATTACCCATGGTAAATGGGCGTCACCGAAACGAAAGGTTGCCAGTTACTCGTTTCCGCGGCGTTCGCTGCCCCTGCGACGGCCAGCAACGCACCGAGCACCGAGATGGTTGGTGCACGAGAAACATTGAAGTTCATTGGAATACTCCCATGGGTTATTTATGGACAATCGACATATTAGCATCGGCAGGCAGGCGAACGGCCAGGGCAGCAACTCGCACACTGCAGTGCGACCGCCGCGGGGCAGCGGTCCCGCAAGGCCGGGAGCACCGGTTTTCACGCGCCGGGCCACTCCCTCGGTCGCCGGCTGGCGCATCAGTCACCCGCCGAGTTCGGCGGCAGCAGATCGGGCACTTCGAAAGGCTTCAGGCCCGCCGCCGGTGCTTTCGGGGCTGTGCCCGGCAGCATCTCGAAGTTCGGATGGAAGACCACCATCAGGCTGCGCAGCTGGTCGAAAGGCTTGCGGTCGCCCTCGAACTTCGCCTTGCCGGCCTTGATCAGGTCGTCGAAGGTGCTGGCACCCATCATCACCTGGTTGAGGTCGCTGCGGTTCAGCGTGATCGTCAGATCCGGCTTCGGCGCCTGTTCGCCCTTGATGTTGGTCAGCGTCGCGTTGCTCAGCTCGATCAGGTACTTCTCGCCGTTATCCGGCGTCACCAGGTTGATCGTGAAGCGCATCCCCTCTGCCTTCCTCGGGTCCATGCTGATGCCGAGGAAATCGAGCCATTGTTCGGTGGACATGGCGCGGATCACGTCGGGCCCGGCCGACCTGACCGGGTTGCCGCCCGGCAGCCCGTTGCGCAGTTCGTAAGCCCCTTGCAGGAAGATGTTGCGCAGGGTCGGGCTTTCCTTCTGATAGCCGAGTTGCTCGAAGGCGTCGGCCAGCAGATCCTTGGCCGGCTGGTTGCGCGGTTCGGCGAAGACCAGGCGGTTCAGGATTTCCGTGGCCTCCAGATACTTGCCCTGGGCGATCAACTGCTTGCCCTTGGCGATGATCTTGGCGGAGCCGCCCATCATCTCGACGTACAGCGGTGCCGAGTCCTTCGGCGAGAGCGGGGCGATGTTGGTCGGATTGCCGTCCCAGTAGCCGAGGAAGCGGTTGATGACGCCACGGCTGTTGTGCTGCTCCGAGCCGTGATAGCTGTGCGCCGGCCACTGCTTCCAGAGGCTGTCCGGCAGCTTGTAGACGTTCTGGATCTCGTTCACCGTGACACCCAGGTTGGCGTAATGTAGGGACTGGTTGTTCAGGTTGGCGTAGGTGTCGCGCTGCGTGCGCATCACTTCCTGGATGCGCGCGTTGCCCCAGCGCGGCCAGCTGTGCGAGGCGAACATCACTTCGGCTTCCTGGCCGAACTTGTAGAGCGCCACGTTGATCTGCTTCGACCAGTTCAGGGCGTTGCGCACCGGCGCGCCGCGCGGCGTGTAGATGTTGTGGATGGTGCCGGTGATGTTCTCCGCCGCCCAGAAGGCCTTGAACTGCGGGAAGTACGTGTTCATCTCGGCGGGCGCCTCGGTGTCTGGCGTGTTCTGGAACACCATTTTGATGCCGTCGAGCGTCACTTCCTCGAAGTCCTTGCTGATGATCTGGTTGGGCGGGATCAAACCGGTGTTGCCGTTGGCCACGTTCTTGCCGATCGACTGGTCCGCGTGACCGTGCGGGTCGCGCGGCAGCAGCACGGCGTAGGAGTATTGCGTGCGGCGCGACATGGCGTTGCCGGCGAAGACGTTCTCGGAAATCGCCTCGCGCAGGAAGCCCTCGGGGGCGATGACCTTGACCTTGCCGCTGGCGACGTCGGCTTCATCGACCACGCCGCGCACGCCGCCGAAGTGGTCGACGTGCGAATGCGAATAGACGACGCCGACGACCGGGCGCTTGCCGAGCTTCTCGTTGATGAATTCGAGCGCCGCACGTGCAGTTTCCTGTGCAGTCAGCGGGTCGAAGATGATCCAGCCGGTGTCGCCCTTGATGAAGCTGATATTGGCCAGGTCGTAGCCGCGCACCTGGTAGATCCTGCCCGGCAGGACCTCGTAGAGCCCGTAGGCCATGTTGAGCACGGCCTGGCGCTGCAGCGACGGGTGGATGCTCTGGAAGTCCTTGCCCTGCAGCAGCCACTGGTAGCTGCCCATGTCCCAGGCGACGTGGCCGGCATCGGCCATGATCTGCTTGTAGGGTGGCTCGGCGATGAAGCCCTTCTTGGCCTCGTCGAAATCGCGCTTGTCCTCGAACGGCAAGGTGGCGGAGACGCCCTTGCGCAGTTCGATGGTGAACTTCGATGGCAGGGTGCCTTTCGGGTCGAAGTGCTTGCCTACCGCCGCGCCGGGGTTGGTGACGATGGTGCCGCCGCCTCCAGACGCATGGGCCGTTGTCATTGCGCCGCCGGCGAATGCGACACTCAGCGCCAGGGCCAGTTTTCCGGAAAATTTCATGCGAGTCTCCATTTTTATTCAAGGTGTTGCGCCGCCGACGGTGCCTGGCGCATGTCAGGACGGTGCTGCGGAAGATCCTGCAGGCAACTGTCCGCAGTGGGTTGCAGAGGCATTATTGGCATGGAATTTCGATTCCGGCAAATAGCCATTTCTATAGATGTGATAACCTTTTGCTTATCATGATTACCCAGCGCCGCCTTCGCCACCTGTTGCTGCTCGTCGAGTACGGGCATTTCGGGCGTGCGGCGACGGCGCTCAACATCTCGCAACCGGCGCTCACCAAGAGCATCCAGGCGCTGGAGGCGGAACTGGGCGTCATGCTGCTGGACCGCAAGCGGGGCGCCGTCGTGCTGACGGCTTTCGGCGAACTGGTCGTCCAGCGCAGCAGGACATTGCTCAATGCCGAAGAGGATCTGCTGCGCGAGATCGGTTTGCTCGCCGGGCTCGAGACGGGTTCGTTGCGCGTGGCGCTGGGACCTTATCCCAGCGTGATTTCGGGCTACCCCGCCATGGCGCGACTGCTCGCCCGGCGCCCGAAAATCACCGTCGCGGTGCACGTCGCCGGCTGGCGCGCAGTGGCGCACCAGGTGGCGGCGCGCGCGGTGGATCTCGGTCTGGCCGAACTGAGCGGCGTCCCGGAAGATGACCAGTTCGCGACCGAGCTGGTCGGCCAGCATTGCGGCCGCATCTTTTGCCGTCCCGGGCATCCCGTTCTCGCCGCCGGCCGGGTGGCGCTACCCGCGCTGCTCGAATTCCCGTGGATCGCGTCGCGGATTCCCGCGCGCATAGCGGCGGGCCTGCCGCGCTCACTTGGGCGCGCTGGCAAGATCGATGCGCTCAGCGGCGACTTCATCCCGGCCATCATGATCGATGTGCCGATGCAGATCGCCGATCTGCTGGCCGGCAGCAACACCCTGGCGCTCGCCTCGCTGGCGCTCATGGAGCGCGATCTGGACGCCGGCAACGTGGCCGTGGTGCCGACCAGCAAGGTCGCCTTCCAGGCCAGCTACGGCTTCATTCACCTGAAGGATCGTTCGCTGACTCCTGCCGCACGGGCCTACATGGACGAGGTGCGCGCCGTCGAAGCCGAGATCGTCGAGCGCGAGGCGGCGCTGGCCAGCCGCTACGGCGACCGCCTGTAGGGCTCGCTCAGTTGTCGGCAAGACGTCAGGCGCTGGCATAATCGCGGAATGAAAATAACGAAGGTCACGAAGACCGGAGGCGGGGACGTGGCGTGCTGAAGGTGCTGGTTTTCATGCCGGTGCTGGGGGCGCTCGCCGTGGCGGGGTTGCCGATGCGCCGGGCCGTCTGGCTGTGGCGCCTGGCGATGCTGTTCGCGCTGGCGGCGCTCGGCTACGCGCTGTGGCTGGCCGCCGGTTTCGACCCGGCCGGGCCGGCGATCCAGTTTCACGAAAGCCGGCCGTGGAATGTCCGGCTCGGCTCGTATTTTGCGCTCGGCATCGACGGCATCGCGCTGGCGATGGTGCTGCTGACCGCCTTGCTGACGCTGATCGCGGTATTGGTGTCGCGGCGCATGGAAGACGGTGCGCGCCTCTATTTCACGCTGGTGCTGCTGCTCGAATCGGCGATGTTCGGCGTGTTCACCGCGCGCGACTGGTCGCTGTTCTACGTCTTCTGGGAAGCGACGCTGATTCCGCTGTTCTTCCTGATCGACCGCCTTGGCGGCCCCAACCGGCAGCGGGCGGCGCTCAACTTCTTCCTGTACACCTTGGGCGGCTCGGTGTTCATGCTGGTGGCGCTGCTTTTCCTCTACGACGCGGCGCCCGGCCACAGCTTCGCGATGGGCGACATGGCCGAGGGCGGGCGCGATCTGCCGCTCAACACGCAGCTGCTGATTTTCGCCGGCTTGTTCATCGGCTTCGGCGTCAAGATGCCGGTCTTTCCGCTCCATGGCTGGCTGCCGCTGGCCCACGTCGAGGCGCCGAGCCCGGTCTCCATCCTGCTCTCCGGTGTGCTGCTCAAGATGGGCGCCTACGGCCTGATCCGTGCCGTCGAAACGCTGCCCGCCGCGCTGCTGGCGACGCAGGACTGGCTGGCGGCGCTCGCCTTCATCAGCCTGATTTATGGCGGCGTGCTCGCCTGGCGCCAGCAGGATCTCAAGGCGATGGTCGCCTATTCGTCGATCTCGCACATGGGCGTCGTCCTGCTCGGCATCGCCACGCTCAACGTCACCGGACTGACCGGCGCGGTGATGCAGATGGTCGCGCACGGCCTGACAGCGGCAACGCTGTTCCTCGTCGTCGGCCTGCTCTACCAGCGCACGCACAGCCGCGATCTGGCCGACTACGGCTGCCTGCTCGGCCGGGCGCCGCGCTTCGCCTTCTTCATTGCCTTCGCCTTGCTGGCGGCCATCGGCCTGCCCGGCAGCGCCGGCTTCATTGCCGAACTGCACGCGCTGGTCGGCGGTTTCGGGCGCTGGGGCGGCTGGATTCTGCTCGTTTGCATCGGCATGCTGATCGGTGCCGCCTACGGCCTGCGCGTCATCGGCCGCCTGTGCATGCGCGGCCTGCCGGCGCAGGAGATCGCCGACATGACGCGCACCGAAACGGCGGCGGCGGGGCTGCTCGGGATCTCCATCGTCGCCCTCGGCGTCTGGCCGGCGCCGCTGCTCGATCTGGTGGCCGGCAGCGTCGGCCGGGTCGGCCGGCTGTTCGGTGGCTGAGATGGACGACCATCGCCACCTGCCGCTGCGCGAACGCCTCGCCCACTGGGTCGAACACCTGACGCACGTGCTGCCGGCGCAGGCGCCGATCCGCGAATTTGTCCATCACAACACCCTGCACGGCTTCCAGCACCTGCCCTTTCCCGAGGCGCTGGCCGCCGCCCAGCGCCTGAACGGCGCCGCCCCCTACCTGCCGGAAGCGCTCTTTCGCGAACTGCTGGCGCAGGGGCGTATCACCCTGGCCGACCTTGACGCCGCCCTCGACGATGCCGGCATCCGCGATCTCGATAGCGACGTGCGGCGCGGCCTTTCCCGGCGCGACGTGCTGCTCGCCAGCCTGCGCCTGGCGCCGGAGGATGCCGGCCAAGCGCGGCGGGATTGGCAGGCGCGTGAACATGGCACGCCGGCCAATCCCGTTTTTGCCCATTTTTCGGCGTCGACCGCAACAGGCGGCGAAACGGCCGCCGACTGGCGGGAAGCGGCGGCGCAGCGCTGGGCGGCGCTGTGCGCACGGATCGGCCGCGAGTGGACGCTGCGCAGCCTGCTCGAACACCTGACCGGCGAAGATGTACTCGAGCGCGTGCGCACCGTGCTGCAGCGCCATCTCGCCGCCCATCTCGACCTCGGCGTCGCCGCCTGGCGCAACCCGCAGCGCGAGCTTGGCTTCTACGCCGCCTGGCGTGCCTGTGCCGGCCTCGACATGGCCTGGGAACTCAACGAACTGCCGAACGTGCGCGACGAAATCGCCTGGCTGCCGGCCGACCCGGTCGACGTCCTCGGCGAGGAACTGGCGCGCCTGATCGCCGACGAAAGCCTGTGGCCCGGCTATCTCGAACGCCTGGCCCTGGAAATGCCAGGCTGGTCCGGCATGTTCCTGTGGCGCGCGCGCAACCCGGAGCGCGGCGACGGTACGCCGGTCGCCATGGTCGATTACCTGGCCGTGCGCGTCCTGCTCGAACGCCTGTTGTGCGAGGACCTGACGCGGCGCCTGAGCGGCACGCCGCTGTCCTTCGCCGACCTGCAGGCCTGTTTCGCCGCCCGTCCGGCCGAGTTCTTCGTCCGCGACGCCCTGCGCAGCCGGCCGCTGGCCGAGGATTTGCAGCAGCAGGCGGCGCGCCTCTGCCGCGCTGCCGAAGCCGGCCTGGGCGATGCGGCGGCCTGGGAAGCGCTGGCGGCAGAGATCGCCATGCACGGCGAATCGCTCGCGGCCGCGCGCGCTAGCCGTCTGCAGGCACTGACGGCAACGCTCGGTCTCAGCGCCGGCGACGTCGAAACGCTGACCCCCGAAGATGCCGAGGCCTTGCTCGCCTGCGCCGCCAGCCTTGACCCGCTGGCGCGCGGCCATGTCTGGCTGCTCGCCTACGAACGCCACTACCGCGAGCAGATTTTTACGGCGCTCGCCGCCAATTACCCGCGCCGCAAGGAGCTTGGCCAGCCGAGCGCCCAGGTCGTCTTCTGCATGGACGACCGCGAGGAGGGCACGCGCCGCCACCTGGAGGAGTTGGCGGCGGGGGTGGAAACCTACGGCGCCGCCGGTTTCTTCGGCGTGCCGATGTACTGGCAGGGCGTCGACGACGCGGCGCGCAGCGCGCTCTGTCCGGTCGTCGTGCAGCCGGTCCACGCCGTTCGCGAAACCGCCGCGCCGGGCAGCGAGGCGGCGCTCGACCACCATGCCGGCCGCCGCCGCTGGCGCCTCGCCTGGCGCGAGCGCC
>DJUX01000067.1 GCA_002440665.1 Dechloromonas sp. UBA6271
CGTCGTCCGCGCCGGCCGGCAGGCGGCATGGTGCGTCGAGCAGTTGCTGGCCAGCGGCGGCTTTGCCGGCGTCCTCGCCTGGCCGCCGGCCGGCCTTGACGCGCGGGCCTTGCGCCGTCTGCAACTGGCGGCCGCCGGGCGGCCGGTTTTTGCCTGTTTATGGCGGTCGACCGCAGCCGGCGCCAGCCCGTCGCCGGCACCGCTGCGCCTGCTGTTGCAGGCGGCACCGGCGGCCGGCGAGGGTGCCCTGTCGGTCAGCATCCTCAAGCGCCGCGGCCGGCCGGCGGCGCGGCCGCTGTTCCTGTCCATTCCTCGCCCCGGGAGAGCAAAGCGTGTTGTGGCTGGCCCTGCACTTCCCCCTGTTGCCGCTCGAAGCGCTGCCCTGGCGGCGCTCGCCTAGCGCCGTCGTCACGCGCGGCCGGGTGCTGGCCTGCGACCGGGCGGCGGCCGCAGCGGGGGTCGCCAGCGGCCAGAAACTGTCGACGGCGCTCGGCCTGCAACCCGGACTCGCCGTCTGCGAGCGCAACCCGGCGCTCGAATGGAAAGTGCTGGAAAGCCTCGCCTGCTGGACCGGGCGTTTCACGCCGACGCTCAGCCTGGCGCCGCCGGCCGGCCTGCTGCTCGAAATCGGCGGCTGCCTGCGCCTCTTCGGCGGGGCGCCGGCCATCGTCGAGGCCGTGCTGGCCGGCTGTGCGGAACAGGCTTATTCGGTCGCCTGGGCGGCGGCGCCGACGCCGCTCGGCGCACGCTGGCTGGCGCAGGCCGGCAACCGGGAGATTCATGCGACGCTGCCGGCGCTGCAGGCGGCGCTGGGCGGGCTGCCGTGCACCGTGCCCGGCTGGCCGGCCGAAATTCCCGAGCGCCTGGCCGCCTTCGGCCTGCACCGTCTCGGCGACCTGGCGCAGGTGCCCGCCGCCGGCCTGCGCCGACGCCTCGGCAACGGCCCGGTCGATGATCTGCTGCGCGCCCGTGGCAAGTTGCCCGATCCGCAAAGGCCCTTCGTCTTTCCCCAAAGCTTCGCCGGCGATCTTGAACTGCCGGCCCGCGTCGAGCACGCCGAGGCCCTGGCCTTCGCCGGGCAGCGCCTGCTCGCGGCGCTGAGCGGCTGGCTGCATGCCCGCCAGTTGCTGGCGCGTGCCTGCACGCTGCATCTGACGCACGACGACGGCACGCGCAGCGCGCTGCCTCTGCGCCTGGCCGAGGCGAGCGCCGACGAGGGGCGTTTCCTACGCCTGTTGCGCGAGCATCTGGCGCGCCTGCAACTGGCGGCGCCGGTCGAGGCCCTGTGCCTGGCAGCCGACGAGGTGGTCGCCCGGCCCGGTGCCAGCGCCCATCTGTTCGACCAGGCGCCGGCCGGCGAGGGCGCGCCGGCCTGTCTAGAACGCCTGCGTGCCCGGCTCGGCGCGGGCGCGGTGCGGGCGCTCGCCCGGCACGCCGACCATCGGCCGGAGTGCGCGACGCGCGAAGGCGAGGTCGCCGCGGATTTGGCCCCTTTTTCGCCGTCGACCGCAACCGGCCCGGCGCCGCGCCCCTTGTGGCTGCTGCCCGAGCCGCAGGCCTTGGCCGAGCGGCCCGACGGCCCGCACTGGCACGGCCCGCTGCAACTGCTGACGCGCGGCGAGCGTCTCGAAAGCGGCTGGTGGGATGCCGGCGAGGCCGGCGCGGCGGGCGACCTGCAGCGCGACTATTTCGTCGCCAGCAACCCGCAGGGGCAGCGGGCATGGGTGTTCCGCGACGCACGGGGGTGGTTCCTGCATGGCCTCTTTGCCTGATTACGCCGAGCTGCACTGCCTGTCCAACTTCAGTTTCCTGCGCGGTGCCTCGCATCCGGACGAACTGGTGGCGCAGGCGGCGCAGCAGGGCTATGCGGCGCTGGCGCTGAGCGACGAGTGTTCGCTGGCCGGCATCGTGCGTGCCCACCAGGCGGCGCAGCAGGCCGGGCTGAAGCTGATCGTCGGCAGCGAGATGACCACGGTCGACGGCCTGAAACTGGTCTTTCTGGCGCAGAACCGCGAGGGCTACGGCAACCTGTCGGCATTGATCACGCTGGCCCGGCGGCGTGCGGAGAAGGGCGCCTACATCCTGCAGCGTCACGACCTCAATGTCGTATCGCCGAATGGCGCAGTGCCCGATTGCCTGGTGCTGTGGGTGCCGGGTCAGACGCCTGCGGCCGCCGACGGGCGCTGGCTGGCCGAGCGCTTTCCCGGCCGCGCCTGGCTCGCCGTCGAACTGCACGCCGGGCCGGACGACGGCGCCCGGCTGGAGTCCCTGCAGGCCCTGGGCGCCGACTGCGGTCTGCCCCTGGTCGCCGCCGGCGACGTGCACATGCATGCCAGATCGCGGCGTCCGGTGCAGGACGTGCTGACCGCGCTGCGCCTCAAGACCACGGTGTTCGGTGCCGGCTACGCATTGTTTCCGAACGGCGAGCGGCATCTGCGTAGCCGCCTGCGCCTGGCGCGGCTGTATCCGCCGGAATTGCTGGCGGCCACGCTGGAGATCGCCGCGCAATGCAGTTTCTCGCTGGACGAACTGCGCTACGAATACCCGGAGGAAATCGTTCCGTCCGACGAGACGCCAGGCTCCTGGCTACGCAAAGAGACCGAGCGCGGCCTGCGCCGGCGCTATCCGGGCGGTGTGCCGGCCAAGGTGCGGGGACGCATCGAGCACGAGCTGGCGCTGATCGCCGGGATGGCCTACGAAGCCTATTTCCTGACCGTGTACGACATCGTCCGCTTTGCCCGCCGCCAGAAAATCCTCTGCCAGGGGCGCGGCTCGGCGGCCAATTCGGCGGTGTGTTTCGCGCTCGGCATCACCGAGGTCGATCCGGCGCGTTCGGACATGTTGTTCGAACGCTTCATCTCGAAGGAACGCGGCGAGCCGCCGGACATCGACGTCGATTTCGAGCATGAGCGGCGTGACGAGGTGATCGCCTACATTTACGGAAAATACGGCCGCGAACGGGCGGCGCTGGCGGCGGCGCTGATCACCTACCGCACCAAGGGGGCGTTGCGCGATGCCGGCCGGGCGCTCGGTTTCGGCATCGCCCAGATCGACGCGCTGACCGCCTCGCTGGCCTGGTGGGACAAGCGCGAGCAGTTGCCGGAACGCTTCGCCGAACTCGGCCTTGACCCGCACTCGCCGCGCGTCGAGAAATGGCTGTGGATCGCCGAACAGCTGCGTGGCTTTCCGCGCCACCTGACGCAGCATGTCGGCGGCTTCGTCATGTCGCGCGGGCCGTTGGCGCGGCTGGTGCCGGTCGAGAACACCGCCATGCCCGAGCGCACGGTGATCCAGTGGGACAAGGACGACCTCGACGCCGTCGGCCTGATGAAGGTCGACATCCTGGCGCTGGGCATGCTGTCGGCGATCCGCCGCATGCTCGAGCTCGTCGAGCATGGTTGCGGTCGACGCCTGGAAATGCACGAAATTCCCGAAGGCGACAAGGCGACCTACGACATGCTCTGCCACGCTGACAGCATGGGCGTCTTCCAGGTCGAATCGCGCGCGCAGATGGCGATGCTGCCGCGCCTGAAACCGCGCAACTACTACGACCTCGTCGTCGAGGTGGCGCTGGTGCGGCCGGGGCCGATCCAGGGCGACATGGTGCATCCCTACCTGAAGCGGCGGCAGGGAAAGGAGAAAATCGAGAAAATTTCGCCGAAAGTCGACGCCGTGCTCGAACGCACCTGCGGCGTGCCCATCTTCCAGGAACAGGTCATGCAGCTGGCCATCGTCGCCGCCGACTTCACACCCGGCGAGGCCGACCAGTTGCGCCGGGCGATGGCCGCCTGGCGCAGGAAGGGCGACCTTGCGCGCTACCAGGACAGGCTGCGCGCGGGCATGAGCAAGAACGGCATCCCGGCCGCTTTCATCGAGCGCATCATCCAGCAGATTCAGGGCTTCGGCGAATACGGCTTTCCCGAATCGCACGCCGCCAGCTTCGCGCTGCTCGTCTATGCCTCGGCCTGGCTCAAGCGCCACCATCCGGCCGCCTTCCTGTGTGGTCTGCTGAACAGCCAGCCGATGGGCTTCTACTCGCCGTCGATGCTGGTCCAGGATGCGCGCCGGCATGGTCTCTCCGTGCTGCCGCCGGACGTCACGGCCAGCGACTGGGACAGCCGCGTCGACGCCAGCGGCGCCGTGCGCCTTGGCCTGCGCGAGATCAGCGGGTTTTCAAAGACGGCGGCCGAGCGTGTTGCGGTCGACCGGCAAAAACGGCCATTTTTCAACGTCGCCGATCTCGCCGCGCGGGCCGGGCTGGCGCGCCGCGATCTCGACCTGCTGGCCGCCGCCGATGCCTTGCAAAGCCTGGCCGGCCACCGTCGACAGGCGGCATGGTCGGCGAGCGCGGAAAACGTAGCGGTGCAGGGCGACCTCTTCGCCGGGCAGCCGACCCGGGAGGCAGCGGTGAATCTGCCGGCGCCGGGCGCAGGGGAAAATCTCGTCGCCGATTACCGCAGCCTCGGCCTGACCCTGCGCTGCCATCCGCTGACCCTGCTGCGCCAACATCTCGCCGAGCGCCGCTTCCTGCCTGCCGCGGCCCTGCGCTCCAGCGGCAACCGCGCCCTGATCCGCGCCGCCGGCATCGTCGTCGGCCGCCAGCGGCCGGGCACGGCGACCGGCATTGTCTTCGTTACGCTGGAAGACGAAAGCGGCCTGACCAATGTCGTCGTCCAGCCCTGGCTGGTCGAAAAACAGCGGCGCGAACTGCTCGGAGCGACACTGCTCGGTGTCTATGGGCAATTGCAGGTGGAAGGCGAGGTGGTGCACCTGGTCGCCAAGCGGTTGGTCGACCTTTCCTCTTGGCTAGGGCGGCTGGAAACCTCCAGCCGGGATTTCCACTGAGTGACTTGCAGTCAGGCTATTCGGGGATCAGGGCCGCCCGGCTATGCAGCAGACCGGGTGGCGAGGAACTCTCCATTGCCAACGGGCACCAGGCAGGTAGTGAAGTCGGGGTCGGCTTCAACAAGCGCGATGAAAGGTGCCATTTGCTCCGGGTGAGAGGTGGCATTGTCCACCACGAGCAACCCGCCTCTGCGAAGGACTCGCTTGATATCGGGCCACCAGCCCGGATACTCCGGGCGCTCCGAATCGAGAAAGATCAAGTCGAAGCTGGCGTCGGTCGCTGCGGCAAGAATGCGGCCTGCGTCCCCGTGTTCTTGCGTGATCGCCGGGGAAAGGCCGGCGCGTGCAAAGTTTTGGGCAGCCAGGTCGATCTTGAATTCAGAAAGCTCGACGGTCATGACCCGGCCACCGATCGCGCAGGCGGCATCGGCGAGCCAGAGCGTCGAATAACCGTTCGAGGTTCCGATTTCAAGTACGCGCCTGGCATTCGTGGCCCGAACGAGCACCGAGAGGAACTCGCCCGTATCGCGCGTGATGTTCAGCATGCGGCGAGGCCGCTCGGTAATCGTGCTGTCGTTCGCTTCGCCAAAATGCTCGAGTTCGGATAGCAGTTGCTGAAGTGATTCAGTCAATTCCTGTCTCCTTGCTCGTTCAGCCTGTCAGCGGCTTGACCACGCGCTTGACGGCAGTATCGTCGGGGTGCGGGTGGATGCTGAAACCGAGGCTGGTCATCAGGCGGAACATCTTGCTGTTGGTCGACAGTACGTCGCCGACCACGGCGCGATAGCCCTTCTGGCGGGCGCAGTCGATCAGCGCCGTCATCAGCTTGCGGCCGACGCCAGCCTTCTGGCAGTTGTCGCCGACGGCGAGCGCGAATTCGACCGATTCGCCGTCCGGGTTGCCGACATAGCGGGCGACGCCGATCTGCGTTTCCTTGCCTTCGTCATCGGCCATGGTGGCGACCAGCGCCATTTCGCGGTCGTAGTCGATCTGCGTGAAGCGCACCAGCATGGTCTGCGTCAGTTCGCGCAGGGTGTCCATGAAGCGGTAGTAGCGCGACTCGTCGGACATGGCCTTGACGAATTCCTGCTCCATCTCGGCGTCTTCCGGGCGGATCGGGCGGATGGTGACGACCTTGCCGTCGTTCATCTGCCATTCCTGGATCAGGTGCACCGGGTAGGGGTAGATCGACATGTGGGCGTAGCGGTCGCCGCTGGCACCGCCGGCGTGGTCGATGACGATGCGCGCATCGGCGGCGATGGCGCCGTTTTCATCGACGATCAGCGGATTGAGATCGAGCTCCATGATCCACGGCAGTTCGCAGACCATTTCGGAGATGCACAGCAGCACTTCCTTGAGGGCGGCGCGGTCGACCGGCGGCATGTTGTGGAACTGGTCGAGGATCACCGAGGCACGGGTCGAGTCGATCAGATCCTTGGCCAGGAATTCGTTCAGCGGCGGCAGGGCGACCGAGCGGTCGCTGAAGATTTCGACGTCGAAGCCGCCGGCGCCGAAGGTGATGACCGGCCCGAAGATCGGATCGCGGAATACGCCGATCATCACCTCGCGGCCGTTCGGACGCGACAGGAAGGGCTCGATCGAGACGCCGTTGATCTTGGCGTGCGGATGGCGCTTCTGCACGGTGTCGATGATGTCGTGATAAGCGTTGCGCACCGCCGGCGCGTTCATGATGTTGAGGCGCACACCGCCGGCATCGGACTTGTGCGGCAGGTCGGGCGAATCGACCTTCATGGCGATCGGGAAGCCGATCTGTTCGGCGAGCAGCAGCGCCTCGGTCGCCGTGCGGGCAACCATGGTCTGCGCCACCGGCACCTTGAAGGCGCGCAGGATGGCCTTCGATTCCATCTCGGAGAGCACCTTGCGCCGTTCGGCGAGCAGGGCCTCGATCAGCATCTTGGCACCTTCGGCTTCCGGCCGGCCATGCTGACGGGTGGGTTCCGGCGTTTGCAGCAGCAGTTTCTGGTTGCGGTAGTACTTCGAGATGTGATGGAACAGCTCGATCGCCGTCTCCGGCATGCGGAAGGCCGGAATGCCTGAATCCTCGAGGAACCGGCGGGCGGCGGAAACCTGCTCCTCGCCCATCCAGCAGCAGATGATCGAGCGATTGGCCTTGTCGGCCACTTCGACGATGGCCTTGGCCACTTCCATCGGTTCCGTCATTGCCTGCGGCGAGAGCATGACCAGCGTGCTGTCGACGCCCGGATCCTGGGTGACGGTCAGGATGGCGTCGCGGTAGCGCTCGGGTGTCGCGTCGCCGGCGATGTCGATCGGATTGCTGTGCGACCAGTTGGTCGGCAGCGTCTTGTTGAGGGCTGCCATCGTTTCCTGCGACAGCTGCGCCAGCGGAATGCCGAGGTCGCCGGCGCGGTCGGCCGCCATGGCGCCCGGCCCGCCGCCGTTGGTGATGATGGCGAGGCGGTTGCCGAGCGGACGGAACTTGGATGCGAGCGCCTTGGCGGCGTAGAACAGTTGCCCGACGTTCTGGACGCGGACGACGCCGGCACGGCGCACCGCGGCGTCGAACACGGTGTCGGAAACGGCGGCCATGCCCGAGTGCGTGGCAGTGGCCATGGCGCCGGCCTCGTGGCGGCCGGCCTTGAGCAGGATGATTGGCTTGATGCGGGCGGCCGAGCGCAGCGCGCTCATGAAGCGGCGGGCATTGCGGATGCCCTCGACGTACATCAGGATGTAATGCGTGCGGTTGTCGTAGATCAGGTAATCGAGGATCTCGCCGAAATCGACGTCGGCCGTCATGCCCAGCGAAATGACCGACGAGAAGCCGACCTGGTTGCTCTTGGCCCAGTCGAGCACCGCCGAACACATGGCGCCGGATTGCGAAACCAGGGCCAGGTTGCCGCCGTTGGCGGTCATCTTGGCGAAAGTGGCATTCAGCCCGATGTCGGGGCGGATGATGCCGAGGCAGTTGGGGCCGAGGATGCGGACGTTGTAGGAACGGGCGATTTCGAGCGTCTTGCGCTCGAGGGCGGCGCCGATGTGGCCGGATTCCGAGAAGCCGGCGGTGATGATGATGACGTTGCGCACGCCGCTGCGGCCGCATTGTTCGATGATCTGCGGCACCGTCTGCGGGCGGGTGGCGATCACTGCCATCTCGACGCGGGCGCCGATTTCCTCGATCGACTTGTAGGCCTGCTGGCCCTGTACGGTTTCGTGCTTGGGGTTGATGGCGTAGAGCCGGCCCTTGTAGCCCGAACCCAATATGTTCTTGAAGATGATGTTGCCGACGGCGTTTTCGCGGTCGGAGGCGCCGATGACGGCGACCGATTTCGGCTCGAAAAGCGTGGTTAGATAGTGCTGTTCCAACATTTTAAACCCCTTTTTCAGGCGTTATTGTGCAGTGCACAATGCTAGCATAAATGCAAGATGATTTCCATGCGCGGCATAGGGAAATGCGCCTAATCGGCGAGCCGGCATTCGAGCAGCAGCGGCTGCGAAAGCAGGCGGGCGGTCGGGCAGCGGCCGGCAATTTCCACCAGCCGGGCGCGCTGTTCGGGGCTGAGGTCGCCATCCAGCGTCAGGCTGCGCACGATGCGGTCGCGGTTGACGCCGTCCACCACCAGTTTTTCGTGGGTCACGTCGACCTGGATGTGGGTCAGCGGCAGTCCCTTGCGCTCGGCGTACATGCGAACCGTCATCGACGTGCAGGCGCCGAGGCCGGCCATCACGAACTCGAACGGGGCGGGGCCGGCGTCGGCGCCGCCGACGCTCACCGGTTCGTCGGCGATCAAGTGGTGCTGGCCGACAATCACCTCCTGCTGGTATCTTCCCTGACCATTTTCCCGAACGACGACGCTACCCGACATGACTGGCTCCTCGAATGAAATCGCTGCGATGATACCCCCATCGCCATGGGTGGTGCGCCATCTGGCGCAGGTTCCGGCGAGCGGGCGGATTCTTGATCTCGCCTGCGGCGGCGGGCGCCATGCGCGCTGGTTGGCGGCGCAGGGGCGCAGCGTGCTGGCCGTCGACCGCGACCAGTCGGCGCTGGCCGGGCTGCAGGGTTTGCCCGGTGTCGCGGTGCTGGTTGCCGATCTCGAAACGGACGACTGGCCGCTGGCCGGACAGCGCTTTGCCGGCGTTATCGTCACCAATTACCTGTGGCGGCCGCGCCTGCCGGATGTCTGCGCGCTGCTGGCGGAGGGCGGCGTCCTCATTTACGAGACCTTCATGGTCGGCAACGAAGCCTACGGCAAGCCGTCCAATCCGGAATTCCTGCTGCGTCCGCAGGAATTGCGCGATGTCGCCAGAGCGGCCGGGCTGCGCGAGATTGCATTCGAGGAAGGCTATACGGCGACGCCGAAGCCGGCGCTGCGTCAGGCGATCTGTGCCGCTCGCGAGTGAACGAGGCGCGCGGCCAGCTCGGTGATGCCCTCAACCGAGAGATCGTCGGTGGGAAATGCCTCGGGGTGCCGGTAACCGGTGAAATTCGCGTTCTGCGAGCGGCGGTAGAGCGCGTCGTAATGCTGTTCCAGCAATTCGCGAACCAGTGTCGGCCAGTCCGCCGAGCATACCAACTCATGCCAGCGGGCGAAGGTTTCACGGCTGTGCAGGTTCTTGATGCCGTCGAGGCGCTGGAGCAGGAAATCCGGCATCGTCAGGAAATAATCGTAATCGTTGAGCAGGAAGGCGACGCGGGCATCCAGCGTCGCTTCGACATGCAGGCATTCGCCGTGGCGGATGCGTTCGATCAGCGCTTCGGGTACGTGCAGGCGGCCGATCTTGCGGCTCTCCGCCTCGACATAGACCGGCCGCGCCGGGTCGAAGCCTGCCAGCACCGTTAATAACGAAGTCTCGAAGGATTTCTGGCTGGGCTGCGGCTGGCCGGGCAGGACGCCGAGGACCGAACCCTTGTGGCTGGCCAGGGTTTCAAGATCGAGCACCTGTTCGCCGAGATCGGCAATGGCCTGCAGGATGCGTGTCTTGCCGCTGCCGGTGGCACCGCAGACGACGCGGAAGGCGAAGGCCTGCGGCAGGCTTTCGAGTTGCGTGACGACGTGGCTGCGCCAGGTCTTGTAGCCGCCATCCAGCTGAACGGCTTTCCAGCCGATGGCGCGGAACACGGTGGTCATCGAGCCGCTGCGATTGCCGCCGCGCCAGCAGTAGATCAGCGGCTTCCAGTCCTTTGCCTTGTCGAGAAAATGCGCGCGCAGGTGGCGGGCGATGTTTTCGGAGACCAGCGCGGCGCCGATCTTTCGCGCCTCGAAGGGTGAGACCTGTTTGTACAGCGTGCCGACCACGATGCGCTGTTCGTCGTCCAGCACCGGGCAGTTAATGGCGCCGGGAATGTGGTCCTCGGCAAATTCGGCCGGGGAGCGGACATCGATAATTGCGTCGAAGCTGGCGAGATCGGCAAGGGGCGGGCGGTCAGGCGTCATCCGGCTATTTTAGCAGGGGCTGCAGGCCGGGCCAGACGCCATCGAGGATCAGCGGCTGCGCTTCGGCGGTCGGGTGCAGGTTGTCGGCCTGGAAATAGCTGCGCTCGGCGGCAACCGGGGCGAGCAGGAAATCGAGCTTGGCGCTCTTCTTGCGTCTGGCCGTCTCGCTAAAAATTATCTCGAATTCGGCGGCATAAGGGCCGTAGTTGGGTGGCAGGCGCATGCCGATCAGCAGCGTGCGGGCGCCGGCGGCGTGGGCGGCATCGAGCATGGCGGCAAGGTTGTCGCGCATCTGGGCGAGTGGCAGGCCGCGCAGGCCGTCGTTGGCGCCGAGCGCGATAACGACGACCGCCGGCTGGTGCTGGCGCAGCGCATCGGGCAGGCGGGCGCGGCCGCCTGCGGTGGTTTCGCCGGAGATGGAAAGGTTGGCGACGCTATAATCGAGGCGCTTCTCCGCCAGGCGCTTGGCCAGCAACGATGGCCAGGCCTGTTCGGGGCGGATGCCGTAGCCGGCGGAAAGCGAATCGCCCATGACCAGGATGGTGCGGGCGGCGAACGCCGGGGCGGCGGAACAGAACAGGGCAAACAGGAGCAGGAAAATCCGCATGATGGAAAAACCGGTGGTTGAAGTATTGGCGCTGGGCAAGACGGTGGATAACGGCGGCGAGCCGCTGACGATTCTGCAGGATATTTCCTTTTCGGTCATGCCGGGGGAAACGGTGGCGATCGTCGGCGCTTCGGGTTCGGGCAAGTCGACCCTGCTTGGTCTGCTCGCCGGGCTGGATGTTCCCACGGCCGGCGAAATCCGTCTCGATGGCGTGGCGCTGGCGGCGCTCGACGAGGACGAGCGGGCGCGCCAGCGCGGCAAGCTGCTCGGCTTCGTCTTCCAGTCCTTCCAGTTGCTGCCTTCGCTCAACGCGCTGGAAAACGTCATGCTACCGCTGGAATTGGCCGGTTCACGGACGTCGACCGCAACCGCCCGCGACTGGCTGGCGCGCGTCGGGCTGGAGCATCGGCTGAAGCACTATCCGAAGCATCTGTCCGGCGGCGAGCAACAGCGCGTCGCGCTGGCCCGCGCCTTCGCGCCGAATCCGCGGCTGGTGCTGGCCGACGAGCCGACCGGCAATCTCGATGCGGCGACCGGGCAGCAGATCATCGAAATGATGTTCGACCTCAACGCCAAACAGGGAACGACGCTGATCCTCGTCACCCACGACGAGGCGATCGCCGCGCGCTGCGGGCGGGTATTGCGGATTCAGTCGGGGCGACTCGGCTGAGTCGTGCTGGCTTCGATGACGCGGCCGCGCGGACCGTGCTTGACGTAGAGAACCTGTGCCGCTTGCCAGGCGGCGAGCCGTTCCGGATCCAGTGCCAGGCCGGTTGCCAGCCGCGCAGTGCCGACCGGGCGCCAGCGCTCGTCGGGCTGGTCGGCGCGAGATTTCATTTTTTCCCTGAGATAGCTGGCCATCACCAATGCAACGGCAATGCCGACCACCGTGGGCAGGATATTTACCAGCGAGAGAAACGAGTGCAGGCTGATCTGGCTCGGGAAATAGATTTTCGGCAGGTCGTAGCCGAGATAGCGGCCGAGCGCCGCGAGAAACGGGACCCACATCGCCAGCCAGAGCAGCCAGGCGAGTACCGTCACAAACAGCCCGAACGCCCGCCGCAGCGGGTGTGCGAGGTCGGGCCGCTCGATGATCAGCGGGAGGTGTCGGGTTTGATGCCGCGGTCGGGACTCGTCCATCGTGCGCGCTTTTCAGTGTCTCGGAGAAGGATTTTCGGCAATGCCATGACAGAAGTCGCAGCGGTGATGACCCAGTAGATGATCGGATACCAGATCATCCAGAAGTAGTTTTTCAGCAACCCGCGATCGTAGGGCCTATCGAGCACCAGGCTGAGCATGATCTGAAACATGCAGGTGGTGCCGATCAGCAGGCCAGCCCAGCCGAGCATCAGGATGGGGACGCTCTGCAGGTCCACCTTGAAAAATATCAGGTCGATCCCCCGGTAAACCGCCAGCAACGAGAACAGGCAAGCCCAGAGGATGCTCATCGAATACTCGATGCAGAGCGGCCAAAGCCGCAGGTTTTTCAGCGAAAACAGCTGCGGCCAGTAGTCGAGCAGCACCTGGGTGCCACCCATCGACCAGCGCAGGCGCTGCTTCCACAGGCCGCCCAGGGTTTCCGGCATGAGGATCCAGCACAGCGCGCGCGGCTCGAAGCGGACTTCCCAGCCAGCCAGCTGCAGCTTCCAGGAAATGTCGACGTCCTCGGTCAGCTTTTCCGGGCTCCAGTAGCCGACTTCGTGCAGCGCGCTGCGGCGGAAGGCGGTGATGACGCCGGAGACGGTGAAGATCAGGCCGACCGAACGCTGGGCACGCTTGATCAGCCCGACGATCGACGAAAACTCGCCGACCTGGATGCGCCCGAGCAGGGTCGAGCGGTTGCGCACGCGCGGGTTGCCGGTGACGGCACCGACTTCGTGCGCGTCGAAATGGCGCACCAGCCAGTGCAGCGAATGCGGGTCGAGACGGGCATCACCGTCGATGCCGACGAGGATCTCCGCCTTGGTCAGTAACGCGGCGGTATTGAGGCCGACCGCCTTGCCCTGGTTTTCCAGCTGATGGATGACGCGCAGCCGGGGAAAACGCGCCGCCAGCGCGTTGAGCAGTTCGCCGGTGCGGTCGCGGCTGCCGTCGTTGATGGCGACCACCTCGAAGTTCGGATATTCCAGTTCCATCAGCGCTTCGACGGTTTCCTCGACGTGCGCTTCCTCGTTGTAACAGGGCACCAGGACGGCGATCAGCGGATAGTCGTCACGCACCAGCGGCTGGTTGACGATGCGGTGCGGTCGACGCTCGTAACGCAGGTAAAACGCGATGCCGCCGATCATCCAGACCATCGACATCAGCACCGGGTAGAAGAAGACGTAGGCGAGGATGGCGCCCCAGACATCGCCAAGCAGGGTGGGCAGCGGTGTCATCGCAGTTGTGGCTGCCAGCGCAGCGAGAGGGAGGGGAAGAGGGGCCCCATCAGGCTTTCCGGGAAACCGGCGATGCCGAACTGGCGCAAGCCCTCGGCATCCAGGCGGTTCATGCGGCGGGCGATGGTTGCCGGCGGCAGCGACGGATCGAATTCGAAGAGGACGCGCCCGACCATTTCCAAGGGCACGGCGGCGATGTTCTCCTCGCTCGCGGGCAGCACGACGAGATCGCCATGGCGCAAGCGCGCCCATTGTTCCGGCATCGGCGGCTGGTCGACGGCATAGGCCATCTGCAACGGCCAGACCCAGTGGCCGGCCGCCTGGCGGACGCGCTCGGCGGCGGCGCTGTCCGGCGCGGCGTGGACGCGCAGGCCGGCGAAATTGACCTGGCGGGCGAGGTCGGCGACCAGTGCCGGCTCGTCGAGCCAGGCGGCGGGCAGGTCGATGAAGACTGGGACGCCGGCCCGGCGCTCAGTCTGCCAGGCGATGTGGTTCAGTTGATCGGCGGCGAGCGGGCGCAATGTCGTCGGGAAGAGCGTCATCTCGCGGCCGTCGCGCATGATGTCCGGCTTGACGAAGGCGATGTTGGGACTCAGCGTCAACAGACGGTCGAGGGTGGGCGAAAGGCCATCCTCGCCAGGTGGCCAGGTGCCGGGGTCGATCCGGACGCTCCGGGCCGGACTGGGGTCCCAGGTGACGCGGAGCATTTCGGCAAAAGCCTGCAACGACGGGCTGTTCTCGATCAACTGGCGCTTCCAGACGGCCTTGGGCGTAGTGGCGTCGTTGAAACCGTCGATAAGCGTCAGGCCGATGGGCATGCCGAGCTGCGCGGCGACCTCCTGGGCAGCCAGGTTGCTGCGTCCGTAGGGCCAGACGATGATGCGCGGCGCTTTGCCGGTGTGCTGGCTGATGCTATCCCGAAGGTCGGTACGCAGGCGGGCGAGGTAGGCGGCGTCGTCCTCGTAGCGACCGTTGGCATAGAGGCGCGTAGTCGTCGCCGGCTGCGTGTTGCCCTGGGGGTTGGCGTTGATGCCGTGGTGCAGGTCGTAGGAATGCGAGGCGACTTCGATCAGCCCGGAGGCCTGCATTTCGCGCACCTGTTCCCAGTTCAGAAATTTACTGCGCGGCACGGGCTTGCCGTCGTAGTCGACCATCTGACCCGCGGGCACGTCCATCCATTTGCCGACCAGGGCGATCACCGCCGGGTAGCCAAACAGCTTGAGCAGCGGGAAGGCGCGGGTGTAGACATCCAGGAACCCGTCATCGAAGGTCAGCAGGATGGCCTTGGGCGGCAGCGGCGGGCCGCCGTCGCGGGCAGCGAGGATCTGGTCGACGCTGACCGGGTGGTAGTCGTTGGCCTGGAGCCAGGCGAACTGCCGGGCGAGGTCGCTAGCGCGGACGGCGGTCGGGGTCGCCGGCTCGTGGTCGGCGAGGACCTCGTGGTAGCTCAGGGCCATGAAGCGGGCGTCGGCGGCCGTCGCCAGCGCCGCGGCAAGCGCCAGCAGGGTGGCGAAAAGGGTGCGGATCAGAAGCGCCATAGCAGGACCAAGTTGCCGAAGGTGCGCCCTTCGCGTTCGCCGTCATAGGGGCGCAGGGTGCGGCCGATGCCGTAGCGGATCGAGAGGTCGCGGTCCACTTCCCAGCGGTGGCCGTATTCGATGGCCTCGATGGCACCTGACGGGTAGTTTTCCTGCCAGTAGTTGCCGCCGGTCAGCGCCAGGCGCTGGCGGAAGGAGCGGTCGTAATTGCGCCAGGTCAGGTTTTCGACGGCTGCGGTCAACCACAGCGAACGGTCGCTTTTCGGGTTGAAGTAATTGACGCTGGTCTCCAGCGAATTGCGCGAGGCGTCGGCGCCCAGCGTGGTTTCAAACATCCATTTAGGGCTGCTGTACCAGCGTTCGAACCACGAGCCGTTGACCGAGTTGCGCTGGTTGCCGTCGGAGAAGTCGCTGTTGGCGACGGCGAGTGCGAACTTGCGCGACTCGTGCACGCGCCAGTCGGCGCCGAGGCTGGCGCGGCTGGCGTAGACGCCGTCGGCTACGGCGCGCAGCGGGATCTGGTTGGTGACGCTTTCGGCGGCGCCGTAGAAAGTCCAGTGGTCGTTCGGCTGCCAGCGCACGGTGCCGGTGGCGCCGGCCTTGACGCCGCTGCCGCCATTGATCTCGCCGGTCAGGCGCCAGTCGAGCCAGCGCCACTCGGCGCCGGCGCCGGTGCGGATCCAGCTCGTGTTTTCGCCGTAGAAATCGGCGCTGGCCGAGTAGTTGTGGGCGAAGACTCGCCAGTTTTCGGCGATCGGCGGGCTGTAGAGGAAGCTGTTGATCGACCAGTCGCGGCTGCCGAAGTAATTGACATCGTCGCCCTTGCCGTAGCCGGCGTCGATGTACAGCTCGTAGCGGTCGTGCAGGGCGAAGCTTTCACGGGCCCGGCGGACAGCACCGTTTTCCGGGTCGATTACGAGCGCGTCGTCGAGGCTGGCGCGCGCCGCCGGCCAGTTCTGCAGGGTGAGCCGGGTTTCGGCGAGGTCGGCGTGGAGTCCGGGGTTGAGCGGGTCGGTGCCGATCGTCCGGCGCAGCATTTCCTCGCCCTGGCGCGGCCAGCCACGGGCCAGCGCGAGGCTGGCGGACGACTGGCGAGCCTCGCTGTTGAAGGGAATGGCGGCCTGGCGCGGTGCGATGCGCTGCTCGGCTTCGGCCAGACGGTCGGCGAAGATACGCACGCGGTCGGCGGCGATGTCGGCGCTCAGGCGCTCGCCGTTGTAGCGGCCGTCGAGGTGGCGGCGTTCCGGCAGGCGTGCCGCGTAGCGGTCGATGTGTTCGGTAGCGGCGTCGAGTTGCTCGGTTTCGACCAGCGCGTAGAAAAGCCCGAGGTTGGCGTCGAAATCGTCGGGGTTGGCGGCGACGACCCCGCTGTAAAGTTCAACGGCTGCTTGCGGGCGGCGCAGTTCGAGATAGCTGCCGGCAACGGCGCTCTCGGCCCACAGCGGCACGGGCAAGCCGCGCGCCAGCAGGGTTTCGTAGAGATGGACGGCATCCGCCGCCCGGCGCCGGGCGGCTAGCGCGCTGAGGCGGTCGGTCAGGCGGCGTTTGTCCTCCGCATCAAGTGTCTTGCCGGCGAAAAATTCGGCAGCAAGGGCGTCGGTTGCGGTCAACGCCCGGTCGAGACGGAAAAAGCGTTCCGGTCCGCGTAGCGTGTTGCGGTCGATGATGCCGTAGCGGATTTCGAGCGCGATGCGATCGCCTTCCATCGCCCGCCGTTCCTCGACGGTCAGCGTTGCGGCCAGTGCCGCGGCCTGGTCGAACAGGCCGAGGCGCATGGCAGCAAGCCAGGCGGCCTCGCGCGCTTCGCGGTTGTCCGGTTGTTGTTTCAGAACGGTGAGTTGGCGGCCCAGTTGCACGGCCCAGTCGCTTTCGTCTGCGGGGGGGCCCGCTACGGCTTGCGCGTTGAGGCAGGCGAGCAGCATAAAGGCGGGAATCAGGCGGCGGAAAATCATGACGATGGATTGTAACGTTTTCGCAGCAATACGTGGGCGGCACGGCGGCCGCTGCGCACGGCGCCTTCCAGGGTTGCCGGGTAATCGGACCAGGTGTAGTCGCCAGCCAGTACGACGCGCGGGTTCGCGGTTACGCAATCGGGTCGTGCAATGTCCGGCCGGCATGAAAAGGTCGCGCGCTTTTCGCGGATGACCTTGTGCCAGCCGGGCTTTTCGGTGATGCCCAGTTCGTCCTGCAGGGTGGTGGCGAGATCGGCGTCGGCGAGCCCTTCCCAGTCGCCGTGGCCGCTCAGGACGCAGGCCAGCAGGCCGTTGCCGCGGTCGACGACCCACTGGCCGTATTTTCCGGATTGCTTGAAAAGCGGAAAGGGGAGCCGCATTTTTGCCCCGAATTGCAGGTAGACCGTGGCAATCGGTTCGTAATCGTAGGCGATGCTTGCTGCCGGCCACAGTCCGCCGAGGTGCTGCGGGGCGCAGGCGATGACGACGGCGTCGTAGTCGTTGCCGGCCAGCGTCAGCTTGTCGCCGGTGCCGGCGATCGCTTCGACGCGTGTTCCCAGGTGCAGCGTCGCCCCGTTTGCCACGAGCCAGCGGGCGGCGGGTTCGGGCAGCAGGCGGCCGAGGTCGGCGCGCGGCAGCAGCAGGTCGGTGTCTTCCCGCCGCGCGCTGCCCAGGCTGTCGCGCAGCACGTTGGCGAAAACCTGGGCGGCGGCGCGTTCGGCGGGGATGTTCAGCGCGGCGAGGCAGAGCGGTTCCCACAAATGGCGGCGCAGCGTGCCGGTTTGTCCGGCGGCATCGAGCCATTCGGCGACGGTGCAATCGCGGTCCAGCCGAAAACGGCGGGCCTTGATGCCCTGCATCCACCAGGCTGTGGCCAGCTTTTCGCGCCAGCCGACGCCGGTGGCGGTCAGCAAACCCCAGGCGACGTTGAGCGGTGCCGGCCATTTCGGCAGCGCCAGGCGAAAGCCGGTCTCATCGACGACCTGCAGCGGGTGTCGTGCCAGCAGTCGCTCGGGGTCGGCGCCGACCCGGCGCATCAGGGCCAGCGTCTCGCGGTAGGCGCCGAGCAGGATGTGCTGGCCGTTGTCCAGTGTCCGGCCGTCGATGGAAATGGCGCGGGCGCGGCCGCCGAGGACGCGCCCGGCTTCGAAGAGGGTGGTGGTGGCGCCGGTCGCCGTCAGCTCGACAGCGGCGGCGATGCCCGCCCAGCCGCCGCCGATGACGGCGACGTTCACGCGAAGGCCCAGGTTTTCCAGGCGATCCAGATTTTGCGGACAGGGGTCAGCGCGATGCGCTGGTGCAGGACCTGGAAGTTTTCGCGCTTGATCTCGTCGAGCAGGGTGCGGTAGATGGCCGCCATGATCAGGCCGGGGCGCTGGCTCTTGCGGTCGACGGCCGGCAACTGGGCAAAAGCCTGGGCGTAGTATTTCTCGGCGCGCTCGCTCTGGAATTGCATCAGCGCGGTGAAATTATCCGAATATTTGGCGTTCAGGATGTCGGCGGCCGGCACGTTGAACTGCTTGAGTTCATCCATCGGGATATAGATGCGGCCGCGCCGGGCATCCTCGCCGATGTCGCGGATGATGTTGGTGAGCTGGAAGGCCATGCCGAGATCGTGGGCATATTTTTGCGTCTGCCGGTCCTTGAAACCGAAGATTTCGGCGGCGAGCAGGCCGACGACGCTGGCGACGCGGTAGCAGTAGAGCGACAGGCTTTTGAAATCGAGATAGCGCGACTGCATGAGGTCCATTTCCATGCCGTCGATGATTTCGAGCAATTGCTCCTTCGGCAGGTTGAACTGGCCGCTCACCCCTTTCAGCGCCAACCCGACCGGGTGCTGCGGCTGGCCATCGGCAACGCGCTCGATTTCCTGGCGCCACCAAGTCAGCTTGGTTGACGCCAGCGAGACGTCGTTGCACTCATCGACCACATCATCGACTTCGCGGCAAAAGGCGTAGAGCGCCATGATGGCGCGCCGGCGTTCGGGGGGCAGGAACAGGAAGCTGTAATAGAAGGACGAGCCGCTGGCGGCGCACTTCTCCTGGCAGTATTGATCGGGATTCATGGGGTCACATTGTAAGGGAACGGCTGGCGAGAACCAGCCAGTCCCATTTGCCGAGCTGCGGACGGTGCTGGAAAACGTCGCCGCGCACTTTTCGCAGGCGTTCGAGAATGCGCAGGCCGCCCTGGATGGTCAGCCTGATTTCCCAGCCGAGGCGGCCAGGCAGGGCATGGACCAGTGGGGTGCCTTGCAGCATCAGGTCGCGCGCGCGGTCGATCTGGAAGTCCATTAGCGCCGCCCAGTTGGCCGACCAGCGGTTTTGCGCGATGTCGTCCTCGCTGATTCTGAAGCGCGGCAAATCGGTTAGCGGCAGGTAAATTCGCTCTTTTTGCCAGTCGACCGCAACATCCTGCCAGAAGTTGATTAGTTGCAGCGCCGAGCAGATGCAGTCGGATTGTGCGAGATGTTCCGGTTCGGTGCGGCCGAACAGATGCAGCACCAGCCGGCCGACCGGGTTGGCCGAGCGACGACAGTAATCGAGCAGTTCCGGGTAGTCGGCATAACGTTTTTTGACCACATCCTGCGCGAAGGCGTCGAGCAGATCGCGGAAAAGCTGGATCGGCAGCGCATGCTGGCTGATGGCTTCGGACAACGCGACAAATAGCAGCGTCTGCGGTGCCTGCCCGGATTCGATGCGATCCAGTTCCGCCTGGTAGGCCGCCAGCCCGGCCAGACGTTCCTCGGGCGAGGCATCCCCTTCATCGGCAATATCGTCGGCGCTGCGGGCAAAACGGTAGATGACTTCGATCGGCCGGCGCAGCGGCGCGGGCACCAGGAACGAGGCGACAGGGAAGTTTTCGTAGTGATCGACGGACATCGGCTGCGGAGTATAGGGTTAAGCCGATGGCAGTGGTAGAATTCGGCCGCCTGCCCAGGTGGCGAAATTGGTAGACGCACCAGATTTAGGTTCTGGCGCCGCAAGGTGTGGGGGTTCGAGTCCCTTCCTGGGCACCATCAGGCAGCATAAGGCTTTCAGCGATGAAGGCCTTTTTTCTTTGGCTCTGTCTGAATTAGCTGTAAAAGTTAACTATATTGAAAGCATGGTTTGACCGAAGGTTCTGTGGGGCAATTTCGTAACAAATTGAAATTGTTAAGAATAATATTCACTAGCGGCAGGCGGCGATCAGTTCGTCGGCCGTGCGGCGGGCATAGAGCACCGACAGATGGCCGATGCCGTCCATTTCGACATCGATGGCGCCGGGCAGGCGCTGGTTGTCCTGCGGCATGACGTAGTTGTCGTGCGGCGTGCGGATGGCGATGGTGGGAACCGGCACGTTTTCCGTGGCGAGGTCTTTCAGCCATAGCGAATCCGGTTCCATTTCCCGTGCATTCCTGCCGATGCCGATGCGCGCCAGTTCCGTGCCGGCATGCGGCGAGGCAATGGTGACCAGACGCTCGACCCGGCTTCCGCCGTGGCGGGCGAGATAGGAACGGCAGACCAGGCCACCCATGCTGTGCGCGATGAGAACGACCTGATCGGCACCGGTGGCGCGGCAGACTTCCTCGACCCGTTCGTTGAGTTGCGGCACCAGCTTGCCGATGCTGGTGTAGGGCGGATAGAGGCTGACGCTGGCGACGGTATGGCCGGCTGCTTCGAGGTCGCGCCGCAGCCGCCACCAGACACCGCGGCTGCAGGCGTAGCCATGCACCAGCAGCAGCGGGCGCGGGCACGGGCGCAGGCGGTCGGGCGGCATCCACAGGCGCTCGAAAGGCATGACGACAATGAAGCTGAGCAGGAAAGCGAGATACTCGGCGATCACCATGCGCAGCTGCTGGCCCGCTGACAGGCGCGGCGCCGGCGACGGGTAGGCCCGGGCATAGGCCCAGGTGACGGCGACGATGACGGCGCGTACGCCGAACAGCATCAGGAGCGCGCCGAGGATGGCGGCATCCCAGGGGGCATCGAACAGCTGGCGGGCAGCCGTGAGGTAAATGGCAATTTCCGTGGAAAGCCAGACCAGGAGAGCGATTGGAACCATATGCTCAGAGAATCGCGGGTTTCGCTTTTCCCGTCAATGCCGCCGCGAGCAGCGACGCGTTGCGCGCCACCAGGCCGTAGATCGAGAGTTGCGGATTGGCGCCGATGCTGGTCGGGAAAACCGAGCCGTCATGCACCGACAGATTTTCGATCTGGAAGTGGCGGCCCTCGTCGTCGACCACGCCGCGTTGCGGCGTGTCGGCCATCGCGCAGCCGCCCATCACATGGGCGCTGACGACGCGGCAGCGCAGTGGCGCCAGCGGCAGTTCGGCCAGGCCGCGCCTGGCTTCGGCCCAACTGTTGTAGCCGGTCGCTGATTCATGCACCGGCGTCACCCAGTGTGCGCCGGCGGCGAACTGGATTTCGGCCATCGTCAGCAGGGCGCGGCGGGCGGCTTCCCAGTAGGTTTCATTGAGCGGGTAGTTGAGCAGCGGCGAACCGTCATCGCGCAATCTCACCTGGCCGCCGCGGCTGTCCGGATGGAAGCCGTCGCGGACCAGCGCGAGGATGGTCTGGCTGTTGGCGAATTCGCGCATCAGGCGGGCGTGCGCTTCACCCCAGCCTTGCAATGTGGTCGAGAAAAGAACAGGGTGCAGCGGCGGCACTTCCAATTTGAAGCCCAGCGGGCCGTCGACCGCAACATTGTCGAGGAAGTGGTCGGAATAGACCGACTGCGGCGCCCCGGCATAGGCGCGCACCGGCTTGTCGAACAGGCCCGACGAAATCAGCGTCGGATGCAGGAAGGTACGCTTGCCGAGCAGGCCGTGTGGATCGGCGGCCTTGCTGCGCAGGAGCAGGGCCGGCGAATTGATGGCGCCGCCGGCCAATACGAAATGGCGGGCGCGCAGGGTCACCTTGACGCCGTTGGGATGGATGCCGTCCGGCTTCATCGCCATGCCGGTCAACGATACCGCCTTGTTGCTGGAGAACTCGAACCTTTCGGCGCGCAGCCGCGAGATCAGCGTCGCGCCCTTCGTCAGCGCCGCGGGCAGGGTCGTCACCAGCATCGACTGCTTGGCGTTGGTCGGGCACCCCATGCCGCAGTAGCCGAGATTCCAGCACATCTTGACGTTACGCGGGATGACGGCGACCGGGATGCCGAGTTGTGCCGCACCGCGCGCCAGGGCGGCGTTGTTCTCGTTGGGCGGAATCGGCCACAGGCCGACATGCAGCCGCTGTTCCATCGCCGCGAACCACGGCGCCATGGCGTCGACGCCGAGGCGCTTGAGGCCCCACGCGGATTGCCACCATTGCAGGGTGCGCGGCGGCGTGCGGAAGCTGCTCGTCCAGTTCACCGTGGTCGAGCCGCCGACGCAGCGTCCCTGCAGGATGTTGATTGCCTTGTCGGCCGTCTTGCGGGCGGCAGATTCCTGGTAGAGATCGGGGTAGGCCTCGGCTTCGCGCATGTTGAAGTCGCTGCTGGTGCGCAGCGGACCTTCCTCCACGATGACGACCTTGAGCCCGGCCGACGCCAGGAGTTCGGCGCTGACGCCGCCACCGGCGCCGCTGCCGACGATGACGACATCAGCCTCGATCGGCAGGTCGACCGCGAGTTGCGAGGCATCGACATGCTTCCAGCCGGCAGCGAGTCCTTCACGGAACGGGTCGCGCATCATTCCACCTTCGGGGGACCGGGGTAGCCGATGGCGGCCCAGGTATCGGGGCGCGCGTACCATGCGCCGAAGATCAGGTCGTGCAGGGCAGCGTAGCCGGATTTGAGAAGATCGAAGCGGCTGTGGCGCCAGCTTTCGAGAAAATTGCCGATGGCGGCCGGCGTCGCTTCCGGCCACGGCGACCAGATGCCGGCAGCCAGCATGCGGGTGAGCGGGAAGGCGAGGAGGTCGAACAGTTCGCCGATTTCCTTTTGCGTGGCCGGCGCGAGGCCGCCAATCGCACGCTCGACGCCGTCCAGCGTGCGGACGATCAGCTCCGGCCGCTCGGCGCCTTCGGCCGGGAGGGCGCCGGCCAGCATGACCGGGATCAACGCGCTCAAGACGACCGTGCGCCCGCCATTTTCCGAAGGGCGGGCACAGGCGGCAACGTTGAGCAACAGGCCGCCAGCCAGTCCGGTTTTGAGAAATTCGCGGCGCGTCGTCATCGCAGCAACACCTTGAGCAGGCGCTCAAACAGCTTGCCATAGGGCGGGTTGAAGAGGCCGATACCATTGATCCGCGACTGGTAGAAGACTGGCTTCAGCTTGGAGAAGGTCAGGAAGCCTTCATGGCCGTGGTAATGGCCCATGCCGCTCGGGCCGACGCCGCCGAAGGGCAGGTTTTCCTGCGCGATGTGCAGGATGGTGTCGTTGATCGTCACGCCACCGGCCACGGTGTGATCGAGCACGTGGCGGATGCGCTGGCGGTCGTTGTCGAACAGGTAGAGCGCCAGCGGCCGGTCGTGGCGGTTGATGAAGGCCAGCGCATCATCGAGCCGGTCGTAGGTGAAGACCGGGAGCAGCGGGCCGAAGATTTCTTCCTGCATGATTAGCATGTCGTCGTTTGCCCCGAGGATCAGGGTCGGCGGCAGGCAGCGTCGGTTTGCGCCATTGGGTGGGCATTCGGCGAGGGAGACGAGGGTTGCGCCGCGCGCCGTGGCGTCTTCCAGGTAAGCGTTCAGGCGCTGGAAGTGGCGTTCATTGACGATGGCCGTGTAATCCGGGTTGCGCGCGATGTCGGGGTAACTCTTTGCGACGACGCGGCGTGCGGCCTCGGCGAAGGCTTGCTCCTGCCCGGCCGGAACGAAGAGATAGTCCGGGGCGATGCAGGTCTGCCCGGCGTTCAGGCACTTGCCGGCCAGGATGCGGGCGGTAGCCTTGTCCAGCGGGTAATCGGGGGCGACGATGGCCGGCGACTTGCCGCCGAGTTCCAGGGTCACCGGCGTCAGGTGCTCGGCCGCAGCGCGCATGACATGACGGCCGACGGCGGTCGAACCGGTGAACAACAGGTGATCGAAGGGCAGGCGGGTGAAGGCTTCGGCGACCGGCATGTCGCCTTCGACGATCGCCAGTTCGTCAGCCGTGAAATAGCGGCGGGCGAGTTCGGCCAGCACGGTTGCGGTCGACGGCGTAAATTCGGACATTTTCACCAGCGCCCGGTTGCCGGCGGCAAAGGCCGCAGTGAGCGGGCCGATGGCGAGATAGATCGGGTAATTCCACGGGGTAACGATGCCGATGCAGCCGAGCGGCTGCGGGCGCACCTCGGCGCGGCCAGGCTGGAACCACAGTGACACCGGACGCCGCTGCGGCTTGCTCCAGCGCGCCAGGTGACGGCGGGCGTGGCGAATGCCCTCAAGGCTGGGAAAGATTTCCAGCAAGCGGGTTTCATGCGGCGAACGATGGCCGAAATCCTTGGCAACCGCTGTGCATAGCGCATCGATGTTGTCGTGCAGCAACGCTTCCAGCGCATCAAGCCGCCGCCTTCGTTCGGCTAGCGGCACCACCGGATTCGCGCGGCTAGCATGGCGAATGCGCGCAAACGCGGCATCGAGCGCGGCCAGATCATTGACGAGCGGAATGGAAGCGGACATCGGCCTTTCCTATGGAAAATATTCAATTTCAGTGTAGTTGGCACGGTCGGAGGCCGTTAGGCAAAAGCTTCTAAACGCCGTTTGTCCGCTTCTTCATAATGAAGCCATGACCGATTCCGAACATCCAGAACTCGACCGGGCGGCCTGCTCGGCGGCGTTGGTCGCCTTTCTTGCGGAGGCGCGCGATCTGCGTCTTGCCGCGGCGGCCGACCCGGTACATGGCCGGCGCCGGCAACGCCTGCGCGAATGGCAGGCGGCGCGGCTGGCTCAGACGCACGCCGACCTGCTGGGCAGCCCGCGCTATGCTCGGGCGGCGACCTTCTTCCTTTCCGATCTCTACGGGGAGAAGGATTTCAGCGAACGCGATGCCGAGGTCGAGCGCATTCTGCCGCTGATGACCAGCATGCTGCCGGTTTCCGGCCTGCGGACCTTGCTGCTGGCGGTCGAGGTCGATGCGCTTTCCGAGCGTTTCGATGCCGCCATGGTCCAGGTGCTGGGCGTCCAACTCGATGCGCCGACCTTGAGCGAGGCCGCTTATGGTGAAGCGTATCGAAAGGTCGGCGACCGGGCAGGGCGTGAAACGCAGATCCGTTTGATCGGCGAAACCGGCGAGGCGCTCGAGGCGCTGGCGCGCAGGTCCTTCGTCCGTGGTGCCTTGAAGATGATGCACGGGCCGGCGCATCTGGCTGGCCTCGGCGAATTGCATGCCTTCCTCGAACGTGGCTTCGAGGCTTTCCGCAGCATGCGCGACGCCAGCGAATTCATCGAGGCCATCGTCGACCGTGAGCGGGCCGTCGCCGCGGCAATGTTTTCCGGAAAGGCGCTGCCCGGCTAAGCCTTGCCGGCCAGCCAGAGGCAGCCGCCTCTGGTTTCCTTGTCGATGGCGGCGAGGACGCGCTCGTGGTCGGCGATTTCCTCGTCGCTGGCGCGGCGCACCAGCAGGGGCTTGCGTTCGATGGCGTGGCCGCCCTTGCCGGATTGGGCGCGCGGCGCGGCATCCGGTTCGATCATCAGCGTGTTCTGGCCGCGCGTCATGGCCAGGAAGACTTCGGCCAGCAGTTCGGTATCGAGCAGGGCGCCGTGCAGCGTGCGTTGCGAATTGTCGATTTCGTAGCGCTCGCACAGCGCATCCAGGCTGTTGCGCTTGCCCGGGTGCAGATCCTTGGCCATGCGCAGCGTGTCGGTGACGCCGTTGCACAGCGTTTCGACCGGCACGCGGTCGAGGCGGGCGAGTTCGGCATTGAGGAAACCGAGGTCGAAGGGGGCGTTGTGAATGATCAATTCGGCGCCGTTGATGAAGTCGAGGAATTCGTCGACGACGTCGGCAAACTTCGGCTTTTCAGCGAGAAACTCGAGGGAGATGCCATGCACCGCCTGCGCGCCTTCGTCGATCTCGCGCTCCGGGTTGATGTACTTGTGCAGATGGTGGCCGGTCAGCCGGCGATTTTCCATCTCGATGCAGGCGACTTCGATGATGCGGTGGCCATGGCGCGGGTCGAGGCCGGTGGTTTCGGTATCGAGAACGATCTGTCTCATGCGGCGTCCTTATTGTTCAGTTCGTCGATGCCGCGATTGGCCAGGGCATCGGCACGTTCGTTTTCCGGGTGGCCGGCATGCCCTTTCACCCAGATCCATTCAAGCTGGTGCGGTTTGCTGACGGCGTCGAGCTGCTGCCAAAGGTCGGCGTTCTTCACCGGTTGCTTCGCGGCAGTTTTCCAGCCATTGCGCTTCCAGCCGTGGATCCACTCGCTGATCCCCTTCAATACATATTGAGAGTCGGTATAGACGCGCCCGGCAAGCGGACGTTTAAGCGCTTCCAGTGCGCGTATGGCGGCAGTCAGTTCCATCCGGTTGTTGGTTGTTTCCCGTTCGCCGCCCCACAATTCCTTTTCATGCCGGCCGAGACGCAGGATAGCGCCCCAGCCGCCGGGGCCCGGATTGCCCTTGCAGGCGCCGTCGGTAAAGATTTCAACGTTTTCTTCAATGGCCATGGTTTTCCCTTTGTGCGACCGGGCGCAGGGCCTTGCTGCCGACGGCGCTCTTGCGCCACGGCGGGGTGATCAGGCGCATGGCATGGGTGCGCTTGATCGCCCGCAACATATAGACGCCGCCGGGAAAGCCCCACCAGTGTTGATCAGCGGTCTCCATGAAGCGCCAGCGCCGGAGCCAGGATTGTTGCTCCCAGGGCGGAACGCGGCAACCGACAATGCCGCGGTCGACCTCGAAGCCGAGCAGTTTCAGCCAGTCCCTGAGGCGCAGGAGCGAGAGATAGCTGCCATGCCACGGGAAGCTGCCGCTACGCTCGAAGCGGTTGCGCAGCCCCCACAGTGACAGGGGGTTGAAGCCGAGCACGATCAACTGGCCTTCCGGAATCAGGATGCGCTCGATCTCGCGCAGGATCTGGTGCGGGTCGGCGGCGAATTCGAGGACATGCGGCAGCACGACGAGGTCGGTGCTGTGCGAGGCGACCGGCAATGCCGCGAGGTCGCAGACGACATCGACGGGGCCGGTGTCGCCGGCTTTCTGGCGCATCGGAATGCGGTTGGCGCGGAGAAAGTCGTGATGCGGCAGTCCGAGCTGGAGCGCGTTGAAGCCGAAGACGTCGGCGACGGCGGCGTCGGTCCGGCTGGCCTCCCAGTCCAGCACGTATCGCCCCTGGGCCGAACCCAGCCATTGATCGAGACCGGGAATTGACATCCGTCGACCTTCGCTCGATAGTTCCGGCATGTTCGAAATTTTGCTCATTCCCGCATTCAAGGACAATTACATCTGGCTGCTGGTCCGCGATGGACGGGCGGCCGTGGTCGATCCTGGCGACGCCGCACCGGTCATGGCGCGGCTGGAAGCGCTGCAACTGCGCCTCGAGACCATCCTGATCACTCACCATCATGCCGACCATCAGGGAGGTGTCGCCGAACTCGTCGAGCGCTGGCATCCCCGGGTTTTCGGACCGGCTAAAGAGTCTATCACAGGCTGTACCGACCCTCTGTCGGGCGGCGAAATGATCGATGTTCTCGGGGAGCGTGTCGCGGTGCTGCCGGTCGGCGGCCATACGCTGGGGCATATTGCTTATTACGTTCCGGGCGCGGTCTTTTGCGGCGACACCCTGTTTGGCGCCGGCTGCGGCCGCCTCTTCGAGGGCACGCCGGCCCAGATGAGCGCCTCGCTCGGCCGCCTGGCGGCCTTGCCGGACGATACGCTGGTTTACTGCGCGCACGAATATACCGAAGCCAATCTGCGCTTCGCCGTGGCTGTCGAACCGCATAACGCAGCATTGCGTCGGCGCAGCGAGCGGGTCGCCGGGCTGCGCGCTGCCGGGCATTCTTCCGTTCCCTCGACGTTGGGCGAGGAAAAGAAAACCAACCCGTTCCTGCGTTGCGGCGAACCGGCCGTGATGGCGGCTGCGCTGGCGAATGGTGCGGTCGACACCTCAAAAGTTGCCATTTTCGCGGCCATCCGCGGTTGGCGGAACGTTTTCTGACAGCGTCCGCCTTGCCCGGCAGCGCGATCCACGGCGCTCCGATGTGCTAAATTCGGCGCCAATATGAACAGTGAGTGGTCATCATGACAGATCAGGTCAAGGGAAAATCTTTCGACAAGGCGGGTGCCATCGCCGCGCTGAAAGGACCGCGCGCCCGCCGCCTGGGTCTGTGGCTGGTAGGGCTAGTACTGGCTTTTGGCATCCTCGGCTACCTGGCCGGGCCGCCGCTGATGAAGATGGTGCTGATCAAGCAGTTGTCCGCCGAATTGCAGCGCGACGTCAGTATCGAGAACATTGACATCAGCCCCTACGCGCTGTCGGCGCGGGTCGCCGGCGTTTCGGTCAAGGACAAGGCCGGCAAGGAGGTCGCCGGCTTCGATGAGCTGTTCGTCAATCTTTCCTCTTTCTCGCTTTTCCAGTTCGGTGCGGTGGTCGACGAGATTCGCCTGCAGGGGCCGCGCGTCGCCGTGGCTCGGACTGGCGAGGGCCATTACGATATTTCCGACCTGCTCGAAAAATGGCTGAAGCCATCCGAACCGTCGCCGACGCCGCGTTTCTCGATCAACAATATCCAGATCATCGGCGGCAAAGCGGTCTTCGACGATCAGCCGCTGGGCACGGTGCATACCGTCAGCGACATCAATCTGGCACTGCCTTTCATCTCCAGCCTGCCCTATCAGGCCGAGCGTCTGGTCGAGCCGAGTTTTTCCGCCGTTTTCGACGGTGCTCCTTTCGCGCTCAACGGCAGGAGCAAGGAGATTTTCGAAGGCAAACTCGAAAGCGAGCTCAACATCGACCTCGACCGCCTCGATCTGGCCGGATTTCAGCCTTATGTGCCCAGTTCGCTGCCGCTGCGCCTGAAGGGCGGGTTGCTCGATACCGAACTCCGGGTCGTCTTCAAGGAACTGTCGGAGAAGATTTTTTCGCTGACCGTCGTTGGCAGCGCGCATGTGTCCGATTTCCATCTCGCCGAGGCGAGCGGTGCGCCGTTGCTCGGGTGGAAGCGACTGGATGTCGATGTCGCCGACGCCGACCTGATCAACCGGCGGTTTGCCGTTCAGCGCGTGCTGCTCGATGGCATGGATGCCTATGTGGCGGTCAGCAAGCAGGGCGAACTGAACTGGGTGCGGGTGCTGGAGCAGATCGCTGCGGTGCCGGCTGCCGACAAGGCGCCCGTCGACAAGTCTGTAGCGGCGCCGACCAAAGCGCCGGAGTGGACGATCGACGAGATACGGCTGAGCAAGGGCAAAATGCACTGGCAGGACGAGTCCACGGTGCGCCCGACGGTTGGCGATGTGCTGGATATCAATGCGGTCGTTGGCAAGATCGATGGCAAGCTCGTCGAGCCGATCGAGATCAGCGAAATTTCATACCGGGTCGATCTCGGCGATCGTGCGAAGATTGGCAGCATGGCGGTGAAGGGCATGCGGCTGGACCTGGCGGGGCACCGGGTAGATATCGCCGAGGTCGGGACCCACGAAATACGCATGCTGCTGGTGCGCAACAAGGAGGGCAAGGTCGAATGGCTCAGTTCGCCGGTGTTGAAGACCGTGCGTACGGCCGGCAAGGAGTTGTCGGACGACCGGCCGTGGCTGGCCAATGTCGGCAAGGTCACAGTCGACGATCTCGTCCTGCGTGTCGAGGACCAATCCACCAAGCCGGCGGCTGTGCAGGTTATCGACGGCTTCAGCCTGGCCGCCGAAAACCTGTCTACCGAACCGGGGAAGAAAGGGAATATTTCTCTCAAGAGCCGGATCAATCAGAAAGGCAGTCTCAAGGTTGACGGCAGCGTGCAGCTGATGCCCTTGCAGACGACGCTCAAGGTGGAGACGCAGGCGATACCTGTCCTGCCGCTGCAGCCGTATTTCACCGACTTCCTGAATATCGAGCTGACGCGCGGTCAGGTTTCCAACAGCGGCGAAGTCACTGCCCAGATGGACAAGGATGGCCTGAACGCCGGCTACAAGGGATCGCTGACGCTGGGTGACCTGATTGCGGTCGACAAGGTAAACAATGCCGATTTCCTCAAGTGGAAATCGTTGTATCTGGGCGGCATCGATTTCCGCCTGCAGCCGATGGCGGTCAATGTCGGCGAGGTGGCGCTGACCGATTTCTACTCGCGCCTGATCCTCAGCAAGGAAGGCCGGCTGAATCTGCAAGACATCGTCCGGACGTCGCAAGCTGCTACTGCCAAGGTTACTGAACCGGCCGCATCGGCCAACCCACCCAAGACGGCAGAGGCGACGCCCGGGGCTAAGCCTGCTGCGCTGCCGATCAAGATCGGCAAGATCACGCTGCAGGGTGGCACAGTCAATTTCTCCGATTTCTTCGT
Source organism: Dechloromonas sp. UBA6271 (assembly GCA_002440665.1). GTDB lineage: Bacteria > Pseudomonadota > Gammaproteobacteria > Burkholderiales > Rhodocyclaceae > Azonexus. Next base: position 30,110 of record DJUX01000067.1, read on the forward strand.
CAAGCCCAATTACACGGTAAATATGACCAAGGTGGCCGGGCGCGTCAGTGGCCTTTCATCGGCCGCCGATTCCGTTGCTGACCTTGAGTTGCGCGGCAGTTACGCCAATTCGGCGCCGGTACAGGTGGTCGGCAAGCTGAACCCGCTGGCCGCCAAATCCTTCCTCGATATCAAGGCTGACGTGAAGGGCGTCGATCTCGTGGCCTTCTCGCCGTATTCAGGGAAGTATGCCGGTTACAACATCGACAAGGGCAAGCTGTCGCTCAACGTCGCCTACAAGCTGGAAAACAATCAACTGACGGCCGAGAACCGGCTTTTCATTGATCAGCTGACCTTCGGCGACAAGGTGGAGAGCCCCGATGCCACGAAGCTGCCGGTGAACCTCGCCATCGCGCTGCTCAAAAACAATCGCGGCGAAATCGACCTCAACCTGCCAATCTCCGGTTCGCTCGACGATCCGGAGTTTTCGATTGGCGGGCTGGTCATCAAGGTCATCATCAATCTGTTCGTCAAGGCAGTGACATCACCATTCGCGCTGCTCGGCTCGATGTTCGGCGGCGGCGAGGAGCTGTCTAATATCGAATTCGGACCGGGGCGCGCGACTTTCGACGATGCGGGCACCAAGCGCCTGGAGTCCTTGGCCAAGGCGCTCAACGAACGCGATTCGCTGAAGCTGGAAATCACCGGCCATGCCGATCCGGAGGCCGATAAGGAAGGTATCAAGCGGGTGGCCATCGAGCGGGCAGTCAAGGCCGAGAAGCTCAAGGACCAGTTGAAGAAGGGCGGCGAGGGGGCGTCGGTCGATGCGATCGAGGTTGCGGCGGCCGAATACCCCGTCTATCTGCAGCGGGCCTACAAGGAAGCCAAGTTTCCCAAGCCGCGCAATCTGATCGGCATGCAGAAGGATCTGCCGGTCGAGGAAATGGAAAAGCTGATACTGGCCAATACGCCGGTGACTGATGAAGACGTCCAGCAACTGGCCCTGCGCCGCGCAGAGAATGTCCAGGGCTGGCTGATCGATGAAGGCAAGGTTCCGGCGGAACGCATCTTCTTGGTCGAGCCGAAAGCCGAGGCTGGCGAAAAGGGCAAGGGTAGCCGCGTCGATTTCTCGCTGAGGTAGCGGATGAGCGAAGCGTTTGCATTCGCCCTGCTGGCCGGGGGAGTCGTCGTCATCCTGCTGCAGGTGCTCGCGTTGTGGCGCGGCAATCGCAATGCGGAAGGCGAGCTGCGCCTGCGCAGCCTGCAGGAGGCACAGGAAAAGGGACTCGAACGGCTGGAGCGCGAGTTGCGCGAGGAACTGGCGCGCGGCCGGCGCGAGGATGCCGAGGAGGCTTTCCGCGACCGCGAGGAGCGCGCCCAGTCGGCGACCCTGCTCGGGCAGGCGGTGACGACCCAGGTCGGGCAATTCGGCAACCTGCAGGCCGAGCGCCTGGAGGCCTTTGCCCGCGAACTTAACCGTTTTTCGCTGGGCCTCGACGAACGCTTCGAGCGGCTGAAAATGAGCGTCGAGGGACGGTTGACCGCAATCCAGGCCGACAATGCCAGCAAGCTTGAGGAAATGCGGCGGACCGTAGACGAAAAGCTGCATGCGACGCTTGAGCAGCGCCTCGGCGAATCGTTCAAGCTGGTCAGCGAACGGCTGGAACAGGTCCATCGCGGCCTCGGCGAAATGCAGTCGCTGGCCGCCGGGGTTGGCGATCTCAAGCGCGTGCTGAGCAACGTCAAGACGCGCGGCACCTGGGGTGAGGTCCAGCTGTCGGCGCTGCTCGAACAGCTGCTGACCGTCGATCAGTTTGCCGCCAATGTGGCGACGCGCCCGGGCAGCAGCGAGCGCGTCGATTTCGCCATCCGCCTGCCGGGCAAGGGCGACGGTGCCGTGGTCTGGCTGCCGATCGACGCCAAGTTTCCGATCGAGGATTACCAGCGCCTGATGGATGCCCAGGAAAAGGGCGAGCCGGCACTGGTCGAAGAAGCGGGGCGGGCGATTGAGGTGCGCCTCAAGAACGAGGCGCGCAGTATTCGCGACAAGTACGTGGCGCCGCCGCACACGACCGATTTCGCGCTGCTCTACCTGCCGACCGAGGGGCTATATGCCGAGGCGCTGCGCCGCCCCGGTCTGGCTGACACATTACAGCGCGAATGGCGGGTCAGCCTGGCCGGGCCGACGACGCTGGCGGCCCTGCTCAACAGCCTGCAGATGGGTTTTCGCACCCTGGCCATCGAGCAGCGATCGGCCGAAGTCTGGGCGGTGCTCGGGGCGGTCAAGACCGAGTTCGGCAAGTTCGGCGAGGCGCTGGCGCATACAAAAAAGAAGCTCGACGAAGCGAGCAACAGTATCAGCAAGGCCGAGACGCGGACGCGCCAGTTGTCGCGCAAGCTGCGTGATGTCGAGGCGCTGCCGGCGAGCGAGTCGGAACAAATGATTGGGGTTGCGGAATTCGATGGCGAAGACGACTGAACTGGAAGCCGCCTATCGGGCGACGACCTACCGGGTGTTCCTGCCGGGCGGCGTTTGCGACCTGCGGCCCGGCGTCGCTTCGGACACGCTGCGTTGCTGGCTGGAGACGGCTGGGGCCGGCAGGTTTGCGATCCTCACCGCGCACAACCCGGGTTCGTCGCTGATCGACGCCGGACAGAATGCGCTGCGCCAGTCGCAACTGGAGTGCGATCTGCTGGAATCGGGGTACGAGCCTTACGCCGGCGAGAATGTGGCCGACAAAGACACCTGGGCAGACGAGGAAAGCTGTTTCATCCTCGATATTTCAGTTGCCGAGGCGTTGGCGCTGGGCGAGAAATACGGGCAGAACGCGATCATCTGCGGCGGCGATGACGGGGTGCCCGAACTGGTCTGGATAGGCGACCAGGCAACCTACTAGCAGGTTGCCTGGCGCGAATGCCGGGGATTTACCAGAGATGCCACCACTTCTTCTTGTCCGCTAGACCCGTCTCATAAAACTTGCTGTCGGGGAAGTTCTTGCGCATCACACGGTCGGCGTCATCGCGCAGATCGGTCATGCCCAGCTTGTCGTAGGCGGCGATCAGGATGTACATCGCTTCCTCGATGGCGGGCGCCGAGGGATAGGTCTTGATGGCATTTTGGGCGCGGTTGGCGGCCGCGACGTAGGCGCCGCGATTGTAGTAGTAACGCGCGACATGAACCTCGTGCGAGGCCATGGAATTGACCAGATAGTTCATGCGCTGGATGGCATCCGGCGTGTATTTGCTGTTGGGGAAGCGCGTTGTCAGTTCGCGGAAGGCGTCGAACGATTCGCGGAGCGCCTTGGGGTCGCGTTCGGTCGGGTCCTGCGTGCTGATGTAGCCGGCCCAGCCGAGATCCTCGTTGAAGTTGATCAGGCCTTTGAGGTAGTAGGCGTAATCGACCGCCGGATGGGTCGGGTGCAGCTTGATGAAGCGGTCGGTGGCGGCGAGTGCCGAGCCGGTTTCGCCGGCCTTCCAGTACACGTAACCGAGTTCGAGCTGGGCTTGCTGGGCAAAGCGCCCGTACGGGTAACGCGCTTCCAGCTTCTCGTAATACTTGGCGGCCTTGTCCCAGGCGCCGTCGGATTGCGCTTCCTTGGCTTCGGCATACAGCTTGTTGGCAGACCAGCCGACGGTTTCGTCCTTCGATTCCGGAAAAAGACCGCAGCCGGCAACGACGGTTGCGATTAATAGCGCCGTCAGCAGGCGAAAGAAGGTGGCGAATGCAGGTACACTTCGCATCATGAAAAATCCTTTGGAAGACCGCGCGGATTATAGCCGAACTCCGGCGAATCCCGCCTGCGTTCCCGATCGCTGCGCCGGACGGCGACTCGATCAGGTACTCGCCGAACTATGGTCACAGCATTCGCGCAATCGCCTGCAGGGCTGGGTGCGCGACGGACTGGTCGAGGTTGACGGACGCATCGAGAGCGAACCCAAGCGCAAACTGCTGGGTGGCGAGAGCCTGACCCTGAACGAGCCCCGCGAGGCCAGGGAACTGGCCGAGCAGCCCGAAGACATTCCGCTCGATATCGTCTTCGAGGACGAGGCACTGCTGGTGATCAACAAGCCGGTCGGCCTCGTCGTGCACCCGGGTAGTGGCAACTGGAGCGGCACGCTGATGAATGCCTTGCTGCATCACGTGCCCGGCATCGCGGAAGTGCCGCGGGCGGGCATCGTGCATCGGCTGGACAAGGACACCAGCGGCCTGCTGGTCGTCGCCAAGACGCTGTCGGTGCAGACCGACTTGGTGCGCCAGCTACAGGCGCGCACCGTCAAGCGCCAGTATCTGGCTTTCGTCGCGGGTGTCGTCTTTGTTCAGTCGACGATCGATGCGCCGATCGGCCGTCACCCGGCGCAGCGCGTCAAGATGGCCGTGGTTCCGGAAACCCGGGGTGGCAAGGCGGCCGTCACCCACTACCGCGGTCTGGAGCAATTCGACCATTGCGCACTGGTCGAGTGCACGCTGGAAACCGGGCGCACGCATCAGATTCGCGTCCATATGGCCTCCGTCAAACATCCGCTGATCGGCGACAAGGTTTACGGCCGGGTCGATCCACGCTTGCCGGCCTTCCCGCGCCAGGCCCTGCATGCGACGCGCCTGGCACTGGTTCATCCGCTGGAGCAGCGTCTGCGCCAGTGGGAGGTGCCGATGCCCGCCGACATGGCTGAGCTGCTGGAAACCTTGCGCGAAGATGGCTGAGTGCCATGTGCCGGACTGGGCCGTTCCGGCGAACATTCGGGCCTTGCAGACGACGCGCAATGGCGGAATAAGCAAGGCACCGTGGGCGAGTTTCAATCTCGGCGATCACGTGGGTGATGACGCGGCAGCGGTTGCTGCAAACCGCGTATTGCTGGTTTCCCGCCTGCCGGCCGAACCGTTGTGGCTGACGCAGGTGCATGGCATTGCTGCGGTCGACGCCGATAAGAGGCCAAAAATCAGGGAGGCCGACGCGGCATTCGCGCGGCAACCGGGCAGCGTCTGCGTCGTGATGACAGCCGATTGCCTGCCGGTGCTTCTGTGTGATCGCCAGGGAACGATAGTCGCCGCCGCGCATGCCGGCTGGCGGGGGCTGGCGGCCGGCGTGCTGGAGAGTACCGTTGCCGCGATGAAAGTTGATCCCGGGGAACTGCTGGTCTGGCTGGGGCCGGCAATCGGCTCACGCTGTTTTGAAGTGGGCGATGAGGTGCGGGATGCCTTCGTCGCAGCTAATCCGGCAGCTGGCCTCGCCTTTAAGCCGCAGGAAGGGGGCAAATGGTTGTGCGACATTTATCTGCTCGCTCGTCAGCGCCTGCAACGCATGGGGGTCGTGGCGATCAGCGGCGGCGGAGAGTGCACGGTGACCGAAGCCAACCGTTATTATTCCTATCGCCGTGACGGCGTGACCGGCCGGATGGCGAGCCTGATCTGGCTGGAGAGTGGGCCTCAGGGCGTATAATCCGCGCCTTCCCCCGAATCTGGTTTCCCGTGAGTACCCTTTCCTGGATCATTGCCGTTGCGCTGGCCGGCGGCATTTTGAGCGTGACGGCTGCGGCGGCGCTGACTTTCGCAGTCGGCACGCACCGCGTCAATATGCTGATTTCCTACGCGATCGGCGCGCTGCTGGGGGCCGCGTTTCTGGAAATCCTGCCGCACGCGCTGGAACACGGACAGCCGCACCGCATGGCGGCAACCGTTCTGTTCGGCATCCTGATTTTCTTCGTGCTGGAGAAACTGGTGCTGTGGCGGCATTGCCACCACGACCATTGCGAAGCGCACGATGCGCAGGCGCCGGCACACGATCACGGCCGCTCCGGTCTGTTGATTCTGGTCGGCGACACCTTCCACAATTTTGTCGACGGCATCCTGATTGCCGCGGCATTTCTCGAAAGCACGCAGCTCGGCATCGTCACCGCGCTGGCCATCATCGCCCACGAAATCCCGCAGGAAGTCGGCGACTACCTGATCCTTCTGCATTCCGGCTATAGCCGCATGCGGGCGCTGGCGTTCAACCTGCTGTCGAGCCTGGCGACGCTGGTCGGTGCCATGCTCGCCTACTTCGCGCTCTCGCACCTGACCGAGTGGATTCCTACGCTGCTTGGCCTGGCGGCGGCCAGCATGATCTATGTTGCGGTTGCCGACCTGATTCCCGGCCTGCACAAACGCACCGAACTGAAAGCCACGCTGCAGCAGATTCTACTGATCGGCCTCGGTGTCGCTTCGATTGCCGGCGTCCGCGCGCTGGTCGGCGAGTGATTGCTGGTAGCGCCGGCGTTGCCGGCGCACCTTGCTGCCCGCCAGCCAGAGCAACAGTCCGCAGGGCAGCAGCCCGTAGAAGAGGAACGAGATGATGCCGGAGATGACTGTCGGTTCGTTGAACGCAATGAGGACGGTCACGTAAAGCCAGCCGATGGCAATGATGTACATGCACGTAATTATGCATGCAAATCCATTGACAGCGCTCGGACGGGTATGCAGAATCCAAAAGCTCAACCCCGATATATAAATAGAGAAGAGACTGGCCATGACGCAGCAGGGATCAGGCAATAAAGACGCTTTCATGGGTTCGGCCATGCAGTTCATGCAGGCTGGGCAGGACATGGCGCAGCAATTCATGGAATTCATCGGCAAGGCCGGCAATCCGGCCGCCGCGACGCCCCCGCCCGCCGACCCGCAGGCGCTGACCGCGCTGCAAAAGCAGTTCATGGATCAGCAGATGTCGCTCTGGCAGGCGGTGCTGGCCAGGCAGCAGGGCAAGGACGAGCCCTTCAAGGTGGCTCCCGAATCCGGTGATCGCCGTTTCGCCGCCGCCGAATGGCGCGAGAGCCCGGTTTATGACTACATGCATCAGGCCTACCTGCTCAACACGAAATACGTCAAGGAAATGGTCGAGCTGATCCCGGCTGCCGACGACAAGGCGCGCAATCGCATGCGCTTTCTGGCACGCCAGATTTCCGATGCTATGGCGCCTTCCAACTACGCGGCAACCAACCCGGAATTCATCAAGCTGGCGGTGGAAACCAAGGGCCAGAGCATTACCGACGGCATCAACAACCTGCTCAAGGATTTCGAGAAGGGCCGCATTTCGATGACCGACGAGTCGGTTTTTGAAGTGGGCAAGAACATCGCGACGACCGAAGGGGCAGTCGTCTACGAAAACGATCTGATGCAGTTGATCCAGTATGCGCCGCTGACGCCGAAAGTCGGCACACGGCCGCTGGTGGTGGTGCCGCCGTGCATCAACAAGTTCTACATCATGGATTTGCAGCCGGACAATTCGCTGATCCGCTTCATGGTCGAGCAGGGCAACACGGTGTTTCTGGTTTCCTGGCGCAATCCGGGGGAAGAGCAGGGCCATCTGACCTGGGAAGACTATCTTGAGCACGGTCCGATTGCCGCGCTGCATGTGGCCCAGGAAATCTGCAAGGTGAAACAGGTCAATGCGCTGGGCTTCTGCGTCGGCGGCACCATCCTGACCTCGGCGCTGGCCGTGCTCAAGGGGCGTGGGGAGGACATCGTCTCATCGCTGACCCTGCTGACGACGCTGCTCGACTTCTCCGATACCGGCGAAATCGGCCTTTTCATTGATGAAAACGGTCTGATGGCGCGCGAGTCGACCATCGGCAAGGGTGGCCTGCTGCCGGCCCGCGACCTGCAGAACACATTCTCCTTTCTGCGCGCCAACGATCTGGTCTGGAACTACGTCACCGGCAACTATCTGAAGGGCCAGAAGCCGCAGGCTTTCGACCTGCTGTACTGGAACTCCGATTCGACCAGTCTGCCGGGGCCATTTGCCTGCTGGTACATGCGCAATCTGTATCACGACAACAGCCTGCGTGTGCCGGGCAAACTGGAAATGTGCGGCCAGCGCATCGATCTCGGCACGCTCGACATGCCGGTCTATCTGCTGGCAACCCGCGAAGATCATATTGTGCCGTGGCACTCCGCCTACCAGAGCACGCGCATTCTCGGCGGCAAGGTGCGCTTCGTGCTCGGTGCTTCCGGGCATATCGCTGGCGTAATCAATCCGGCGAGCAAGAACAAGCGCAGCTACTGGGTCAATGACGATGTGAAAATCGATGCTGCAGGCTGGTTGACTGCAGCAGAAGAAAAGAAGGGCAGCTGGTGGCCCGACTGGGCGGCTTGGCTGAAGCCGCTTGCCGGCGAACCCAGGGCGCCGCGCAAACCGGGCAATACTAAATACAAGCCGATCGAACCGGCACCCGGGCGCTACGTCAAGGAACGTGCGGTTTAACAGAAATACTCCGGAGGAGGGGACAGGATGTCGAGAGTTGCACTGGTCACGGGCGGCATGGGTGGCCTCGGCGAGGCCGTCTGCATCAAGCTGGCAGCGCTGGGCTTCAAGGTCGTTACCACGTATTCGCCCGGCAACGACAAGGCCGAGGGTTGGCTGAAGAGCATGAACAACATGGGCTACGGCTTCAAGGCCTATCCGTGCGACGTGACCGATTTCGAGTCGGCGCGGGCTTGTGTCGAGACGGTCACCAATGAGGTCGGCCCGGTCGACGTACTGGTCAACAATGCCGGCATCACCCGCGACATGACCTTCAAGCGGATGACCAAGGCCGACTGGGATGCAGTGATCCATACCAATCTCGACTCGGTGTTCAACATGACCAAGCAAGTGCTCGACGGCATGACCGAACGCAAGTGGGGCCGCGTCATCAATGTTTCTTCGGTCAACGGGCAGAAGGGCGCTTTCGGACAGACCAACTATTCGGCAGCCAAGGCCGGCATGCACGGCTTCACCAAGGCGCTGGCGCTCGAAGTGGCCAAGCAGGGCGTTACGGTGAACACCATTTCCCCGGGCTATATCGGCACCAAGATGGTGACCGCGATCCCGCAGGAAATCCTCGATTCGAAGATTCTTCCGCAAATCCCGGTCAACCGGCTGGGCAAGCCGGAAGAAATCGCCGGTCTCGTGGCTTACCTTGCTTCGGATGAAGCGGCGTTCGTCACCGGGGCCAATATTTCCATCAACGGCGGCCAGCACATGTACTGACCGGCGTATTTTTTACCCCGCTTCAAATCAACAACAGGAAGGAATGACTATGACTCAACGTGTTGCTCTCGTTACCGGCGCTATGGGTGGTCTTGGAACCGCAATCTGTCAGGAACTGGCCAAGGCTGGTCACAAGGTGGTGGCTTCTTACCATCCGCAGTTTGACAATAAGGAAGAGTGGCTGAAGGAACAGGCAGCCGCGGGTTTCAGCGATTTCGTCTGTGTCGCTGGTGACGTTTCCTCTCTTGAGGACTGCCAGAAGATGGTTGCCGAAGCCGAAGCCGCTGCCGGCCCGGTCGACATCCTGATCAACAATGCCGGCATCACCCGTGACCGCATGTTCGCCAAGATGGAACGTGACGGCTGGGATGCCGTGATCGCCACCAACCTGACCTCGCTGTTCAACATGACCAAGCAAGTCTCCGCCAAGATGGCAGAGCGTGGCTGGGGCCGCATCATCAACATCTCCTCCGTCAACGGCGTCAAGGGTCAGGCTGGCCAGACCAACTACTCCGCTGCCAAGGCCGGTGTGATCGGCTTCACCAAGGCACTCGCCGCTGAGCTGGCTGCCAAGGGGGTTACCGTCAACGCCATCTGCCCGGGCTACGTCGCGACCAAGATGGTCATGGCGATCAAGCCGGAAGTGCTGCAAACCATTATTGATGGTGTGCCGATGAAGCGCCTGGCCAAGCCGGAAGAAATCGGCTACGCCTGTGCCTACCTGTCGAACGATCTGTCCGGTTTCACCACCGGCGCCACGATCAACATCAACGGCGGCCTGTACTACCAGTAATTTGCATAATTTTTGCGCTGCATCAAGAACAGGCACCTCAGGGTGCCTGTTTTTTTGGACTATAATGGTGCGCTGCACACAAATTCGTTCGAGGATCGCTGGATGTCTGAACAAGCTCGCCTGATCAAGAAATATCCCAACCGTCGTCTTTACGATACCAAGACGAGCGCTTACATCACCCTCGGGGATGTCAAGGATCTGGTCCTCAAATTCGAAGTGTTCAAGGTGCTCGACGCCAAAACGGGCGAAGATCTGACGCGCAGCATTCTCCTGCAGATCATCCTCGAAGAAGAATCAGGCGGCGCCCCGCTCTTTTCCAGTGAATTGCTTTCCGGTTTCGTCCGCTTCTACGGCAGTGCCATGCAGGGCATGCTCGGCAAGTATCTGGAAAACAACATGAAGACCTTTGTCGATTTTCAGCAAAAACTGCAAGAGCAATCGCGCACAATGTATGGCGGCGACAACGGCCACCTGCAAGCTGATTTCTGGGCACAGTTCCTGAATTTCCAGCAACCGGCCATGCAGAGCATGATGACGGCCTACATGGACCAGTCGAAGAAGATGTTCCAGCAGATGCAGGATCAGTTGCAGAACCAGACGCGCAACATGTTCACCGGCTTCCAGTACGACAATTCGCCGGGCAAGACCGAGAAGTAAACTGTCGCGTTCCCTGCCCGTGCGGCGGGGATTGTTTACCCGGGGCTGCGCCCCGATTCGGGTAGCCCCGATCAGCCGCGGATCGAATCCGGCAGCTTTTCCTGAATGATGTTGAGCAGTGGCGCAAAGACTTTCGGCGTGCCGGCGACGACATTGCCGCTCGTCAGATAGCTCGCTTCGCCGCGCACGTCACTGACCAGGCCACCTGCCTCGGAGATCATCAGGGCGCCCGCTGCCATGTCCCACGGAGCAAGGCCAAATTCCCAGAAACCGTCATAACGCCCGCAGGCAACGTAAGCGAGGTCGAGCGATGCCGCGCCAGGGCGGCGCTGGCCAGCGGTCTTCTGGGTCAGTTCCTTGAAGATCGCCAGGTAGGTATCGACCAGATCGAAACTGCGATAGGGGAAGCCTGTGCCGAGCAGCGAATCCTGCAACTTCAACCGCCGCGAAACGCGGATGCGGCGTTCATTGAGGAAGGCTCCACCGCCCTTGCTGGCGGTGAACAGTTCGTTGCGGTTGGGATCGAAGATAACTGCTTGTTCGACGACGCCGGCCTTCGCCAAGGCAATCGAAACGGCGTACTGGGGCATGCCGTGGATGAAGTTGGTGGTGCCGTCGAGCGGGTCGATGATCCACTGGTATTCGGTATCGCCCTTGCCCTTGCCGGCAGTCTCGCCGGACTCCTCTGCTAGAATGCCGTACTGCGGATAGGCCTCCTGCAGCGTCGCGATGATTGCGGCCTCGGCTGCCTGGTCAACTTCCGTAACGAAATCATTTGGCTGTTTCGTGCTTACCTTGAGCAGGTCGAGGTCGTTGGAGGCGCGGTTGATGATCTGGCCGGCGCGGCGCGCCGCCTTGATGGCGATATTCAGGGCTGGATGCATGGCTTAAAGAACTAACGGGTGGCGCGGGCCACCCGATTTATTTGGAAAGACCGAATTTTACTATGAACCCGGAACTCCTGCTGTCCCGTATCCGTGTCGTGCTGTGTCGGCCAACTCATCCGGGCAATATCGGGGCGGCGGCGCGCGCCATGAAGACGATGGGTCTGGCGGACCTGCGTCTGGTGGCGCCGCGGACATTTCCCGACCCGGAAGCCGATGCGCGGGCAACTGGTGCGGTCGACCTCCTGGAAAGGGCAAAAATCCATGACTCGCTGCCCGATGCGCTTGCCGGTACGGTACTGGCGATTGCCCTGTCGGCAAGGCGCCGCGATCTCGGGCCGCCGCCCGGCGCACCCCGGGAAATGGTGGCACGCCTGCTGATGGAAGCGGAGCAGGGCGACGTTGCCCTGGTGTTCGGTAATGAAACCGTCGGCCTTACGAATGAAGAGATTCAACGCTGCCATGCGGCGGTGACGATTCCGACCAATCCTGAATTCAGTTCGCTCAATCTTGGCGCAGCGGTGCAGGTGCTGTGCTACGAAATCCGCATGGCGGCTTATGCCGGGCTACCACCGATTACCGATCTGCTGGTGACGCCTTTTGCCTCGCCGCTGGCCACGCATGATGAATTGGAGGGTCTGTTCGCGCATTTTGAATCAGTCATGACCGAGACAGGCTTCCTCAACCCGGCACAGCCCGGACGGTTGATGCCCAAATTGCGCCGTCTGTTCGGGCGCACGCGACTGGAAAAGGATGAGATCAATATTCTGCGCGGAATTCTGGCCGCCACCCGTAGTCGCACCGGGCATGGAAGAAAGGCCTGAGAGCGCTTGCAAGCGTGATCAACACTCGATCCTGAATACCAAAAACCCCGCCTCAACAGACTGTGTAAAAACGTTCTGTCAGGTCGGTTGGCTAAAAATGCCTCGTGAAATTTGCGAGGCATTTTTGTTAGCTATTAACCCGGCAATCAAATAGATGAGAATGCTGCATATTGGACGGCCGAATGATTGAAATAAGCGATGACCCGTTCCGGGGTTTTGACCAAGCGCGCCATGAAGGCGGTCGCCTTGTTCAGCAGCGCCTTTTTGCTGGTGGCGCGATCGGAAGAGCGCAGTTCGGTCTTGAAGTCCCGGTTCAGGTATT